>NZ_JBQUZT010000001.1:0-532106 GCF_056313705.1 Pinisolibacter sp. DMC100 | reverse complement strand
GCCTCGTCCACTCTCCCGCCGTCATCGCAGCAGGGACGCGCATGAGCGGCGACCTCACCGACCCCACCTCCATGGCGAACGACCCGAAGGACCGCCGCGCACGCGCGCGCCTCGCCGGGCTCGCGGCGCTCCCGGTCCTCGCGGTGCCGGTGATCGTCGCACCGGCAATCGTCTGGGCGCGGATCGCCTGGCATGCCCGCCATCCGGGGGCCGACGCGACGCTCTATCCGACCATCAGCCGGGCGATCTCCGACCCGGCGATCGGCGAGCCCTTCGCCTTCTGGGTGACGCTCGCCGCGCTCCTGCTGTGGCCGGCGACCCACGGCATCCTGTGGATGCTCGCCGCCGAGCTGCCCGATCGGGCCGTGCTCGGGCCGGCGCGCCACCGACTGGTGCGGGGGCTCTTCGTCGCCATGTCGGTCTGCATGACGGCGACCTGCGTCGGCATGGTCTGGCTCGCCCGCTTCCGCCTCGGCGCGACGGCGGAGGAGCACCGCATGCACATGATCGGGTCCTACGTCTTCTTCGCCGGTCAGGCGACGACGATCTTCCTCTGCGCGATCCATCACGCGCTGGTCGGGCCGGCGCGGCGGGCGATCGGCGACGGCGGCTTCTTCACGGCACGGGCGCGGGCCCGGGGCGGCCTCGCCGTCGTCGCGGCGGCGGCCTTCTACGGCGTCGTCTTCCACGCCAAGGACGGCGACTTCGGCGCGGCGACGGGTTTCGTCATTGCGGCCTATGTCGAGCTCGAGACGGCGCTGATCATCGTCTTCCTTGCCTATCTCGCCTGCTATTTCGTCGATCTCCGGCGCTTCCTCGCCCGCCGTCTCGGCGGCGCCTGAGGGCGATCACGCCGGATCGTCGTCCCTGCGGGCGCGGGGCCCGAGCGGGTCTTCCGCGTCGGCGCGCGCCAGCATGGCCCAGGCGCGACGCGCCCGCTGCAGCGCCGTGACGTGGGTGAGGCCGGCGTAGATCCACAGACCGGCGACCAGCGCCGCCTGCTCCTGGCCGAAGGCGCGGAACAGCGTGCCGGCGAGAATGGTCAGACCGCAGAGGAAGAAGATCCGCTCCTGGCGTTCGAAGAGATCGGGCCAGCGGTCGTTGTCGATCGGGATCTCGACCGCGGTGCGGGCCTTGGCGTAGCTGGTCAGGAACGCGCCGGAGAGCCCGAGCATCGCCGCCCACCACGCGCCGGAGACCGCGCCGAGCGCCGCCATGACGGCGAGTTCCTGATAGCGGTCGACGACCGCGTCGAGCCAGCCGCCGCGGCGCGAGCGCAGGCCGGAGAGCCGCGCCACGGCGCCGTCGAGCGCGTCGAAGGCGAAGGCGAGCAGCAGCACCAGGCCGAAGACGGCGAGCGAACCGTGGAGGGGCAACAGGGCGACGTCGACGACGACCAGGACGAGGCCGGCGATCGTCACCTGATTGGGGGTCCAGCCGGCCTCGGCGATCGGCCGGGCGATGCGTTCCCACAAGGGGTCGATATGGGTCTTGAACAGGCCGTCGATCATCGCCCTTCCCTCTTCCAGCCGTCGATGCCGGCCTGGCGCGCCGCCGACCAGCGCACGAGCCACCGCCCGGCCGCGTCGAACTCCCGCCGACGCAGAGCGAGCAGACTACGTTCGCGCGGGTCGGGGCGGTATTCGACCGCCGCCGCGCGGCTCACGGCCCGAATGGCGGCGGCCGGGTCCGGGTTCCAGCCGAGCGCCGGGGCGGCGAGGGCGGCGAGGCCGCGCAGGCCGGCGAAGCGCGGCTCGGCGCAGACCACGGTGCGGCCGGTCGCATCGGCGAGCGCCTGGGCGAAGACCGGGCTCTGGCCGACACCGCCGACCAGCGGCAGCGGCGCGTCGCGGCGCACGCCCTTCTCGCGGCCGACGACGTCGAGCGCCCAGGCGAGGTTGAGTACCGTGCCGTCGATCACCGCGCGGATCAGCGTCGGCCGGTCGTGGCCGAAGCGCAGGCCGAGGAAGGTGCCGCGCAGGCGGTCGTCGTCGACCGGGCAGCGCTCGCCGGCGAGCCAGGGCAGGAACAGCGGATCGTCGTCGCCGCGCGGCCCGGCCTCGGCGAGCAGGGCGCCGATGTCTTCGTCCTTCTCGGCGGTCGGACCGCCGAGCATGTCGCTCAGCCAGTGGAAGGCGCCGCCGCAGGTCTCCTGCGTGGCGATCAGCAGCGGACGGAAGCCGAGCGGCGAGGTGATGGTCGCATAGGAATGGCGGATGCTCACCCGCCGATCGGGGAAGAAGCCGCCGACCCAGGAGCTGGTGCCGGCGCAGACGTGCAGCTCGCCCGGCTCGACCGCGCCGGCGCCGAGCGCCGTGGCGGCGACGTCGCCGCAGCCGCCGATCACGGCTAAGCCGGCGGGAAGCCCCAGTTCGGCGCTCGCGCGCGGCGTCAGGCCGCCGACGACGGCGCTGCCGTCGACGATCTCGGGCAGACGATCGACCGGCACGCCGACCATGCGGCAGAGCGTCGGCGACCAGCCCTCGCGGCCGGGGCGGGTGTCCATCAGCCAGGTGAGATTGGCGGCATCCGCCGTCGTCGCCATGCGGCCGGTGGCGCGGTGGACGAGCCAGTCGCGGACGTCGAGCAGCTTGTCGGTCGCCGCCCAGACCTCGGGCTCCTCGTTCCGCAACCACAGCATCTTGGAGGGCGGGTCCATGCCGTTCTTCGACGGGCCGCCGTTGGCGATGCTGAGCCAAGTCAGGGCGCGCGGGATATTGTAGCCGAACAGCCGCGGGAAGCCGCGCACCAGCGTGCGGGTGACGTCGACGGCGCGCTTGTCGAGCCAGATGATCGCCGGCCGCAGCGGCTTGCCGGCCCGGTCGACGGCGACGACGCCGCACATCTGCGCCGCGAAGGCGAGGGCGCCGACACGGTCGACGGCGTCCGGGTGCAGCGTGCGCAGCGTGGCGAGGGCGCGCACCAGCGCCGACCACCAGTCGGCCGGGTTCTGCTCGGCCCGCATCGGCGCGGGGCGCGACAGCGGATAGTCCTCGACGGTGACGGCGAGGAGCGCGAGGCCGCGATCGAGGATGCCGACTTTGACGCCGCCGGTGCCGAAGTCCGCCGCCAGCACGCAGCCGGAAGCAGCGGTGGCCTGCCGGCGATCCGCGCTCTCGGTCGTGTCTTCGGCCCGGCTCGGTTCCATGTCGCTCCCGTGCGGTCGAGGTCGAGGGCCGTCAGCCGAGCGGAGCGGCGAGGACGGCGATGGTACGGTCGATGTCGGCCCGGCTGTGCTCGGACGACAGGAAGAAACGGATGCGCGGGGCATCCTGCGGCACGCCGACCTGGATCACCGGCGGGGCGTAGATGCCGTGCGCGAGCAGGGCGGCGGCCCTGGCGAGCGTGGTGGGGAAGTCGGGGAAGACGATCGGCACGATACCGCGCCCCATGGCGGCGCCGGTCTCGAGCCCGGCGGCACGGGCGGCGGCGAGGAAAGCCTCGCTGACGGCGGCGAGACGGGCGACGCGCTCGGGCTCGGCGCGCAGCACCGTCAGCGCGGCATGGGCGGAGGCGGTCACCGCCGGCGACAGGCCGACCGAATAGACGAAGCCCGGCAGGGTGAAGCGCAGCCACTCGATCGCCTGCCCATGGGCGCAGACGAAGCCGCCCGACGAGGCGAGCGTCTTCGACAGGGTGCCGACGATCAGATCGACGCGGCGGGGATCGATACCGTAGTGCTCGCAGATGCCGCGGCCGGTCGCGCCGAGGACGCCGATCGAATGGGCCTCGTCGATCATCAGCCAGACGCCGTGGCGGTCGCGCAGCTCGACGAGGCGCGGCAGGTCGACCCAGTCGCCGTCCATGCTGTAGAGGCTCTCGACGGCGATCAGGCAGTTGCGGTGTCCGCTCCGCTCGCGGGTCAGGATCTCGTCGAGGTGGTCGAGATCGTTGTGGCGGAAGGTCCTGACCGTCGAACGCGTCGCCCGGGCGCCCATCATGATCGAGTTGTGGGCATATTCGTCGACGACGAGGAGATCGTCGCCGGCCAGCAGATGCGGGATCAGCGACAGGTTGGCGAGATAGCCGGAGACCAGCGTCAGTGCCGCGTCGGTGCCGACGAAGTCGGCGAGGTCGGCCTCGAAGGCGCGGTGGAACAGGCGCTCGCCGCCGACCAGACGCGAGCCGTTGACGCCGGTGCCCGCCGTCTCGATCGCCGCGACCGCGGCGGCGCGCACGGCGGGGTGTGCCGACAGGCCGAGATAGTCGTAGTTGCCGAAGGAGACGAAGTCGCCGCCGCGCGCCGCGACCGCCGCCTCGAGCGCGTCGACCCGCGCGAACCACGGATTGGCGTCGCCGAGCCCCTCGAGAAGAGCCTGGCCGGCGAGCCGGGACCTCCGCTTGACGAAGGATTCGAAGGGCGAGAGCGACGACATGATCACCCGAGAGGCTGGCGAGAGGGCGGCCCGATCGTACGACGGCTTCGATCGCGAGCGGATGCTCCTTTCGGCGATGCCGGTCCGGGCACGCGCCACCGCACGACGCCCCGACCGGCGCGCACATTAGCGCTTTCGCAGCTTCCGGTCATCCCCACGGGGGTCCCGGACCGATCCTCCCGACTTAGCCGTCATGCGGATTGTCCCCGACTTCACTTCACGCTGCGGCGGGAACGTGATAGGCGGCAGGAGAGGGCGAGAGCGCGATGCTCGGTTCCGGCCGGCCCGCCGCGATCGAAAGGCGGGCGCCGCCGGCGCCCGACTCCGAGGGGTGAGTTCATGTCGGACAATGCTGTCGAGGCGTCCGTCGCGGAGACGGGCAAGCGATGGCCGGAGCTCGAAGCCCGGATCATCGGCTTCATCCAGACCGAGATCCAGGACAAGACGGCCGTGCTGACCCGCGAGACCCGTCGCGACGAGGTGGTCATCGACTCGATCGACATCGTCAACGTCGTCTTCGCTGTCGAGGAGGCCTTCGACGTCGAGGTCAATCTCGCCGCGGATTCGAACTTCGACACGGTCGGCGAGCTCGTCGACACGTTGATCGCCTTCGTCCCGGAAGAGAAGCGCGGCGCATGACGACGGATCGCGCACTCGACGTCACCGGTCGCGGCATCGTCTCGGCCCTCGGCCAGACGGTCGAGGCCTTCACACAGGCGATCTTCGAGGGCCGCTCGGCGATCGGGCCGATCGCCGATCTCGGCTTCGGCGTACGCTTCCCCAACGGCGCGCCGATCCGCGACTTCGTTCCGGCCGACCATTTCGAGGACCGCTCGCTGGCGACGCTCGACCGCTTCGCCCAGTTCGCCACCGTCGCCGCCCGTGCCGCCTGGCGCGAGGCCGGCATCGGCGCCGGCGACGTCGAACCCGACCGCATCGCCGTCGTCATCGGCACCGCGAATTCCGGCATCGACGTTCTCGACGACGGTTTCCGCCGCCTGTTCAAGGCCAACGGTCGCATCCATCCGCTGACCATTCCGCAGACCATGGGCAGCGCCCCGGCGAGCCGCATCGCCCGCGAGATCGGCGCGCGCGGCCCGGTCTTCGGCGTCACCAGCGCCTGCGCCTCGGCGGCGCACGCGATGATGGTCGGCGCCTCGCTGATCCGCGGCGGGCTCGCCGACGTCGCCGTCGTCGGCGGCACCGACTCCTGCTATTCGGAAGGCTATCTCAAGGCGTGGGACGCGCTGCGCGTCGTCTCCTCCGACACCTGCCGGCCGTTCTCGACCGGGCGGCGCGGCCTGATCGTCGGCGAAGGCTCGGGCATGCTGGTGATCGAACGGGCGGGACGGGCCGCGGCGCGCGGCGCCAGGCCGATCGCCCGCTTCCTCGGCGGCGGCATCAGCTCGGACGCCGGCGACATCGTCGCCCCCGATCCGACCGGCATGGCGCTCGCCATCCGCAAGGCGATCCAGGACGCCGGCATCGCCCCGGAGGCGGTCGACTACATCAACGCCCACGGCACCGGCACCGTCGCCAACGACCGCTGCGAGGCCGCCGCCGTCCTCGACGTCTTCGGAGACCGCGGCGGCCGCCTGCCGATGTCGTCGACCAAGTCGATGGTCGGCCATGCGATGGGCGCCTCCGGAGCGCTCGAGGCGATCGCCACGATCGCCGCGCTCGAGCATGCGATCATCCCGCCGACGATGAACTTCCTCGGCGCCGATCCCGACATCGACGTCGACCCGGTGGCCGACGCGGCGCGGCCGGCGGCGATCGGCGTCGCGCTGTCGGATTCCTTCGCCTTCGGCGGCCTCAACGTGTCGCTCGCCTTCGCCCGCGCCGATCTCTGAATCAGCGTCGCCGCGCGGATTTCCGATCAGGCGCTGCGCGCCCTGGCGATCGCCTGCTCGTAGACCGCGACGAGACGAGGGCCGACGGCGCCGACGTCGAAGGCCTCGACATGGGCGAGGCCCCAGGCCCGCAGCGCCGCGCGGCGGGCGGGATCGGCGAGGAGATCGCCCACCTTGGCCGCCAGCGCATCGGCGTCGCCGGGCGGCACCAGAAGGCTCGCTCCCTCCCCGGTCAGCACCCCGGCGTAACCGGGATTGGCGGCGGCGACGACCGGCGTGCCGGCGGCCAGCGCCTCGATCAGCACCAGACCGAAACTCTCGCCGAAGGGCGCCGGGGCGACCATCAGATCGGCCTCGGCGACGAGCCGCCGGGCGGTCGCGTCGTCGGGGGTCGGCACGATCGTCACCCGGCCGGGGCCGCGCGCGGCGAGCGCCTCGACCGCGGGTGCCAGTTCGCCGCCGCCGGCGACCACCAGTTCGGGCGCAGGGCCCGCCGCCGCGCCGCGCGCGACGATCGTCGACCAGGCGGCGATCAGCGCGTCGAGCCCCTTGCGCGCCTCGAAGCGGCCGAGGAACAGCACGCGCGGCGGCGCCGAGGGATCGCGCGGGCGGACGTTCCGGCCGGCTTCGCGCCAGGGCGAGAGATCGATGGTCGGCGGCAGGATCTCGGTCGCACGGCCCGGCCGGCCGAGGCCCGGCAGCACGGCGGCGGTCGGCGAGGCGGCGACCACCGCGTCGGCGCGAGCCGCCATGGCGCGGGCGATCGGCGTCAGCACCCAACGCAGCAGCCGGTCGCCGGGCGGAAGCGTCGCGTGGAAGGTCGCGACCGTCGGCCGGCGGAAGGCGCGCCAGAGGCGGAGCGGCAGCAGCGGCACGAAGGGCGTGTGGAGATGGACGACGTCGATGATGCCGACGTCGAGGGCCGCCGCCGTTTCGGCGATCTCGCGGCCGTCGACCCAGGTGACCTCGAAACGCGTGCCCGACAGCGAGACGCCGACCGAACGGCCGATCGGCCGGATCGGCGGGTCGTCGCTCTCGACGTCGGGGCGCGGCGAGACGATCGTCACGTCATGGCCGCTCGCGCGCAGCCAGCGCGTCAGATCGCGGACATGCGACTGGACGCCGCCGCGGCGCGACATGGCATAGGGCGTGACCTGGAGAATGCGCATGGATCGCACCGTTCCCGCCGGGACGCAGCCGGCTGTTTCCTTATGGGTTTTCCGCCTCCGTCCGACCATCGGCCGGTGCCCGGACACCCTCGACCGGGCCGAGGTGGCGGTCGAGGAGCCGGCGCATGCGGGCCTGCCAGCCGAGCGGGACGGTGTTGAGGCAGAGGGTGCGTGGCGACCACAGCGGCAGCAGCGCCATGCGCAGGCGGATCCAGAAGGCCATCGCCCGGCTCTCCTCGACATGGGCGAGCGAGAGATGCACGGCGCCGAAGGTGCGCACCGTGTCGGTCGGGTGGTCGCGTTCCTCGAAACTGTTGACCAGCGTCTGCCAGAAGAGACAGCGGTCGTCGTCACGGAAGCGGGCGGCGACGGCGTAGCCGAGGTCGTCCCCCATCTCGGCCCAGACCCGCTCGCAGGTCGACCGCCGCATGACGTGGAAGGCGTGTTCCGGCAGGTGCACCCGGTCGAAGCCGCGGCCGAACAGCATCAGGGCGGTACGGGCGGCGATGCGGGTGTGACCGCGGTGGGTGGCGCGGTCGAGCCGGGCACGCCAGCGCGAGGCGTGACGGCCACGCAGGCTCAGTCGCCCGTCGGCGACGAAATACGCCCGCGGCGTCGGGCGCCAGAAGAAGAAGTCGTCGTTGGCGTAGACGAAGATCTCCGACAGGCCCTCGATGCGATGGACGAAGGGCTCGATCGACGGGCTGGCGAAGGTCGGCAGGATCGCCTCGGGCAGGATGGCGGGGTGCTCGACCAGACGGATCGTCGGGTCCGAGAGGTCGACCGGCGGCCTCTGGCCGGGCGCGACGACGATCCAGATGGTGCGGATCCACGGCGCGAAGCGACGGGCGGAGCGAACCGACCAGGCGATCTCGCCCATCTGGGCGTAGCGGGCGTCGTCACCGGAAAGCTCGTCGTCGATCCGCGCCGCCTCGCGGCCGAGCCACGCGCGCTTCAGCGCGCGGAAGGCGGGATCGGCGCCGTCGACCCAGAGGTAGACGAGATCGATCGGCTCGGAGGTGGGGCGAGAGGGGTCGGACGCGCTCATGGGGCACTCGCGGCGGGGCGCCGAAGATCGGCCGCCCGACACTGCCCGAGGCGCGCGCGCCGGACAAGAAGGGGTTCCCCCGGCGCCGTCGTCGCGGACGGCGCCGGGGAGGTCTCAGGCGTGTGCCGGCAATGCCGACGCCGGGGCCTTGGCACGATCGGCGGCGATCATGACGTAGAAGGCCGGCACGACGAAGAGCGTGAACAGCGTTCCGATCGACAGGCCGGTGGCGATGACGAGGCCCATGGCGAAGCGCGACATGGCGCCGGCGCCGGTGGCGGTGATCAGCGGCACGACGCCGAGCACCATCGCCGCCGTGGTCATCAGGATCGGCCGCAGGCGGATCGTCGCGGCGGCGACGATGGCGTCGTGCTTGGAGAGGCCGTGTTCCTGCTGCTCGTTGGCGAATTCCACCATCAGGATGCCGTGCTTGGAGATCAGGCCGATCAGCGTGATCAGACCGACCTGGGTGTAGATGTTGAGGCTGGCGCCGCCGATCCCGATGAAGATGAAGATCAGCGCGCCGGCGATCGACATCGGCACCGAGACGAGGATGACGATCGGATCGCGGAAGCTCTCGAACTGCGCCGCCAGCGCCAGGAAGATGATCAGGATGGCGAAGAGGAAGGTCGTGACCATCCCGTTCGATTCCTGCACGAACTGGCGCGACGGGCCGGCGAAGTCGAGCGTGTAGCCCTGCGGCAGCACGCGGGCGGCGACCTCGCGCAGCGTCTCCAGCGCCTCGCCGGTGGTGACGCCGGGATAGGCGACGCCGGAGACGGTGGCGGCGTTGATCTGCTGGAAGTGGTTGAGCGACTGCGGCACCACTTCGTCGACCACGCTCGCCACCGTGCGCAGCGGCACCATCGAGCCGTCGGCCACCCGGATCTGGGTGTCGAGGATCTGGTCGGCGGTCAGCCGGTAGCGCTGCATGATCTGCGGGATCACCTTGTAGGAGCGGCCGGCGAGCGAGAACCAGTTGACGTGGCCGCCGCCGACCAGCGAGCCGAGCGCGCCGCCGACGTCCGACAGCTGGAGCCCGAGCTGGGCGGTCTTGTCGCGGTCGATGCGGACGCTCGCCTGCTTCTTGTCGATCTTCAGATCGTTGTCGAGGAAGATGAAGCGGCCTGAGGCGACCGCCTCGCGCAGGAACTGGTCGGAGACCTCGCCGAGACGGTCGAAGCCGTCGGGCGTGCCGATCACCGCCTGGATCGGCAGACCGTTGGCGCCGGGCAGCGAGGGCGGGTTGAAGGCGACGACCTTGAGGCCGGCGTTGGCGTCGTAGAGCGCCTGGTCACGCGCCTGGATCACGGCGCTGCCGTCCTTGCGCTTGTCCCAGGGCTTCAGCACGTGGCCGAACAGGGTCTGGCCGGTCAGGTCGATCTCGAAGACGGTTTCCGTCTCGGGACGCGCGAGCAACCCGTCGACGATCGGCTTGGAGAACATCTGGCGCTGCTCGAGCGTCGCGTTGGACGAGGTCGTGGCGATGCCGAGCAGGAAGCCCTGATCCTCCTCGGGAGCGAGCTCGCTCTTCGAACCGACGTAGAGGAAGCCGATCGAGGTCAGCACCAGCGCGGCGAAGACGGCGACGACCGGCAGGTTGTCGATCGTGCCGGAGAGCATGCCGCGATAGCGGTTCGTGACCCGGGTCATCACCGCGTCGATGACGTCGACCGCCTTGCGGTCGAAACGCCCGAGCCGGTGGTGCGGCACCAGGATCTTGGAGCCGAGCATCGGCGTCAGCGTCAGTGCGACGATCGCCGAGATGGTGACGGCGCCGACCAGCGTGAAGGCGAACTCGACGAAGAGCGCGCCGGTGAGGCCGCCCTGGAAGCCGATCGGCACGTAAACCGCAATCAGAACCACGGTCATGACGATGATCGGCGCGGCGAGCTCGCGTGCCGCCGCGAAGGCGGCGTCGAGCGGCGAGACGCCCTCGGCGAGATGGCGCTCGATGTTCTCGACCACGATGATGGCGTCGTCGACCACCAGACCGATCGCCAGCACCAGGGCCAGCAGGGTCAGGAGATTGATGGAGAAGCCGAAGATCAGCATCATCGTGAAGGTGCCGATCAGCGACAGCGGGATCGCCACCACCGGGATCAGCACCGATCGCCACGAGCCGAGGAAGAGGAAGACGACCAGCGTCACGATGCCGAGCGCCTCGATCAGCGTCGTGACCACCTCGTGGATCGAGGCGTTCACGAACTCGGTCGAGTCGTAGAGGATCTCCGCCTCGAGGCCGGTCGGCAACTGGGCGCGGACCGAGGGGAAGACGTCGCGGACGCGGGCGATGACGTCGAGCAGGTTGGCGGTCGGGGCGACCTGGATGCCGATGGCGATCGCCTGCTTGCCGCCGAAGGCCATGGCGGTGTCGTAGTCGTCGGCACCGAGCGAGACCTCGGCGACGTCCTTCAGGCGCACCACCGCGTCGCCGGACTGCTTCACCGCCAGCTCGCGGAACTCGGCGACCGAATGCAGCGACGTCGAGGCGGTCAGGTCGACCTGGATCATCTGGCCCTTGGTCGAACCGACGCTGGCGATGTAGTCGTTGGCGGTCAGCGCCTTGGAGACGTCCGAGGCGGTCAGGCGATGGGCGGCGAGCCGGTCGGGATCGAGCCAGGCGCGCAGCGCGAACTTCTTGCCGCCGAGGATCTCGGCGGTCTGCACGCCCTCGACCGACTGCAGGCGCGGCTGGACGACGCGCACCAGATAGTCGGTGACCTGGTTGGGCGCGAGCACGTCGGAGCGGAAGCCGATGTACATCGCGTCGATGGTCTGACCGACCTTCAGCGTCAGAATCGGCTGCTGGCTGCCGTTCGGCAACTGGTTGAGGACCGAATTGACCTTGGCGTTGATCTCGGTCAGCGCCTTGCCGCTGTCCCAGTTGAGACGCAGGTTGACGGTGATGGTCGAGACGCCCGACACCGAGGTCGAGGTCATGGTGTCGATGCCGTTGGCCTGGGCGACGGCGCCTTCGAGCGGCGTCGTGACGAAGCCGGCGACGACGTCCGGATCGGCGCCCGGATAGACCGTCGTCACGGTGACGACGGCGTTCTGGGTGCGCGGATACTGCAGCACCGGCAGCGAGAAGACGGCGCGCAGGCCGATCACGAGGATCAGCAGGCTGACCACCGTCGCCAGGACCGGCCGACGGATGAAGATGTCGGTGAAACGCATCGCGGACGTCCCTTCCTCACTTGTCGGCCGGGGCCGGCGCGGGATCCGTGGTCGGAACGACGGAGTTCTCGATCTTCACCGACACGCCCTTGCGCAGCTTGGTCTGGCCGGCGGTGACGACGGTGCGACCGGCCTCGAGGCCGTCGAGCACGGCGACGAGGTCGCCGCGGGTCTCGCCGAGCTTGACGAAGACCGGCTCGACCTTGGCGGCGTCGCCCTTGCCATCGACCACATAGACGCTGTCGCCGTAGGGATTGGCGACGATCGCGGCGACCGGCACGGTGATGCGATCGACCGGCGCACCGATGTCGATCGAGACGCGGGCGAACATGCCCGGCACCAGCCGCTCTTCCGGGTTGGCCAGCGTGGCGCGGACCTGGACGTTGCGGGTGGCGGTGTCGACCTTCGGGTTGATCGCGGTGATCTCGCCGACGAAGGACTCGTTCGGCCAGGTGTCGACGCGGGCGACGATCTTCTGCCCGACCGCCAGTTGCGACAGCGCCTGCTGCGGCAGCGTGAAGTCGACGTGGATCGGATCGAGCGCCTGCAGCGTGACGATCGCCGTGCCGGCCGGCAGGAACTGACCGAGGTCGGCGTTGCGGATGCCGAGCCGGCCGGTGAAGGGCGCGACGAGCGTCTTCTTGGCGAGCGCGGCGCGCTGGGCCTCGGCCTGGGCGCGGGCGTTCTTCAGGTTGGCGGCGTCGGAATCGACGGCGGCCTGGGCGACCGCCTTGATCTTCAGCTGCTCGGTGTCGCGATCGAGGTTGATCTGCGCCAGCCGCGCGGTCGCCTCGAGCGCCTCGAGCCGGGCCGCGTCGTCTTCCGACTTGAGCCGCAGCAGGACGCGCCCGGCCTCGACCTTCTCACCGGAGGTGAAGGTGACCGTGTCGACGATGCCGGAGACCTCGAGCGCGAGGTCGGAGCCGTCCTTGGCCTTGAGCGTGCCGATCGCCGTCAGGCGTTCGACCCAGGGTTCGGTGCGGGCCTCGGCGGTGGCGACCGTCTGGCGCGGGTTGGCCATCGCGGCCATGGCCTGGGCGATCATCTTGCTCTTGAAGAGATCGAAGCCGACGAGGCCGGCGGCCACCAGACCGACGGCGAGCAGCATGAGGGTCATGCGCTTCCACATCACGACATCTCCGTCGTTTCTCGGGTTCATCCGACGGCCCGGACGCGGCCGGCCGTCGTCTTGGTTCGATGCGGCGGGCGCGTCAGCGCCCGTCCTTGTCCTGGGTGGCCGCGGCGACCTCGGTCGTCGCCGGTTCCTCGACGCGGTTCCACCAGCCGCCGCCGAGCGCCTGCATCAGCGCCGCGGTGTCGGCATGGCGCTGGGCCTGTGCCTTGACGCGGGCGATGCGGGCGTTCTGGTGCGCCTGATCGGCGGTGAGGACGGAGGTCCAGGTGGTGGCGCCGGCCTTGTACTGGTTGCGAGCGATCTCGAGACTGCGGCGTGCCACGGTCTCGGCCTCGGTCTGGGCCGCCAGAGACTTGGCGTCGGCCTGGATGGCACGCAGCGCGTCGGCGACGTTCTGGAACGCCTTCAGCACCGTCGAGCGATACTGCGCGGCGGCCTGATCGCGGGACGCGATGGTCGATTCGCGGGCATGGGCCAGCGCACCGCCACGGAAGATCGGCTGCGCCACGCCGGCGGCGAGGCTCCAGGCCGCCGTCTGCGGGCCGAAGAGTTCGTTCGGCGACAGTGCCTGCGAGCCCCAGGAAGACGAGAGCGTCAGCTTCGGCAGCATGGCGGCGGTCGCCACGCCGACCTGAGCGTTGGCGCGATGCAGCGTCTCTTCCGCCGCGAGCACGTCGGGGCGTTGGCGGACCAGCGACGACGGCAGGCTGAGCGGCAGGCGATCGGGCAGGTGCAGCGCGTCGAGCGCGACGCTCTCGCCGCGATCCTCGGACGGCATGCGCCCGAGATAGACCATCAGCAGGTTGCGGTTCTGCCCGAGCTGTTTCTCCAGCGCCGGCAGCGCGACCTTCGTCTGGGCGAGGTTCGATTCCTGCAGCAGCACGTCGGTCTGGGCGACGGCGCCGAGGGCGAACTGCTGCCGGAGCAGCGCGAGCTGCTCCATCTCGGAGCGGATGATGTCCTTGGTCGCGGCGATCTGCGCGCGCAGCGAGGCATCGGTGACGACGGTGGCGACGACGTTGGCCGACAGCGCCAGCCGGGTCGCCTCGAGTTCGAGGCCCTGCTGGCGGGCGGTGGCCTCGAGCCCCTCGATCTTGCGACGCTCGCCGCCGAAGACGTCGAGGTCGTAGGAGACCGAGACCGAGGTCCCCGTCAGGTCGAAGAGCGAACCGTGGCCGCGCAGGCCGTTCTGGGCCGGCGAGGCGCCGATGCGCTGCTGGTTGCCGGAGAACGAGGCCTGCGGCAGCAGCGAGCCGGCCTCGGAGGCGACGTTCTCCTGCGCCGCCTTCAGCGCCGCCTGACCGGCGGCGACGTCGGGGTGGTTGCGCAGCGCCTCGGCGACCAGCGCGTCGAGCGTCTTGGAGCGGTAGAGTTTCCACCACTCGCCGGGAATGTCGCGGCCGACCTCGAATCGCTGGGCGTTGCCCGCGGCACCCGGCGCACCGGTGGTGCCGGCCGGCGTCGCCTCGCGGGTGTAGCCGCCCTGAGGCGCGGGCGGCGACTCGAAATCGGGCCCGACGGTGCAGGCGGCGAGCGTCGCCGAGAGCCCGGCGGCGAGGAGCGCCGAGACGGCGGCACGATGCCCGGCGCCCTTGGGCGCCGCGAAGGCGGGACCACGGCCGGCGGAACGGGGAGAGCACCACGTCGAAAGAAGGGTCATGTGGATCTCGACAAAAATTGAACTGAGACGTACAGTTCAGTTTCGGCCCCAACATGATGGGCATCGCTTCCGCCGTCAAGCCCGGATATGAGGCGAACGGGCGGAAACGAAGAATCGGGGAGAGGACGATGAACAGCGGAAACGCCACCTACGAGGAGACGGCACCGTCGGCAGCGCTGCGGCCGAAGGCACGCCGCGTGCTCGAGGCGGCGTTGGAGCTGTTTCTCGAGCGGGGCTACGACCAGGTCTCGACCGAGATGATCGCGCAGGCGGCGGGCGTCTCGAAGGCCACGGTCTATGCCTATTTTCCCAGCAAGGAAGAGCTCTTCTCCGAGGTCGTGCTCAGCCGTTGCTCCGAACTGACCATGCGGATCGCCATCCCCGAAACGATTCCGGAGGACTTCGAACGCTCGCTGGTCGAGATCGGCTGCTCGCTGCTCGAGGTCTTCGCCGACAAGCTCGGCGTCCGCCTCTATCGCCTGCTGGTCGGCGAGGTGCACCGCTTCCCCAAGCTCGCGCTGTCGTTCGAGGCCGCCGGCCCCTCCGACATCGAGAGCCGCATGGCGGATTACTTCCGCCGGGCGGCGGAGGCCGGCACGATCGCCGTCGACGACATCGCGATGGCGACCGATCTCTATCTGTCGCTGATCATGGGGAGCCTGCCCTTCGATCAGGCGCTCGGCCTGCCGTCGTGGGACGACGCGCGCAACCTCGCCCGCATCGAGGCGGCGGTGGCGTTGTTCCTGCGCGGCGTCGCGGCGCTGGCGCCGGCGGCACGCCCGGCGCGCTGAGCGCCCTCAGCAGTCGACGACGTTGACGGCGAGGCCGCCGCGCGAGGTCTCCTTGTACTTCGACTGCATGTCGGCGCCGGTCTCGCGCATGGTGACGATCACCTCGTCGAGCGAGACGAAATGGGTGCCGTCGCCGGCGAGCGCCAGCGTCGCCGCGGCGATGGCCTTGATCGCGCCGAAGGCGTTGCGCTCGATGCAGGGGATCTGCACCAGGCCGGCGATCGGGTCGCAGGTCATGCCGAGATGGTGCTCCATGGCGATCTCGGCGGCGTTCTCGACCTGCTCGTTGGTGCCGCCGAGCGCCGCCGCCAGACCCGCCGCCGCCATTGCCGCGGCGACGCCGATCTCGCCCTGGCAGCCGACCTCGGCACCCGAGATCGAAGCGTTGCGCTTGAACAGCCAACCGATCGCCGCCGCGACATGGAGGAAGCGCCTGAGCCCGTCGGGGCCGACCTCGGGGCGGAAGTCGCGGGCATAGCGCAGCACCGCCGGCACCACGCCGGCCGCGCCGTTGGTCGGCGCGGTGACGACCCGGCCGCCGGCGGCGTTCTCCTCGTTGACCGCCATCGCCCAGGCACCGACCAGATCGAGCGCCGAATGGGGCGGCAGCGCCGTCGCCGCGGTGTTGCCGAGGCGGCCGGCGAGCGAGCGGGCGCGCCGCTTGACCTTCAGACCGCCGGGCAACTCGCCCTCGGCCGCGAGGCCACGCTCGATGCAGTCGAACATGGCGGCGAGCACGCGATCGACATGGGCCTCGACCTCCGCCTCGGAGCGCCGGGCACAATCGTTCGCCCGCGACATCGTCGCGAGGTCGAGCCCGGCGGCCCGGGCGCGCTCCAGCATCTCGTCGGCGTCGTCGAAGGGATGGGGCACCGCGGGACCGTCGGCCTCGCCCGCCGCGGCGTCGTCGCCGTGACGGCGGACGAAGCCGCCGCCGGTCGACAGCCAGATCTCCTCGGCGGCGACGCGACCCTCCGCGTCGCGGGCTGTGAACTTCAGCGCGTTGGGGTGGCCCGGGGACGGCGTCTCGTAGTCGAAGACGATGTCGCGGTCGGGGCGGAAGGGGATGTCCCGCGCGGCGCCGAGGGCGAGAAGGCCCTCCGCGCCGGCGCGGCGGACGATCGCCTCGGCGCGGTCGGGATCGACGGTCGCCGGCCACTCGCCGGCGAGGCCGAGGATCACGGCACGGTCGGTCGCGTGCCCCTTGCCGGTGAAGGCGAGCGAGCCGTAGAGCGCCACCGTCAGGGTTGCGACCCGATCGAGGTCGCCGCGCTCAGACAGCGCGGCTACGAAACTCGCGGCCGCCCGCATCGGTCCCACGGTGTGGGACGACGACGGGCCGATGCCGATCTCGAAGATCTCGAAGATACCGATCATCGCGGCAGGATACGCTCGACGAGGGCGATCCACCACGACGCGCCGAGTGCGAGCGCGGCGTCGTTGAAATCGTAGAGCGGATTGTGCAGCGAGGCGCGATGATCGGCGTCGCCGACGCCGAGGAAAGCATAGGCGCCGGGCTTTTCCTGCAGCATGAAGCCGAAGTCTTCGGCCGCCATCGACGGCGCGCAGTCGGCGTTCACGCCCTCATCGCCGAGCACGGCGCGGGCCGCGGCAGCGGCCTCCGCCGCTTCGGCAGGCGTGTTGATGGTCGCGGGGTAGCGGCGCTCGTAGCGCAGTTCGGCGCGGGCGCCGTGGGCGGCGGCGACGCCCTCGCAGATCTCGCGCATCGCCGTCTCGATCCGGTCCTGGACGTCGGGCGACATCGACCGCGTCGTGCCGCGCAGGATCACGCCGTCGGGCACGACGTTCCAGGTGTCGCCACCGTGGAACTGGGTGACGGAGACGACGGCGCGCTCGAGCGGGCTGAGGCGGCGGGCGACCACCGTCTGAAGTGCCGTGACGATCTCGGCACCGACGACGATCGGGTCGATGCCGGTCTCCGGCATGGCGCCGTGGCAACCCTTGCCGTGGACCTCGATCTCGAACGTGTCGAAGGCCGCCATCATCGTCGCGCCGTTGACGCCGAAGGTACCGAGCGGCATCGCCGGCCAGTTGTGCAGGCCGAAGATGCGGTCACAGGGGAATTTGTCGAAGAGCCCGTCGGCGATCATGCGGCGGCCGCCGCCTTCGTTCTCTTCCGCCGGCTGGAAGATCACCCGCAGGGTGCCGGAGAAGGCCCGTGTCGCCGCGAGATGGCGGGCGGCGCCGAGCAGCATGGTGGTGTGGCCGTCGTGACCGCAGGCGTGCATGCGGCCGGGATGGCGCGAGGCATGGGGAAGCCCGGTCTTCTCGGTGACGTGCAGTGCGTCCATGTCGGCGCGCAGACCGACGGTCGGGCCGGTGCCGACCGTCAGCGTGCCGACGACGCCGGTGCCGCCGAGGCCGCGATGGACTTCGAAACCGTCCTCGGCGAGGCGCGCCGCGACGAAGTCGGCGGTGCGGAACTCCTCGAAGGCGGTCTCGGGATGGGCGTGCAGATCGTGCCGCCAGGACCGCATGGTGGCGAGGAGGGCGTCGTCGAGTTTCACCATGCCGGTCGTTCCCGTTCGAGAGGGCGTCTTCGGCCGTCGCGAGCGGCGGGCCGATTGCTCATCTTTCGAGCGTGCCATGATGAAGGCATGCCCGGCATGCCCGTTGATCTGTCCTTCGGTTGCGTTCCGTGCAACACTCCGCGACCTCACCACCGCGACGGGAGCGCGGCGCCGCCATGGACGACCAACGCATCGCCTATCTCTTCGAAACCGTCCGTGCCGGCAGCATCCGCGCCGCGGCGGAGCGGATGCGGGTCAACGCCTCGACGATCAGCCGCCAGATCGCGCTGGTCGAGAAGGACTTCGGCACCCCGATGCTGGAGCGCCTGTCGCGCGGCATCCGGCCGACCGAGGCGGGGCGCGTGCTGGTCGACTGGTGGGCGACGCAGCAGGCGGCGCGCGCCGACGTCGAGGAGCGGATCCGCGAGCTGCGCACCTCCAGCCGCGGAACGGTGCGGCTGGTGATCGGCGAGGGCTTCGTCGGCGACCTCCTGTCGGGTCCGCTGCAGGACTTCTGCCGCGTCCATCCCGGCATCGCCATGTCGATCGAGGTGATGGCGACGGCCGACATCGTGCGGGCGATCACCGAGGACGAGGCGCAGGTCGGCCTGGTCTTCAACCCGCCCTTCGACGAGCGGCTGCATTCGACGGCGCGGATTCGCTCGTCGATCCGCCTTCTGGTCAACCGCGCCCATCCCTTCGCCGGCTCCGATCGCCATCCGACGCTGGCCGAGCTCACCCGCGAGCGGGTCGGTTTCCTGACGCCGGCTTTCGGCGTGCAGCGGGTGATCGACGCGGCGCTGCGGCGGGCGGAGGTGTCGATCGATCCGATCATGCGGACCAATTCCTTCACCCTGCTGCGCCGCTTCGTCGCCTCCGACCTCGGCGTGGCGCTGATGCCGGCCTTCGTCGCGGTGCCGGAGATCGAGGAGGGGACGGTGGTGGCGCTGCCGATCGACGACGCGACGCTCGAGACCGCCGAGATCCACATCGTCACCCGCCACGGCCGCCAGTTGCCGGCGGCCGCGATGAAGTTCCTGTCGCATCTGCGCAGCCGGCTGCGCGCCTTCGGCGGCGCGCCGGGCGAGGCGACGGCCTGATCACCCCGCCACCGCGCGGATGTCGGCGATCAGCGCGTCGACCCGCGTCGGCTCGGCGTCCCAGGCGAACATGAAACGCGCGCCGCCGCCGATGAACGTGTAGAAGCGCCAGCCGCGTTCGCGGAGCGCGTCGAGCGTCGCCTCGGGCGCCGACAGGAAGACGGCATTGGCCTCGACCGGGAACAGCGGGCGGATGGTCTCGAGATCGGCGATGCCGTCGGCGAGGCGGCGGGCGCAGGCGTTGGCGTGCGTCGCGTTGCCGAGCCAGGCGCCGGTCTCGATGATCCCGACCCAGGGGGCGGCGAGGAAGCGCATCTTCGAGGCGAGCTGGCCGGCCTGCTTGCAGCGGTAGTCGAAGTCGCGGGCGAGATCGCGGTCGAAGAACAGGATCGCCTCGCCGAGCGCCAGGCCGTTCTTCGCCCCGCCGAAGCACAGGACGTCGACGCCGGCGCGCCAGGTGATGTCGGCGGGCGAACAGCCGAGGCTGGCACAGGCATTGGCGAAACGGGCGCCGTCCATGTGGAGACGCAGACCGAGTTCACGGCAGACCGCCGAGATCGCCCGGATCTCCTCGATCGTGTAGACGAGGCCGGTCTCGGTCGGCTGCGTGATGGTCACCGCCGCGGGCTTCGGGAAATGGATGTCGCGGCGGCTGGTGGCGAGCGCGCGGACCGCCTCGGGCGTCAGCTTGCCGCCTTCGGTCTCGACCACCAGCAGCTTGGAGCCGTTGGAGAAGAACTCCGGCGCGCCGCATTCGTCGGTCTCGACATGGGCCGTCGAGGTGCAGATCACGCTGTGATACGACTGGCAGAGTGCAGCGAGCGCCAATGAATTCGCCGCCGTGCCGTTGAAGACGAAGAAGACCTCCGCCTCGGTCTCGAACAGGCCGCGCAGGGCGTCCGAGGCCTTGGCCGTCCACGGGTCTTCGCCATAGGCGAAGGCGTGGCCGGTGTTGGCGGTGATCATCGCGGCGACGGCCTCGGGGCAGGCCCCGGCATAGTTGTCGCTGGCGAATTGCTGCGGTTCCCGCACCATGATGGTCGCTCCGGGCTCGTGTCGTGTCGATGAAGGGCTTTGTGGCTCAGGCGTGGATCACCACCAGCAGCGCGCGGGCCGGCGTGGCCCCGACCTGGGCGATGCGATGGGGCACGTCCGCCGGATAGCGGGCGATCTCGCCGGCCTCGACGCGGCGGACGTCGCCGCCGCTCGTCACCTCGAGCACGCCGTCGAAGACGGTGACGTGTTCGAAGGCGCCGCGCTGGTGCGGCGGGCTGTCGAGCTGGCCGCCGGGGTCGAAGGTCAGGTCGTACCATTCGGTCGTGCCGGCATAGTGCGGCGGCGACAGGATGCGCAGGGCGCAGAGCCCGTCGCGCGTCCGCATCTCCGGCACGCCCTCGTGCGGGATCACCTCGATGCGGCTCGCCAGCGCCCCGACGCCGGCGCCGGAGGTCAGCGCGCCGATGTCGACGTCGAGCGCGCGGGTGATGCCCCAGAGCACCGCGAAGGTCGGATTGGCGAGCTCGCGCTCGATCTGGGAGAGCATCGACTTCGACACGCCCGAGGTCGCCGCCAACTGGTCGAGCGTCATGCCGCGCGCCAGCCGGGTGGTGCGGATGATCGTGCCGATGGCGGGGACTTCGCTGGACATGGGGATGCTCCGGTTCGTGGCGAGTTCAATATATCGAACCAATCCGCTTTGCAAGACACCGAGGAACCCGTAGAGCCGCGGCCTTGCGGAGACCTCTTCCGGCCATCGGCGCCGAAATCGTTACGGATACCGCCCTGACACGAGGCCGCGCGCGAAGATCATCCGCACGTTGCGGGACCTTTCGGCCATGGAAATTCCAATATACGAAACCTCACGAAGGCGCCGTCGCCGTCCCGGCCGCGCAGGCTGTCCGGCAGTCGCTGCCCAAGTGTTGCGCACGATGCAACGTTGGGCGTTCGTGCCTCGTGTGCCGCGGTTCGCCGGGTCCGGTTAGCGTTCATGGATCGGACACAAGGGGAGCCGCACATGGCGACGATCGGCATCGTGGGTTTGGGCAACATGGGCCGCGGCATGGCCCTGACCCTGCAGCGCAAGGGCCATCGCGTCCTCGGCACGGATGCGTCGCCGGCGGCACGCGCGGCGCTCGCCGCCGAAGGCATCGAGACCCACGACGGGCTCGCGCCGCTGACCGCGGAGGCCGACGTCCTCGTCCTGTCGCTGCCGACGGCGGAGATCGTCGAAGCGGTGGTCGCCGGCCCCGACGGCATCCTCGCCCATGCCCGCGCCGGGCTCACGGTCGTCGACACCACCTCGTCGCATCCCGACACCTCGCGGCGCATGGCCGCCCGTCTGGCAGACGTCGGCATCGACTTCGTCGACGCCCCCGTCAGCGGCGGGCCGAAGGGCGCGATCACCGGCACCATGACCATGGTGCTGGGCGGCGACGATGCCGTCGTCGCCAGGGTCGAGCCGATCCTCGCCGACATGAGCGCCAAGCGCGTCCACATCGGCCCGGTCGGCGCCGGTCACGTCTGCAAGATCGTCAACAACCTGCTCTGCGCCGCCCATCTCTTGACCGGCGCCGAGGCGATGCGCATCGCCCGCGAGGCCGGCGTCGATCCGGCGCGGCTGCTGGAAGGCCTCAACGGCGGTTCCGGCCGTTCGGGCGTGACGCTGGTCAACTTCCCGACCTGGATCCTCAACGGCGCCTTCGATTCCGGCTTCACCATGAAGCTGATGCGCAAGGACGTCCGCCTCGCCGCCCAGCTCGTCGGCGAACTCGGGCTCGACCTGCCGATGACGGCGGAGACCGCGCGGCTGTGGGCCGAGAGCGCCGAGACGATCGCCGACGGCGAGGACTTCAACCGCATCGTGGACCTGCGGCAGAGCCGCTGAATTCGGAAGGCCGATCGATGACCCTCTTCATGGACCCCCGCCTCGCCGAAGTGCTGGCCCCCCTCTGGCCGAAGGACGCGCCGATCGGCTCGCTCGTCGGCGGCCGCATCATGGTCGGCACCGGCGAGCCGGTGACCGTCGCCGATCCGGCGACCGGGCGCACCCTGCTCGCCTACCCGGATGCCGGCGCCGAAGTGGTGGCCGCGGCGGCGGAAGCCGCGCGCGCCGCGCAGATCGAATGGGCGAAGCTGACGGGCTTCGCCCGCGGCCGCGTCCTCCAGGCGGTCGCTCGCGCCATCCTCGCCGAGGTCGAGCCGCTGGCGCGGCTGGAATCGCTCTCGGCCGGCAAGCCGCTGCGCGACGCCCGCGTCGAGGTGACCAAGGTCGCCGAGATGTTCGAGTACTACGCCGGCTGGGCCGACAAGTTCCACGGCGACGTCATTCCCGTCCCGACCTCGCACCTCAACTACACCCGCCACGAGCCGATGGGCGTGGTGCTGCAGATCACGCCGTGGAACGCCCCGGTCTTCACCTGCGGCTGGCAGCTCGCCCCGGCGCTCTCCATGGGCAACGGCGTGCTGCTGAAGCCGTCGGAGCTGACGCCGCTCTCCTCGATCGTCGTCGGCCTCCTCGCCGAGAAGGCGGGCCTGCCGAGCGGCCTCGTCAACGTGCTCGCCGGTTTCGGCCACACCACCGGCCAGGCGGCGATCGCCAATCCGGTGGTCGCCAAGGTCGTCTTCGTCGGCTCGGTGCCGACGGGGCGGCGCATCGCCGCAGCCGCGGCCGAGCGTCTTCTCCCCTGCGTGCTCGAACTGGGCGGGAAATCCGCCAACATCGTGTTCGAGGACGCCGATCTGGCGCGCGCCGCGATCGGCGCCCAGGCGGCGATCTTCTCCGGCGCCGGGCAGAGTTGCGTCGCCGGCTCGCGTCTTCTGGTGCAGCGCTCGGTATATGACCGTTTCGTCCGGATGGTGGCGGACGGCGCGGCCAAGCTGAAGGTGGGCCGGCCCGACGCGACGGACACGGAGATCGGGCCGATCAACAACGCCAAGCAGTACGACCACGTCCTCGCGATGGTGCGCGAAGGCATCGCCGCCGGCGCCCGGGTCGCCGCCGGGTCCGACGGCACGCCGGCGGACGAGGGCTATTTCGTGCGCCCGACCGTGCTCGCCGACGTCGACAACGCGATGTCCGTGGCGCGCACCGAGATCTTCGGACCGGTGGTCGTCGCCATTCCCTTCGACACGGAAGAGGAGGCGATCGCCATCGCCAACGACACCGACTTCGGTCTCGCCGGTGCGGTGTGGACGCGCGACGTCGGTCGCGGTCACCGGGTCGCGGCGGCCGTCCGGGCCGGCACCTTCTGGGTCAACGCCTACAAGACCATCAACGTCGCCTCGCCCTTCGGCGGCTACGGCGCCAGCGGCTACGGCCGGTCGAGCGGCGTCGAGGCGCTGCACGAATACACCCGCGTGAAGAGCGTCTGGGTTGAAACCGCCGCCGAGCCGGCGGTCGCCTTCGGCTATGCGCCGGGCGTCAGGGATTGAGAAGAACAGGCAATCGTCAGTCGAAGATCGGGGGATCGAACATGAGCAGCATCACCACGGCGGAGCCGGCAGTACCGGCAGGTCCGTCCCGGGCGGGACTGATGGCGAAGATCTTCGTCATCGCCGCCGTCATCGTCCTCGTCGCCGAGACGATCGGCAACGTCTCCATTCCGCTCGGCGGCCCCTACAAGGTGGTGCTGATGCCGCTGCTGTGGGCGCTGTTGATCGGCCTCGCCTTCGGCATCGCCGCGAGCCGCATGCCCAAGGGCTTCGCCCTCGACGCCGGCCAGCAACAGCTCGCCGCCGCCGTGCTGCAGCCGGCGCTGCTGCTGTTCATCGCCAAACTCGGCCTGCTGGTCGGCGGCTCGCTGCCGAAGATCCTCGCCTCCGGCTGGGCGCTCGCCTTCCAGGAGTTCGGCCACTTCTTCGGCACGATGGTGTTCGGCCTGCCGGTGGCCCTGCTGCTCGGCATCAAGCGCGAGGCGATCGGCGCCACCTTCTCGGTCGGCCGCGAGCCGAGCCTCGCCATCATCGGCGAGAAGTTCGGCATGGCGGGCCCGGAAGGCCGCGGTGTTCTCGCCGAGTACATGACCGGCACGATCTTCGGCGCGATCTTCATCGCCATCTTCGCCGGCTTCGTCACCAGCCTCGGCATCTTCGATCCGCTGGCTCTGGCGATGGGCGCGGGCGTCGGCTCGGGCTCGCTGATGGCCGCCGCCTCGGGCGCCATCGCCGCGCAGCAGACGCCGGACGTCGCCAAGGAGGTCGCCGCCTTCGCCGCCGCCTCCAACCTGATCACCACCACCATCGGCACCTATTTCACGCTGTTCCTGTCGCTGCCCTTCACGATCTGGGCCTACGGCGTGCTGGAGCCGATCCTCGGTCGCTTCTCCAAGGTCGACACCTCGAAGGCCGAGGCCCCGGCCGCGGCGTCGGGCGGCCACGTTGACACGAAGTTCTCGCCGCTGGTCCTGCTCGTGGTGTGGGTGATCGCCGGCGCCATCGCGCTGATCGGCAACACCATCACCTACAAGACGGCGCTGTCCTTCGACGTGCTGATCGGCCTGCTGCTGATCCTCGCGCCGGTGGTCGTCGGCTACGCGATCTACGTCGGCACCCGCGGTCTCGTGCCCGCCGTCGTCTGGGTGTCGCTGGTCGCCATGGCCATGACCCATCCGGCGATGCCCTTCGCCGCCCAGGTCACCGCCTTCACCTCGAAGATCAACTTCGTGGCGCTGGCGACGCCGCTGCTGGCCTTCGCCGGCCTGTCGATCGCCAAGGACCTGCCGGCCTTCCGTGCGCTCGGCTGGCGCATCGTCGTGGTGTCGCTGATGGCCAATGCCGGCACCTTCCTCGGCGCCGTGCTGATCGCCCAGTTCTTCATGCACAAGCCGGTCTGACGAGACCGCGCCTTGCGCCGAAGACCGAACGGCCCGCAGGAGATCGTCCTGCGGGCCGTTTCGCTTTTTCGAGCCGGTGATCGGGCGCCGTTGGGCCGGGCGCGGGAAACCGTCCGGCAGGCGGCCGTTGCGGCGGGCGAGTTCGAGGAACAGGGCGCTGTGGTCGAGATCGGCGACGCCGACGACGTGATAGCCGGCGATGTACTTGGCCTGGGCCAGGATCATCGAGCCGCACTTGCCGGCGCCGATCAGGCCGACGCGGACGGGGCGGCCGGCGGCGACGCGCTCGGCGAGGAAGGTGCTGAGATTCATCGGGGTTTCATCCCATGACGGTGCCGCGGACCAGCCACATGCGGCTGACCGCCTTCGTCTCGGCATCGCCTCGGTGACCGGCGTGTCGATCGCCGCGATCTTCACCGCAGGTATCCTGCCGGCGCTGGTGCTGGCGCTCGTCCTCGCCCTCGTCGCCCGCTGCAGGCGGGTCGCGAGACCGACGTCGAGCGGCCCGCGCAGGCGCCGTTCTCGACGGTGCGCAAGACCTTCGTCGTCGCCCTGCCGGCGATGCTGCTGCCCTTCGTCATCCGCAGCGCCGTCGTCGAGGGCATCGCCACCGCGACCGAGGTCTCGACCATCGGCATCGCCTACACGATCGTCGTCGCGCTGGTGATCTATCGCGGCGGCCTGACCCGGCGCTCGGTGATGCCGATGCTGGTGCAGACCGCCTCGCTCTCCGGTGCGATCCTGTTCATCGTCGGGGCGGCGAGCGCCATGGGCTGGGCGCTGACCCAGTCGGGCTTCTCGCACGATCTCGCGGCGCCGATGGCCCGCATCCCGGGCGGACAGGTCGGCTTCCTGCTGGTGTCGGTCGCCGCCTTCGTGGTGCTCGGCAGCGTGCTCGAGGGCATCCCGGCGATCGTTCCTCTTCGGACCGCTGCTCTTTCCCGTAGCCCATCAGATGGGGATCCACGAGGTGCACTACGCGATGGTGGTGATCCTGGCGATGGGTCTGGGCATCTTCGCCCCGCCCTTCGGCCTCTGCTACTACGCCGCCTGCATCATCGGGCAGGTCGACCCGGAAGCCGGCATGAAGCGGATCTGGTTCCATCTGGCGATGCTGCTGATCGGCACGCTGGTGATCACCTTCGTGCCGTGGATCTCGATCGGCTTCCTGTGAGCCGGGCCGGGATCGGCCGACGATCCGACATCCTGGTTCGACCGGGAGGGTCCGGGGGCACGCCCCGGGCCCTTCGTCGTTTCGACGTCGTGCGCTCACGAGGATCGGGCGGTCACGCCGCGAGACGCGGCGACGCACCACGATCCCGCGGTCGGCAGGTTCGCACGTCTGTCGTCGATGTCGGGAAATTATGGCGGTGAGAGAGGGATTCGAACCCTCGATACGCTTTCACGTATACACGCGTTCCAGGCGTGCGCCTTCAACCACTCGGCCACCTCACCGCATTCCCAAGAGGGAAGCGGGGCCTTCATATGCGATCGAAGGCCGGCTGGCAAGACGCCGCGAAGCAGCGCCGACAAGGGGGTTCGCGGGCCGCGCGCGATCAGCCGGCGGTGCCGGCGCGGGCGGCGGTCTTGGCCGGCTGGACCGAAGCTTCGGCGGCGAGAAGGGCCGGGACCTCGCTCTCGCGGACGGCGCGGCCGAACAGCCAGCCCTGGAACTGGTCGCAGCCCTCGCGACGCAGGCGCTCGCACTGCAGGACCGTCTCGACGCCTTCGGCGACCGTGGTGATGCCGAGCGACGAACACAGGCTGGTGACGGCGCGCACGATCGCGGTCGAATCGGCGCTGTCGCCGATGTCCTGCACGAAGGACTTGTCGATCTTGACCTTGTCGAAGGCGAAACGCCGCAGGTAGCCGAGGCTCGAATAGCCGGTGCCGAAGTCGTCCATGGCGATGCGGACGCCGATCTCGCGCAACTGGGCGAGGGTGGCGAGGGTCGCGTCGGTGTCGGCGAGGAGCACGCCCTCGGTGATCTCGAGCTCGAGCCGATCGGACCGGAGCCCCGACCGGCCGAGAGCGCCGAGCACGTCGAGCGTCAGCGCACGGCGACGGAACTGGATCGGAGAGATGTTGACCGCGACGCGGAGCCGCGACGGCCAGGTCGCCGCCACCCGCGTCGCCTCGCGCAGGGCCCAGGCACCGATCTCACCGATCTGGCCGGTCTCCTCGGCGAGTTCGACGAAGTCGAGCGGCGAGATCAGGCCGCGCTCGGGGTGCTGCCAGCGCAGCAGGGCCTCGAAACCTTCGATCCGGCCGCTCGCCGCACCGACCAGCGGCTGGTAGTGGAGCTCGAACTCGCCCCGCTCGATCGCCGAGGCGAGATCGCTCTCCAGCGCCCGGCGTTCGCGCATGCAGGCATCCATGCCGGATTCGTAGAAGCAGGGCGCGCCGCGGCCCTCGCTCTTGGCGCGGCCGAGCGCCAGATCGGCGTGGGACAGCAGCGCGTCGACCTCGGCACCGTCCTCGGGCGCGACCGCGATGCCGATGTTGGCGCGCAGGACGATGCGGTTGCCGTCGATCTCGTAGGGTCGGGCGATCGCCTCGTCGATCCGCCGGGCGAGGTCGCCGACCTCGCGCGGGTCGGAGAGACCGGTGCGCAGCACCGCGAACTCGTCGCCGCCGAGCCGGCCGACGATCGCCTCCTCGACGACGCAGTCGACGATCCGTTCGGCCACCAGCACCAGCAGTCGATCGCCGACGTCGTGGCCGTAGGCGTCGTTGACGGTCTTGAAGTGGTCGATGTCGATGTGGAGCAGCGCGACGCGGCGGTCGGGACTGCGCTCGATCAGCGCGGTGGCGAGGCGGGCGGAGAACTCGGTGCGGTTGGGCAGGCCGGTGGTGGCGTCGAAGCGCGAGAGATGCTCGATCTCCTCCTCCGCCCGCCGCCGCGCGGTGATGTCCTCGTGGGTCACCGCGGCGCCGCCGTCGGCGGTCGGCGAGGCGGTGATCACGACGATCCGGCCGTCGAGGTACTCGTACATCTCCTGGCGCGAACGGCCTTCGGCGACGGCGACGCGGCACAGCGGCACGTCCAGCTCGCGGGCGCCGGCGCCCATCGCCTTGCAGCGCTGCATCAGCGGCAGCAGCGGCGCGCCGACCACCAGTTCGCCGGGACGGAAGCCGTACATCGTCATGAAGGCGTCGTTCCACACCACCAGGCGCTCGTCGGCATCGACGAGGTAGAAGCCCTGCGGCATGGTGGCGATCGCCGTCTGCAACCGGTCGTACTGGCGCGAGATCTGGGTGCGGCTGTCTTCCTCGAGGCGCCGGCGGGCCGAACCGAGTTCGGAGGCCAGCCGCGCGAAGGCCCGCGCCAGGACGCCGAACTCGTCGTCGCGATGGAGCAGACCGCCGGGCAGCGGCCGTTCGAGGTCGTCGTGGCCGTGGACCTGAGCGACGTGGCGGGTGACGCGGTCGAGCGGCACGGCGATGCGCCGCCCCATGTCGCCGGCCACCCCGAGCACCAGGAGGAAGAGCACCAGCGACGTGCCGGCGACCACCGTATAGGCCTCGCCGGTGCTGGTCACCACGTCCTGTCGGGCCGCCTCGTCGAGCCTGCGGGCCGTCGCTTCGAGTGCCCGCACCGCCCGGAAATAGTCGTCGTCGATGGTGCCGAGCTCGTGGCGCAACGACATCTGCTCGTCGCGCAGGGCGATGCGGGCGCGCTGGAGCGCGATCATGCCGCGGGAGCCGACGACCAGCTCCTCGATGTCGTCCCGGACGGAGGCGAGCTCGGTGCTGTCCGACCCCAGGCCGATCTCGTTCATCACCGGTGCGAGATCGCGGATGTCGGCGTCGAGACGGGCGAGCCTGTCGCGCCGGCGACGTTCGAAGTCGTCGAGGGCGATGCGCGTGGACAGGGCGCCGACATAGTCGCTCCACGTGCCGAAGCCGCTGAACTCGGCGAGGTCGCCGCGCAGGCGCGACAGGGCGGCGAAGCCCGGCAGCAGGCGCAGCGCCCCTTTCGGATCGATGGCGCGACCTTCGCCGTCGCGCAGCGCGCCGGTCGCTCGGGTCTCGAGGGCCGCGACCAACTCGTTCGCCCGCGTCAGGTCGACGACGACGCCGTCGCCGGCGATGTCGACCTGATTCTGCAGGGCCGAATCGCGACGGCAGGCGGCGAGTACCGAAGAGGCGATCCGGTTGAAGCGCTGTTCGGCGGCGGCGATGCGCTCCAGGTCGCGCGCGGCGCCGACCATCGCCGCGCGATCGGTCAACGAACGGGTGATCCGCTCGGCGGCGGCCTCGAAGGTCCGCAACTCGCCCTCGGCGGCGTCGACCCCCAGGCACTGCTCGGCGGCGGTGCGCACCGAAGCGCGGACCCGACGGCCGGCATGGGTGATCTCGAGCACGTCGGAGAGCAGCGGCGCGGTGACTTCGGACGTGCGATGCAACGTCGTCGCGATGATGTCGACGTAGCGGAGACCGAGCCCGCCGCTGGCCAGCAGCATCGCACCCATGAAGGCCATCGCGAAGGTCAGGCGTGTTCCGAGTCGGTGCCGGAAGGGCACGCCCTCGGCCGCCCCGCGTCCACTCGCCTTCACCATCTCGCGATACTCGCGCATCACTCGTCACCAGACCGCCATACGAGGAGCGCGACGATCGCCGGGAGCGAGCGCCGAAAGTCCCCCGATCGTCGGACCGGCCCATGCCGATCGACGACCCTTCGTCGGCCGCTAACATGCTTGTAATCGTATTAACAAGTGATTGCTGACCAATGCTGTGAGGCCACTACAGAATGACGCTCCGTCATCAAAGGAGTTGGACAGAGTCTACTTGTGGCGTCCGGTCGCACCCCCGGCATATTCAGACGAAAGCCGTAGAGGCCGGATGGCGGCGGGTGCCGAGCGGCCGATGCGGCCGGCCGGGAATACCCCCTTGAAAGACGCCGCCGCTTCGCCGATATCGACGATCGACGGGCACGTCGCCCTTTTTCATCGAAGACACGACGAAGACGAACGGTATCACGATGACCGAGACCAACGTTCACCCGACGGAATCTCACGCCTTCAAGGCCGAAGTCTCACGGCTGCTGCATCTGATGGTGCATTCGGTCTATTCCAACCGTGACATTTTTCTGCGCGAGCTGATTTCCAACGCGGCCGATGCCTGCGAGAAACTGCGCTATCTCGCCATCGAGACGCCGGCGCTCCTCTCCGAGGACGGCGAACTGGCGATCTCGCTCGCCGTCGACCCGGAGGCGGGGACGCTGACGGTCGCCGACAACGGCATCGGCATGGGCCGCGACGAACTGGCGGAGAATCTCGGCACCATCGCCAAGTCCGGCACCCGCGCCTTCCTCGAGGCGGCCGGCGAGGCGGGGTCGAAGTCGTCCAATCTGATCGGCCAGTTCGGCGTCGGCTTCTATTCGGCCTTCATGGTGGCCTCTCGCGTCGTCGTCACCTCGCGCCGTGCCGGCTCTTCGGAGGCCTGGACCTGGACGTCGAACGGCATCGACGGCTTCGAGCTGACGCCCGCCGCCGAGACCGACGCGCCGGCGCGCGGCACGGTGATCCGGCTCGAACTCTCCGAGGAGGGCCGTCCTTACGCCGACCGTGCGACGATCGAACGCATCGTCGAGACCTATTCGGCGCATGTTCCGGTGCCGATCCGCTTCCTCGAGCCGGGCAAGGACGCGGCGGCGCTGTCGGACGGCTCCGCGCTGTGGGCGAAGCCGAAGTCGGAGATCACGCCCGAGGCCTACAAGGAGTTCTACGGCAACGTCTCCGGCCAGTGGGACGAGCCGGCGCTGACGCTGCACTACCGCGCCGAGGGTCGGCACGAGTATTCGGTGCTGATGTTCGTGCCGTCGATGAAGCCGTTCGACCTGTTCGACCCGGCGCGCAAGGGCCACGTCAAACTCTACGTCCGCCGCGTCTTCATCGCCGACGACGTCGATCTGCTGCCGCACTGGCTGCGTTTCGCCCGCGGCGTGGTCGACAGCGAGGATCTGCCGCTCAACCTGTCGCGCGAGATGCTGCAGCACAACCCGGTGCTGGAGGCGATCCGCAAGAACGTCACGACGCGGCTGCTCTCCGAACTCGCCAAGACGGCGGAGAACGACGCCGACGCCTTCGCCGCGATCTGGGACGCCTTCGGCGCGGTCATGAAGGAAGGTCTCTACGAGGACGCCGACCGGCGCGACGAGCTGTTCAAGATCGCCCGCTTCAAGACCACGACCTCGGGCGAGGGCACGCGGACGCTCGCCGACTACGTCGCCTCGCTCAAGGAGAACCAGACCAAGATCTTCTACGTGCTGGCCGACGACGCGGCGCGCGCCGAGGCGAGCCCGCATCTGGAAGGCTTCCGCGCCCGCGGCATCGAGGTGCTGCTCCTGACCGATCCGGTCGACGCCTTCTGGGTGCGCACCGCGCTCGGCTTCGACGGCAAGCCGTTCCAGTCGATCACCCAAGGATCGGCCGATCTCGACGCCATCCCGCTGGCGGACGAGGGCGAGAAGCCGGTCGAGGCGGAGGCCGACGGCGTCGCGGCACTGGTGGTGCGGCTGAAGGAGGTCCTCGCCGAGGCGGTCTCCGACGTCCGCACCTCGACCCGCCTCGCCTCGAGCCCGGTTTGCCTCGTCGCCTCCGAGTTCGGCCCCGATCGCCAGTTCGAGAAGATCATGGCGCGCCATCAGGGCGCCTCGCCCTTCGGCAAGCCGGTGCTCGAGATCAATCCGCACCACGCCCTGGTCGCGGCGATCGCCGCCAAGGTCGGCAGCGACGACGGGCTGGTCGAGGACGCCGCCCATCTGCTCTTCGGTCAGGCGCGCATCGCCGACGGTGACGTGCCGGCCGATCCGGCCGACTGGGGCCGTCGTCTCGCTCGCGTGATGGAAAAGGCGCTCGGTGCCTGAGGAACCAAGACCGGCGGCCCCTGCGGGGGCGAGGCCGTGCGTGATGCTTCGAGACGGGCGCCCGCTCGGCGCCCTCCTCAGCATGAGGCGCTTTTCATTTTCGAAACAGTCACATACGCCTCATGCCGAGGAGCGGACCGAAGGTCCGCGTCTCGAAGCATCGCGCACATGGTTCGGAAAGACGCTCGAGCCCGCCGTCACGCCCCCGGCGCGCGGTGGCCGTCGATGGCGCCGAAGGCTTCGCCGATGCGGCCGACCTGCGGGGCGAGGCCCTTCAGCCGGTCGGCGACGCGGTCCTTCAGCAGGACGGCGATCTCGGGATAGTTCTCCAGCATGCGGCGGAACAGGGCGCGGCGGATCGACAGCAGCCGCGTCGGCCCGACGGCGAAGCCGGAGAGCACGCGGCGGGTCTCGACGATCATCGCCATCTCGCCGATCAGGCTGCCGGCGCCGACGCGCTCGACCATGCGGGGCGGGCGGACGCTCTCGTCGATCAGGTCGATGCGCCCCTCCAGCACCAGAATGCCGCCCTCGGCCGGGTCCCCGGCGGAGAACACCCGGTCGCGGTCGATGTGCTCGCGCGGTTCGGCGGAGAAGGCGAGAAGCTTCATGGCTTCCGGCCCGATGCCCTGGAAGAAGGGCACCGAGGCGAGCAGGCGAATGTCGCGGTCGAGAGCCATGGCTTTGTCGACGACCTCCCGGTCGGTCAGGGTACGAGCTTGTAGCCGCCGGCTTCGGTGACGAGCAGCTCGGCGTTCGAGGGATCGCGCTCGATCTTCTGGCGCAGGCGGTAGATGTGGGTCTCGAGCGTGTGGGTGGTGACACCCGAATTGTAGCCCCAGACCTCGTGCAGCAGCACGTCGCGCGAGATCGCCTTGTCGCCGGCGCGATAGAGGAACTTGAGGATCGCCGTCTCCTTCTCGGTCAGGCGCACCTTGGAGCCGCGCTCGTCGACGAGAAGCTTGGAGGCCGGGCGGAAGGTGTAGCGATCGATTGTGAAGACCGCGTCCTCGGTCTGCTCGTGCTGGCGCAGATGGGCGCGGATGCGCGCGAGCAGCACGGCGAACTTGAAGGGCTTGGTGACGTAGTCGTTGGCGCCCGCCTCGAGGCCGAGGATGGTGTCGCTCTCGCCGTCGTGGCCGGTCAGCATGATGATCGGCGCCTTGAAGCCGCCCTTGCGCAGGAGCTTCACCGCCTCGCGGCCGTCCATCTCGGGCAGGCCGACGTCCATGATCAGCAGGTCGACCGAATCGTTGCGCGCCGTCTGGATCGCCTTGGTGGCACCGTCGACGGAGGTGGTCTCGAATTCCTCGTAGAGCGAAAGCTGTTCGACGAGCGCTTCGCGCAGGTCGGTATCGTCGTCGCAGATCAGGATCCTTCGGGCCGTCATGGTCGGTCTTCTCTCGATCGCGCGCGTCGGCGCGCGACGCAGGTTTGAGCAGGAGATCACCCTTCGCGAAAGGGCGCAAGTCGGGCGCGGGCCGCGGGATCCGGGCTCAGAGGACGAGCCGCGCGCGGCGGATCTCGTAGAGCATGACGGCCGTCGCCACAGCCAGATTGAGGCTGTCGGCGCGACCGGCCATCGGGATCTTGACGATGCCGTCGCAAGTCCCGACGTGGGCCTCCGGCAATCCCGACTGCTCGTTGCCCATCATGAGCACGCAGGTCTCCGGCCAATCGACCGAGCGGTAGTCCACCGCTCCCTCGAGATGGGTACCGAAGGTCGGAATGTCCAGCCTACGCTTCCAGGCGGCGAACTCCTCGAGGCTCGCGGCGTAGAGCGGCACGTGGAAGAGCGAGCCCATGGTGGCGCGGACCGCCTCGAGCGCGAAGGGGTCGGTGGTGTCGCCGAGAAGGATCACGCCCTTCGCCCCGACCGAATCGACGGTGCGGATGATCGTGCCGAGATTGCCCGGGTCCTTGATGCCCTCGAGCGCCACGAGGACGCCCTGCGGCTTCGCCAGGTCCTCGAGCCGGCCGATCTTCTGGACGAAGGCGGCGACGACCATCTGCGGATTGTCGCGACGGCAGATCTTGGTCAGCACCTCGTCGGAGGTCTCGAGCACCAGCGCCCCGGCGGCCTTGGCGGCGGCGACGGCCTTCATGACGAGCGGCTGCGACTTCACCCGGCTCGCATGGACCAGCGTGCGGATCGGCCAGCCCTCTTCCAGCGCGTCGGTGACGAGCTTCAGCCCTTCCGCGAGGAAGAGGCCGCTCTCGGCGCGCTCCTTCTTCATGTGGAGGGCGCGCAGCTCCTTCACCACCGGGTTGGTGAGGCTGGTGATCTCCTTGACCGCGCCGGCGGGGGCGGCGGGCGCCTCCGGCGGACGGGCGGGGCGGTTGTGGCCGGGGCGGCGATAGAGATCGCGCGAGGCATCGCGCGGCGGGTCGCGGCGGGTCATTGCGGGGCCTCCGGCGTCCAGCGCACGAAGAGCGAGGTGGCGAGCCGGCGGCGGACCGCGTTGCCCGGCGCTTCCGCCTCACGGATGAAGAGCTCGCCCGAGGCGAGATGACCGCCGCGGCCGGCGAAGGCCTCCGCCGCCAGTTCGTGGAACGAGGCGTAGGACGAGCGCATGGCGTAGACGGTGAGGACGAGCGCCAGCGCGTCGTCGGAGAGGAGCCTGCGGCAGGACCGCAACATCTCCGGTAGGTGCTCGAACAGCTGCCAGACCTCGCCGTCGGGACCGCGGCCGTATTTCGGCGGGTCGAGCAGGATCACGTCGTAGCGGGCGCCGCGGCGGACGTCGCGGGCGGCGAACTTGCCGGCGTCGTCGCAGATCCAGCGGATCGGCAGATGGTCGAGACCGCTCTCGCCCTGGTTCTCGCGCGCCCAGGCGATCGACTTCTTGGACGCGTCGACATGGGTCACCTCGGCGCCGGCGGATGCCGCGACGAGGCTGGCGAGGCCGGTGTAGCCGAAGAGGTTCAGGACCTTGGGCTTACGACCCTGCGCCACGGCGCGGGCGATGGCGTCGCGCATCCAGGACCAGTGCGCCACCTGTTCGGGGAAGACGCCGGTGTGGCGGAACGAGGTGAAGCGGCAGGAGAACTTCGCCGCCTCGAAACGCATCGGCCAGGTCTCGGGCATGCGGCGGGCGAAACGCCAGCGGCCGGGGCCCTCCTCCTCGACGTCGCCGGTGAACTGGGCGTCGGCGGCCTCCCAGGTCGCCTCGGGCAGCCGCGGCGACCAGATCGCCTGTTCCTCGGGGCGCACGATGGTGACGTGGCCGTAGCGCTCGAGCTTGCGGCCGAAGCCGCTGTCGAGGAGGCGATAGTCGTCCCAACCGTCGGTCTCGAGCATGCGGGCGGCGAGCGCGTCGCCGGAGGGGCGGCGGGCGGTGAAGATCTCCGGATCGACCGGCGGACGGGCCACGGCCACGGGTTCGGCGCGCTCGCGCGCGGCGGTGTCGCGCGTCGAATCGGAGCGCGCGGCCTTCTCGGGGCGCTCGGCGGGGCGGCGATCGGCCTTCGAACGGTCGATCGGCGGGCGATCCGCCGACGGGCGAGGGCCGCGATCTTTCGGGGGCTTGCGGGAACGGTCCATCTGCGATGTGTTGTCCGAAGCCTCGGCCCCGGTCAACCGCCGGGGCGGAGAAAATCGACCAGAACCGGGGTTCGCACGTCCATCCGCCGCGCAACCGCCGCAATCCGACACGATCAACCTCGTCATGATCTCGCTGCCCGCCTCCATCCCGCCCGCGCTGCGCGCCCGTCTCGAGCGCATCCTCAAGTTCGCGATGACCGGCGGCATCGGCTTCGTCGTCGACGTCGGCGTGCTGACGATCCTCAACGCCGGGCTCGGCGTCGACCCCTACGTGGCGCGCATCTTCGCCATCGCGGTGGCGATGATCACCACCTGGCTGATCAACCGGCGCTACACGTTCGAGGTCCACGACAAGGCGACCACCGCCCGCGAACTCGCCGCCGAGGGCGGTCGCTACGGACTGGTCGCGGTCGGCGCGGCGCTCTTCAACTACGCGACCTATGCCGCGACGCTGTGGACGCTGACGGCGCTCGGCCTCGGGCCGGAGCACATCCTGCCGCCGATCGCCGCGGTGGTCGGCTCGGGCCTCGCCATGTTCGTGTCGTGGTTCGGCTACTCCCGCTTCGCCTTCCGCCACGCCGACCCGCTGCCGCCGATCCGCGAGGGGTGAGGCGCCACCTCCCCCGCTTGACGCGATCGGCCCTCACCTCGAGGATGAGCGCCGAATCGGGGATGGGCGGATGAAGGTCGCGGCACTCTTCGCCGGCATCGGGGGGCTCGAGAGCGGCCTCGCGGCGGCCGGCCACGAAGCGCAGGTCTTCTGCGAGGTCTGGCGTCCCGCCGCGCTCGTGCTGGCCGACCGTTTCCCCGACCGCGACGTGCTGCCCGACGTCCGTTCGGTCGAGAGCCTGCCGGCCCACGAACTCCTCACCGCCGGCTTCCCCTGCCAGGACCTGTCGCAGGCCGGCCGCACGCTGGGCCTCGCCGGTGCCAAGTCGAGCCTCGTCGATCACGTCTTCCGCCTGATGGACGTGGCCCGTCCCGAACACGTGCTGCTCGAGAACGTCTCCTTCATGCTGCGCCTCGACGGCGGCTCGGCGATGACGCGGCTGGTCGAGGCCTTCGAGGCGCGCGGCTGGCGCTGGGCCTATCGCACCGTCGACACGCTCGCCTTCCTGCCGCAGCGCCGCCGCCGCGTCTTCATGCTGGCGAGCCGGACGCTCGACCCGGCCGAAGTGCTCTTCGCCGACGAGGCCGAGCCGGTCGAGGTCGCGACGCGGATCGACACCCACGCCCACGGCTTCTACTGGACCGAGGGCATCCGCGGCCTCGGCTGGGGGCCGGACTGCGTGCCGACGCTGAAGAACGGCTCGTCGGTCGGCATCCCGTCGCCACCGGCGATCCTGATGCCCGACGGCGCGGTCGTCACCCCCGACATCCGCGACGCCGAACGGCTGCAGGGCTTTCCGGAAGGATGGACGCGGGCGGCGGAAGATGCCGGGCTCTCGCGCTTCCGCTGGTCGCTCGTCGGCAATGCCGTCTCGGTGCCGGTGGCGCGCTGGATCGGCGAACGCCTCGCCGCGCCCGGCGCCCACGACACGACCCGCGACCACGATCTCTCCGACAGCGCCCGCTGGCCGGATGCCGCGCGCTTCGACGGCAAGACGCGTCATGCGGTGGCGATCGGGGCGCATCCGGTCGCCGGCCGGCACGAAGGGCTCACCGCCTTCCTCCGCCACCCCGGCAAGCCCTTGTCGCTGCGCGCGACGAGCGGCTTCCTCGAGCGGCTGGGACGGACGAAACTGCGCCTGCCGCAGGGTTTCCGCGAATGCATCGCCGATCACCTCGCCCGCCTGACGGCGGTGGCACCGCGGGCGGCGGAGTGAGCGCCATGGCGGAGGCGTCGGCGAAGCCGGGACGTCCCCTCCCCCAGTCGCCGGAACGCGCGCGCCTGCTCGCACGCGTGAAACAGAAGAAGACGAAGCCGGAGGAGGCGATCGCGCGCGATTTGCGCGATCTCGGCATCGCCTATCGCCGCAACGTGAAGGGGCTTCCCGGTTCGCCCGACTTCGCCAACCGGCGGCGCGGCTTCGCGATCTTCGTCAACGGCTGCTTCTGGCACGCCCACACCGGGTGTAGGCGCGCCACCACGCCGAAGAACAACCGCGCCTTCTGGGTCGCCAAGTTCGCCGCCAACCGGGCGCGCGACGCCGCGGCGATCCGGGCACTCCGGCGGGCGGGGCTGCGGGTCGTGGTGATCTGGGAATGCGAGGTCGCGGAGGCGCGCGCCCGGCTCGCCCGGATCTTCGCCTGCGAGGCGGTCGACGGCGAGACCTGCGCCGGCGCCGGGGAATCCGGGCCGACGTGATTTCGTTGGCTTTCCATCGCCGTTTCGTGCATAAGACCCGCGCAACCGACCCTGCTGGACGACATCCCGGCGGGGCCATGTCTGTTACTCGTCACCCGAAAGGATGATCACCCGATGTCGATCACGGCAGAACGCAAGCTCGAAGTCGTCAAGCAGTACGCGACCCACGAAGGCGACACCGGTTCGCCGGAAGTCCAGGTCGCGGTGCTCTCCGAGCGCATCGCCAACCTGACCGAGCACTTCAAGACCCACGCCAAGGACAACCATTCCCGTCGTGGCCTCCTGAAGATGGTCTCCTCGCGTCGTTCGCTCCTGGACTATCTCAAGGCCAAGGACGTCGCGCGCTACAAGTCCCTCATCGAGCGTCTCGGCCTGCGCCGCTGACGCCGGCGCGGGGGTGCCGGCACGGCCGGCCTCCCCGCGATCGAGCGACGAATTCCCGAGCGGCGCCCGCGTCGCTCATGGAAGAGACTCCCGGAGCGGCGCCAACGCCGCTCTTGGAAGATCATCGGAGCGGCGCTCGCGCCGCCCGAGGAAGTTTTGGAGCGGCGCCAGCGCCGCTCCGGCCTTCCGGCGGATTTCCGCCGAGGTGCCTCCGGCCGCCCGAGTACGGGTTGGCGGCCCGAGGCTCGCGGACCATGGCAGGATCGCCGGGGGCTCGTCCCGCAATCGCCCGAGCCCCCCGCCGTCTTGCTCATGGTCCAACGGACGAGGCCTCGCCCCGTCCGCCCCGAAACAGTCGACGCCCTGCCCCCTCGTGGCGAGCACGGAGCGTCGCGACGCGGCATCGCGATACGCGCGAAGCCGCAAGGACCGAAGAGACATGTTCAACGTTCATCGCGAAGTCATCGATTGGGCCGGCCGCATGCTGGTGCTGGAGACCGGCAAGGTGGCGCGTCAGGCCGACGCCGCCGTCTTCGCCTCCTACGGCGAGACCACCGTGCTGGCGACCGTCGTCGCCGCCAAGGAGCCGAAGCCCGGTCAGGACTTCTTCCCGCTCACCGTCAACTACCAGGAAAAGGCCTTCGCGGCCGGCAAGATCCCGGGTGGCTACTTCAAGCGCGAAGGCCGTCCGTCGGAGGCCGAGACGCTGACCTCGCGCCTGATCGACCGCCCGATCCGCCCGCTCTTCGTCGACGGCTTCAAGTGCGACACCCAGGTGATCGTCACCGTTCTCAGCCATGACCTCGAGAACGCCCCGGACGTCCTGGCGATGGTCGCGGCCTCGGCCGCTCTGACCCTCTCCGGCGTGCCCTTCATGGGCCCGATCGCCGCCGCCCGCGTCGGCTACATCGACGGCGAGTACGTGCTGAACCCGCAGATCGACGAGGAAGTCGAGAACAAGCTCGACCTCGTCGTCGCCGGCACCAACGACGCCGTGATGATGGTCGAGTCGGAAGCCAAGGAGCTCTCCGAAGAGGTCATGCTCGGCGCCGTCATGTTCGGCCACGCCGGCTTCCAGCCGGTGATCGACGCGATCATCCGCCTCGCCGAGAAGGCCGCCAAGGAGCCGCGCGACTTCACGCCTCCGGATCTCTCCGAGATCGAGAAGGCCGTGCTCGAGATCGCCGAGGCCGACCTGCGCGAAGCCTACAAGATCACCGTCAAGCAGGACCGCTACAAGGCCGTCGACGCCGCCAAGGCGAAGGTCATGGCCGCGCTGTTCCCGGCGGACGGCGAAGCCCGCTTCGACAAGGAGAAGGTCGCCGCGACCTTCAAGGAAGTCCAGGCCAAGATCGTGCGCTGGAACATCCTCGACACCGGCACCCGCATCGACGGCCGCGACCTGTCGACCGTCCGTCCGATCGTGGCGGAAGTCGGCGTCCTGCCGCGCACCCACGGCTCGGCGATCTTCACCCGCGGCGAGACCCAGGCGCTGGTCGTCGCCACGCTCGGCACCGGCGAGGACGAGCAGTTCGTCGACGCCCTGACCGGGACCTACAAGGAGAATTTCCTTCTCCACTACAACTTCCCCCCCTACTCGGTCGGTGAGACCGGCCGCATGGGTTCGCCCGGCCGTCGCGAGATCGGCCACGGCAAGCTCGCCTGGCGCGCCATCCACCCGGTCCTGCCGGTGAAGCACGACTTCCCCTACACGATCCGCGTCGTGTCGGAGATCACCGAGTCGAACGGCTCGTCGTCGATGGCCACCGTCTGCGGCTCCTCGCTCGCCCTGATGGACGCCGGCGTGCCGCTGAAGCAGCCGACCGCCGGTATCGCCATGGGTCTGATCAAGGAAGGCGATCGCTTCGCCGTCCTGTCGGACATCCTCGGTGACGAGGATCACCTCGGCGACATGGACTTCAAGGTGGCCGGTACCGCCGACGGCGTGACCTCGCTGCAGATGGACATCAAGATCGCCGGCATCACCGAGGAGATCATGAAGGTCGCCCTCGCCCAGGCCAAGGACGGTCGCATCCACATCCTCAACGAGATGTCGAAGGCGATCACCGCGGCCCGTCCGGAGCTCGGCGAGCATGCCCCGCGCATCGAGACGCTGAAGATCCCCACCGACAAGATCCGCGAAGTGATCGGTTCGGGCGGCAAGGTCATCCGCGAGATCGTCGAGAAGACCGGCGCCAAGGTCGACATCCAGGACGACGGCACCGTCAAGGTCTCGTCCGCCGACCAGAAGAAGATCAAGGCCGCCATCAACTGGATCAAGTCCATCGCCGCCGAGCCGGAGGTGAACGCGATCTACGAGGGCACGGTCGTGAAGTGCATGGAATTCGGCGCCTTCGTGAACTTCTTCGGTTCGCGCGACGGCCTGGTGCACATCTCGCAGCTCGCGCCGCAGAAGGTCGCCAAGGTCACCGACGTGGTCAAGGAAGGCCAGAAGGTGTGGGTCAAGCTCCTCGGCTTCGACGAGCGCGGCAAGGTCCGTCTGTCGATGAAGATCGTCGACCAGGCGACCGGCCAGGAGATCAAGAAGGAAGAGGGCGAGAAGGCCGAAGGCTGATCGCTCCCCTCCCTCGACGTTTCGAAGGGCGCCCCTCGGGGCGCCCTTCTGCGTTTCGGCCGCCCGAACGCCGCCTTACGGCAAGCTGAAGGGCCTCGTCTGGTCGAAATCGGGCGCTCGAGGCACAAGGACGGGACCCCGAAACGAGGAAACCCCGTCATGACCTCCCTGCGCTACGATCCCCTCACCCAAGCCCTGCACTGGATCATCGCCGTCGCCGTGGTGACCGCCTATGCCATCGGTCTCGTCCGCGAAGACCTGCCCAAGGGCGACTTCCGCACCTGGCTGCTGACCCTGCACATGTCGATCGGTCTCCTGGTCGTCGTCCTGTCGGTCGTGCGGATCGGCTGGCGCGTCGGCCGTGCGGCGCCGGCCCCGATCGCCGCATCGCCGGCCCTGCAGCTCGCCGCGCGCGCCGGCCATCTGGCGCTCTACGTCGCGCTGTTCGCGGTTCCCACGGTCGGCCTCCTCGCCGCCTGGATCAAGGGCCGCACCGTCGGCTTCTTCGGCCTGCCGCTGCCGTCGCCCCTCGCGGTCGACAAGCCCTTCGCCGAGCAGCTGGAGCATCTGCACGAGTTCGTCGCCCATGCCATGCTGCTGCTCGCCGGTGGCCACGCGGCGATCGCGATCGTCCACCAGTTCCTGCTGAAGGACGGCACGCTCGCCCGCATGCTGCCCTTCCTCGATCCGGCGCCGAACCGGCCGGCGGAATGACGCGACGCGGGTCGGCGGTCGATTCCGATCGCCGACCCGCTTGACCCAATCCGTTGCCGACCGGCCGCATTTCCGCGATGGTCGCGCCATGACCGAAACCGACACCCTTTCCCCGATCCGCCTCCTCGTCCTCGGCTGGGGCTATTCCGCCCGCCACGGCGTCGCCTGCCTCGGCCGCGACGTCGCATCGCTCGTCACCACCGCCCGCGAGGCCGAGAAGGTCGCGCGGTTGCGTGCCGAGGGTCTCGAGGTGATCGATCTCGCCGCACCGGACGCCGACGCCCGGCTCGCGCAGGCCGCGGCCGAAGCCACCCACGTGCTCGCCTCCGCCGGGCCGAGCGAGGCGGGCGATCCGTTCCTGGCGCGCGTCGCCGACGGGCTCGCGGCCGGCGCGACCGCCGGGACGCTCCGCTGGATCGGCTATCTCTCGACCGTCGGCGTCTACGGCAACACCGACGGCGGCTTCGTCGACGAGACGACCGTGCCGGTGCCGGCCTCGGAACGGACACGCTGGCGCGTGGCGACGGAGAGCGCCTGGAGCGATCTCGGCCGCCGGCTCGGCGTTCCGGTCGGCATCCTCCGGCTCGCCGGCATCTACGGGCCGGGGCGCAACGCCTTCGTCAATCTGGAGCGCGGCACGGCGCGACGGATCATCAAGCCGGGGCAGATGTTCAATCGCATCCATGTCGAGGACATCGGCCGGGCGATCGCCGCGGCGGCGCGGACGCGGCTCGACGGCGTCCTCAACGTCTCCGACGACGAACCGGCGCCGCCGCAACTGCCGATCGAATTCGCCGCCCGGCTGATGGGCATCGAACCGCCGCCGGAAATCCCCTTCGAGACGGCCGAGTTCACGCCGATGGCGCGGACCTTCTGGGGCGAGAGCAAGCGCGTCGGCAACGCGCGCCTGCGCGGCCTCGTCGGCGATCTCGTGCATCCGACCTATCGGGAAGGCCTCGCGTCGCTGTGGACCTCGGGCACCTGGCGCGGCAGCCCCCTCGACCAGGAAGACGCCAGCCCGCGCTTCCGGCGCTGACGCCGTTCAGCCCGCCGCACGCCCGGCGGCGGCGCGGCGGTGCGCCACCACCCGGCGGCGCCACCAGCCGGCGAGGCGGCCCTTGAGGGTGAAGGCGACGAAGAGATCGGCGAGCGGCCGATCCTCGGAGGCGAAGCCCGCCTTGTAGGCCTCGTCGCCGACGGTGAAGTCGAAGAGCGTCACGCCGTCGGCGCGCGCCGCGGCGATCAGATCCTCGATCATCACCAGACCGGGCGACCAGTTCTTCCATGCCGGATCGAAACCGGTGGCGAGGAGCTGGAAACTCGCGCCCGTGCGGGTGCCGAAGCCGGCGGCGAGCAGCTTTCCATCGAGGCGCAGCGTGGCGAGGCGGGCGATCGGGCTCGTCGCGGCGAGATGCCGCCAGAAGGCCTCGACCTCGGCGGGGTCACGGTCGCGGTTGGCTTCGGCGAAACGGGTGCGGCGCTGGGCGAGGAGCACCTCGAAGGCGTCGAGATCCTCGGCGGCGGCGGTGAGCCGGAAGACCAGATCGCCCTTGTTCGCGAGCTTGCGCCGTTTTCGCGCCAGCGAGCGGCCGAGCGTGCCGTCGATCGCCCAGTCGGGCGCGAGGTGCACGACGTGGCCGGCGTTGAGCGAGGGGGTGACGATGCCGATGCCGTGGCGCGGATCGGCGAAGCCGCCGAGATCGCAGGGCAGCTTGTCGAAGACGACGAGGTCGCAGGGCGGCAGCACCTTGACGAGGCGGCGCCAGATCGCCGCGAGGGCCGCCGGATCGGCGGCGACGTCGGGGGCGAGGATGGCGGCGTTGTAGTCGGAGGCGCCGCGATCCCAGAAGCGCAGGATGCGGACGGAGGAGAAGACCTCGAGCGACAGCGGCAAGCGCGCCACCACCCGCCCGTCACGGCCATCGCGCACGTGCGCCACGAAGAGCCGGGCGTCGAGCGCGGCACCGAAGGTCGCCGCCCAGGCGGCGAGCCATTCGGGATGCTGGAAGGGTGTGGCGACGACGGCGTCGGGGGCGTGGTCGAGCAGGGCGAGCGCCGCCGAGACCCCGTCCACGATCGTCGCCTGCCAGTCGCCGTCGTGTCGGCCGCCGTCGTCCATGATCGCCTCGTCGCGTCCCGACATCGGCCGGGATCCCTCTTGGATGCATTGGAATGCCGTGAAGTCAATCAAGGATTAACCTCGTTTCTGTTTCATGGACACCGATCGCGACGCCGTCGCGACCGGTCGACGCGTGCCGCCTCGCCGAGGACGGCTCGACCCCGACCACCGACGGCGCCCACCCGCAAAGGCGAGACCATGGCTTCTCCGACCGCCGGCCCCATTCCCGCGACCACGGAGCCCGCCGGGGCCCGGACGTCTTCGACGTCGGCCGCCGCGCTGGGCTCGCACGTCCTGTCGCGGCTGAAGACGATCGCGAAGATCGCCGCCGTGGTCTTCCTCGTCGCCGTCGCCGGTTGGGCGATCTGGCCGGCCAAGTACAAGGCGACGGCGCTCGTCGCCATCGACCCGCAGTCGCCGCGGATCTCGGGCGAAAAGGATCCGTCCTCGTCCAACGCCAACGAGGCGACCGTCGTCTCCTTCGCGGAAGTGGCGACCTCGGACAGTTTCCTGATCCCGCTCGCCCAGAAGCAGAACCTGATCGACGATCCGGAATATGCCGACGCCTCCGATCGCGGGCCGGCGGCGGTGGCGGCGGAGCTGCGCCGGAACCTCAAGGTGACGCGGCGCGGCCTCTCCTACCTGATCGACATCTCCTTCTCGTCGAAGGACGCCGACAAGGCGGCGCGGATCGCCAACGCGATCGCCGCCGAGATCGTCGAGCGCCAGCAGTCGCTCCGGCGCGGCGCCAACTCCGGCATTTCCGACGCGCTGCGCTCGCGCCTCGCCGATCTGCGCGCCGCCGTGCTCGCCTCGGAGAAGGCGGTCGCGGACTATCGCCAGGCAAACAACCTGCTCGACGTCTCGCCCGACGGCCGCGTCGGGCTGAAGCGGCTGAACTCGCTGACCGAGCAGGTCGGCCCGATCCGCGCCCGGCTCGAGGACGCCCGCGCCCGCTACGACAAGCTGCGCAAGGTCAAGGCGACCGAGGACGTCGATCCGCAGATCTTCCGCTCCGAACGACTGACCGAGCTGCAGACGCGGCTGGCCGAAGAGAAACGGCTCTCGGCCGCCGCCACCCTGACCTACGGCCCGCGCCATCCGAGCCTCGAGGCGGCGCAGGCGCGCATCGCCTCGATCGAGACGGCGATCAAGGCCGAGCGCAACCGCATCGTCGAGCAGGCCAAGGCCGAGGTCGACGTGCTGACCGAGCAGAATGCCGCCTACGAGGCCGAGATCGCCAAGCGCACCCGCGAGCAGCTGACGACCGACCAGAAGGAGGTCGTGCTGCAGGATCTGGTGCGTCAGGCTCAGGCCGATCGTCAGATCTACGAGCAGTTCCTCGCCCGCCAGAAGACCGCCCAGGAACAGGGCGACATCGGCCAGAGCGAGGCGGCCATCGTCTCCACCGCCGCGCCGCCGAGCACCACCGGTCGGCCGCCGCTGCCGATCATGGCACTCGCCGGCCTCGTCGGCGGCCTCGGCGCCGGCGTGCTGTGGGTGCTGTTCGGCCAGATGCCGTCGCCGGTCCGCCGCATCGAGCCCGAGGCACCGCCGGCGCCCGCGATCGAGACCGTCGACGTGCCGCCGCCCCCGCCGGCTCCCCCCGCACCCACCCCGGTCGTCGCGGAGGATGCGGTGCCGACCCCGCCGGCCCCCCCGACCGAGGCGGTCGTCGCGCCGCTCGTCGAGACCCCGGCCGCGCCCGTGGTGGCTGCGCCGATGCCGGTCGCCCCGATGGTCGAGGCGAAGACCGAGGCTCCCGCCGCCGTCGCGACGGTTGCGCCGGAGGTCGCGGCCCCCGTGGTCGAAGCTCCCGCGCCCGTGGCCGCGCCGGTCGCCGTCGCGCCCGTGCCGTCCGAGACCGCCGAACCCACAGCCGAAGCGACGCCGGTCGCCGCGCGCCGGTCGGCCCGACGGGCGAGTGCCGTCGCCGGCGATGCCGAGGCGGCACCCTCGGCGCGGCGCCACGATCCGGCGCAGCGGCGTCGGCGCATGCTGCGTCTGCTCGAGGCCCGTGACGTGCCGCTCGTCGCCGACGTCCGGCGCGAGGATCTGGCGAGCGACGGCGAGGGCCTCGCCGCCTTCGCCGCGACGCTCGCCGGCCATCTCGCCCGGTCACCCGGCCTCGTCGTGTCGGTCGTCGGCACCGGCGACGCCGATCTCGTCGGCGATCTCGCCGACGCACTCGCCGACGCGGTCGAGGCCGAGGACCACACCGTCGCGGTGATCGAGGGCGAGGCGGCGCTGGCGGAGCCGAGCGACGACGATCTGGTGATCGAGATTCTCGACGGCGATCTCGACCCGGAGGAGGGCGAACATCCCTTCGTGCTGGTCGCGGCCGAGGCGACGAAGAGCGGCGAAGAGCGGCTCGAGCCGCTGCTGGCGCGGTGGAGCGACGACCCCGAACGCGTCGTCGTCGCCGCCTTCGTCGGCGATCGCGCCTGAAGGATCGCGGGGCCGGGGCTCAGGGGAACGTCGTCACGGACTGGGGCGCGGCCGGCCGGGGGTCGGGGCGCGGCAGGTCTCGGGGTTGGCCGAAGCCGTCAGCGCGGCGATCAGCCAGTCGTTCCAACGGCCGGTGACCTCGTCCATCAGGGCGAAGTCGTTGGTGAGCTGCCAGTAGCTCCACGACCAGCCGCGCGCCTCGGCGGCGCGGGCCACACGGTACGTCCAGCAGAAGCGCGAACGGCTGTCGCCGCGCTCGTAGGCGCCGAATTCGCCGATCAGCACCGGCCGCCTCTCCGCCTTCGCCCAGGCGCGGATCGTGTCGAAGTCGCGCTCCAGCCGGGCGATCTCTTCCGCCGTGCCCCATTCGACGCCGGTCGCGTCCTTCAGGTTCGTCCAGTGCGTGCCCTGATGGGTGAAGGCGAAGGGCTCGTAGTAGTGGACGCCGACGATCAGATTGCGGTCGTCGGGCGGCAGCGACAGCTTGCCGAGCGCGGTGAAGTGGTTGGAGGCCGCGGGTCCGACGACCACCCGCCGCGTCGGGTTCTTCGCCCGGATGATTCTCAGCGCCATGTCGGCGAGCCGGTTCCAGGTGACGGGATCGACGGCACCGTCGGGCTCGTTGAGGATCTCGAAGACGACGCGGTCGTCGTAGTCGGCGAGCCGAGCGCCGAGCGTCGTCCAGGTCGCGGCGAGACGCCGTTCGCACGAGATCCGGTCCTTGGCGCAGGCGAAGGATTCGTGGACGTCGACGATCACCTGCAGCCGGGCGGTGAGCGCCGTGTCGATCAGGCTCCGCAGCACGCCGATCCAGCGGTCGGTCGGATGCCCGTCGGCGTCGAGATCGGCGAAGGGACGGGTGGCGAAGCGGACGTGGCCGAAGCCCAGTGCCTTCAGCCGGGGAAAGGTCGCGAGGTCGAAACGGGTGCCGTCGCCGGCGGTGAAGATGCCGTCGGAGTGGAACAGGTTGACGCCGCGCCCGAGATCCTCGGCGGCGGCGGCCGGCGTGACGGCGAGGAGGACGAAGAGGGCGGCACGGCGCCCGATCGCGGCAAGGGTCTGGGCGCGCGGCATGGCGGGCTCCGTCGGATCGATCCCGCCGTGATCCGACACGTTCAGCCGGTGCGCGTCAACAGCAGTCTGATGGCGGTGAAGTTGGTGTCGAGATAGCGCAGGCCGAGACGTCGCGGCTCGAGCATCGCCCGCCAGGCCCATTCCAGGCCGACCTTCTGCAGGAAGAGCGGCGCCCGCGAACGCTTGCCGGCGATGAAATCGAACAGGCCGCCGGCGGTCTTGATCACGCCGACCGAGGTCAGCCGGTCGAGATTGCGCAGTACGAAGTGCTGTTCGCGCGGCACGCCCATGCCGACCCACAGGATGTCCGGAGCGGCGGCGTTGATCGCCTCGACCACCGCGGTCTCCTCGGCCTCGGAGAAATAGCCGTCGCGTCCGGCGATCTCGGGCACGTCCGGATAGAGCCGGCGCAGATTGGCGACCGCGGTCGCGTTGACCTCGGCGGTGGCGCCGAGCAGGAACGAGCGGATGCCGGCCTGCGGCGCGATCGTCATGACGTCGTGGATGAGATCGGTCGTCGCGACGCGCTCGGGCAGCGGCGTGCGGCAGAGGAGCCGCGAGGCGAAGACCATCGGCATGCCGTCGGCATGGATGGCGTCGGCGGCGAGGAACAGTGCGCGGACGTCGGGCTCGCGGTCACACAGCGCCAGCACCTGGCCGTTGGCGGAGGTGACGAAGGGCGGGCGACCACCGCGGCCGCGGCGCGCGACGGCGAGATCGCAGAGGCGTCGCGCCGCGGTCGCGCGATCGGTGACGGCGATCGGCAACCCGCCGATCGTCGCGATCGCGCGTGCCTGGTCGGCGACCGGTGTTCCGTTGGCAGACGACGACAAATGGTGCTCCCGTGAACGCGGCCGGGCAATCGGCGAGCGTTCGTTTCTCGACCGTGTCCTATAGTCGCATATCGTTTCGATTTCCTCTCGTCACGCAATCTCTGCGCAACTTTTCGATCGATACGATTTGTTGGTTTTTTTCATCGCATGCTTCCCTGCGCTCGTCGACATCGCGTTTGAACGGGTTGCGATCTTGCGCTATCGAACGGGATGCGCGAAAGCGCGGGGGCGAGCCGGACGGGCGAGACATCGACCGACGGCCCCATCGCTCGGGGGAGCGGAATCGGGGTGCGCGTACTCTTCGTCCAGACACAGGTGGAGAACGCCGGCGCCCAGGAGATCTCGCGTCTCGTCGGGGCGGGCCTGGCGGCGCGCGGCCATGTCGTCCATCACCTGTTCTTCTACAGCCGCACCAGCGGGCCGGGCGATCTCGACAGCGTCGAGACCTGCGCGCCGGAGCGGCCCGACGGGCTCGTCGCCACGCTGCGGCTGATCTGCGCGGCGCGCCGGCGCATCGCCCGTTTCGCGCCCGACGTGATCCTGACCTTCCAGCACTGGGGCAATGCGCTGGGTGCGCCGATCGCCCGTTCGGTGACGCGCGCGCCGATCATCGCCAATCAGGTGTCGCCGCCCGAACTCGTCGGCTTCGCGGCGCGCGAACTCGACCGTCTGTGGGGCTTCCTCGGTCTCTACCGGACGATCACCACCAACTCGGAAGCGACGCAGACCTATTTCCAGCGCTATGCCGAGGCCTATCGCCGACGTCTGGTACCGGTGCCCTACGGCTGCGAGAGCAAGTCGAGCGACCTCGACCGTGCGGGCGCGCGGCGCGCACTGGGGCTTCCGGTCGACGCGCCGGTGCTGGGCTGCGCGGCGCGGCTGCATCCCTCCAAACGGCTCGACGCGGCGATCGCGACCCTGCCGCATCTGCCGGGGCATCACCTCGCCATCGCCGGCCAGGGCGCGGCGGAGGGCATGCTGCGCGCGATCGCGGCCGGTCTCGGCGTCGCCGACCGCGTGCATTTCCTCGGCGAGCTGAAGCCGAGCGACATCGGCACCTTCCTAGCCGCGCTCGACGTCTTCGTCTTCCCCTCGGCGGTGGAGACCTTCGGCCTGGCCGTGCTCGAGGCGGCGGTCGCCGGCGTGCCGGTGGTCGCCTCGCAACTGCCGGTGCTGCGCGAGGTGCTGGTCCATGACGGTGACGCGGCCGCGCTCTTCGTCGACGTCGAGAACCCCAAGGTCTTCGCCGAGGCGATCGCCCGTGTGCTGACCGACGGGGCGCTCGCCGCCAAACTCGCCGCGGCGGGCACCGCGCTCAGGCGGCGCCACTCGCTCTCCGGCATGATCGACGCCTATGCGGCGCTGATCGAGGACACGACCCGAGAGGGAGCGCCGCGATGAACGTCCTGCTGGTCGTCGAGACCGGGCGGACGCGGCGCTGGATGGCCGATCTGGCGGCCGATCTCGCCGCGTGCGGCCTCACCGTCCGTGTGCGCGTCACGGATACCCCGCCGGCGGCGACCATCGTCGCGCTGGCGCTCGAACTCGACCGGCTGGTGTCGCCGCGGCCGCGCCGCCGCGGCCACGAGCCCGTCGCCGCCGACGCCATCGCACCGTCGCCGGAAGACGGCTTCGCCGCCGACGCGGTCGTCGACTTCTCGGCCGAGCCGCGGCCGGTCGCGGGGGCCGCGACCTTCGCCGTCGCCTGGGGCGGCGCCTGCGGCGAGGACGCGCTGGTCGGCGCGGTGACCACCGGGCCGCTCGAGGCGACGATCTTCGACGTCGCGACCGGCACCGTGCTGGAGCGGGTGTTCCCGTCGTTCGAGACCGTCACGGGCCTGACCGACGCCGTCGGCGTCTGTGGTGCCCGCGCCGCGGCGGCGCTCGCCGCCCGTCTCGCCGCCCGGGCGCGCGACCGCGAACGCGGCCGACCCGACGGCACACGGATCGATCTCGCGCCCGCACGGCGGCCCGACCTCGTGCCCACGGCGAAGGCGACCGCGCTGCGGCTGGTGCGGCTCATCTATCACCTCGCCTGCCGGGCGCCGCACTGGCGGGTCGGCTGGCGGATGATCGACGGCCCCGGCCTCCTCGACGGCGCGGGCTTTTCCGGGCCCGCCTTCCGGCCGATCGCCGATCCGGGGACGCATTTCTATGCCGATCCCTTCGCGGTCGAGGTCGACGGGCGAACCTGGGTGCTGGTCGAGGATCTCGACCACGCCACCGACCGCGGGCGGATCGCGGCCATCCCCTTCGACGACGACGGCCCCTGCGGCCCGGCGGTGCCGGTGCTCGAGGAGCCGTGGCACCTCTCCTATCCGTTCCCGATCACCATCGACGGCGTGTTGCACATCATGCCGGAGAGCTCGACGGCGGGCGATCTCGGCCTCTATCGCTGCATCGCCTTCCCCGACCGCTGGGAGCGGGTGGCGACGCTGGTCGAGGAGCCGATCGCCGACGCCACCGTGGTCGAACACGGCGGGCAATGGTGGATGTTCTCGACCCTCGACGACCGCCGCGGCGGCTGGTCCGATCTCGGCATGATCCACCATGCCCCGTCGCCGATGGGGCCGTGGCGGCGACTCGACGGCATGCCGATGCCGATCGACGCCCGCATCGCACGACCCGCCGGCCATGCCTTCGTGCGCGACGGACGGCTCTTCCGCCCGGTGCAGGACTGCAGCCGCACCTACGGCGGCGCCGTCCACGTCGTCGAGACGACGCGGCTCGACGAGACGGCACTGGAACAGACGATCCGCTTCACCCTGGCGCCCGGACCGCACTGGCCGGGCGGACGGCTCCACACCGTCGGCCGGCTCGGCCGGCTCGAGGTCGTCGACGGCGCCGTGGTGCGGCCGAAATGGGACGCGATCGACCGACTGGTCGCCCGGCGCTTCGAACCGCGGAGCTCGGCATGATCGCGCGTCTCGTCGACCGCTTTCGCGGTCACACCATCCTCGGCGCGCTCTACGCGCTCGGCATGAAGGCGGGCGGGTCGATCGCCGCGCTGGTGATGTTCGCCCTGTCGTCCTGGACCATGGGGATCTCGGACTTCGGCGAACTCGCCGTCGTCTTCGCCATCGTGTCGCTCGCCGCGGTGATCTCGGTGCTCGGACAGGACATCCTCGTCCAGCGCGCCTGGGGCGAATATGCCGAGCATCGGCCGGATCTCGCCGCCGGCACCCTGCGTTTCGGCCTCGCCGTGACCTCGGTCGGCGCGCTCGTGTCCAGCAGCCTCTTCGTCGTCGGCGCGCACTGGGTCGACGGGCGGCTGACCGCGGCGGAGATCCTCGCCGCCGGCGCCTTCCTGCTGTCGCAGACCGGGCTGCACTTCACCTCGAACGTCGCCCGCGTCGTCTGCGGCACGCGCGTCTCGGAAGCGCCGCGCGAGCTGTTCTGGCGTCTGCCGCTGGTCGTCGCCGCCGGCGCCGCGGCGGTCTCCGACGGCCACATGTCGATCGCGCTCTTCTTCACCACCGCGGCCGCGGCGCAGATCCTGTCGATCGCCCATCTGGCGCTGCGGATCGTGGCGGCGCTGCCGCCGGCTCTGCGGACCGCGCGGCCGACCTGTCTCGTCGGCGTCTGGGCCCGGCGCAGCCTGTCGATGTGGCTGGCCGCGCTGGCGGAGGCCGGACACCAGTATGCCGACCTCATCCTGATCGGCCACTTCCTCGGGTCGAGCGCGGCGGCGGGCTATTTCGTCATCATGCGGATCGCGGCGATCTTCTCGATGCTGGCCGGCGGCATCCACAACTACGCCACGGCGAAGATCTCGACGCTCTATTTCGCCGGCCGCCTCGCCGATCTGCGGCGGCTGATCGCCCACATCTCGATGCTGACGCTCGGCGCCACCACGGTCGCCTTCCTGCCGATCCTGTTCGCCGGACCGCTGCTGCTGTCGGTGTTCGGTCCGGAATACCGCGGGCTGCAGGTCGAGCTGATCCTGATGTGCGTGATCCTGGCGGTGCAGGGTCTCGCCTGGCCGGGGCCGACGCTGATGCTCTTCATGGGGGCGGACGCGCTCTACATGAAGCTGGTCGGCGGCGCGCTGGTCCTGCGCATCGCGGCGCTGGTCGTGCTCGCGCCGACCTTCGAGATCCGCGGCGCGATCGGCGCGGTCGCCCTGTCGCTGATCCCGATGGTGATCGCGGTCTCGGCGATCTGCATCCGCCGCTTCGGCATCGATCCGACCGTCGCCTCGATCGTCACGGCACCGCTGCTCGCCGGCCGCGACGCGGAGCGGCAGGCCGAGATCGCCCGGCGGCGAGGCTCCGTCCAGAGTGGACGATCCGGCGAAAACAACCTCGATTTTACAGAAAAATAAGCAATGAATGTTCGACTCTGAATCGCCTCAGAGGAAACCGAATGCCGCGAATTCCCAAGATTCTTCATTATTGCTTCGGTCTGGCCGAAGACTTCGGCGGGAAACCGTGGAGCTTGTCGGCGCACGTCTGCGTTGCGAGTGCGGTTGCGCACATTCGACCGGACGCCGTGTTCTTCCACTACGAATACGAACCTCAGGGCCCGTGGTGGGAGCTGACGCGCAAGCTCGTGACGCCGGTGAAGATCACCGCACCGCGCGAGATCTTCGGCAATCCGGTCGATCATCCGGCGCACCGCGCCGACGTGGTGCGTCTCGAGCGGCTGATCGAACAGGGCGGCATCTATCTCGATGCGGACGTGGTGGTTCACCGCAGCTTCGACGATCTGCTCGACAATTCCGCCGTGCTCGGCACCGAGGCGATGGGACGAACGACCTTCGGAACCGCCAATGCCGTCATCCTGGCCGAGCCGAACGCGCCCTTCCTGACGCGCTGGTATCGCCACTACGACACGTTCCGCGGTCGCCGTGACAAATACTGGAGCGAACATTCCGTCCAGCTGCCGAACGCGCTGGCGGCGCGGCACCCGGACGAGATCACCGTGCTCGGTCCGCGCGCCTTCTTCCACCCGATCTGGCTGCTCGACCAGTTGGAGCTGATCTTCAACTCGACGCGGCCGATCGTCTTCCCCGACACCTGGGCGACGCATCTGTGGGACGGGCGCTCGTCGCGCTACACCCGCGGCCTGACGCCCGGCGACGTTCGGCGGCACGACACCAACTTCCATCGCTGGGCGCGGCCCCATCTCGAAGGTCTCGCCGACGACTACGGCGCCACGGGCGATCCGATCCCCTTCGAGAGCCGTCTGGCCGGGCGGGGCGAGTTGATCGTCGAGAAGCTCAGGCAGAAACTGCTCTACGAGCCCAAATACCGCCTCGCCAACCGGACGAAGACACGCTTCGACTGAACGGCCGACCGGGACGACGTCGGATGACCATGCAGGATTCGTCCATCGCTCTCCACGACCCGGCCGCGTTGCGGGCGGTGGCGGCGCGTTGGGTGGCGATCGCCGCCTATTTCCTGATCGTGATCGTCGGCATCGGTCCCTTCGCGCCGGGGCTGGTGGGCGCCGACCGCTCCGAGATGCTGCAGCAGCTCGTGATCGAGGCGATGTGGGTGACGATCGTCGCCGTGTCGCTGCCGCATCTGCGGCTCGGGCGCGTTCGCTGGGATCGCCGCGCCGGCCTCGTCGCCGCGCTGATCGGCTATGCCGTGCTGTCGTCGCTGTGGGCGATCTCGGCGGTCGGCCTCGCGGCGCCGACCAAGGGCGCCGTGCTGGCCTTCAACGCCTTCGCGACCTGGGTGCTGTTCTCGACGCGGCGCTGGGACGAGATCGTCGAGACGACGATCGCCGCCCTTGCGGTGCTCGACCTCGCCTCGCTCGTCGTCGTGGTGTTCCTGCCCGACGTCGGCGTGCTCTCGACCTGGATGCATGCGGGCCTGTGGGCGGGCGTCTACGATCACAAGCAGACGCTGGGCATCACCTCGGCGATCCTGCTCTACCTCTCGGCGACGCGGTTCCAGGCGCACGATCGCCCATGGCCGCGGGCCTGGCACGCGCTGGTGTCGATCACGGCGATCGTCTGCATGATCGGCGCCGGCTCGCGCGGCGGCCTCGTGCTGGGCGTCGGTGCCGTGGTGCTCGGCATCGGAGCCGGCCGCAGCCGTGCGATCGCCGCACTGACGAGCTTCGTGCCGCTGGGGACGATCGCCGTCGCCACGGCGCTGATGGGCACGTTGTGGATCACCGATCTCGCCTGGTTCCAGATCGGCCCCTTCGAGATCGACTTCACCGAACGCACCAAGATCTGGAAACACGCGCTCGACTATCTCGACGGCGGCAGCGCCCTGATCGGCTCGGGGCTCAACGGCTTCTGGGGTCGCAAGGACGTCGTCGATGCCTTCATCGGCAAGAACGTCTGGTTCCTCGACAACTTCCACGACGGCTTCCTGGCGATCTTCGTCGAATGCGGCGCGATCGGCCTCGTGCTCCTCACCGCGGTGACGATGGCCTTCCCCTCGAAGCTGCCCGACGCCGAGGCGTCGCGGGCCGAACGCGAGCGCAAGATCTTCATTCTCGGCTTCCTGACGCTCTACTACGTCATCAATCTGACCGAGACCTACTTCCTGCGCTCGACCAACGTGGTGTCGGCGGTCTTCCTCTACTTCCTCTTCGTGCTCTTCTCCTCGGTCGGCGAGGGCGAAGACCCGGTCTGAGCCGTCACGACCGGCCGACGACGCCCTTGTCCGCGAGACCGGTGATCTCGTCCGCCGAGAGCCCCAGCGCGCCCAGCACCGCGTCGGTGTCGGCGCCGAGCCGCGGCGAGGGACGATCCTGCACCAGCGGCGTGCCGGAGAGGCGGATCGGGTTGCGGATGCCCGGGACGGTGCCGCCTTCGGCCTCCGGGGCGGGAAGATCGAGCCGCATGCCGCGGGCGACGACCTGGGGATCGGCGAAGACCTGGGCCACGGTGTTGATCGGCCCGGCCGGCACGTGCGCCGCTTCGAGGCGTCCGAGAAGATCGTCGCGCCGGAAGAGCTTCGTCTTCGCCTCGATCATCGGCACCAGTTCGGCCCGCGCCGCGACGCGGCCGGCGTTGTGGACGTAACGCGGGTCGAAGGCGAGGTCCTCGAGATCGAGGATGGCGCAGGTGTCGCGCCACTGGCGGTCGTTGCCGGTGGCGATGACGACGTGGCCGTCGGCGACGGCGAAGACCTGATAGGGCACGATGTTGGGGTGGGCGTTGCCCATGCGGGTCGGCGAGCGGCCCGAGACCAGATAGTTCATGCCCTGGTTGGCGAGCATCGCCACCATCGTGTCGAGCAGGCTCATGTCGACGAGCTGACCGCGGCCGGTCTTCTCGCGCGCCGCCAACGCCGCCTGGATGCCGATCACCGCGTGGAGCCCGGTGAAGAGATCGGCGACCGCGACGCCGACCTTGGTCGGCTCGCCGTCGGGCTGACCGGTCAGCTCCATGTAGCCGCCGAGGCCCTGGATCATGAAGTCGTAGCCGGCGCGCGCCGCATAGGGGCCGTCCTGGCCGAAGCCGGTGACGGCGCACCACACGAGGCGCGGGTTCGCCGCCATCAGGGTCTCGTGGTCGAGACCGTATTTCTTCAGGCCGCCGACCTTGAAGTTCTCGATGACGACGTCGGCCTCGGCCACGAGGCGGCGGATCAGATCCGCCCCCTCGGGCTTCTCGAAGTCGACGGCGATCGAGCGCTTGCCGCGGTTGCAGGCGTGAAAATAGGCGGCGCCGAGATCACCGCCGTCGGCGGCCTTCACGAAGGGAGGCCCCCAGTGGCGGGTGTCGTCGCCGGCGACCGGACGCTCCACCTTGATCACGTCGGCACCGAGATCGGCCAGCGTCTGGCCGATCCAGGGCCCTGCGAGAATCCGGGCGAGCTCGACCACCTTGAGGCCGGAGAGCGGAGCGTCGGTCATCGCATCTTCCTCAGAAGAACGCCTGGATGCCGGTCTGGGCGCGGCCGAGGATCAGGGCGTGGACGTCGTGGGCACCCTCGTAGGTGTTGACCGTCTCGAGGTTCGCCGCATGGCGCATCACGGCGTATTCGATCTGGATGCCGTTGCCGCCGTGCATGTCGCGCGCCATGCGGGCGATGTCGAGCGCCTTGCCGCAGTTGTTGCGCTTGATGATCGAGATCATCTCCGGCGCCATCTTGCCCTCGTCGAAGAGCCGGCCGACCCGCAGCGCCGCCTGGAGGCCGAGGGTGATCTCGGTCTGCATGTCGGCGAGCTTCTTCTGGTAGAGCTGGGTGCCGGCGAGCGGCTTGCCGAACTGCTTGCGGTCGAGGCCGTACTGGCGGGCGCGCATCCAGCAGTCTTCCGCCGCGCCCATGACGCCCCAGGCGATGCCGTAGCGGGCGCGGTTGAGGCAGCCGAACGGGCCCTTGAGGCCGGAGACGTTCGGCAGCAGTGCGCTCTCGGGCACCTCGACGCCGTCCATGACGATCTCGCCGGTGATCGAGGCGCGAAGCGACAGCTTGCCGCCGATCTTCGGGGCGGAGAGGCCCTTCATGCCCTTCTCCAGCACGAAGCCGCGGATCTCGCCGCCGTGGGCGGCCGACTTCGCCCAGACGACGAAGACGTCGGCGATCGGCGAGTTGGAGATCCACATCTTCGAGCCGATCAGGCGGTAACCGCCGTCGATCTTCTCGGCGCGGGTCTTCATGCCCGCCGGGTCGGAGCCGGCGTCGGGCTCGGTCAGGCCGAAGCAGCCGACCCACTCGCCGGTGGCGAGCTTGGGCAGGTACTTCAGCTTCTGCTCTTCCGAGCCGTAGGCCTCGATCGGGTACATGACGAGGGACGACTGCACCGACATCATCGAGCGATAGCCCGAATCGACGCGCTCGACCTCGCGGGCGACCAGCCCGTAGGAGACGTAGCCGGCACCGGCACCGCCGTAGGCTTCGTCGACGGTGACGCCGAGGAGACCCAGGGCGCCCATCTCCTCGAAGATGGCACGATCGGTCTTCTCCTCGAGATAGGCGTCGACCACGCGCGTCGCCAGACGGTCCTGGGCATAGGCCCGGGCGGTCTCGGAGATCATGCGCTCGTCTTCGGTCAGCTGCTCGTCGAGGAGGAAGGGATCCTCCCACTTGAAGGGGGCACCCTTGGGGCTCGCCATTGTCGTTTCCTCGTTTCTTGGCCGGATGGGGGGAGACGCGATCCCGCGTCTCAGGTTTCGACGTCGAACTTGACGCCCTGCGCCAGCGGCAGGGTCAGTCCGTAGTTGATGGTGTTGGTGGCGCGGCGCATGTAGGCCTTCCAGGCGTCGGAACCGGCCTCGCGACCGCCGCCCGTCTCCTTCTCGCCGCCGAAGGCGCCGCCGATCTCGGCGCCCGAGGGGCCGATGTTGACGTTGGCGATGCCGCAGTCGGAGCCGAGCGCCGAGGTGAAGAGCTCGGCCTCGCGCAGGTCGTTGGTGAAGATCGACGACGACAGGCCCTGCGGCACGGCGTTGTTGAGCTTCAGCGCGGTCTCGAACTTGGTGTAGCGCATGACGTAGAGGATCGGCGCGAAGGTCTCCTCGACCACCGGGCCGCCCTGCGACGGCATCTCCACCAGCGCCGGGGTGACGTAGACGCCGCCCTCGCGGCCGGGAACCGTGACGCGATTGCCGCCGGTGACGGTGCCGCCGAGTTCGCGGGCGGCATCCAGCGCCTTCTTCATCCGCTCCCAGGCGGGCGCGTCGATCAGCGGACCGACCAGCGTGGCGCTGCTCGACGGATCGCCGACGGCGACCGAGCCGTAGGCGCGGCGCAGGCGGGTGACCAGCGTGTCGTAGATCGAGTCGTGGACGAAGAGGCGGCGCAGCGAGGTGCAGCGCTGGCCGGCGGTGCCGATCGCCGAGAAGGCGATGGCGCGCAGCGACAGGTCGAGGTCGGCCGAGGGCGCGACGATGGCGGCGTTGTTGCCGCCGAGCTCGAGAATGGCGCGGCCGAAGCGCTTGGCGATGCGCGGGCCGACGGCGCGGCCCATGGCGGTCGAGCCGGTTGCCGAGATCACCGGCACGCGCGGGTCGTCGACCAGGATCTCGCCGATCGGGCGGCCGCCGAGCAGCATCTCGAGCAGGCCGTCGGGGGCCTCGTTGCCGGCCTCGCGGTAACGCTTGACGGCGCGCTCGAACAGGGCGGCGACGGCGAGCGCGGTCAGCGGCGTCTTCTCCGACGGCTTCCAGACGACCGAATCGCCGCAGACGAAGGCGAGCGCGGCGTTCCACGACCACACCGCGACGGGGAAGTTGAAGGCCGAGATGACGCCGACGACGCCGACCGGGTGCCAGGTCTCCATCATCCGGTGCGACGGACGCTCGGTGGCGATGGTGAGGCCGTAGAGCTGGCGCGACAGACCGACCGCGAAGTCGCAGATGTCGATCATCTCCTGCACTTCGCCGAGGCCTTCCGACACGATCTTGCCGGCCTCGATGGTGACGAGGCGGCCGAGCTCGACCTTGTGGGCGCGCAGTTCCTCGCCGAGCAGGCGGACGAGCTCGCCGCGCTTGGGGGCGGGCACCGAGCGCCAGACGCGGAAGGCGGCGTCGGCGCGGCCGATGGCGGTCTCGGCCTCCTCCGCCTCGTGCTCGATGACGCGGCCGATCTCGGAACCGTCGATCGGCGAGGTCACCGGCAGCGTGCCGCCGCCGAACAGGGCGCGATCGACGCCGAGGGTGACGAGCAGGTCGTGGGTCTCCGCGGCGAGCGGGGTCGAAAGGGTCATGGGGCGAGCTCCGGATACTCGGCAGACAAAGGGGCTGGCCGGGCGACGCGTCCGTCGGCCGGTGTCGGGTCATGACAATCATGCTCGACAGGCCGCGAGAAAAGCGAGAAATTCTCACCAGGTCATGACAGTGAGGAATGATCCCCGTGTTTCGCCGCGGCTTCCTGCCCCCGATCGGTTCGCTGGTCGCCTTCGAATGCGCCGCTCGGCACGAGAGTTTCTCGCGCGCCGCCGAGGAACTGCACCTGACGCAGGGCGCGATCAGCCGGCAGATCCGGGCCCTGGAGGACCTCGTCGGCATCGCCCTGTTCGACCGGGTGCGCCAGCGGGTGGTGCTGTCGGAGGCGGGGCGGGCCTATCTCGCCGACGTGCGCCGCACGCTCGGTGATCTCGGCGAGGCGACGCATCGGGTGATGGGCTTCTCGGGCACGCGGGGCGTGCTCGATCTCGCGGTGCTGCCGACCTTCGGCGCGCGCTGGCTGGTCCGGCGGCTGCCGCGGTTCCTGGCGGCGCATCCGGACGTCACCATCAACATGGCGGCGCGGATCGCGCCCTTCGACTTCGCCAGCGACCCGTTCGACGCGGCGATCCACGTCGGCCAACCCGTCTGGGCGGGCGGGGTGCTGTCGCATCTGATGGACGAGGAGGTGGTGCCGGTCGCCGCACCGGGCTTCGCCGCACGCCATGGTATCGCCGCGCCGCGCGACCTCGAGGCGGCGCCGCTGATCCACCAGTCGACGCGGCCGACCGCCTGGGCCGACTGGTTCGCGGCGATCGACCTCACCACCGACGCGGTGTGGCGCGGGCCGCGCTTCGACCAGTTCTCGATGGTGTCGGAGGCCGCCGCCGCCGGGATGGGTGCGGCGCTGGTGCCGCGCTTCCTGATCGAGGAGGAACTCGACGGCGGGCGGCTGGAGATCCTCTTCCCGCTGCCGCTGGCGACGCGCTCGGCCTACTATCTGGTGCGGCCGGAAGCCGAAGGCCGCTCGGCGCTGGTCGCCGCCTTCGAGGCCTGGCTCGTCGCCGAGGCCCGGGGCGAGGGAGCACGCGATGAGGGCGCGCGCGATGGGTGATGCCGATCGCGGATCACCAGGGCTCGACCGTCAGCTCCGGCCACAGCACCGCCATCCGCGCCGCCTTGGCGGCATGGGTCGCGGCATTGTCGAGCACGCGGTTCGGCCTGACACGGAGGGCGAAGACGTCGTCGAGGCCGAAGGGGGCGTAGACGTCGATGCGGCCGTCGGCCTCCATCCGCAGCCCGACGGCATGGCAGACCGAGGCATAGCGGCCGAGCGCCTCGGCGCTCGACGACAGCGGGGCGTAGGGCGCACCGAAGCGCTGCTCGAACCAGAGATGGACACGGGCCTGATTGCGCGCCTCGACCGGGACCGGCCAATCGGCGAAGATCGCTCCGACGCGGGCGATGGCCCGGTCTTCCGCCTCGAAGGAGAGGTCGCCGGCATCGAACCAGACGAGATCGATGTCCTTCAGCCCGTAGCCGGAGGGGCGGCCGGTCAGCCGGTTCCAGACCGTCTGATAGACGGCGCCGGAGACGACGAGCCAATCGGGCAGGGCGAGATCGCGCGCCCGGACCAGCGTCGCGGCGATCAGCGGATCGCTCGCGACGATCTCGACCAGGTCCGCGCGGCGGGGTGCATCGTCGGCGAGCGGAGCGATCACGGCAATCTCCCGATGGAAGGGACCATGAAACAAAGCGATTGCGATGTCGAAACGATGAAGCGCCGGTCGCCACCGAGGACGGTGGAATGAGGCTCGTGCGCATCGCGGCGATCGTCCTCGCCTTCGCCGCGCTGTGGCCGGCGGCGGGGCTCCTCGCCCATTCGATCGGCCATCCGCCGACGCCCCTGATGCTGTGGCGCGGCCTCTCGGGCGAGACGGTGACGCGGCAATGGATGCCGCTCTCGCGCATCGACCGCGACGTCGTCGTCACCGCCATCGCCTCGGAGGACAACGGTTTCTGCGGTCACGGCGGGGTCGACTGGGAGGAACTGCTCGACGTCGTCGACGAGGAGGGCGGTCCGAGCCGCGGCGGCTCGACCATCACCATGCAGCTGACCAAGAATCTCTTCCTGTGGAACGGCCGCAGCGTGGTGCGCAAGGCGATCGAGATCCCGCTGTCGATGCTGGTCGATCTGGTCTGGTCGAAGGAGAAGATCCTCGAGACCTGGCTCAACATCGCCGAATGGGGGCCGCACGGCGAGTTCGGCATCGAGGCCGGCGCCCGGCGTGCCTTCGGCAAGGGGGCGGAGCGGCTCTCGGCCCGCGAGGCGGCGCTGCTCGTCGCCATGCTGCCCAACCCGCACACGCGCGACGCCCACGCGCCGAACGCGCGGGTCGCCCGGGTGGCGGGGATCATCGCGCGACGGGCGGCCAAGTCGCCGGAACTCGCCGACTGCATCCACCCGCCGAAGCTCTGAAGATCAGTCCAATGGCCATACAATGGTTCTTTGGAAGTCCGCATGCTCAAGCAACTCTGGCGCAACCCGAACACCTGGAAATGTTATGAGAACTATTTGCAACCCCATTGTTCTTGCCTGCTTCATCGCCGGCAGACAATCGGTATCTCCAGTAATGAGAATAATTCGTTCGACAGTCCTATTCACCGCATAATTTGCGATGTCCAGACCGATTCGCATATCTACGCCTTTTTGCTCAAAATCCGCCTTAAAATCATCGTCAGTCAGTTCCGTTCCCTTGACAGGTATTTTTTTCGGCTTGAAGCCTCGAAATTTCAAAATCCCGCGCCTGACAGCGATCAGATCCTTTGCAGCCAACTCGTGCAGCCAGTGATCAGAGCCATTGAATTCAAAATCCAAGCCAGAAACCGGTAGTTTTACTTTTCCACGATATGGCGCACAGTCATAATAAAGAATTCGTAGTAGCCACTCAGTCTCTCCGACACTCGCATGCGCTACTTTCTCGATATAATCCGGAATGTAATTGTACCCGGCCTTCCGGGTCAGTACGCGGAGATGCCCGCCATCGATCAGAACGCAAGCACGAATCATGAAAAGACCCCCGTTCGTTGCCGAGCGGGGGTCTTTTACATAAGGTGCCCGCCTACGGGCGTAGCGGATATGGAGGTATATGAGTCGCAAACACGACTCTCGTCAAGAGTCAATCTCGCATCACGCACGCTTTCGGCGAGAATTCCAAGATCACGCCTCGTCGAGCATGAACACGCGGCGCGGCATCAGTTCGCCGCGGGCGACCTCGCCGATCGCCACCAGTTCGCCGCCGCAGGTCGCGTAGACCGCGTCCTCGTCGGCGACGGCGTCGCGGCCACGCAGGATCACCGACTGGCCGCGGCGCAGACGGGCGGCGGCATCGCGGTTGATCGCCACTTCGGTCACTTCCTGGAGCCCCGCCTCGACCGGCGACATCAGCGCGCGGACGGCATCCGAACCGCCGGCCTCGAAGGCCGCCTCGAGTTCGGAGAGCGGGATCATGTCCTCTTCCTCGAAGGGACCGACGACGATGCGGCGCAGGCCGACGACGTGGCCGACGGTGCCGAGCCGCTTGCCCATGTCGCGGGCGAGCGCCCGGACATAGGTGCCCTTGCCGCATTCGCATTCGAAGACGGTGGTGTCGGCGTCGGGCATGTCGACGAGGTCGAGGCCGAGGATTTCGATCGGACGGGCCTCGAGCACCACCTCCTCGCCGTCGCGGGCGAGGTCGTAGGCGCGTTCGCCGTCGATCTTGATGGCCGAAAACTTCGGCGGCACCTGCATGATCTCGCCGATGAACTCCGGCAGGATCGCCTCGATCGCGGCGCGGGTCGGGCGCACGTCGGAGCGGGCGATGACCTCGCCCTCGCGGTCGTCGGTCGAGGTCTGGATGCCCCAGCGCACGGTGAAGCGGTAGATCTTGGTGCCGTCCATGACGAAGGAGACGGTCTTGGTCGCCTCGCCGAGGGCGATCGGCAGCATGCCGGTGGCCAGCGGGTCGAGCGTGCCGGCATGGCCGCACTTGTTGGCGTGGGCGAGCTTCTTCAGCCGCGCGACCGCCTGCGTCGAGGTCACCTCGAGCGGCTTGTCGAGCACGACCCAGCCGTGAACGTCGTCGAACTTCTTCCTGCGGGCCATGGATGGGCTGCCTTCCGTCGAATTCCGAATCTGGTCGATCGGGCGCGTCGCACCCCGAGGTCGCGGTCGCGCCTCACTTCGCCTCGTCGTCGCCGAGGTCGCGAGCGACTTCGGGACGATGCAGCACGCTCGTCACCGCGTCGTCGTCGTCGTAGCGGGTGTCGAGGATGAAGCGGATGTCGGGGGCGAACTTGAGGTCGATCCGGCGGGCGATCTGGCCGCGGAACCACTTCCGCGACCGCTCGAGCGCCGCCATGACCTTCTTGATGTCGCGACCACCGAGCGGCATCACCAGCGCGGTGGCGTTCTTGAGGTCGGGCGACATGCGCACCTCGGGCACCGTCAGGATGATGCCGTCGAGGTCGGGATCGGCCATCTGGCCGCGGGTCAGCACGTCGGCGAGCGCGTGGCGGATGATTTCACCGACGCGGAGCTGGCGCTGGGACGGGCCGGAGCCCTGTTCGTCGAAGCGGGACATGGGGTTCTTCTCTCGATGGGCCGGACGGCGGCGGCGATCGTGGACCGGCCCGAGGGTGGGCGGATCGACGCGGTCTGCCGGGCGGTCGGCGGTTCAGAGGCTCTCGCGGGGCGTCCCCTCGGCGACACGGGCCGCCACGGTCTCACGGACCGCGGCGAAGGCCGCCGCGTCGGCGAAGGCGGCGCGCGGGATCGGCAGACCCTCGCGACCGCCGGTCGCCAGGATCAGATGGGTCGACGTCTCGATGACGCGGCTCACGGCGGCCCAGGGAAAGCGCCAGTCGAAGGGACCGCCCTCGGTCTCCTTGACGCGGACCTCCTCGGCGCCGAACTCGACGGCGAGTTCCTTGTCGGCCAGCGGCATGCGGCGGAAGCCGGCGGCGGCGTTGAAGGCGACCAGTCTGTGGCGGAACAGCGTGCCGGCGACGACCAGGGCGATCAGGCCGTAGAAGGGATACCAGTCCGAGCCGCCGCGCATCGCGTCGTCGAGCATCGACTTCGCCGTCGGGTCGGTCGACTGGAGCATCGACATGACGATGGTCACCATCGACAGCAGCACGACGGTGACGGCGAGCCGGAACAGCAGCGGCCGGAACGCGACGGCCGAAGACAGCGCGACCCAGTCGGCGCGCGCCATGCGGAAACGGAAGGTCTCGGACATGTTCGTTCCTCGGTCGGGGGTCGGACCCGACGGGGATGGACGGGATCGGGCGACGCCGAGGCGTCGCCCGGATTCTTCTCACCCGATCACAGCGAGCGGGCGATCTCTTCGACGCGGTAGCACTCGATGACGTCGCCGGCGCGCATGTCCTGATAGGCCTCGAAGGACATGCCGCACTCCTGGCCCGACATGACTTCCTTGGCATCGTCCTTGAAGCGCTTGAGCTGCGAGAGCTTGCCTTCGTGGATGACGACGTTGTCGCGGATGAGACGGACCGAGGCGCCGCGCTCGACGGTGCCGTCGGTGACGAGACAGCCCGCCACCTTGCCGACCTTGGAGACCGCGAAGATCTCGAGGATCTTGGCGTTGCCCAGCATCGTTTCGCGGATTTCCGGCGTGAGCATGCCGCTCATCGCCTTCTTCACGTCGTCGACCAGGTCGTAGATGATGTTGTAGTAGCGGATCTCGACGCCCTCGCGCTCCGCCGCCTCGCGCGCTTCCTTCGACGCGCGGACGTTGAAGCCGATGATCGCGGCACCCGAGGCCGAGGCCAGCGTCACGTCGGATTCGGTGATGCCACCGACGCCGCCGTGGATGACGCGGGCACGAACCTCGTCGTTGCCGAGCTTTTCCAGCGCGCCGACGATCGCTTCGAGCGAGCCCTGCACGTCGCCCTTGACGACGAGCGTGAACTCCTTGCGACCGGCGGTCTTGAGCTGGTTCATCATCTCGGTCAGCGAGCCGCGCGCCGACGAACCGCGGGCCTGAGCCTTCTCGCGCTTGAGGCGCATGCGGTAGTCGGCGACCTCGCGGGCGCGGGCCTCGTTCTCGACCACGGCGAAGCGGTCGCCCGCCTCCGGGGTCTCCTGGAAGCCGAGCACCTCGACCGGCATCGACGGCGCGGCATCGCGCACCGCCTCGCCCTGGTCGTTGAGCAGCGCGCGGACGCGGCCCCAGGCGTGACCGGCGACGAGGATGTCGCCGACCTTCAGCGTGCCGCGCTGGACGAGAACCGTCGCCACCGCGCCGCGGCCCTTGTCGAGCTTGGCTTCGATGACGGTGCCCTCGGCGGCGCGCTCGGCGTTGGCCTTGAGTTCGAGCACTTCCGACTGCAGCAGGATGGTCTCGAGCAGCTTGTCGAGATTGATGCGCTGCTTGGCCGAGACCTCGACCTCGAGCACGTCGCCACCGAGCGATTCCACCACGATCTCGTGCTGGAGCAGGGCATTGCGGACGCGCTGGACGTCGGCCTGCGGTTTGTCGATCTTGTTGATCGCCACGATGATCGGCACGCCCGCGGCGCGGGTGTGGTTGATCGCCTCGACCGTCGTCGGCATGACGCCGTCGTCGGCCGCCACCACCAGGATGACGATGTCGGTGGCCTTGGCGCCGCGCGAACGCATCGCCGTGAAGGCCTCGTGGCCGGGGGTGTCGATGAAGGTGATCTTCTGGCCGTGGAGTTCGACCTGATAGGCACCGATGTGCTGGGTGATGCCGCCGGCTTCGCCCGCCGCCACCTTGGTGGAGCGGATGGCGTCGAGCAGCGAGGTCTTGCCGTGGTCGACGTGACCCATGATGGTCACGACCGGCGGACGGCTCTGCATCGCGACGACCTCGTCGGGGGCGGCGAACAGGCCCTCCTCGACGTCGGATTCGGCGACGCGCTTGACCGTGTGGCCCATGTCGACGGCGATCAGTTCCGCCATGTCGGCGTCGATCACGTCGTTGATCTTCATCATCTGGCCCTGCTTCATCAGCAGCTTGATGACGTCGACCGCGCGTTCGGCCATGCGGTTGGACAGTTCCTGGATGGTGATCGTCTCGGGCAGGATCACCTCGCGGGAGATCTTCTCGCGCGGCTCGAAGGACTGCATGCGGCGCTGCTGGCGCTGGACGCGGCGCTTGAAGGCGGCGACCGAACGACCGCGACCGGCCTCCTCGTCGTCGCCCGACTGGGCGGTGACGACGGTGAGCTTGCCGCGCTGCTTGTCGTCGCCCTTGGTGCGGGTCGGCTTGGGCGGCGGCGGGGCGACCATGCGGCGCTGGGCACCAGCCGGCGGACGCGAGACGGGACGACGCTCGTCCTCTTCCTCGACGGCACGGGCCGGACGCGCCGGGGCGGCCGGAGCTGCGGCGGCGGGACGGGCGGCCTCGGCGGGCTTGGCGGCGACCGGGGCCTCGACGACCTCCGGCTCGGGCGCGGGCTCGCCGCCGGCGGCGATGCGCTCGGCCTCGGCGATGCGGGCGGCCTCGACCTCGGCGGCACGGCGGGCGGCCTCGATCTCACGCTCCTTGCGCAGGCGCTCTTCCTCGATGGCGCGCAGACGCTCTTCCTCGACGCGACGGACGCGATCCTGTTCGTCACGGACGCGGGCCTCGGCGAGGGCTCGCTCGCGGGCGGCACGCTCGCCGGCCGACAGGGTCTGCAGCACGACGCCGGAACGCGGCGGGGCCGGACGGGCGGGCGCGGCCGGAGCGGCCGGCGCCGGAGCGACCGGCGCCCGAGCGGGGGTCGGAGCCGGAGCGGCGACGACCGCCGGCCGCGGCGCGGGCGCCTCGACCGGCTTGGGCGCGACATGGACCGGGGCGTGGCCGTGCTCGACCTCGCCCGGCTTCAGGATGCGCTTCTTCTTCGTCTCGACGACGACCGTCTTGGAGCGGCCGTGACTGAAGCTCTGCTGGACCGTCGCATCGGTCTTCAGCTTCAACGTCAGTTTTTTCTTGACGTCGACGTGCAGGGTCTTCTCGCCGGAGCTGTTCGTGTCGTTCATTTGCCCGTCATTCCTGCGGCTCGGTGCCGCTCGTCTGAGCGTTATCGTCGTTCGACGGTACCCGCGTGATCGCCTCGCCACGGTACCGGCCGAGCGCCGAAGCGCGCTCGAGGAAGATTTCGGCCGCTCGTCCGTGAAGCAGCGCAGCATGTATCACATTCGACCGCCCCAATGCCAAATCCAATTGGGGCCCGGCGAAGATTCGGACGACCGGACAGCCGCCTTCTCCTCCGAAGCGGCGCCTCAGCGCCGCCGTCAACTTGTTGATGCCGTCCGCGCCAGCTTCCGCGGCATGGACGACACAGACGAGACGCTCGCGCGCCACCGCCGCTTCCACCTTGGCGAAGCCGGTCACCACCAGCCCCGCCTTGCGCGCGAGACCGAACGTCCCGAGCGCATGATCGTTCATCAGCCGGTCGACCAGGGCGGGAAGCCCGGGATCGACCGTCACCTGCGCCCTGAGGCCGCGGGCGAAGAGGCGCTTGGCGACGGCCTTCTCGACGGCCGTCCGCGTCGCCTCCACCCACACCCCGCGACCGGGCAGATCCCGCTTCAGATCCGGCACCACCGAACCGTCGGGGGCCAGGACGAAGCGGATCAGATCCGCGATCGGCATCACCTCGCGCGAGACGATGCAGGTGCGCGAGACGTCCCCCTTCTTCGGGGGGCGCTCGTCGTATTCGGCCGGACCGTCGAGCGGTCCGTCTTCGTGCGCGGCCGTGCCGTCGAGCGGCGCGGCATCGGCCTCAGTCGTCGGCACTCTCCGCCTCGTCTTCCTCGGCTTCGGCGACCGGCGCCTCGATCCAGCCGGCGGCGACGCGCGCGGCCATGATGATGGCCTCGGCCTCGGCGCGGCTCAGTTCGAAGCCGTCCAGCGTGCCGCCGTGCTTCTCCACTTCACCGTTCTTGCGCTCGGTCCAGCCGACGAGATCGTCGGTGGCGCAGCCGGCGAGATCGTCGACCGTCTTGATGCCTTCCTTGCCGAGGGCGACCATCATCGCCGTCGTCACGCCGGGCACCTCACGCAGGGCGTCCTCGACGCCGAGTTCACGGCGTTCGGCGTCCTGGGCGGCCTCGAGCGCCTCGAGATGCGAGTTGGCGCGGGCCTGGATCTCTTCCGCGGTCTCCTCGTCGAAGCCTTCGATGCGGGCGATCTCGTCGACGCCGACATAGGCGATCTCTTCGACCGTCGAGAAGCCTTCGGTGGCCAGCAGCTGGGCGACGACCTCGTCGACGTCCAGCGCGTCCATGAAGAGACGGGTGCGCTCCGCGAATTCCTTCTGACGGCGCTCCGATTCCTCGGCCTCCGTCATGATGTCGATGTCCCAGCCGGTCAGCTGCGAGGCGAGGCGGACGTTCTGACCGCGGCGGCCGATGGCGAGCGACAGCTGGTCGTCCGGCACCACCACCTCGATGCGGCCGGCGTCCTCGTCGAGCACGACCTTGGAGACTTCGGCCGGCTGCAGGGCGTTGACGATGAAGGTCGCCGGGTCGTTCGACCACGGGATGATGTCGATCTTCTCGCCCTGGAGCTCCTGCACCACCGCCTGGACGCGGCTGCCGCGCATGCCGACGCAGGCGCCGACCGGGTCGATCGAGCCGTCGCGCGAGACGACGGCGATCTTGGCGCGCGAGCCCGGATCGCGGGCGACCGACTTCACCTCGATGATGCCGTCGTAGATCTCCGGCACTTCCTGGGCGAAGAGCTTGGCCATGAACTGAGGATGGGTGCGCGACAGGAAGATCTGCGGCCCGCGCTGCTCGCGGCGGACGTCGTAGACATAGGCGCGGACGCGATCGGCGTTGCGGAAGGCTTCGCGCGGGATCAGCTCGTCGCGGCGGATGATCGCCTCGCCGCGGCCGAGATCGACGATCACGTTGCCGTATTCGATGCGCTTGACGGTGCCGTTGACGATCTCGCCGATGCGGTCCTTGAACTCGTCGAACTGGCGATCGCGCTCGGCCTCGCGCACCTTCTGGACGATGACCTGCTTGGCAGACTGGGCGGCGATGCGGCCGAAGTCCATCGGCGGCAGCGGCTCGCCGATCCAGTCGCCGGGCTGGGCGTCGGGATTGCGCATGCGGGCGTCGACCAGCGGGATCTCGGTCGAGGGGTTCTGGAAGTCTTCGACCACCTGGAGGAGGCGCTGCAGACGGATCTCGCCGGTCTTCGGGTTGATCTCGGCGCGGACCTCCGTCTCGGAGCCGTAACGCGAGCGCGCGGCCTTCTGGATGGCGTCCTCCATGGCGGCGAGAACGATCTTGCGATCGATGACCTTCTCGCGAGCGACCGCATCGGCGATCTGGAGGAGTTCCAGTCTGTTGGCGCTGACTGCCATCGTCTTCTCCCTCGAGGTCCCCGGGTCGCGGCACCCGCCGGACCGTCCTCGTGACGTCTCAACTCAGTGGACGGAAGCGCCGTCCGTTTCGTCTTCCCCGGCCTCGGCCACGTCTTCCGCGGCCAGGGCATGCTTGGCCGCCCGGAAGGAGGCGGCGATGAGATCGTCGGTCATCACCAGCCGCGCCTCCGAGAGGAGCGCGAAGGGGAGCCAGACGGTGTCGGGCTGGCCTTCGGCGACATCGTCGAGACGAAGGCCGAAGGTGTCGTCGCGCATGCCCACGATCACGCCGCGGAAGCGCCGACGGCCGTCGTGGCCCTCGGACAGCTCGATCTTGGCGACGTGGCCGGACCAGCGTTCGAAGTCCGTGCGGCGCACCAGCGGCCGGTCGATGCCCGGCGACGACACTTCGAGGTGATAGGCGCGGTCGACCGGATCGTCGGCGTCGATGGCGGGGGCGAGGTTGCGGCTGATCTGCTCGCAGTCGTCGACGCCGATGGTGCCGTCGGGCCGTTCGGCCATGACCTGGACCGTGAAGCCGTTTCGGCCGGAGCACTTCACACGCACGAGGCGATAGCCGAGATCTTCGATCACCGGTTCGGCGATCGCCGCGATGCGGGCATCGAGCCCGGTTTCACGGATCAGTCGGGGTTCGTGGCGGGTGGTCAGCGGCGTGGCTCCGTCGGTCGGGATCGGCTTCGTCGGCAAAGGGGTCGTGCGACCAACACCGAAAGAGCGGGTCCCGGCGGGGGCCCACTCTCGTTTCGTCCGGAAGACGATCCAAGAATTTCTTGCTCGAGGCGCAACATAGTCGAATCGGCGCGGATTGCAAGCGGATCGCGCGTCGCGTGCCGATTCTCGTCCGATCACACCCTGCGGAAGATCAGATAGGCCGGCGTGCGACCCTCGCGGATCGCCTTCTCCTCGTAGCGCGTGCCCGGCCAGCCGGCCCAGGGCGTCTTCCAGTCGTCGGCGATCTCGGCCGTCCAGCGGAAGGCGGGATGGGCGAGGACCTCGGCCAGCGCCCAGTCGACATAGGGCGCCCAGTCGGAGGCGAAGCGGAACTCGCCGCCGGGACGCAGCACGCGGGCGATGCGGTCGAGATTGTCCTTCTGCACGAAGCGGCGCTTCCAGTGGCGCTTCTTCGGCCAGGGGTCGGGATAGAGCAGGTAGAAGCGGCCGATCGAGGCATCGGCGAGCGCGTCGAGCAGGAAGACCGAATCGGCATGGTGCAGCCGGATGCGGTCCTCTAGCGCCTCCTCGTGGATTGACACCAGCGCCTTGGCCATGCCGTTGACGAAGGGCTCGGCACCGACGAAGCCGATGGTCGGGTTCAGCTTCGCCGTCTCGACCAGATGCTCGCCGCCGCCGAAGCCGCTCTCCACCCAGACGTCGTCGACGGCGTTCGTGAAGAGCGTGCGCGGATCGAGACCGGGGGTCGAGACGTCGACGGCGAGGCGCGGCAGCAGCTCCTCGATCGCCGCCGCCTGGCCGAGGCGCAGCGCCTTGCCCTTGCGGCGGCCGTAGAAGGCGCGCGAACGGGCCTCCTCGGCGTCGTGCGGCTCGGCGGGGGGTTCCGCGGCGGGGTCGATGGTCGGGTCGATCAGAGTCGGGTCGATCACGGCGGGCCTCGATGCAGGAAGCGCACGCGGGATGTTCGTCCCGGCGTGCGCTTCGACGTGTCGCGACGATGTCGTCAGGCGCCGACGGCGGCCTTCAGGGCATCGACGAGGTCGGTCTTCTCCCAGGAGAAACCGCCGTCCTCGGCCGGCGCGCGGCCGAAGTGGCCGTAGGCGGCGGTGCGGGCGTAGATCGGCTTGTTGAGGCCGAGGTGCTCACGGATGCCGCGAGGCGACAGGCTCATCACCTCGCGCGCCGCCTTCTCGATCGCCGCGGCGTCGACCTTGCCGGTGTCGTGCAGGTCGACGTAGACGGCGAGCGGCTGCGACACGCCGATGGCATAGGCGAGCTGGATGGTGGCGCGATCGGCGAGACCGGCGGCGACCACGTTCTTGGCGAGGTAGCGCGCGGCATAGGCGGCCGAACGGTCGACCTTGGTCGGGTCCTTGCCGGAGAAGGCACCGCCGCCGTGCGGCGCGGCACCGCCGTAGGTGTCGACGATGATCTTGCGGCCGGTCAGGCCGCAGTCGCCGTCGGGACCGCCGATGACGAACTTGCCGGTCGGGTTGACGTGCCAGACGGTGTCGTCGTTCACCCAGCCGGCCGGCAGCGTCTCGACGATGTAGGGCTCGACGATCTTGCGGATGTCGGCGGAGGAGAGCGTCTCGTCGAGATGCTGCGTCGACAGCACGATCTGGGCGGCGCGCACCGGCTTGCCGTTCTCGTAGGCGACGGTGACCTGGCTCTTGGCGTCCGGGCCGAGCATCTTCAGCGGGCCGGTCTTGCGGGCGGTCGCCAGATCCTCGAGGATCTTGTGGGCGTAGTAGATCGGTGCCGGCATCAGGTCCGGCGTCTCGCGGCAGGCGTAGCCGAACATGATGCCCTGATCGCCCGCGCCCTCGTCCTTGTTGCCGGCCGCATCGACGCCGACGGCGATGTCGGCGGACTGGGCGTGCAGGTGGACGGCGATGTCGGCGTGCTCCCAGTGGAAGCCGTCCTGCTCGTAGCCGATGTCGCGGATGGCGAGACGGGCGAGGTGGCGCAGCAGGTCGTGGGTGATGCCGGCCGGGCCGCGGGTCTCACCGGCGATCACCACGCGGTTGGTGGTGGCGAGCGTCTCGGCGGCGACGCGCAGGTGCGCCGGATCCCAGCCGAGCTGCGGGCCGAGACGGAAGAAGGCGTCGACGATCTCGTCGGAGATGCGATCGCAGACCTTGTCGGGATGGCCCTCGGACACGGATTCCGAAGTGAAGAGATAGCTGGCGCGAGACACGTCTTCGGATCTTTCGGATCAGGCCCGAACGCGGATCCGCGGACACGCGTAAGGGCTCGTGGGATGGCTCGGTCCCGACCTCGCGGTCCGACCGCCGGAAGAGCCGGCGCGAGGCCGGCGAAAATGCGCTTCCCGTTTAGCAACGGCGCGCCGCGGTAGCAAGCGAGCGCTTCCGCCGCGACACGAACGTGGGAAACGTTTTTTGCCCGGAATGCGCTCTCGCGAAAACGCGCGGGACTTCCAGAAACGCATGGGGCGCGCGAACTCGCGTCCGCGCGCCCCGATCGAACGAACGGCGGGGACGATCACTCGTCCTCTTCGCCGGCCATCGCCTTGACGAGTTCGACCACCTTGCGGCGCTGCTTGGGGTCCTTGATGCGGATGAAGGCCTTGTTGAGCGACAGGCCCTCGGACGACGACAGGAAGTCGACGACGTAGGAGGTGGTCTGCGGCTCGTCGAAGCCCTGATCGCCGGCGACCGGGGCCTGGCCGGGGGCGTCTTCGAAGAAGAAGGCGACCGGAACCGAAAGCACGCGGGCGATCGCCTGCAACCGGCTGGCGCCGATGCGGTTCGTGCCCTTCTCGTACTTCTGAATCTGCTGGAAGGTGATGCCGAGGTGCTCGCCGAGCTTTTCCTGCGACATGCCGAGCATCATGCGGCGAAGGCGGACGCGGGAACCGACGTGGACGTCGATCGGATTCGGAGACTTCTTGCTGGCCATGATCATTCTTTCGCTTCTTATGTCGCTTGCGTTGGAAGGCGCCGACTCCATCGCAGGGGAACGAGCGAAACCGGCGTCGCAGCGGCTCGTCGGCGCGCATCCGCATGGCCGGTCCCCCCCGAGGACCGGTTGCGATCCGACCATGACCGGCGGGCTCTCGATCGAAATCCCGACGGCTCCAGTTCGCCATCCGCTGGTCGAACATTGAGTGCGCACGCACTCGAAGTCAACCAAATACAACCGTTTTCAAGAATCCGCTAACCGCCACGGTGAACGCGTCGGTAACCAGCCCATAAAAATACAAACAATACGAGCACCGCCGAAGGGATCATACCGAAACGTGAGAATACCGTGGATTCCGTAGACTTCGGAAGATCCGCGTCGACCACGCCGACACGACCCAAGGTCAAGTCGGCGACGATTCGTCCCATCGGATCGATCATTGCGGAGATGCCGTTGTTGGCGGCTCTTACAACCGGAAGGCCTTCCTCTACGGCACGTAGGCGGGCCTGGTGGAGGTGCTGCCAGGGACCGGGCGTCATGCCGTACCAGGCGTCGTTGGTGACGTTGAGCATCCACTCCGGCCGGTGCGCGGCCTCGACCACTTCGCCGGGGAAGACGATCTCGTAACAGACCAGCGGTGCGAAGGGCGGCAGGCCGGGCAGCGTCAGGGTGCGCAGGCCGGGGCCGGCGGAATAGCCGCCGCGCAGCTTGGTCAGCTGGCGCAGACCCACGCTCTCGAGCGCGTCCTGGAACGGCAGGTATTCGCCGAAGGGCACGAGATGGGCCTTGTCGTAGGCGGCGAGAATCTCGGCGTCGCGACCGATGGCGTAGATCGAGTTGTACCAGCGGTGACGGACGTCGCCGGCCGCCGGCGCCTCGCCGCGCACCGCGCCGGTGAAGAGCACGGTACGGTCGCCGATCAGCTGGGCGATGGTCGACAGCGCCCAGGGTTCGTTGGCGAGCACGAAGGGAAAGGCGGACTCCGGCCAGACGAGGTGGGTGATGCCGGGAATGCCGCCCGTACCGCCGGTGCCCGACCGGAGGTCGGTCGGCAGCGGCTTGCCGTCGGCGCCGAGCGCCGGTCGGCGGGAGAGCTCGACGTAGCGCTCCATGGTCTCGGTCTTGTAGTCGGCCGAGAACTTCTTCACCTGCTCGATCGCCGGCTGGACGATGCGGAAGCGGATGTCGGGAACGAAGGTGGTCGGGGCGAAGTGCAGCCGCACGGCGCCCCAGCCGACCACCGCGACGAAGACGATCGTGATCGCCGCGAGGAAGCGCAGGTCGGACTTGCGCCGGCTCGCCAACACCGCCGGGGCGGCGAAGACCAGCACCGCCAGCGGCGTCAGGCCGTAGCCGCCGAGGACGGAATCGATCTGCATCATCGGCTCGTTGGCGGCGAAGCCGTAGCCGATCAGGTTCCAGGGAAAGCCGGTCAGCACGTGACCGCGCAGCCAGTCGGCGACGAAGAAGCCGACGGCGAGCGCCGCGATCCGCGCCGGCCCCTCCGACCACAGCAGGCGGGCGAGCGCCGCGGCCAGCCCATGGAACAGGCCGAGGCCGATCGACAGCGTGGCGATGGCGATCGGCAGCAGCCAGCCGAACTCCTCGGCATCGACCAGGAAGGCGACGCCGATCCACCACAGGCCGGCGAGGAACCAGCCGAAACCGAAGGCCCAACCGACGAAGAAGGCCGGCCCGAGCCGAGCGAGGCGATGGCCCTCCTTCATGTCGGCGGCGCCGTCGAGCGCCCAGACCAGCACGGGGAAGGAGATCCAGAACACAGGGAAGGCGTGGAACGGTGCCAACGAGAGGGCGCCGAGGGCGCCGGCGAGCGCGACCAGACCGGCCCGTCGCCAACCCCAGGACAGGGTGACGGCATGGGCGATGGATTCGAGCATCGAGGGCGTCTCCTGGGCGAATCACGGCACGCGCGGCGTCGCCCCACCTCGTCGGCGGAGGACGACGACGTCAAGACGCTCGCGGCACGCTCAGACGGCGTCGACCGGACGACGTTGGAGCCGCAGGCGCTTGAGACGGCGGTTGTCGGCGTCGAGGATCTCGACGGCGAGCCCGGGCATACGGTCGGAGACGAAGATCTCGCCCACCGCCGGTACGCGACCGGCGAGCGCGACGATCAGGCCGCCGACGGATTCGACCTCGTCGTCGAGGCCGATGCCGGAGAAGTCGAAGCCGATCGTCTCGGCGGCGTCCTCGAGCGCGGTGCGGGCATCGACCAGCCACAGGTCGGGGCCGGAGGCGACGATGTCGGCATCCTCCTCCTCGTCGTGCTCGTCCTCGATGTCGCCGACCACGGTCTCGACGATGTCCTCCATCGAGACGAGACCGTCGACGCCGCCGTATTCGTCGATCACCAGCGCCATCTGGATGCGCTCGGCCTGCATCCGCGTCAGCAGGTCGTCGGCGCGCATCGAACCGGGGACGAAGAGCACCGGCCGGACGAGGCCGGTCACGCCCAGCTTCTGCCCGAGGTCGGCGCGGGCGAGGTCGAGCCGGGCGGTCGCCGGATCGTCGCCGATCTGGGCGGCACGGGTGACGTGGGTGACGAGATCGCGGATGTGGATCATGCCCACCGCCTCGTCGAGGCTCTCGCGATAGACCGGCATGCGCGAATGGCCGGAGACCATGAAGGCGAGGAGGGCGCGTTCGAGCGTGGTGTCCTCGTCGATGCCCTCGATGTCGGCGCGGGCGACCATGACGTCGTCGACGCGGGTCTCGCCGAGACGCAGGATGGCGCGGATCATCTCGCGCTCTTCGGTCGAGAACCCTTCCTCACCGGCTTCGTCGAGGGCGCTCTCGAGGTTTTCGCGCAGCTCGGCGGCGGACGGTTTCCAGCCCACCGCGGCGCGCAATCGATCGAGCCAGCTCTCGCCCGATCGGGAAGACTGTTCGCCACGGGCGTCGGCCGTCTCGGCCCTGCCCGCGGCGCCGGTACTCTGCCCCGAACCGGGGGAATTCGCGTCGCTCATCTCGCGTCGATCTCTTTCGCCATTCGAGCACCGATGGTGCGGCGCGCGGGCGGTTCGTGTCAATTCGCTCCTTCGCCGCTCTCGTCGGCGTAGGGATCGGCGATGCCGAGACCGGCCAGGATCTCGCGTTCCAGCGCCTCCATCTCCTCGGCCTCCTCGTCGGTCTCGTGGTCGAAGCCGAAGAGGTGGAGAAGGCCGTGGACGAGGAGATGGGCGACGTGGTCCTCGAGGGTCTTGCCCTCGTCGTCCGCCTCGCGCGCCGTGGTCTCGCGGGCGATCACCACGTCGCCGAGCAGCGGCCCCGGATCGTCGTCGTCCGGGTCGGCGGCGGGGAAGGACAGCACGTTGGTCGGCTTGTCCTTGTCGCGCCAGTCGCGGTTCAGCTCGCGGATGCGGGCGTCGTCGGTCAGCACCAGCGACAGCTCCGCCGCCTCCGGCACGATCAGCTCGTCGCGGGCAGCGACCGCGGCGGCGACGCGTTCGGCGAGCGGGCGCCATGCCGTCTCGTCGCCCCAGGCCTCGGCCTCGACGGCGATGTCGACGGTGATCGACGGCGTCTCGCTCACGTCCGCTCTCCGCGGTCGGGGCGGGTGATGCCGTATTTGTCGCGCAGGAGCATGTCGTCGGTGCCGAACTCGGCGCGGGCGGCGAGACGCGCCTCCTCGCGCGCCTTCTCGGCGGCGAGACGTTCGCGCGAGGCGTCGTCGTAGGCCTTGACGATGCGGCGGACGAGTTCGTGGCGCACCACGTCCTTCTCGGTGAAGTTCACCCGGATCATGCCGGGCATGCCGCCGAGGATCTCCAGCGCGTCGACGAGGCCCGAGCGGGTGCCGGACGGCAGGTCGACCTGGGTCGGGTCGCCGGTGACGATCATCTTGGAGTTCTCGCCGAGACGCGTCAGGAACATCTTCATCTGCATCGCGGTGCAGTTCTGCGCCTCGTCGAGCAGCACCACCGCGTTCGACAGGGTGCGGCCGCGCATGAAGGCGAGCGGCGCCACCTCGATCATGCCGGACTGCAGGCCGCGTTCGACCTTCTCCGCCGGCATCATGTCGTAGAGCGCGTCGTAGAGGGGGCGCAGATAGGGGTCGACCTTCTCCTTCATGTCGCCGGGGAGGAAGCCGAGACGTTCGCCGGCCTCGACCGCCGGGCGCGACAGGATCAGCCGGTCGACGTCGCCGCGCTCGATCAGGGCGGCGGCATAGGCGACGGCGAGATAGGTCTTGCCGGTACCGGCCGGGCCGATGCCGAAGACGAGATCGGCGCGGTCCATGGCGCGGACATAGGCGTCCTGCGCCGGCGTGCGGGCCGAGACGGTCTTGCGACGGGTGGAGATCTGCGCCGGGGCGAAGCGGGTCTTGGGCTCGAGGGTCGGCAGCGGCAGCTGCTCGGCCTCGCTCTCGGCCATGCGAATGGCGCCGTCGACGTCGCCGGGATGGACCTCGCGGCCGGCCTGGAGCCGTTCCCACAGGGTCTCGAGCACGGTGCGGGCGACCTCGCAGCGCTCGTGCGGCCCCTTGATCGTCACCTGATTGCCGTGGGCGACCACCGTGACCTGCAGGCGGCGCTCGATCTCGGCGAGGTTCTGGTCGAACTGGCCGAAGAGATCGGAGACGAGGCGGTTGTCGTCGAAGGCGAGGACGACATGGGTCATGTCGGAGGCGTGGCCCGTCACCGGGAAGTCGTTGGAAGACGGGCTCTTCGCATCGTTCACCGGGCACCTCCCTCGACGGCCGAATCGGACCTTCCGTCCGATGCTACACCGATCAGGCTCGCCGTCAGTGAATTCGGTGCGACGGCATCCACACGCACGCGCACGATCCGGCCGAGCAGCGTCTCCGGTGCGACGAGATGCACCGCCTGCAGCCAGGGCGAACGGCCGGCCATCTGGCCGGGGTGGCGGCCGGGCTTCTCGATCAGCACGTCCATCTCCATGCCGAGGCGCGAGGCGTTGAAGGCGCGGGTCGCGGCGTCGATCTCGGCCTGGAGCCGGGCGAGGCGCTCGATCTTCACGCTTTCCGCGATCTGGTCGGTCTCGCCGGCGGCCGGCGTGCCGGGGCGGGCGGAATACTTGAACGAGAAGGCCGAGGCGTAGCCGACCTCGGCGACGATCGACAGCGTGTCGGCGAATTCGGCTTCGGTCTCGCCGGGGAAGCCGACGATGAAGTCGCCCGACATCGCGATGTCGGGGCGGGCGGCGCGGATGCGGTCGATCAGGCGGAGATACTCGTCGCGGGTGTGGCGACGGTTCATCGCCGCGAGGATCCGGTCGTTGCCCGACTGCACCGGCAGATGCAGCCAGGGCATCAGCTGCGGCAGGTCGCGATGGGCTTCGAGAAGATCGTCGCTCATGTCGCGGGGATGGCTGGTCGTATAGCGGATGCGGTCGAGGCCGGGGATCTCGGCGAGCGCGCGGCAGAGCCGGCCGAGGCGCCAGGTCTCGCCGTCCGGACCTTCCCCGTGAAAGCCGTTGACGTTCTGGCCGAGCAGCGTCACCTCGCGCACGCCGGCGTCGGCCAGACGGCGGGCCTCGGCGAGGATGCGGTCGACGGGGCGCGAGGTCTCGGCACCGCGGGTGTAGGGCACGACGCAGAAGGTGCAGAACTTGTCGCAGCCCTCCTGCACCGTCAGGAAGGCGGTCAGGCCGCGGGCGATGGTCTTCTCGCGCGTCGCCGGGGCGAGATGGTCGAACTTGTCCTCGACCGGGAACTCGGTCTCGACGACGCGGGCGCCGTTCGAGGTGCGGGCGAGGATGTCGGGCAGGTGGTGGTAGCTCTGCGGGCCGAAGACCATGTCGACGACCGGCGCGCGCCGCGCGATCTCGCGGCCCTCGGCCTGGGCGACGCAGCCGGCGACGCCGACCAGCAGCTTCTCGCCGCGTTCCGCCTTCTCCGCCTTCAGCACGCGCATGCGGCCGAGCTCGGAATAGACCTTCTCCGAGGCCTTCTCGCGGATGTGGCAGGTGTTGAGGATGACCAGATCGGCCTCGTCGGCGCTCGCCGCCTCGACCCAGCCGTTCGGCGCCAGCGTGTCGGTCATCCGCTCGCTGTCGTAGACGTTCATCTGGCAGCCGTAGGTCTTGATGAAGACCTTCTTCGTCTCGCTCATGGAACCCGTCCGTGAAGGCTGTCCTGCAAGGCGGGGGCCTCCGGCCGCCCGCCGTATCGTTCGGCGCTCTCTATCGCAGAACGGCCGGCGGCGAAACCGCCCTGTCCGCGCAATCCGGCCTCACGCCGCGTCGCCCGCCTCCGCCTCGGCGGGCTCGGGCACCTCGACGACGATCGCCTGCACCGGGTGGAGGCAGGCGGAGAGACCGGCGCGCACGCCGGCCTCGAGTTCGGCGGTGAGGCTCTTGCGGTCGGTCCCGGCGCCGAAGGGGCGGGCCTCGCCCCAGACGATCTCGACGTCGATGCCGCCGGCGGTGGCGATGCCCCAGAGATGCGGCATCAGCTCGTCGTCGCCGACCCAGGCGACGCGGTGGCGTTCGGCCCGGCCGACCGGCAGGCCGGCGATGCGGGTGTAGGCGACGGTCATCGGCTGGACGAAGACCTCGTCGTGACCGCCGACGTCGATCGCCGCCCGCGCCGCGCCGAGCAGCGCCGAGCGGAAGGGCAGGACGCGGTCGCCCCACGACGAGGTGCCTTCGGGGAAGAGCACCATGCAGTCGCCCGACGACAGGCGGTCGGCGAGTTCGCTCGCCGCCTTGCCCGTCGCGGTGCGGCGGGTGCGGTCGACGAAGACCGAGCGCTGCAGTTTCGCGAAGAGGCCGAAGATCGGCCAGGTCGCCACTTCCGCCTTGGCGACGAAGGAGACCGGCATCAGCGAGCCGATCACCGAGATGTCGAGCCAGGAGGCGTGGTTGGGCGTGACCAGCAGCGGCCGGGCGGCGACCGGGGCTCCGGAGACGCGGATGCGCACGTCGAGCGCCTCGAGGGCGCGGCGATGCCACCAGCCGGGAAGGGTGCGGGCGAGCGGCCAGGAGAACCTGACCGCCAGCCACTGCAGGGGCAGCGCGACGACGGTGATCGCCGTCAGGCGGGCGAGCGCGATGCCGGCGCGAAAGGTCCTCATGCGCCGCTCCGATGTCTCACGGCGTCTCGGGCTCGTCGAGCGGCACGCCGTAGAGTTCGAGCCGGTGATCGACGAGGCGGAAGCCGAGTTCGCGGGCGATGAACTGCTGCAGCTTCTCGATGTCGGCGTTGCGGAACTCGACGACGCGACCGGAGCGCAGGTCGATCAGGTGATCGTGGTGCTCGTCCGAGACGGTCTCGTAGCGCGAGCGGCCGTCGCGGAAGTCGTGGCGCTCGATGATGCCGGTGTCCTCGAAGAGCTTCACCGTGCGGTAGACGGTCGAGATCGAGATGCGCTTGTCGATCGCGGACGCGCGGCGATGCAGTTCCTCGACGTCGGGATGGTCGATGGCGGCCTCGATCACCCGGGCGATGACGCGACGCTGGTCGGTCATGCGCATGCCGGCTGCGACGCAGCGATCCTCGAGCGGACCTTCTGGGTTGGCGGATCTGTTCGTCGGATGGTTCACGGGCGATCTCCCCCGGCCGGATCGAAGTCCATCATGGCGATTAACGAAGATCGGCCCGCATGACAAGCGCCGTGGCGCCCGGCACGCTGCCGTGGGCGTAGTAGCCCTTGCGCTCGCCGACCTTCTCGAAGCGCAAGCGGCGATATAGGGCGAGCGCCGCACCGTTTCCCGCATCGACCTCGAGAAAGAGCGAGGCGATGCGATCGCGGTAGAGCCGACGCATCGCCTCCTCCATCAGCGCGCGGCCGACACCGCGGCGGCGATGAGAGGGTGCGACCGCGACGGTCAGCACTTCCGATTCGTCGGCGACGGTGCGGAGGAGGACGAAACCGACCGCCGAGCGCGTGCCGAAGGCATTGGCGCGGCGGGCGACGACGCCGGTCACCGTCTCCTCCCGCAGCAGGGCGGCGAGATCGGCGGCGCTCCAGGCCGCCCCCGGAAATCCGGCGGCGTGGATCTCGGCGAGCTTCTCGGTGTCTTCCGCCCAGGCCTCCTCGAAGGAGAACATCGGCGTCTTGGCCCAGGGGCTCCACGGCGCCATCCACCAGGCGGCGCCCCACATGTCGTCCCACAGGCTCATGGCACGCCCTCCTCCGGCCCGGCGGGGCCGAGCAGCGCCGCGGGTGTCAGGCGGGCGAGACGGTGGCCGTCCTGCGGCTTGGCGTCGGCGGGGCGGACATAGAGCGGCGACGGCTTCTCGCAGACCCCGCCGCAGGCATCCAACTTGGCGAGCGCGAGGCGGGCGACGGTCTCGATGCCGGGGATCGTCGGGGCGTCGAGGCGGGTGAGCGTCGGCGCATGGGCGCCGACCAGCGCCGCGCCGGTGCCGACGAGGACGGCGTCCTCGGCAACCGCGCGGGCGGCGACGAGGGCGGGCGCGATCACCTCGGCACGGCCGAGGGCGCTGCCGTCGGCGGCGAAGCCCTGGGCATAGACCTCGTCCTTGCGGGCATCGAGGACGGCGAAGATCGCCCGGGCGGGAACGAGTGCCCGCGCCTCGGCGGCGAGCGCCTCGAGGGTCGGCACGCCGACCGCCGGACGGCCGGCGGCGAGGGCGAAACCGCGCACGGCGGCGACGCCGATGCGGATGCCGGTGAAGGAGCCCGGGCCGGTGGTCACGGCGAAGGCGTCGATCGCCGTGATCGCCGTGCCGGTGCGGGCGAGCAGCGCGTCGATCGCCCCCATCAACTTCTCGGCATGACCGCGGCCGATGATCGCGCTCGACGCCGTGACGTCGACGCGGTCGCCGTCCCGCACGAGCAGGGCGACGGCGAGCGCATCGAGCGCGGTATCGACGGCGAGGAGCTTCATGGATCGATCAATAACGCGAAAACGCACGCGCCATCAGCGCGACGAAGGTCGAGCGGACGATGCGGACGAACGCGGCCTCAGGAGGCCGCGCGTACTTCGCGGATCTCCGGCACGAAGTGCTTGAGGAGGTTCTGCACGCCGTTGCGCAGCGTCGCGGTCGAGGACGGGCAGCCGGAACAGGCACCGCGCATGGTCAGATAGACGATGCCGTCCTCGTAGGAATGGAAGGTGATGTCGCCGCCGTCGCCGGCGACCGCCGGGCGGACGCGCTCGTCGAGCAGCTGCTTCACCGTCGCCACGACGCGGGCGTCGTCCTCGGAATAGGCGCGGGAGGCGCCCTCTTCGGCGGCCTCGACCAACAGCGGCGCGCCGGACATGAAGAATTCCATGATGGCGCCGAGGATGGCCGGCTTCAGATGCTGCCATTCCGGGCCGTCCTTGGTCACCGAGACGAAGTCGGTGCCGAAGAAGACGGCGGTGACGCCCGGCACCGCGAAGAGGCGCTGGGCGAGCGGCGAGGCGGCGGCCTCGGCGGCGGAACGGAATTCGCGGGCGCCCTCGCCCATGACCTTGCGGCCGGGCACGAACTTCAGCGTCGCGGGATTGGGGGTGACTTCGGTCTCGATGAACATCGTTTCTCCTCTCTCGGTTTCAAGGGCCGAGCCGGATTTCGAGACGTTCCAGATAGGGCCTTCCGACGCAATCGTCCAGCGAGGAGAATCACGCGATGGCGGCGATGTCCTCGTCGGAGAGGTGGCCGGGGACGATGGTGACGGGCACGGGGAAGGAACCGGAGGCCCGTCCGATCGCGGTGACCAGCGGGCCGGGGCCCTCCGATCCGGTGCCGGCGGCGAGCACCAGCACGGCGATGTCCTCGTCGGCGTCGATCAGTCCTTGCACCTCGCCGGCGCGGCCGCCGAAGCGGACGACCTGTTCGGCCTCGAGCCCCGACATGGCGCGAATGCGGGCGGCGACCCGATCGAGCACCGCCCTCGCCTCGGCTTCGGCTTCGGCGCGCATCACCTGTTCGACGCCGAGGAAGCCGCGGAAGTCGGCGTCCTCGACGACATGGAGCAGCACCACCGCCCCGTCGGTATGGGCGGCGCGCAGGGCGGCGAAGACGACCGCACGGTCGCATTCGTCCGTGTCGTCGACGACGACCAGGAACTTGCGCCGGTGACCGGCTTCGTGCGAGCGGCGAGCGAGGACCATGGTGCGAGGCTGCCACGGCGCGGGCCGCGGTGGCAAGGGCGGGCGATCTCGGCAGATCGTCGCCCTCGCCGTTTCGTTTCTCAGCGCAGGAGGCCGACGATGTCCTTGACCGCGTCCATCACCGGGCGGGCGATGGCGGAGGCGCGTTCGCCGCCCTCCCTCAAGACGCCGTCGATGTAGGCCGGATCGGCGACCAGGCGCTTCATCTCGCCGCCGACCGGGCCGAGCTTGTCGACCGCGAGGTCGGTCAGCGCCGCCTTGAAGGCCGAGAACTGCGATCCGCCGTACTGGGCCAGCACGTCGGCCGCCGTGGTGCCGGCGAGCGCGGCGTAGATGCCGACGAGGTTGTCGGCCTCGGGACGCTCCTTCAGGCCCTCGACCTCGCTCGGCAGCGGCTCGGGATCGGTCTTGGCCTTCCTGAGCTTCTGGGCGATGGCGTCGCGGTCGTCGGTCAGGTTGATGCGGCTGAGGTCGGAGGGATCCGACTTCGACATCTTCTTGGTGCCGTCGCGCAAGGACATCACGCGGGTCGCCGGACCCTGGATGATCGGCTCGGGCAGGGGGAAGAACTTCGGACCCAGACCGAGCTCGGCGATGCGCTCGGCATAGTCGTTGTCGAACTTCTGGGCGATGTCGCGGGTGAGCTCGAGATGCTGCTTCTGGTCCTCGCCGACCGGCACGTGGGTGGCGCGGTAGAGCAGGATGTCGGCGGCCATCAGGCTGGGATAGGCGTAGAGACCGAGCGAGGCGTTCTCGCGGTCCTTGCCGGCCTTCTCCTTGAACTGCGTCATGCGGTTCATCCAGCCGAGGCGAGCGATGCAGTTGAAGACCCAGGCGAGTTCGGCGTGCTGGTGGACGCGGCTCTGGTTGAAGACGATCTGCGTCTTCGGGTCGATGCCGGCGGCGATGAAGGCGGCGGTCACCTCGCGGATCGAGCGCTGGAGCTCGGCCGGGTTCTGCCAGACGGTGATCGCGTGCATGTCGACGACGCAGTAGACGCAGGGATGGGTCTTCTGCAGCGCGACGAACTTCACGATGGCGCCGAGATAGTTGCCGAGATGGAGATTGCCGGTCGGCTGGACGCCGGAGAACACGCGCGGTTCGAAGGCGGCGGGAATCGCTTCGGTCATTTTGGATCCTCAGAGGCTCGGACCCGAACCCCTGTGGACGGGGAGGCGGCCTCGGGCGGCGTTATGCGCGATCCGTCGGCGCCTCGCAAGTCGCCGATCCCACCGGCGTCGGCGCCGGAGCCGCGGCGGGACGGCGGGTGAAGACGCGCGGATCGACCGCCCCGGTCGCCCACAGGAGGAGGCCGTGGACGGCGATGCCGGCGAGGATCGCGGCACCGACCGCCGTCAGCCGCAGCACCGTTCCGCCGCTCGCAAAGGCCGGATCGACGACGAAGAGGCGGGCGAGCCCGACCACCGCGGCCATGCCCAGCGCCGCGGCGAGAATGCGCGGCAGGCGGCGACGGGCGGCGGCGTCGAGGCGCCAGTGGTCGCGACGAAAGAGCGCGGCGGCGAGCAGGCCGGCATTGAGCCAGGCCGAGGCCGCCGTGCTCCATGCGACCGCCACCCAGCCGATCAGCGGCAGGAGGGCGAGCGACAGCGCGACGTTGAGACCGACCGCGACGACGCCGTGGATCATCGGCGTGCGGGTGTCGCCGCGACCCCAATGGGCGGCGGAGAACAGGCGGATCGCCACGAAGGCCGGCAGGCCGAGCGAATAGGCGGCGAGTGCGCGGGCGGCCTCGCGGGCGTCGTTCGCCGAGAAGGCGCCGCGCTCGAACAGCGCCGAGACGATCGGATGGGCGAGCAGCACCAGACCGAAGGCGGCGGGCAGCGCCAGCGCCAGGGCGAATTCGAAGGCGCGGCTCTGCACCACGTGGACGCCGTCGCCGGGACGGCCGGCCTCCTCGGCGATCTCGGGCAGCAGCACCTGCCCGACGGCGATGCCGACGAGGCCGAGCGGCAGCTGGTAGAGCCGATCGGCATAGTAGAGCCAGGAGACGGCGCCGGGTTCGCCCGAGGCGATCATCGTGCCGACGACGATGCCGATCTCGGCGAAGCCGCCGGCGACGAGACCCGGTGCGAAGGCGCGGGCGAGCCGTCGCATCGCCGGATCGGCGCGCGGCCGCGCCGGCAGCGGCAGGGCCCCGGCCCGTCCGGTGGCGGCGACGAGGAAAGCCGCCTGGGCGAGACCGGCCACCGCCACGGTGGTGGCGAGCAGTCGGCCGGCGAAGACGGCGTCGTGGCGGCCGACCACCAGCACGACGATCATCGCGACGAGCAGCAGCAGGTTGAAGAGGATCGGCGCGAAGGCCGCCGCCATGAAACGCCTGTCGGCCGCCAGGACGCCACCGAGCAGGGCGACGACGGTGATGCCGACGAGATAGGGGAAGGCGAGGCGGGTCAGCGTCACCGTCAGGGCGAGCTTGTCGGCATCGGCGCCGTAGCCGGGCGCCAGCAGCCGCACCACCGGTTCGGTGAAGACCCAGACCGCGACGGTGATCACCGCCACGGTCGCGACCAGCAGCAGTGCCGCGGCGCCGGCGAAGCGGCGGGCGGCGGCGCGGCCCTCGGCCTCGCGCACGGCGATGTAGCCCGGCACGAAGGCGGCGGCGAAGGCGCCCTCGGCGAAGAGCCGGCGGAAGAGATTGGGCAGGCGCAGCGCCACCACGAAGGCGTCGGCCACCGGCCCGGTGCCGAGCACGGCGGCGAGCATGCCGTCGCGCAGGAAGCCGAGGATCCGGCTCGCCAGCGTCGCGGCGCCGACGCCGAGGGCATTGCGCAGCAGTCTCATGCTCGGCACCCCGGATGCCGACGTCAGGCGGCGGGCTTGCGGCTGGTCTCCCGGGGCGTGCCGTCGAAGGCGCGCACGAGGTGTTCGCGGATGGTCTTCTCGCGCGACCGGTTCTCGACCTTGTGGCCGATCAGATCGGTCACGTAGAAGACGTCGACCGCGCGCTCGCCGAAGGTCGCGACATGGGCCGAGGCGATGTTGAGGTTGAGATCCGAGATCGCCCGCGTCAGGTCGAAGAGCAGACCCGGCCGGTCGAGGCCGGAGACCTCGATCACCGTGAAGCGATCCGACCAGGCGTTGTTGACCATGACGTCGGTCGGGATCTGGAAGGCCTTGAGGCGACCCTTGGCGGCGCCCTTCTTCTGCTCGACCTGTTCGGGCAGGCGTTCGGCGCCGGTCAACGTCTTCTCGATCAGCGCGGTGATGCGCTGGCCGCGGCGGCGTTCGTCGACGTCGTCGGTGAACTCGCGGCCGACGAAGATCGTGTCGAGCGCCAGACCGTCGGTGGTCGTGTAGATCTGGGCGTCGACGATGTTGGCGCCGGCCACGGCGCAGGCACCGGCGATGGCCGAGAGCAGGCGGGGATGGTCGTCGGCGAGAACGGTGATCTCGGTGACGCCCTCGAAGACGTGCGGCATGACCGAGGTGGCGAGGTGCTTGCGCCCCTGCGTCGCCTCGCGGATGAAGTTGGCGTGCTCGACCTTGCGGGCGACGTCGACGCGCAGCCAGTAGGGCGCATAGTGGCGCTCGACATAGGCCTGTTTCTCGATCTCGCTCCAGCCGACGAGCCGGTCGCAGAGCTCGTGCTTGGCGGCGGCGACGCGCTGGTCGCGGGTGATCTGCGAATGGCCGCCGGCGAGATAGGGCTCGGTCTCGTAGTAGAGCGTCCGGAGGAGCTGCCCCTTCCAGCCGTTGAAGACGCCGGGTCCGACGGCGCGGATGTCGGCGACCGTCAGGCAGAGGAGCAGGCGCAGGCGCTCGGGCGACTGGACGATCTCGGCGAAGGTCTCGATGGTGCGGCGATCGTTGAGATCGCGGCCCTGCGCCACCGAGCTCATCACCAGATGGTTCTCGACCAGCCAGGCGACGGTCTCGGTCTCCGCGGCGGAGAGGCCGAAGCGCGGGCCGACCTTGCGGGCGATCTTGGCACCGTAGAGCGAGTGGTCCTCGGGCCGACCCTTGGCGATGTCGTGCAGGAAGGTCGCGAGGTAGATCACCTTGCGATTCTGGATGCCGGGGAAGAGCTCGGTGGCGAGCGGGCATTCCTCGGCCAGCGTGCCGTTCTCCAACGCCGAGAGCTCGCCCAGCGTCCGCAGCAGGTGCTCGTCGACGGTGTAGTGGTGATACATGTTGAACTGCATCATCGCCACGACCTTGCCGAACTCCGGCACGAAGCGGCCGAGCACGCCGGTCTCGTTCATCCGCCTCAGGATGCGTTCGGGCGAATGGCGCGAGGCGACGATGTCGATGAAGAGGCGATTGGCGGTCTCGTCGGCGCGGATGGCCTCGTCGATCAGCGTCAGCGACCGCGTCAGCAGGCGCAGCGCATCCGGATGGAAGTCGAGGTTGTTGCGGTCGGCCTCGTGGAAGATGCGGATCAGGTTGACGGGATCGCGGGCGAAGACACCGTCGTCGGCGACGTTGATGCGGCGGTTGTCGACCGCGAAGGGCTCGCCGTCGCCGGTCTTGGGCTTGCGGCGACGGGTGAAGCGGCCGAGCAGGCGGTTGAGCGCCGGGGTCTGCTTGACGTGTTCCTCCTCGAGTGCCGAGCAGAAGATCAGCGTCAGGTCGCCGACGTCCTTGGCCACCAGGAAGTAGTGCTTCATGAAGCGCTCGACGGCGCGCAGGCCGCCCTTGTCGACATAGCCGAGGCGGCCGGCGATTTCGCGCTGGAGGTCGAAGGAGAGCCGCTCCTCGGCCCGGTTGGTGGCGAAGTGCATGTGGCAGCGGATGCCCCACAGGAAGTCGTCGCAGCGCTCGAAACGGCGATATTCCGACTGCGAGAAGACGCCCTCGCCGACCAGTTCGCGAGCATCCTTGACGCGATAGAAGTACTTGGCGATCCAGAACAGCGTCTGCAGATCGCGCAGGCCCCCCTTGCCCTCCTTGATGTTGGGCTCGACCAGATAGCGGCTCATGCCCTGGCGCTTGTGACGGTCGTCGCGCTCGGCGAGCTTCGCCGCGATGTAGTCGCGGCCGGTGCCCTGGACCACCTCGGCGTCGAAGCGCTTCTCCAGATCGTCGTAGAGCGGCCGGTCGCCCCAGATCCAACGCGCCTCGAGGATCGCCGTGCGGATGGTCAGGTCGGAGCGCGACAGGCGGATGCATTCGTCGACGTTGCGGGTGGCGTGACCGACCTTCAGGCCGAGGTCCCACAGCATGTAGAGGATGTATTCGACGACGCTCTCGCCCCAGGGCGTCTGCTTGTAGGGCAGCAGGAACAGCAGATCGATGTCGGAGCCCGGCGCCAGCGTGGCGCGGCCGTAGCCGCCGACCGCGGCGACCGACAGGCGCTCGGCCGAGGACGGGTTCTTGACCGGATAGACGTGGGCGACGGCGAAGTCGTAGACCACGCGGATCAGCTCGTCCTGGACATGGGAGATCCGTTCGGCGCAGAGCACGCCGCGGCGGTCCTCCATCAGCAGCGTCTGGATCTTCGCGCGCGACTCGAGCCGCGCTTCCTTGAGGATCGCCAGGACCTTGGAACGAACCTGCGGATTGCCGCCGTCGGCGCCGTCGGCGACCAGCGCGGTGAGGCGGCGGCGCAGGTCGGCGGAATCGATCAGGCCCTCGAACATCCGGGATGCGGTCATCGGCAGGCGGCGCTCCTCGTGTCGACGCGAGACGGCCGCTTCGCGGCCCTCGTCGATGTGACACCTTTGCCACGGCGCGCGAGGCTTTTCCATCGCCGATCACACCGGAATGCCTCGTTGCGCGGCATGCGACATCGGAAGGGGTTTACGTCCAACTACGTATTACCCTATCTAGGTCCGCCCTACGGGTTTCCACCGAGGGCGCGAGACGGGGACCGGGCGTGATCGTCCGAATGGTCTACCCGCTCTCGCCCATCGTCGCATCCCGCGGAGGATTTTTCGTGCTTCAGCTCTTCATCGGCGCCGTCGTCGCCACGCTCGTCTGGATCGTCGCCACCGTGATCTTCGGTTATCCGGCCCTCATCATCGGTGCGCTCACCGGCGTCGCCGTCATGTTCGCCTTCGTGATCGCGCTGACCGGCGGTGGCCTGTTCGGTTCGAAGAGCGGCTCGGCCGGTCACTGAGCGGCACGCACACGAGACGTTCGAGAGGCGACCTTCGGGTCGCCTCTTTCGTTTCCGTCTCAAGCCCCGCGGCGAAGCGCCGCGAGGGCGTCCTCGAGTTCCGGGTCGGCAGGCGGGCGCGTCGTGTCGGAGACCGTCAGCATGAAGGCGAAGAAGATCGCCGCCCAGCGGTCGTAGGCGACGGTGAGGGCGGACGTGACCGTCGCACGGCCGGCGGCGTCGCGGACGAGGAAGCCGTTCTCGACGGCCAGCGTCACGACGTTGGCGACCTGCGACTTGGTCAGGCCGTAGGTCTCGGAGAGGACGCCGAGGGTCGGCAGCGGCTGGTCTTCGCGGGCATGGGCGACGACCGTGTTGAGGACCGGCCAGCCGCATTCGTGGTGGAAGAAGCAGGCGAGTTCCGGCACCCGGCCGGTCAGCGGCTCTCCGCCGAGGAAGGCCTCGCCCATGGCGACGGCGACGTGTTCGACGAAGCCGGGTTCGGCGGCGAGGCGCTCGGCGCGACGCGCGCCCGGCTCGAGCAGGTCGAGATGGGTCATCACCCCGGCGAGCCAGGCCCGTACCGTCGCCATCAGCAGCGGGGTGGGCACGAAGATCGAGACGCGGCGATCGGCGCGACCGGCCTCGACGTCGACGAGACCCATTCGGCGCATCATGTCGAGCGTGGTGCGCACCACGCGCGGGCTGCCGCCGAGGGTACGGCGGGTCGCCGCCACCATCTCGCCGAAGGAGGCGCCGCGTTCCGATCCGACGAGGATGCCGCGGACGTGGAGGCAGAAGCAGAGGTTGACCACCCGAAACCGGATGTCGCGGCCGAGCAGCTTGTTGAGCGGCCCCCGACCTTCGCGGCGAAAGCGGTTCATCGAGACGGTGAATGCGGCGACGGCTTCGGGGAAGGCCGGGTCGGCGAGGAGCGCGTGCGCCCGTTCCGCCAAGTGATCTTCGCCGGCGATCGCCGCGTCGGCGCAAACGACCGATCGGTCCATGTCGAAACCCGTCCCCGTCCGACCGGCCCCGGCCGGATGCACCGGTGGACACGCGTCACGGCCGGCGTCGGCGACGTTATCAACGCCGATTCCGCCCCGTCAAGGCGCGTGGAAACGAATTGGACACGATTCGAGACGAAAGCCGATACGACCTGCGGCCCGCGAGTGCGGCGGTTCCGGCCCGATGCGAGACGCATCGGGCGTTCGGCCCTCGAAGAGCCCCACCGGGGCTCTTCGTCTCATCCTCGCGGAGACCCGCGAGGATGAGACCGGACCTCACCCATTGATGTCATACGCCGCCAGTGCAGCCATGTTGACGAGGTCGCTGTCGCGGGCGCCGAGAGGGACGATCTGCACCGACTTGTCGAGACCGACCAGCAGCGGGCCGATCACCGTCGAGCCGCCGAGGATGCGCAGCATGCCGGTGACGATGGTCGCGGCGTGGATCGCCGGCATGACCAGCACGTTGGCCGGGCCCTTCAGGCGACAGAAGGGATAGGCCGCCATCTTGGCCGGGTCGAGCGCCACGTCGGCCGACATCTCGCCCTCGTATTCGAAGTCGACGCGGCGGCGATCGAGGATTTCGACCGCCTCCTTCACCGACGCCGTGCGCACGCCCGGCGGCTGACCGAAGTTCGAATAGGCGAGGAAGGCGACGCGCGGCTCGTAGCCGAGACGACGGGCGGCGCCCGCCGCCTCCTCGGCGATGTCCGCCAGTTCCTCGCCGGTCGGCAGCTCGGTGATCGAGGTGTCGGCGATCATCACGGTGCGGCCGCGGGCGAGCACCAGCGACAGGCCGATGGCGCGATGGTTCGGCCGCGCGTCGATGACGCGGCGAACGTCGTTGAGCACCGTGGTGAAGTGGCGCGTCGTGCCCGACACCATGGCGTCGGCATCGCCCAGCGCCACCATCGACGAGGCGAAGTAGTTGCGGTCGAGGATGACTCGGGCGCAGTCGCGCTGGAGGAAGCCCGACCGCTGCTGCCGTTCGTAGAGGTGATCGGTATAGGCCTTGATGCGCGGCGAGGTCGCGACGTTGACGATCTCGACGCCGTCCGGCAGCTCGAGGCCGGCGGTCTCCGCCGTCTCGGCGATGCGGTCCTCGCGACCGACCAGAATGGCGGTGCCGAGACCCTGGTTGACGAAGGAGGCGGCGGCACGGATCACCGGCTCTTCCTCGCCCTCGGCGAAGACCACCCGCTTCGGCTTGGCCTTGATCTTGGAGAAGATGCGCTGGAGCGTGCCGGCGACCGGATCGCGGCGCGCCGAGAGCTGCTGGCGATAGGCGACCATGTCGACGATCGGCCGACGGGCGACGCCCGATTCCATCGCCGCCTGCGCCACCGCCACCGGGATCTCGGAGATCAGGCGCGGGTCGAAGGGCACCGGGATGATGTACTGCGGGCCGAACTTCGGCCGCACGCCGCGATAGGCGGCCGCCACCTCGTCCGGCACGTCCTCGCGGGCGAGCTGGGCGATCGCCTTGGCCGCGGCGATCTTCATGTCCTCGTTGATCGTCCGCGCCCGCACGTCGAGGGCACCGCGGAAGATGTAGGGGAAGCCGAGGACGTTGTTGACCTGGTTGGGATAGTCCGACCGGCCGGTGGCGACGATCGCGTCGTCGCGCACCGCCGCCACCTCTTCCGGGGTGATCTCCGGATCGGGGTTGGCCATGGCGAAGATGATCGGGTTCGGCGCCATCGAGGCGACCATCTCGGGGGTCAGCGCGCCCTTGGCGGACAGACCGAAGAAGATGTCGGCACCGGCGACCGCCTCGGCGAGCGACCGCTTCTCGGTCTCCACCGCATGGGCCGACTTCCACTGGTTCATGCCCTCGGTGCGGCCCTTCCAGACCACGCCCTTGGTGTCGCAGAGGATGACGTTCTCGTGGCGGAAACCCATCGCCTTGATCAGCTCGATGCAGGCGATGCCGGCGGCGCCGGCACCGTTGCAGACGAGGACCGCTTCGGAAATGTCGCGGCCGGTCAGGTGCAGGGCGTTGATGATGCCCGCCGCCGAGATGATCGCGGTGCCGTGCTGGTCGTCGTGGAAGACCGGGATGTCCATCAGCTCGCGCAGACGGCTCTCGATCATGAAGCACTCGGGCGCCTTGATGTCCTCGAGGTTGATGCCGCCGAAGGACGGGCCGAGATAGCGCACCGCGGCGATGAATTCCTCGACGTCCTCGGTCTCCACCTCGAGGTCGATCGAATCGACGTCGGCGAAGCGCTTGAACAGAACCGACTTGCCCTCCATCACCGGCTTCGACGCCAGCGCGCCGAGATTGCCGAGGCCGAGGATCGCCGTGCCGTTGGAGATGACGGCGACGAGGTTGCCCTTGGAGGTGTAGTCGTAGGCCTTGGACGGGTCCTCGGCGATGGCGCGCACCGGCACCGCGACGCCCGGCGAATAGGCGAGCGCGAGGTCGCGCTGGGTCGCCATCGGCTTGGTGGGTACGATCTCGAGCTTGCCCGGCTTGCCCTGTGCGTGGAACTGCAGGGCTTCCTGATCGGTGACGGCGAGGCGACCGGTCTTGGTCGCGGGCTTCTCGTTCGAGTCCATCTGTCACTCCGGGGGCGGGTCGAGGCGCCGCCTCTTGCTTCGGTGCGGGTTCCACGTGAAACCCTCGGGACGATGGGTCCCGTCGGGCTCCGCGCAAAAGTCGGGGGACGGCGACCTTATCCCCCGACGGCACCGCGTCAAGGCGGCGCGGGGCCGAAAACACCCCGCTTTTCGTCGTGATCGCCGCAAAAATCGGTTGTTTTCGCGATGCGGCGGTGGACAGCCTCGGTCGGCGGCGGCGAAGCGGTCGCGGCGGGGGATCGCATCGGCTATCTTCGCCCGATCCTCGCCCGTCGCCCTCCCCTGCCGCCGAGCCCTCAGCGCCATGACCGACACCTCGTCCCGCGATGCCGACCAGCGCCCGACGCCCGTCATGGAGCAGTTCCTGGAGATCAAGGCGGCCAATCCGGACAGCCTGCTGTTCTACCGGATGGGCGACTTCTACGAGCTGTTCTTCGGCGACGCCGAGGAGGCCTCCCGTGCGCTCGGCATCGTGCTGACCAAGCGCGGCAAGCACCTCGGCGAGGACATCCCGATGTGCGGCGTGCCGATCCACCGCGCCGACGAATATCTCCAGCGCCTGATCGCCCTCGGCTTCCGCGTCGCGGTCTGCGAGCAGCTCGAGGATCCGGCGGAGGCGAAGAAGCGCGGTGCCAAGTCGGTCGTCCGGCGCGACGTCGTCCGCCTCGTGACGCCCGGCACGATCACCGAGGACAGCCTGCTCGACGCCGGCACCGCCAACCATCTCCTCGCGATCGCCCGCACCGGCGGCGACGCCGAGACGGCGCGCTGGGGGCTGGCGCGCGTCGACATCTCGTCGGGCTCGTTCCGGGTGACCTGCGTCGACACCGGCCGGCTCGCCGCCGAGATCGCCCGCATCGATCCGCGCGAGATCGTGCTGGCCGAGAAGCTGTTCGAGGACGAGACGCTGAAGCCGCTGATCCGGCGCGAGAAGATCGCGCTGACCCCGGTCTCGGCGGCGCTCTTCGACGCGGCGACGGCGGAGGCGCGCATCGCCGCCTATTTCGAGGTCGCCGCCCTCGACGGCTTCGGCCGCTTCGAGCGTGCCGAACTCTCGGCCATTTCCGGCGTCGTCGCCTATGTCGAGAAGACCCAGGTCGGCATGAAGGCGCGGCTCGAGCCGCCGCGGCGCGAGGAGGATGCCGGCGGCATCCTGGCGATCGATCCCGGCACGCGGGCCAATCTCGAGATCATGCGCACGCTCTCGGGCGAGCGGCGCGGCTCGCTCATCGCCGCCATCGACCGGACCGTGACGCCGAACGGCCAGCGCCTCCTCGCCGAACGGCTGGCCGGTCCCTCGACCGCGGTCGCGGTGATCGGCCGGCGGGCCGACGCGGTCGCCTTCCTGGTCGACGACGCGACCTTCCGCCGCCAGCTGCGCGAGGCGCTCTCGACCGCGCCCGACATGCTGCGGCCGCTCGGCCGGCTGGCGCTGCAGCGCGGCGGCCCGCGCGATCTCGCCGCGATCGGCCGCGGCCTCGTCGCCGCCGGGACGATCGGCGGGGCGCTCGCCCGGCTCGCCGTCCTGCCGGAAGAGCTCGCCCGCGCCCGCGACGCCGCACTCGAGGCGCCGCAGGATCTCGCCGACGTGCTGGCGACGGCGCTGGTCGACGAGCCGCCGCTGCTCAGGCGCGACGGCGGTTTCGTGCGGACCGGCTGGTCGATCCCCCTCGACGAGGCGCGCGAGCTCTCGGCCGACAGCCGGCGGCTGATCGCCCGGCTGGAAGGCGACTACGTCGCCGCGACCGGCATCAAGTCGCTGAAGATCCGCCACAACAACGTGCTCGGCTTCTTCGTCGACACCACCCCGGCCCATGCCGAGAAGCTGACGCAGCCGCCGCATGTCGAGCGCTTCGTCCATCGCCAGACGCTCGCCAACGCCGTGCGCTTCTCGACCGTCGAACTCTCCGGCCTCGAGGCGAAGATCGCGTCGGCCGGCGAGCGGGCGCTCGGCATCGAGGGCGAAATCTTCGAGGATCTGACGCGGCGGGTGCTCGCCGCCGAGCCGGCGATCCGCGCTGCGGCGGAAGCGCTGGCGATCCTCGACGTCGCGGCCGGTCTCGCCGAGATCGCCGATGCCGAGGGCTGGGTGCGCCCGGTGGTCGAGGAGAGCCTCGCCTTCCGCATCGAGGGCGGCCGCCATCCGGTGGTCGAACAGGCGCTCAGGACGACGACCGGCGAGCCCTTCGTCGCCAACGACTGCGATCTCGGTCCGCGCGCCTCGGAGGGCGAGGGCCGGCTCGTCATCGTCACCGGGCCCAACATGGGCGGCAAGTCGACCTTCCTGCGCCAGAACGCGCTGATCGTGCTGCTCGCCCAGATCGGCGCCTTCGTGCCGGCGCGGGCCGCGCGGATCGGCGTCGTCGACAAGCTCTTCAGCCGCGTCGGCGCCGCCGACGATCTGGCGCGCGGCCGTTCGACCTTCATGGTCGAGATGGTCGAGACCGCCGCGATCCTCAATCAGGCCGGCCGCAACGCCCTCGTCATCCTCGACGAGATCGGCCGCGGCACCGCCACCTTCGACGGCCTGTCGATCGCCTGGGCGACGATCGAGCACCTGAACGCGGTCAACCGCTGCCGCGCCCTCTTCGCCACCCACTATCACGAGCTGACGACGCTGGCCGAGCGCCTGCCGCGCATTGCCAACGTCACCTCGGCGGTCCGGGAATGGAAGGGCGACGTCGTCTTCCTGCACGAGATCGTCGCCGGCGCCGCCGACCGCTCCTACGGCATTCAGGTGGCGCGTCTCGCCGGCCTGCCGCCCAAGGTGATCGAGCGCGCCAAGGCGGTGCTGCGTCAGCTGGAGGAGCAGGATCGCCGCGGCCGCCGAGACGCCTTCGTCGACGAGCTGCCGCTGTTCTCGGCGATGAAACCGGCCGCCGCGCCGGAACCCGAGCCCGCGCAGGACGACGGGCGGCTCGCGGCGCTGCTCGAGGCGATCGCCGAGATCGATCCCGACGACCTCACCCCGCGCGCCGCGCTCGACGCGCTCTATCGGCTGAAGGCGCGGGCGAAGGAGATCGAGGCCGAGGGCTGAGCGCCCTCGCCTCCCGTGCTTTCGCGGCCCTCAGGCCGCCGGCTGGGCGACGTCGAAGAAGTCGACCCAGCGCTTGGCGATCTCGGCCACCGGCATGATGACGAAGACGTCCGTCGTGCCGAACTGGTGGTCGATCACCGCGCCCTCGCCGATCTTGGCGCCGAGCTTGAGGTAGCCCTTGAGCAGCGGCGGCAGCGAGCGCATGGCGCCGCGCGGGTCGATCGCCTCCTTCGACAGACGGTCCATCGTCACGTAGCGCTCGGGAAGCGCGCGGACGGTCCAGTCGGCACCGGCGGCGAAGTGGTGATGCAGGAAGGACAGCGGCAGGGCGAGGCGCGACGGGTCGGTGCCCTCGAGGCTGGCGCAGCCGATCATCGCGTCGATGCGGTGACGACGGACATAGACCCAGATCGCCTGCCACAGCAGTTCGAGCGTCCGCTTGGCGCGCCACTGCGGCAGCACGCAGGAGCGGCCGAGCTCCAGGAACTCGAGGTCGGCGCGGGCGTCGAGCAGCGGCTGGACGTCGAATTCGCCGGCCGAATAGAAGCCGTCGTGGCGCTCGGCGACCGAGCGGCGCAGCACGCGGTAGGTGCCGACGATGCGCGGGCGGGTCTTGCCGAAGGGCTTGGACTCGGGCGCGTCGTGGTCGAGCACCAGGATGTGGTCGCAGATGGCGTCGAAGTCGTCGGCGTCGCGGCGGGTCATCGACGTCCACATGTCGGGCACCGCCGACATTTCCTCGTAGAAGACGCGGTAGCGCAGTTCCTGCGCCCGCTTCACTTCGCCGACGGTGCGGGCGAGGCGCGCCTCGAGGCTGCCGATGCGGCCGAGCGGCGCCTGGCCGCGCATGCCGCCGAGCGGCCCGAGCGGCAGCGGCAGACCGATGCCCGGCAGCACGTCGATGCGACCGGCGGGCAGGCGGCGGGGAGCGCCGATGCGGCCGAGCAGCGGAATGGGCGAAGCCGTGGAGGCGGAGGCGCGGAACATGGGCGACCCTATCGAGACGGAGCATGCCCGACGTCGACCAGCGCGCGCCGGTCCGTCGGCATGTTGTCGTCTGACCACGCCGGGGCAACACCGGCGTGACGGTTCCGCGAAGGATCGATGACGGTCCGGCTCAGCCGGCGGCGCGGCGCCCGGCGAGGGAAGCGGCGCGACGGTCGAACAGGGCGGCGAGCCGATCGCGATCGATCGGCTTGACCATGGTGGCGTCGGCACCGGCGGCGGCGGCACGTTCGGCGGCGGCCGGGGTGGCGTCGGCGGTCAGCGCCACGACGAGGGCGCGCGGGCCCTCCTCCGGTTCGCCGGCGCGCAGCGAGCGGATGGCGGCGAAGCCGTCGAGGCCGGGCATGTGGAGGTCCATCAGCACGACGTCGAAGGGGTGGCCCTCGGCGCGGGCACGTTCGGCCCGGTCGACGGCGGCGGCGCCCTCGCCGGCGACGGTCACCCGGTGGCCGGCGTGTTCGAGCGCGGCGCGGCCGAGCAGCGCGTTGATCTCGTTGTCGTCGACCAGCAGCACGTCGAAGCCGGAGGTCGCGGGCGAGGCCTGATGGCGCACGGTCGCGCGGCCGCGATCCTCGAGGGCGAGGGCTACGACACGGACGAGCGAGGCGGCGCGGACCGGGCGGACGAGATGGGCGGCGAAGCCGGCGGCGCGCAGGCCGGGCAGCGCCGAGCGACCGGTCGGCGGCACCATGACCACCGCGGGGGCGGCGATGCCGCTCGCCCGCAGGTCTTCGAGCACGGCGGCGGGATCGACCCCGCCGTGGGCGTCGACCAGCACGACGTCGAAGCCGTCACGACCGCCGAGAGCGGCGACGTCCTCGACCAGCCAGGCCTCGGCGCCGAGCGCATGGAGCCGGCGCACCAGCAGCGGCGGCTCGACGCCGGCGCGCGAGACGAGGGCGACGCGGCGGCCGCGCAACGGCCGTTCGGGTTCGGCGGCGGGGCCGACGGCGGGGAGATCGAGCACGAAGGAGAAGGTCGAGCCTTCGCCCGGCCGCGAGGCGAGGGCGATGCGTCCGCCCATGCGGTCGACGATGCCGCGGGCGATGGCGAGGCCCAGACCGGTGCCGCCGCGCGCCGGTTCGCCCTCGGCCTCGACGCGCGCCCAGGCGTCGAAGATGCGCGAGGCCTCGGCCGGATCGATGCCGATGCCGGTGTCGCGGACGCGGAACAGCACGCCCTCCTCGACCCGCTCGACCTCGATGGCGACGCCGCCGGTCTCGGTGAACTTCACCGCATTGCCGGCGAGGTTGATCAGCACCTGGCGCAGCAGCAGCGGATCGACCGCCACGGGGGCGGAGGCGGAGAAGGCGACATGGCCGACCAGTTCCAGCCCCTTGGCCTGACAGGGCGGCGCCAGCAGTTCGACCACCTCCTCGACCACCGCCTCGAGCGCGGTCGGCACCGGGCGCGGCTCGACATGGCCGGCCTCGAGGCGGGAGAGGTCGAGATAGCCGTCGACCAGACCGAGCAGCGCGGTGCCGGAGGAGCGCAGCGCGCGGACATAGGCCGTCTGTTCGGCCGTCAGGCTCGTCTCGCCGAGCAGGTCGGCGAGGCCGAGGATGCCGGTCAACGGCGTGCGGATCTCGTGGGCGGCGAGCGTCAGGAAATGGGCGCGGGCGTCGGCATCGACCGGGTCGGCGGACGGCGTCGCGGGGGTGACGGCCTCGGTGGGGGTCTCGGCGACCGGGTTGAGGCGGTCGACGATCACCGCGAGCGCGGCGACGACGGCGGCGACGATGACCAGATCGCGGGCGAATTCGGCATCGGCGACGGCGGCGACGGTCGCCAGCGCGATCGCCAGGAGCACGAAGCCGGCGTGACGGAGGTGGCCGTGGCGGACCTTCGGCGAGGCGTCGGCTCGGGCCGATCCGGGAGGGGTGTCGATCATCGCTGGTCCGCCGCGAAGAGGGTCCAGGTCGGGTCCCACGCGGCCACGGGCTTGAGCCGTGGGCAACGTCGTCGCGCGACCGGCGCGCCGCCGTCTTCGGCGTGCCTGCCGCGATCATCGCCGGCAGGCGTTGCGAAAGGTTTGACGCGCGGGCCGGCGCGGCGGTTTTCCACCGGCGACGGGGGTTTTCCACGCGTGAATCGCCGCCGGACCTGCGGCGGTCGATCGACGCATCGATCCGAGCGATCGGCAGCGGCGTTCGCTCAGGCGGCGCCGGCCAGACGTTCGCCGGCGCGGCGATAGGCGAAGCCTTCGGCGAGATGCAGCCGGGTGACGCGCGGGGCGTCCTCCAGATCGGCGAGGGTGCGGGCGACCTTGAGGACGCGGTGGCAGGCACGGGCCGAGAGCCGCAGACCGTCCGCCGCCTCGGTCAGCAGCCGACGGGCACCGGGCTCGAGATCGACCAGCTCCTCCACCAGGGCGGCGGGGATGTCGGCATTGGTGCGCAGACCGTCGAGGCCGCGCGCGGCGAAGCGCGACAGCTGGCGCTCCCGCGCCCGAGCGACGCGGGCGGCGACCTCCCGCGAGCCCTCGCGCGGCGCCGGCAGGAAGAGATCGGCGGCGGAGACCGCGCCGACCTCGACCCGCATGTCCATGCGGTCGAGCAGCGGTCCGGAGAGGCGGGCCTGATAGTCCTCGGCGCAGCGCGCGCCGCGGCGGCAGGTGTGGCCGGGCTCGCCGGCATGGCCGCAGCGGCAGGGGTTCATCGCCGCGACGAGCTGGATGCGGGCGGGATAGGCGACGCGATGATTGGCGCGCGCGATCACCACTTCCCCCGTCTCCAGCGGCTGGCGCAGACCGTCGAGCACCTGCGGCGCGAACTCGGGCAACTCGTCGAGGAAGAGCACGCCGTTGTGGGCGAGCGAGATCTCGCCCGGCCGCGCCCGGATGCCGCCGCCGACCAGCGCCGCCATCGAGGCGGAGTGGTGGGGGGCGCGGAAGGGGCGGCGATCGGTCAGCCGGCCGTCGGCGAGTTCGCCGGCGATCGAGGCGATCATCGACACTTCGAGCAGTTCGCGGGGGCCGAGCGGCGGCAGGATCGAGGGCAGACGGGCGGCGAGCATCGACTTTCCCGAACCGGGCGGACCGACCATCAGCAGGTTGTGGCCACCGGCGGCGGCGACCTCGAGCGCTCGTTTGGCGCTCTCCTGACCGCGGACGTCGGCGAGGTCGGGCAGGTCGTTCGCCGGTTCGCGCACCTTGGGCGCAGGGCGGGAGAGAACCTGCGTTCCCTTGAAGTGGTTGGCGAGCTGGGCGAGGCTGCGGCCGGCGACGATGGCGAGATCGGGGCTCGCCCAGGCGGCCTCCGAGCCGCTCTCGGCCGGGCAGATCAGCCCCTTGCCGAGCGCGCTGGCGGCGATCGCGGCGGGCAACACGCCGTTGACGGTGGCGATGGTGCCGTCGAGCGCCAGTTCGCCGAGGGCGACGTGCTCGCCGAGCTGGTCGCCCGGCATGGCACCGATCGCCGACATGATGGCGAGCGCGATCGGCAGATCGTAGTGGCTGCCCTCCTTGGGCAGGTCGGCGGGAGCGAGATTGACGGTGATGCGCCGCTGCGGCAGGGCGAGGCCGGCGGCGAAGAGGGCGGCGCGGATGCGTTCGCGGCTCTCGCCCACCGTCTTGTCGGGCAGGCCGACCAGCGCGAAGGTCGGATTGCCCGCCGTGATCTGAACCTGGACGTCGACCGGAACGGCCTCGACGCCCTGAAACGCGACGGTGGTGACTCTCGCGACCATGTTCCGCTCCTTGGCTCGGAGAGCATGGAACATTTCACGAACGATTGCAACCCGTCGGCGATCGCCACGTCGCGCAGGTTGTTTCATGCGAACATCACCGGAACGGAACCGACGATCAGTCGGGTTTGGCGAGGAGGTCGCGGCGGGTGAAGACGTCGAAGCCGACATAGACGACCTCGGCGATCGGCTTGCCCTTGCGGCGGGCGGCGAGCATCTCGGCGATGCGGGTGCCCATCTCGGCCGGACGCTGGCCGACGAGGACATGGGCGAGGCCGTCGCGCACCAGCCGCTTCTCCAGCGGCAGCGCATCGGCGACGACCAGGATCGGCTTGGCACGGTCGAGACGGTCCTTGTGGCGGCCGGCGATCTCGCGCCACACCGCCTCGTCGAGCAGCGGCCAGGCGCCGATGGAGACCACCGCGTCGAGTTCGGGATGTTCGAGGATCACCCGATCGACGGCCTGGGCGGCGACGCGGGCTTCCGCCGCGGTGGCGATCGGCGAGGCCGGGATCTCGCGCCAGTCGCCGCCGAGCGCGTCGCGTACGCCGGCGAGGCGATCGACCAGCACCGGCGAGGCGGCGTCGCCGGTGATCACCGCATAGAGACCGCCGGTCGGCCGCCAGCGCTTCAGCGAGGCGCCCAGCGCGCGGCCGAAGTCACGGGCGTCGGAACCGACGAAGGCGTCACGGGTCGCGGCCGGCAGGTCGGCGTCATAGGCGACGACCGGGATGCCGGCGGCGCGCGCCGCGGCCACGGCGGGCTGGACGTCGGACAGCGAAGCCGGCGACACGGCGATGCCGGCGACTTTCTCGGCGACGAGATCGGCGATGATCCGGCCCTGGCTGCGCGGCTCGTTCGGGCCGGGCGCCAGCATGGTGCATTCGGCGCCGCCGAGCTTCGCCGCCGCGGTCCGACAGCCCTCCGCCACCGCCTCGTGGAACTCGCTGCCGGCGGTCGGGGCGACGATCACGAAGCGATCGGCCGCCGCCGCGGCATGCCCGCCGGCGAGGAGGCCGAGGGCGAGCGATGCGGCGAACAGGCGGGACGACGGGCGAGCGGCGGGCGGCAAGGAGCTCTCCTCAGGCGCGGGCGGCGGCGATCTTGGCCTCGATCCGATCCCAGACCATGGCCGCGATGTCGGGGCCGCCGAGGCGACGGATGGCGCGGATGCCGGTCGGCGAGGTGACGTTGATCTCGGTGAGCCAGTCGCCGATGACGTCGATGCCGACGAGGATCAGGCCACGCTCTCGCAGGAACGGGCCGATCCGCTCGCAGATCTCGCGTTCGCGCGGGGTGAGTTCGGTCGCCGCCGCCTGACCGCCGCGCACCATGTTGGAGCGCAGGTCGTCGGCGGCCGGGACGCGGTTGACGGCACCGGCGAACTCGCCGTCGACCAGGATGATGCGCTTGTCGCCCTGGCGCACCTCGCTCTGGTAGCGCTGGATCACCCAGGCCTCGCGCCAGGTGGCGGCGAACATGTCCATCAGCGAGCCGAAGTTCTCGTCCTCGCGTTTCACGCGGAACACCGCCGAACCGCCGTGGCCGTAGAGCGGCTTCATGACGATGTCGCCGTGCTCGGCGCGGAAGGCGCGGATCTCCTCGGCGTCGCGGGTGATCAGCGTCGGTGGCATCAGATCGGGGAATTCGGTGACGAAGATCTTCTCCGGCGCGTTGCGGACGGAGGCCGGGTCGTTGACCACCAGCGTCTTCGGATGCACCCGCTCCAGCATGTGCGTCGTGGTGACGTAGTTGAGGTCGAAGGGCGGGTCCTGGCGCAACAGGATCGTGTCGAAGCGGGAGAGATCGACCCGTTCGACGGCGCCCAGCGTGTAGTGGTCGCCCGCCACGTCGCGGACCTCGAGGCGCTCGACCCCGGCGGAGACGCGGCCTTCGCGCAGCGCGAGGCGATCGGGGGTGTAGTGCCACAGGCGATGCCCGCGCGCCTGGGCTTCGAGCAGCAGGGCGAAGGTCGAATCGCCGGCGACGCGAATCGTGGCGATGTGGTCCATCTGGACGGCGACGTCGAGAGACATGCGGCTCGGTATCCTTCCGGGTGAGCGCGGGGGCCGACCGAGTTCTATCGCGGCGGCGGGGACGTGTCATACGAAATCCGATCGGAGAGATCGGGGTTTCGTATTCCGCTCTTCGAAAAAAACCGTTTCCGAACAATGGTTTTTTCGAAGAGTTGGATCCGGCGTCGCGAAGCGACCGGCCGGATCCCGCATCAATGCCGACGACGGGGGAGGTCGAGGTCGTCGGCGCGGAATGCATCGCTGACATGGGTCGGCCAACGGCCGGGGACAACCGCGACGATGTCGAATCGACGGTCGAGATCGGCGTGATGCGGGTGGGCGGCGACCCAGAGATCGGCGGCGGCGAGGATGCGGGCCCGTGCCGTCGGACCGACGGCGTCGATCGCGGCTGCGACCGATCCGCGCGCCTTGACCTCGACGAAGACCAGCGTGCGGCCGCGCTTCGCCACCAGATCGATCTCACCGAGCCGGCAGCGCCAACGACGGGCGAGGATGGCATGGAGCTTCAGCCTGAGCACCCAGGCGGCGCGGGCCTCGGCGGAGAGGCCGAGACCATAGGCGCGTCGACGGTCCTCGGTGCCGCGCCACGCCATGGGCGTCAACCCTCCGCCTTGATCGCCATGGCGCGTTCGTAGAGCGCCTTGCGGTCGGCACCGGTCAGCCGCGCCACCTCGGCCACCGCCTTGCCCGGCGCCTGACGGGCGAGCGCCGCGCGCAGCATGGCGTCGACGTCGGCCTCGGTCGCCTCTTCCGCGGCCGGCGGGCCGACGAGGACGACGACCTCGCCCTTGACGCTGCGGGCGGCGAAGGTCTCGGCCAGTTCGCCGAGCGGCGCGCGCACCACTTCCTCGAAGGTCTTGGTCAGTTCGCGCGCCATGACGCCGGCACGCGCCGGGCCGAAGACGGCGGCGGCGTCCGCCAGGCATTCGGCGAGGCGATGCGGGCTCTCGTAGAAGACCAGCGTCGCCGGCACGCGGGCGAGTTCCTCGAAACGATGGCGGCGGGCCTCGCGTTTCGGCGACGGGAAGCCGGCGAAGAGGAAGGCGTCCGACGGCAGGCCGCTCGCCACCAGCGCGGTCAGCAGCGCCGAGGCGCCGGGCACCGGGATCACGCGGTGACCGGCGGCGATCGCCTCGCCGACCAGCTTGTAGCCGGGGTCGGAGACCAGCGGCGTGCCGGCGTCGGAGACCAGCGCCACCGCCTTCCCCTCCTCCAGGGCGGCGAGGATGCGCGGGCGGCGCTCGGCGGCGTTGTGGTCGTTGTAGGAGACGAGGCGCGCGCGGATGCCGTAGCGGTCGAGCAGCACGCGGGTGACACGGGTGTCCTCGCAGACCACGAGATCGGCGCCGGCGAGCGTCTCGAGGGCGCGCAGCGTCACGTCGGCGAGGCGGCCGATCGGGGTCGCCACGACGTGCAGACCGGCGGGCTGACGGGGCGCGGGAAAGACGGTGGCGTCGATGCGGAAGGACGCGGCCCCGAGCGGCGCGTCGGCGCGATCGTTCGGTGGGAATTCGTCGTCGGTGGTCATGGTGGGATCCGGACAGAAACGGGGAAAAAACGGGCGGGGCGGCGGCCGAAACGCGCAGTCGGCAGGAAATCGCGTGGCGACGCTTTGACTTGTGCCGCTCGCGAGGCCAAAATTCGCCGCGATCGCGTGCCATGCGTCGAGTGGCCGACATCGACCGACGAGAGGTGTTCCTCCTTGCCGCGCAATGCCCCCTTCCTCGCCACCCGCCGAGGCTTCGTCACCGCCACCGTGGGCGGTGCTTCCGCGCTCGCGCTCGCCGGCTGCGGTTCCAACCTCTCCGGTGGCACCGGTGGGGGCGGTTTCGCCGAAGCTACACCGGGCGCGGCCCTGCCCGCCAGTGGCGACATGATCGGCACCGGATCCGTCCGCATCGGCCTGATCCTGCCGAAGTCGGCCGGTGGCCAGTCGGCCCAGATCGCCTCTCAGCTGCGCAACGCGGCCGAGCTGGCGCTGAAGGACTTCCCCGGCGCCGACATCACCATCCTGATCAAGGACGACGCGGGAACCACCGAGGGCGGCAAGACCGCCGCATCGGAAGCGATCTCGCAGGGCGCCCAGCTGCTGATCGGCCCGCTCAACGCGGTCGCCGCGCGCGGCGCGAGCGAACCGGCGCGTGCGGCCGGCGTGCCGATCGTCACCTTCACCACCGACACCACGGTGGCGACGCGCGGCGTCTATCTGATCGGCTTCCTGCCGTCGGCCGACGTCGAGCGCATCGTCTCCTATGCCGGCGCGCAGAACCGCAAGTCGATGGCGGCGATCGTCCCCGACGACGCCTACGGCGTGGTGGTCGAGGCCGCCTTCCGCGAACAGGCGGCGCGGTCGGGCATCCGCGTCATGGCGGTCGAGCGCTACAAGGGCGATCCGACCGACATGCAGACCAAGGCGGCGACCATCGCCAAGCTCGGCCAGCAGATCGATTCCGTCTTCGTCCCCGATGCCGGCTCCAATGCCGCGACGGTGATCCAGGCGATGGTCTCGGCCGGTCTCGACCGGTCGCGCGTCAAGTTCCTCGGCTCGGGCCGCTGGAACGATCCGTCGAGCCTCGCCGCGCCGGCACTCGCCGGCGGCTGGTTCCCGGCGGTCGATCCGCAGGCGGCTGACGGTTTCCGCTCGCGCTATCAGGCCGCCTACGGCTCGCCCGGCCCGCTCGCCATCCTCGGCTACGAGGCGGTGTTCCTCGCCGCCGGCCTCGTCCGCAACGCCGGCTCGCGGCCCTTCCGCGACGACGTGCTGCTGTCGCGCAACGGCTTCCTCGGCGTCACCGGCCTCTTCCGCTTCCGTGCCGACGGCACCTCGGAACGCGGCCTCGCGGTGATGGAAGTCGGCGGCGGCACCGCCCGCGCGATCTCGCCCGCCCCGAAGCAGTTCCCGCCGGGGACGTGAGGACGACGCGCCGTCCGCGTTTCGACGGGCGCGAGCCGTCGCATTCTTCGATCGACCGCCGTCGGCTCACCCCGCCTTCGGCGGTCGACGCGTTTCCAGGGCGCCGATCAGCTCGGCGAGCGTCGCGCGCAGGGCCGCCAGCCTTTCCGGGCCGATGATCCCCGCCGCTTCCGTCTCGACCTCGGCGCTGAGATCGATCAGGGCCGCCCAGACCGCCTCGCCTCGCGCGGTCGGCGTCACGAGCTTCGCGCGGCCGTCCTCGGGGTCGGGCCCGATCGTGACATAGCCGAGATCGGCGAGCGACTGCACCAGATAGGCCATGCTCTGTTTCGTCATCTGCGCCCGCTCGGCGAGATCGCTGACCCGCGATCCGGTCGGCAGGATGGTGCGGAACACGGTCGAGTGCGCCGGGCGGACGTCTGGAAAGCCGCGCTCGGCGAGACGAGCGTAGACGGCCTCCTGGAGCCGTTCGTAGGGCAACCGCAGGAGCGACCCGAGCGTCGTCTTCTCCTCCGAAATCGTTCGCGTCATCATGTGGACCCATATTGACAGAATGTCTGTCCAATTGATATGGACAGTTATTCTGTCTATATCGAGGGGCATCGAACCATGGAAGACCCGATCGAAAGAAATCTCGCGGTCGTCGCCGCGCATCTCGCCGCCGAAGGCCGCGACCCCACATCCGTCATGGATCTCTATACCGACGACATCGTCCTCGACATGCCGACCCGTGGTCTGTCCCTCGTCGGCAAACCGGCGATCGAGGCGAACTATCGGCGCATGTTCGGTGCGATGGATCTCCTCGCCATGGAGCCGATCGACCGCTTCGCCACCGAGACCCGTGTGGTCGACGAGATGCGGGCGCGATTCCGTCTCGTCCGCGAGGGCTTCGATCGGGCGCCCGTACCGATCGGCAGCCTCGTCGACCTTCATCTCCTGCACGTCTTCCGAATGCGGGACGGCAAGATCGCCCACGAAGCCGTCTTCGAGGGCTGGTCGCTGGTCGAGCCGGCCACCGCTGCGGGAGGAGCCTGACATGGCCTCCTCCTGGTTCCTGCGGGTCGGCGTCCTCTCCGCTCTCGCCGGCATGGGTCTCGGCATCGCCATGGCGATGTCCGAAGACCACACCCTGTCGCCGGTCCATGCCCATCTGAATCTGATCGGCTGGGTGACGATGTTCCTGGCCGGGCTCTTCTACGAACGCCGCCCGGCGCGCACCGCGGGGATCGCTCGGATCCATTTCGCCGTCGCGGTGATCGGGCTCGCGACCCTCATGCCGGGCATCACCGGGGTCCACCTCGGCTTCGCCTGGGGTGTCCCACTCGCCGCAATCGGATCGCTGGTGACACTCGCCTCGGCCGCGATCTTCGCGGTGGCCGTCTTCCGCGAAACGGCAGCCACGGCCGCAAGGCGCAGCCACGCCGCGTCTGCCTCGCGCGTCTGATGGCGAGCACACGAAGTCTCGACCCTTTCGAGACTTCGTGTACGACGGCAAGCCCGGCCGAGCCTCGCCCCCCTCAGGCCGCGAGATCGGCCACCACCGCATCGAGGACCGCGGCGCCGTCCTTGGTCGCGCGGACGCGGCGGGCGTTGCCGATGGTGATCGTCTCGACCATGCCGTGGGCCTCGAGATCGGCGAGACGCGCCGGATCGAGGACGCGGCCGGAGATGTCCTCCCAGCGGTCGAGATCGATGCCTTCGGTCAGGCGCAGGCCCATCAGCAGATATTCGTCGCCCTGTTCCTCGCGGGTCAGCAGCTCGTCGGTGTCGAGCGCGTTGCCGTGGGCCTCCACCAGGCGCAGCCACTTCTCCGGGTTCTTCTCGGTCGCGGTGGCGCGGCGTTCGCCGGCCTCGACGATGCGGCCGTGGGCACCGGCGCCGACGCCGACATATTCGCCGTAGCGCCAATAGACCAGATTGTGCCGGCTCTCGGCGCCCGGGCGGGCGTGGTTGGAGGTCTCGTAGGCCGGCATGCCCGCGGCTTCCAGCGTCTCGCGGGTCGCCTCCCAGAGATCGGCGGCGAGGTCCATGTCGGGCAGGATCAGCTTGCCGGCGCGGTGGAGATCGGCGAAGCGCGTCTCCTCCTCGATGGTCAGCTGGTAGACCGAGAGATGGTCGACGGCGAGATCGAGCGCCGCCTTCAGCTCCTCGCGCCAGGCCTCGACCGTCTGGTCGGGCCGGGCGTAGATCATGTCGAAGGACATCCGCGGGAAATGGGCGCGGGCGAGCGCGATGGCGTCGAGCGCCTCGGCGACGTCGTGGAGGCGGCCGAGACGCTTGAGATCGCGGTCGTCGAGCGCCTGGACGCCGAGCGACAGGCGGTTGACGCCGGCCGTCGCGTAGGCCGCGAAATTGGCGGCGTCCGCCGAATTCGGATTGGCCTCGAGGGTGATCTCGGCGTCCGCCTCGACGCTCCACAGCCGGGCGATCGCGCCGAGCACGGTCTCGACCGTCTTCGGCTCCATCAGCGAGGGCGTACCACCGCCGAAGAACACCGAGGAGACGCGGCGACCGGGGGTGCGGGCGGCGAAATGCTCGAGTTCGCGCACCAGCGCCCGGCCGTAACGCGCCTGATCGACGCCGCCGGGGCGGACGTGGCTGTTGAAGTCGCAATAGGGGCATTTGGATGCGCAGAAGGGCCAGTGCACGTAGATGCCGAAGCCCGGATCGAGACCCGCCATTCCCGTCTCCTTCGGCAGCCCACCATCCGAGCGAATCGCCCGCACGTCCGCCGCCGCGCGATGATTGCCCGAGCGCGCGGTCACAGACAACGCGCGGCGAAGGCGGAAAAGGCCCGTGCGCGATGGGAACGTCCGGTCTCGCCCGGCTTCAACCCGTGCTTCTCCTCGGCCGACATCTCGCCGAAGGTGCGGCTCTCGCCCTCCGGCAGGAACATCGGGTCGTAACCGAAGCCGGCGTCGCCCCGCGGCGGCCAGACCAGGGTGCCGTGGACCTCGCCGCGCACCGTCTCGGTGTGACCGTCGGGCCAGGCGAGGCAGAGGGCGGCGACGAAATGGGCGGCACGATCGGTGCTGCCCGACTGCGCCAACATCTCCTCGATGTTGCGCATGGCGCGGGCGAAGTCCTTGTCCTCGCCGGCCCAGCGCGCCGAGAAGATGCCCGGCTGACCGCCGAGCGCCGCGACGCAGAGCCCACTGTCGTCGGCGAGCGCCGGCAGGCCCGAGGCGAGGGCGGCGGCGAGCGCCTTGAGGGCCGCGTTGGCCTCGAAGGTCTCGCCGTTCTCCTCCGGCTCGGGCAGGTCGAGTTCGCCCGCCGACACGGCATCGATGCCGTGGGGGGCGAGCAGATCGCGGATCTCGGCGAGCTTGCCCTTGTTGTGGGTGGCGACGACGATCCGGCCGCCTTCGAGACGACGTGGGGTCATGGACGATCCTCCCTCTCCGGGCCGAGCGGCCGCGCTCAGCCGATGATGGTCTTCTGCAGGGCGACGAGCTCGCCGACGCCCTTTTCGGCGAGGCCGAGCAGCGCGTCGAGCTCGGCGCGGGTGAAGGGCTTGCCCTCCGCCGTGCCCTGGATCTCGACGATGCCACCGGAGCCGGTGATGACGAAGTTGGCGTCGGTCTCGGCGTTGGAATCCTCGGCATAGTCGAGATCGAGCACCGGAGTGCCGCGATAGATGCCGCAGGAGATCGCCGCGATGTGGTCCTTGAGGACCTCGCCCTTGAACATGTCGCGCGCCTTCATCCAGGCGAGACAGTCGTGCAGCGCGATCCAGGCACCGGTGATCGAGGCGGTGCGGGTGCCGCCGTCGGCCTGGATGACGTCGCAGTCGACGGTGATCTGGCGCTCGCCGAGCGCCTGCAGGTCGACCACGGCGCGCAGGCTACGGCCGATCAGACGCTGGATCTCGTGGGTGCGGCCCGACGGCTTGCCGGCATTGACCTCGCGACGCATGCGGTCGTGGGTGGCGCGCGGCAGCATGCCGTATTCGGCGGTGACCCAGCCGCGGCGCTGACCGCGCAGCCAGCCGGGCACGTTGTCCTCGAGGCTGGCGGTGCACAGCACGTGGGTATCGCCGAACTTCACCAGGCAGGAGCCCTCGGCGTGTTTGGCGACGCCGCGCTCGAGGCTGACGGAGCGCAGTTCGTCGGCGGCGCGTTTGGACGGGCGCATGGATATCTTTCGTTCGTTGGTCGTTTCGTAGGTCTCCCGTATCCCGCCGGGGGGCGGAGGTAAAGGCCGATCGGGGTCGCGGGACGATTGATCGGCCGCCGCCGTGATGTACGATCGAGGCCACGGCCCGATCGACGGGTCGACGGATTCAGCATGGCCCAGCCGCCGTTCCTCACCCAACCGCCTATCGCCGCCGGTGCCGGCAGCCTCGCCCAGCTCGACGAGCGCTCGCGCGAGATCTTCCGCCGCATCGTCGAGGGCTATCTCGACACCGGCGAACCGGTCGGCTCGCGCAACATCTCGAAACTGCTGCCGATGGCGCTGTCGCCGGCCTCGGTGCGCAACGTCATGGCCGATCTCGAACAGGCGGGCCTGATCTTCGCCCCGCACACCTCGGCCGGCCGGCTGCCGACCGAGAGCGGTCTGCGCTTCTTCGTCGATGCGATGCTGGAGATCGGCGATCTCGGCGAAGGCGAACGCCGCCGCATCGAGGCGGAGATCCGCGCCGCCGGCCGCACGCCGGAAGAGGTGCTGACCGAGGCGAGCCAGATGCTCTCCGGCCTCACGCGCGGCGCCGGTCTGGTGCTCGCCCACAAGGCCGATCTCAGGCTGAAGCACATCGAATTCGTCCGTCTGGAGCCGACGCGTGGCCTCGTCGTGCTGGTCGGCGAGGACGGATCGGTCGAGAACCGCGTCGTCGAGCTGCCGCTCGGCCTGCCGCCCTCGGCGCTGGTCGAGGCGACCAACTATCTCAACCGCACCATCCGCGGCCGCACCCTGACGGAGGCGCGGGCCGAACTCGAACGGCTCCAGGGCGAGCGTCAGGCCGAACTCGACGACCTGACCGCCCGCGTCGTCGAGGACGGGCTCGCCACCTGGGGCGAGGCGGCAGAAGGACGGCCGCAGCAGCTGATCGTGCGCGGCCGCGCCAATCTGCTCGACGATCTGCGTGCGGCGGAAGACCTCGAGCGCATCCGCTCGCTCTTCGACGACCTCGAGCGCAACCGCGACCTGATCGAGCTTCTCGGCGACGCCGAGCGCGGCGAGGGCGTGCGCATCTTCATCGGCTCGGAGGCGAAGCTGCATTCGCTGTCGGGGTCGTCGCTGGTGCTGGCGCCCTATCGCGACGCCGAGGCCCGCGTCGTCGGCGTGCTCGGCGTCATCGGCCCGACGCGCCTCCACTACGGCCGCATCGTGCCGATGGTCGACTACACCGCCAAGCTGGTCAGCCGGCTGATCGGGTGAGTTCGATTCGGAGGCGTTCGAATCGGATGCGAGACGATCGGGTTCCGTCTCCATCCAATTGTTTCAATTGGCGTTTTGTTTCGACTGTGGTGCGTGATGCTTCGAGACGGGCGCCCGAAGGGCGCGCCCCTCGGCATGAAGCGCATGTATTTGTTCTGAAACAGAAAAACACCTCATGCTGAGGAGCGGGCCGATGGCCCGCGTCTCGAAGCATCGCGCACCAAGGCAGGGAACCACCCCAAGGGTCCGAGAGCAGCCCCTCCGCCACCTCCGACGCCCCCATTTGCATTGTCCGCCGGGACGCCTACATGAGACGAACCGCGACGCCGTCCGCGCCCTCGAGAGACCCCCGGAGCCCCCCATGACCACGCCCACCGCTTCCTCCCCCGAGAGCTGGCACGGAACCACCATCGTCGCCGTCCGCAAGGGTGCCAAGGTCGTGGTGGCCGGCGACGGGCAGGTGACGCTCGGGGCGACCGTGATCAAGCACACGGCGCGCAAGGTGCGCCGGATCGGCCGCGGCGACGTGATCGGCGGCTTCGCCGGGGCGACCGCCGACGCCTTCACCCTGTTCGAGCGGCTGGAGAAGAAGCTCGAGCAGTATCCCGGGCAGCTGACGCGCGCCTGCGTCGAGCTCGCCAAGGACTGGCGCACCGATCGCTACCTGCGCCGGCTGGAAGCGATGATGATCGTCGCGGATGCCACCACGACGCTGGTTCTGACCGGCAATGGCGACGTGCTGGAGCCGGAAGGCGGCGTCGCCGGCATCGGCTCGGGCGGCACCTATGCTCTGGCGGCGGCGCGGGCGCTGATCGATCAGGATCTCGACGCCGAGGCGATCGCGCGAAAGGCGATGGCGATCGCCGCCGAGATCTGCGTCTACACCAACACCAACGTCGTCGTGGAGACGATCTGACATGAGCGACGGCGGCATTCGGCCCGACGATCCCGCCTTCTCCATCGGCCCGGCCGATCTCGACGCGGCGGTCGCCGCCGGCGTGATCGCGGCGGAGACCGCGACGGCGCTCGCCGCCTTCGCCACCGCGCGCGGGCGGGAACTGCCCGCCGCAGCCGACGAGGAGGCGGTGCGCTTCGTCACCTCGTTCAACGACGTCTTCGTCACCCTCGGCATCGCGCTGCTCACCGGCGCGGTCGTCGTCCTCGGCTTCCAGTTCGCGCCGATCGCGGCCGGTCCGGCCGTCGCCGTGCTCGCCTGGGGCCTCGCCGAGATCTTCACCGCGCGCCGCCGCATGGCTTTTCCGAGCATCGTGCTCGTCGCCCTCTTCGTCGCCGCCTGCGGCGGCAGCGTCGTCATGGCGAGTGGCGGCGGCGGCCCCTTCGTGGCGCTCGGCGCCGGCCTCGCCATGCTGATCGGCGGCTATGTCCACTGGCGCCGCTTCGGCGTGCCGATCTCGGTCGCCGCCGCAGCGGCCGGCGCGATCGCGATGACGGTCGGTCTCCTCGCCGGTGTCGCGCGGCCCTTCCTCGACGCCTATTTCGGCGCGGTCTGTCTGGTGTTGGGCCTCGGCGTCTTCGCGCTGGCGATGAAGTGGGACTTCTCCGACCGCGAGAGGCGGACGCGGCGCACCGACACCGCCTTCTGGCTGCACGTGCTGGCCGCCCCGCTGATCGTCCATCCGCTCGCTTCCCTGCTCGGCGCCGGCTTCGCCACCGTCTCGGGCGCGGCCCCGGCGCTGATCCTGGCGATGTTCGCGGTGATCGCCCTCGTCGCCATCGTGGTCGACCGCCGTGCCCTGCTCGTCTCTGCGCTCGTCTATTTCGGCGGCTCGATCCTGATGCTGATCCGCGGCGCCGGTTGGACCGGGTCGATCGACGAAGCCCTGACCGTCGGTCTCGTCGGCGCCGTGGTGCTCGGCCTCTCCGTCGCCTGGGCGCCGCTGCGCGCGGCCGTCCTCACATTCGTTCCGGCCGCGGTGCGCGCGGTCGTCCCCGCTCCCCGCGTCCCCCGAGGCCAAGCGTCATGACCAATTTCTCGCCCCGCGAGATCGTCTCCGAACTCGATCGCCACATCGTCGGCCAGAAGGACGCCAAGCGCGCCGTCGCCATCGCGCTGCGCAACCGCTGGCGCCGTCAGCAGCTCGAAGGCGCGCTGCGCGACGAGGTGCTGCCGAAGAACATCCTGATGATCGGCCCGACCGGCGTCGGCAAGACCGAGATCTCGCGTCGCCTCGCCAGGCTCGCCGACGCGCCCTTCCTCAAGGTCGAGGCGACCAAGTTCACCGAGGTCGGCTACGTCGGCCGCGACGTCGATTCGATCGTCCGCGATCTGGTCGAGATCGGCATCGGGCTGGTCAAGGCGCGCAAGCGGACCGAGGTCCGCGCCAAGGCCGAAATGGCGGCGGAGGAGCGCGTGCTCGACGCGCTGGTCGGCAAGTCCGCCTCACCCGCGACCCGCGACAGTTTCCGCCGCAAGCTCCGGGCCGGCGAGCTGAACGACAAGGAGATCGAGATCGAGGTGGCGGCGCCCGCCGCCATGCCGAACTTCGAGCTGCCCGGCATGCCCGGCGGCGGTTCGGTCGGCGTGATGAACCTCGGCGACATCTTCGGCAAGGCCTTCGGTGGCCAGCGCAAAGCGCGCAAGGTGACGGTCGCCGAGGCCCACGGGCCGCTGATGGCGGAGGAATCCGACAAGCTGGTCGATCAGGAGAGCGTCGTCACCGAGGCGATCCGCGCGGTCGAGGAGAACGGCATCGTCTTCCTCGACGAGATCGACAAGATCTGCGTCCGCGAGGGCCGCGGCGGTGGCGCCGACGTTTCACGGGAAGGCGTGCAGCGCGACCTGTTGCCGCTGATCGAGGGCACGACGGTCTCGACCAAATACGGGCCGGTGAAGACCGACCACGTGCTCTTCATCGCCTCCGGCGCCTTCCACGTGGCGACGCCGGCCGACCTTCTGCCCGAACTCCAGGGCCGCCTGCCGATCCGCGTCGAGCTGAAGCCGCTGACGAAGGAAGACTTCGAGCGCATCCTGACCGAGACCGAGGCGAGCCTGATCAAGCAGTACGTCGCGCTGATGGCGACGGAGGGCGTGACGCTCGAGGTCACCCCCGAAGCGATCTCGGAGATCGCCGGCGTCGCGGTCGAGATCAACGCCACGGTCGAGAACATCGGCGCACGGCGGCTGCAGACGGTGATGGAGCGGATCCTCGACGAGATCTCCTTCACTGCCCCGGACCGCTCCGGCGAGACGATCGTCATCGACGCCGCCCTGGTCCGCGAGAACGTCGGCGAGCTGGCGAAGAACACGGATTTGAGCCGGTTCATTCTGTGAGGTGGTGATCGATTCGGAAGCGATCGATTCGATTTCGAACCGATCGCCCGTCTCAAGCCCCATCCTTGGCCGCCGCCGCGCGCACCCGGTGGGAGAGATCTTTCAGCGACGCCTTCGACAGACCGCGGATGCGTTGGGCGAGAAGGTTCGCCAGTTCCGTCGCCTCCGGCGCGAGACCCGAGGTGTCGACGACGACGCGCGGGTCGGAGGCCTCGGCGAGGCGTTGGAGTTCCTCCGCCTCGTCCCAGATCACGTTGAAATAGGCGATGATGCGCTGGACCAGATACCAGGTCGGCACGCCGCGTTTGCCGTGTTCGAGCGCCGAGAGATAGGAGGCGGAGACGCCGAGGGCGCCCGCCATCTCCTTCAGCGTCACACCGCGCTCGTCGCGCAGCTGCCGGATCTTCGCTCCGAAGGGCGTCATGCCGTCCCCTCCCCGCCCCGCGGGCGCCTCAGCCGCACGTAGATCGCGCCGGCGCCGCCATGCGCCAGATGCGCCTCTTCGAAACCGATCACCCAATCGCGCAGAGACGGATCGGACAGCCAGTGCGGCACCGCGCGACGCAGGATGCCACGGTCGTGCGGGTCGCTTCCGGGCTTCGGCTTGCCCTTGCCGGTGATGACCAGAACGATGCGGGCGCCGCGCGAGCGCGCCAGTACCAGGAAGCCGCGCAGCGCCGAATGGGCCGCCTCCTGCGTCATGCCGTGGAGATCGAGCCGGTCGTCGATCGGCACGGCTCCGTTGCGCAGGCGGCGCTTGGTGCGGTGATCGATCCGCTCGAGCGAGGGCGGCGGCGCCACCGCGGGCGGCAGGTGCGACGACTCGGCGAAGTGTTTCACGTGAATCACCGGCAGGCGCCCGGACGGTTGGCGCCGCGTCGGGCCGGTCGGGCGCAGCGTGATGCGCTCGCGCGGGGGCGGGGGCGGGGGCGGGGGTTCCGCTTCGGCGACCGGCGACGGGGCGGCGACCGGAGCTTCCGCGACCACCTCCGCCGCCTCGGCGAGGGCGCGGGCGGCGGCGCGCGGGTCGAGCGGCTCGACCGTCTCGGCCACCTTGGCCCAGAGGCGGCGCTCGTCGTCACCGAGGAGACGGGTGCGGCGACGGGTGCGGCTCGAGCTCATGGCCGACCTCCGTCCCGCGGAACCAGGGCGACGAAGGCGTCCGGTACGTGGCGGATACGACCGGCAACCGCGGCAGCGGTGGGGCCGAGGCCGAAGAAGACGTCGCCGCGGGCCGGGCCGACGATGGCCGAACCGGTGTCCTCGGAGAGCATCAGCCGGTGGAAGGGCTCGATCGCTCCGTCCACGCCGGTCGGCAGATCGGCGGCGAGGAAGATCGGCGTGCCGAAGGTCATGAGCGTCCGATCGACGGCGAGCGACACGCCGGGCGTCACCTGCACGCCGGAGGCGGCGACCGCGCCGAGGTCGTCGTCGAGGCCGGTCTGCTCGGCGAAGAAGACGTAGGATCGGTTCTCGCGCATCAGGGTGCGGCCCTCGGCCGGGTGGTCGGTCAACCAGCGACGCAGGCGCTCGAGCGTCATCTCTTCCGCCGGGATCAGGCCGCGCTCGATCGCCAACTTGCCGATCGACGTGTAGGGGTGGCCCGCCTTGGCGGCATAGGCGAGGCGCATGACGCCGCCGTCGACGAGGCGGATGCGGACCGAGCCCTGGACGTGGACGAAGAAGGCCTCGACCGGATCGGCGAGATGGGCGAGCTCGAGCCCGCGGCCGGCGAGCGCCCCGTCCTCGAGCGCGGCGCGATCGTGGTAGGGGACGAGAGTGCCGTCTTCGCTCCGCCGCGCGAAGGCGTAAGAGGGATCGAGATCGGCCGGGCGATTGCCCGCGTCGACGTCGACGAGATCGTCGGGACGGGCGAGGAGCGGCACCGGGAAGCGCGGATCGTCGCTGCGGCGGGTGCCCTCGACCTCGGGCTCGAAATAGCCGGTGAGGAAGGGTTGCCCCTCGCGCGGCACGATCCGGCGGGGGGCGAACTGCGCCTCGAAGAAGGCGCGTGCGGCGGGCTCGTCGAGCGTTTCCGGCAGGTCGAGCGCCCGCGCGGACACACGGGCGAGGGCCGCGCCGTCGATGCCGAGGGCGCGTGTCTTCGGCGGCTTCGCCACGCGGTGCGGTGCCGCGCGGCGGAAGGCGGCGAAGGCGGGCGCGAGCGCCGCCTCGCCCCAGCCGGGGAGATCGGCGAAGGCGAGGGGAACGAGATCGGCGATCGCTTCGCTCATGTCGGTCGTTCCGCTCGCGGCATCGAGGCGACGGGTTGGGGCGATCAGGCGGCCGCGCGGGTTTCGACCAGGCGCCAGTTCGGATCGGACGAGCGGATCTCGCGGGCGAAGGTCCAGACGTCGACCAGATCGGCGAGGCGAGCGGCGTCACCGTCGACGACGGTGCCGTCGGCGGCGGTCGTCACCGAGATCACCTTGGCGGCGAAGCGCACCGTCAGACGGGCGACGCCCTCGGCCACCTCGGCCTCGACGATCTCGGTCCGGTCGAGACCGACGAAGGTGAAGTCGACCTTCTCGCCGCGCTTCTCGCGGGCGTCGATGCCGGCGGAGAAGCTGTCCATGACCTCCTTGGAGAGGAGCGTCTTCAGCGCCTTGCGATCACCGGCGGCATAGGCGGTGACGACCATCTCGTAGGCGATCTTGGCACCCTCGACGAAGCGGACCGGATCGAAGGCACGATCGGACGAAGCGATCATGCGCAGCGCAGCCGAGAGCGGCGTGTCGGGGGTGGTGTCGGGCACGGGCTCGGCGGCGGGCGCCGGGGCGAGGGGTTCGACGTCGCGGCGGACGGGATCGTTCGGCCGCGGCATCGGAATGACGTTGTCGTTGCCGGCGGTACCGTCGTCGGTGTCGTCGGGCAGTCGGAACGGCGGACGTTCCGATCCGTTCTTCTGACCCAGCACGCCGTAGAGGCGTACGAAGATCACCACCGCAATGGCGAAGAACACGATGGTATAGACATCCAGGCGCATTTCGATCCGATCCTCGGCGACTCGCCGGCGGGAGGCGCGGCGACGGTTCTTTCGACACGTTTCTCCTTATCTAGCAACTCCCAGCCCCATGTTCGAGGGGTAGGGGCGCGGAAGTCGCAGCGTCGCGACTTGTTCGCGCGTTCGCCCCATGCTAGCCAATCGCCACCCTTTCGGCCCGGACCGGCGTCCGGCCATTCCGGAGACTAGCGATGAGCGAAGAAAACGGCGCCGAGGCGCAGGCCCAGGCCCCCTCCCTGAACGTGCTCGTGCAGTACGTCAAGGATCTCTCCTTCGAGAACCCCAACGCCCCGAACTCGCTGGCGCCGCAGCCGGAGGGTCCGCAGATCGAGATCAACGTCAACGTCGGCGCCCAGCCGCTGTCGGCGACCGAGTTCGAGGTCGAGCTGAGGATCGAAGCCAAGGGCAAGTCCGGCGAGGCCGTGCTCTTCGCCGTCGAGCTGCTCTACGCCGGCCTCTTCCGCATCCAGAACGTGCCGGAAGAGCACCTCCATCCCTTCGTGCTGATCGAGTGCCCGCGTCTGCTCTTCCCCTTCGCGCGCCAGATCCTCGCCGAAGCGACCCGCAACGGCGGCTTCCCGCCCCTGCTGCTCGACCCGATCGACTTCGTCGCGCTCTATCAGCAGAACGCGGCCCGCGCCGCCGCCAACGTCAACTGACGTTCGCGCCGCGACCGAAGTGCACGAAGGCCCCGGAGCGATCCGGGGCCTTCTTCGTTTCGGAACCCGTGTCGGACAGATCTCACGCCTCGCCGACGACCGGAAAGTCGAGGTCGGCATATTCCGACCAGAGCGCCTTCTCACCCATCTTGGCGACGAAGGCGCGGTGGGCGGCATCGGCCTCGGGCTCGAGCCGCGAGGCGAGCGGCACCGGGCGAACGCGCGGGCCGTTGCGGGTGGCGATGCCGCCGTCGGCGCGGCGGTTGCGGCCGGGCTCGTCGGTGACGAGGCCGAGGGCCGCCTGGCGACCGCCGAGCAGTTCGACGTAAACCTCGGCCAGCAGCTCGCTGTCGAGCAGTGCGCCGTGCTTCTCGCGGCGGGAGTTGTCGATGCCGTAGCGCGAGCACAGCGCGTCGAGCGAGTTGGGGCCGGCGGGGTGGCGCCGCTTGGCGAGCGCCAGCGTGTCGACCATGCGATCGGGCCCGAGCGGCGGGAGCCCGAGGCGGGCGAACTCGGCGTTGATGAACTTGAAGTCGAATTCGGCGTTGTGGGCGACGAGGCGGGCGTCGCCGACGAAGGCGAGAAACCCTTCCGCGATCTCGGCGAACTTCGGCTTGTCGGCGAGGAACTCGTCGGAGAGGCCGTGGACCTCGAAGGCCGAGCGCGGCATCGACCGTTCCGGGTTGATGTAGACGTGGAAGGTCTGGCCCGAGACGATGTGGTTGACCAGCTCGACGCAGCCGATCTCGACGACGCGGTCGCCGGTGCGGGGGTCGAAGCCCGTGGTTTCGGTATCGAAGACGATCTCGCGCAAGGTGGCTCTCCCGGATCGGGCGCCATGGAATCAGCTCGCCGCCGCGGCTTCAAGCCTCGAGGTCGCGATGCTGCCCGTCATCCCCCGGCAAGCGCGTAGGATGCCCTCGACCTGGGCCCGCGCCGGGTCGATGCCGCGGGCGGTGTCGACGAGGAAATGCGAGCGCCGGCGCTTCTCGATGTCGGGAAGCTGGCGGGCGCGGATCTGGTCGAACTTCTCCGGCGTCATGCCGGGCCGGGCGAGGACGCGGGCGCGCTGGACCTCGGCCGGCGCGGTGACCGTCACGACGGCGTCGACGCGGCTCTCGCCGCCGGTCTCGAAGAGGAGCGGGATGTCGAGGACGACGACGGCGCGGCCCTTCGCGCTTTCGGCGGCGAGGAACCGCAGTTCGGCGGCGCGCACCAGCGGGTGAACGATCGCCTCGAGCCGCTTCACCGCCGCGTCGTCGCCGAGCACGCGGGCGCCGAGAGCGGCGCGGTCGACGCGGCCGTCGACGGTGGTGCCTGGGAAGGCCGCCTCGATCGGCGCCACGGCCTCGTTCGTGTAGAGCGCATGGACGGTCGCATCGGCGTCGTGCACGGGAACGCCGGCGGCGCGGAAGAGATCCGCGGTCGTCGACTTGCCCATGCCGATCGAGCCGGTGAGACCGAGGACGATCATTCGACCACTCCGAGATCGGCGAGGATCAGACGGCGCAGTTCCGGCGTCACCTCGGGGCGGCGGCCGAACCAGCGTTCGAAGCCGGGCACCGCCTGGTGCAGCAGCATGCCGAGCCCGTCGACGATCGGCAGACCGCGCGCCTTCGCCGCGGCGAGGAGCGGCGTCACCAGCGGCACGTAGACGATGTCGGTGACGAGGGTGCCGTCGGCGAGCGACGAAAGGTCGATCGTCATGCCGTCCTTGCCGGTCATGCCGAGCGAGGTGGTGTTGACGAGGATGCGGGCACCCGCGAGCAGCTTCGGCACCTCGTCCCAGCCGTGCGCCGTGGTGTCGCCGCCGATGCGGGCGGCGAGCGCTTCGGCGCGGGCGAGGGTGCGGTTGACCAAGCGGACGCGGAAGCCGCGGTTCTTCAGGCCCCAGGCGACGGCCGAAGCGGCACCGCCGGCGCCGAGCACGACCGCGTCGCCGGGGCGAGTATCCCAGCCGGGGGCACGATCGTCGAGATTGGCGATGAAGCCGGGGGCGTCGGTGTTGGCGCCACAGATCCGTCCACCGTCGATCCACAGGGTGTTCACTGCACCGGTCGCTTCCGCCACCGCATCCCTTTCGGAAGCGATCCGATAGGCGATCTCCTTGTGCGGAACCGTGACATTGCCGCCGACGAAGCCGGAGGCGGGCAGGTTCCGCAGGAAGTTCTCCACGTTCTCCGGGGACACGGGGATCTTCTCGTAGGAGCCCTCGAGACCCAGCGTCGCGAGCCAGTGGCCGTGGATCATCGGCGAGCGCGACTGGGCGATCGGCCAGCCGATGACGAAGGCCTTGGGAGCGGGAGCGTCGGTCATGCAGCGAGGTGTCCCGTGCGGCGCAGCTCGGCGAGGAGCGGCAGGAGCGGCAGGCCGAGGATGGTGAAATAGTCGCCGTCGATCGCCTCGAACAGCGTGATGCCCGGACCTTCCAGCTGGTAGCAGCCGACGGAGGAGAGCACGGCGTCGCCGACGGTGGCGCAGTAGGCGTCGAGGAAGGCGTCGGAGAAGGCGCGCATGGTCATGCGAGCGACCGAGACGTGACGCCAGACGACCGTCGACCCACGGGCGAGCACCAGCGCCGAATGGAGTTCGTGGGTTCGCCCACGGAGACGCTCGAGCTGGCGGCGGCCTTCGTCGCGGTTCTCCGGCTTGACGAAGCGTTCGCCGTCGAGACCGAGGGTCTGGTCGCAACCGAGGACCAGATCGGCAGGGCGGCGGGCGGCGACGTCGAGCGCCTTGGCCTCGGCGAGATGCAGGGCGATGGCGCCCGGATCGCTGCCTGCGGCGAGCAGCGGCGCCTCCACCGCGCGTTCGTCGACATCGGAGGGTTCGGCGGCAAAGGCGAGGCCGGCGCCTTCGAGAAGGGCGATGCGCGAGCGACTGCGCGAGGCGAGGACGAGGGTCTCGGTCATGGGATCCCGGGTTCAGCCGCGGCGATGGTCGCGCAGCAGATTGATGATGGCGGCGGCGGTCTCTTCGATCGAGCGGCGGGTGACGTCGATCACCGGCCAGTCGCGATCGGCGCAGAGGCGCCGCATCAGGCCGAGCTCGGCGGCGATCGACGGCCGGTCGACATAGGTCGTGTCGAAGGACTTCGAACCCATCGCCAGCACGCGGTTCTCGCGGATCTGGGCGATGCGGTCGGGGCTGGCGATGAGGCCCACCACCAGCGGCCGAGAGATGGTGAAGAGCGACGGCGGCGGCGGGATCTCCGGCACGATCGGGATGTTGGCGGTCTTGATGCCGCGGTTCGCCAGATAGATCGAGGTCGGCGTCTTCGAGGTGCGCGACACGCCGAGGATGACGACGTCGGCCTCGTCGAGGTCGTGCGGCAACTGGCCGTCGTCGTGCGCCATGGTGAAGTTCATCGCCTCGATGCGCTTGAAATAGTCGGCATCGAGCGAGTGCTGGGCGCCGGCGCGCGCGCTCTCGGTCACGTTCAGGAACGAGCGGAAGATGTCGAGCACCGGGCTCAGCACCGAGACGCAGGGTAGGCCCTGGTCACGGCAGAAACGCTCGAGCCGCGAGGAGAGCTCCGGGTTCACCAGCGTGTAGAGCACGATGCCGGGGAACTGCTCGATCTCGACCAGCGCCTTGTCGAGGTGGCGGTCGACTCGGATCAGGGGATGGATGTGCTCGATCGGCTCGATCGCCTCGTACTGGGCGGCGGCGGCGCGCGCGACGGTGATCAGCGTCTCACCCGTCGAATCCGAAATCAGGTGCAGGTGAAAGAACTTGGAGGATGTGTTCACGCAACTGTCCCCAGGCGGCGGGCAACGGTGGAGAAATCGGCGTCGGCGACCCGGCGAGGGTCACTCTCTCCCCTTCGTGCAATTCGATCAACAGGGACGAACGGCGAGAGCCGAACGGGGGTGTCGGATCGACGCGGTGGACGAGACATCGGTCTGGCGGGAATCGTCGACTCCTCGTCCACAGGCGCGATCTTCGAACGGTCTCGTCAACCTTTTGTAAAGACAGATTAACGAGAGGTTAACGAGGCGGTCGGTCGGAATCGCCCTTTCGAGACGGTGGCGCGTCGTCCGAACGGTTGGTTTCACGTGAGTCATTGTGGATCGGGCGAGATCCCGGTAATCCACCGTCAAAGAGTCACAACAATCTTCATTCGAAGAATGATTTGAAGAGTGACGGTGTGGATGGAGAGGACCCCGACATGGGCGATCGGAAGGTGATGGCGGTGCTCTCCGGCGAGAGCGTGTTTCCCCCGCCGATCTGGGTCATGCGGCAGGCGGGTCGCTATCTGCCGGAGTATCGGGCGACGCGGGCGGAAGCCGGTGGCTTCCTCGATCTCTGCTACACTCCGAAGCTCGCGACCGAGGTGACGCTCCAGCCGATCCGGCGATACGGCTTCGATGCGGCGATCCTGTTCTCCGACATCCTGGTCATTCCCGATGCGCTCGGCCGCAAGGTGGCTTTCCAGGAAGGCGAGGGGCCGGTCCTCGAACCCCTCGACTTCTCCCGTGTGGGCGATCTCGATCCGTCGACGATCCACGATCGTCTGGGACCGGTCTACGAAGCGGTCGAGATGATCCGGGCGGCCCTGCCGTCGGAGACTACCTTCCTCGGCTTCTGCGGGGCTCCCTGGACCGTGGCGACCTATATGGTCGCCGGCCGGGGTACGGCGGATCAGGGTCCGGCACGCAAGGCGGCACTGCGTGATCCCGTCGCCTTCGGCACGCTGATCGACGTCCTCGTCGAGGCCTCGATCGCCTATCTCGCCCGGCAGATCTCCTGCGGCGCCGACGCCGTGCAGATCTTCGACACCTGGGCCGGCATCCTCGACGAGTACGAATTCGCTCGCTGGGTGATCGCGCCGACCGCGCGGATCGTCGCCGGCGTGCGGGCGATCCACCCGGGCGCCAAGATCATCGGCTTCCCGAAGGGTTCCCAGGCACTGCTCGCGCGCTATGTCGTCGAGACGGGCGTCGATGCGGTCGGCATCGACTGGACCATGCCGCATGCCTTCGCCCGTGAGCACATCCAGTCGAAGGTCGCGGTGCAGGGCAATCTCGATCCGATGCGGGTCGTGGTCGGCGGCAAGGCGCTCGACGAGGGCGTCGACCGGGTCCTCGAGGGGCTCGGGAACGGGCGCCTGATCTTCAATCTCGGCCACGGCATCACGCCGGATGCCGATCCGGCCAACATGACGCGGCTCGTCGATCGGGTCCGTGCGGCCAAGCGGTGAGGTGACGGCATGGCGGCGACGCGCGAGGAAGTGGCGGTCAGGGCGAAGCGGGCGATCGTCTTTCTGGCGATCACCGGCGGAGCGCTCGGTCTCTCGGTCTGGGGCATCGGTCCCAAGGGCTACGAGTGGATCAAGTCGCTGCACGTGATCGCCGTCATCTCGTGGATGGCCGGCATGCTCTATCTGCCGCGGCTCTTCGTCTATCACTGCGGCGTCGCGGTCGGCTCCGAGGCGTCGGAGACGTTCAAGGTGATGGAGCGCAAGCTGATGCGCTACATCATCAATCCGGCGATGATCGTCGCCTGGGTGGCGGGTCTGTGGATCGCCATCGTGATGTTCGGCTTCAAGGGCGGCTGGCTCCACGCCAAGCTCGCCCTGGTGCTCGGACTTTCCGCTGCGCACGGCTATTTCGCCAAGGCGGTCGCCGACTTCGCCCGCGACGAGGGCCGGCGCGACCATCGCTTCTGGCGCTTCATGAACGAGGTGCCGACGCTGATCATGATCGCCGTCGTCATCCTGGTGATCGTCAAGCCGTTCTGACGTCCGGTCGGCGTGGGTGTCCCGCGCCCGATCTGCCGGTTCGAGACGGGGGCTTGTGCGAAGCGGCCGGAATCGCTATTTTCCCGCCACCTTCCTCAGAGACGGTTCTTCACGGCGTACGCGCCGGAAGTTCGGAGGCCCGGCAGCGCCGCTCCCCGTTTCGCTCCCCCCTCTCGCATGCCGCGGACGTCTCGTCCTTCATCGCTGCGGCATCGGACATCAAGCAAGACGTCGCCCGGCATCGTGCCGGCACCGATCGTCCATCCGTCAGAGATCCCCCCTCCATGCAGCAGCTCAAGCTCCAGGACCTCAAGTCCAAGTCGCCGACCGAACTCCTCGCCTTCGCCGAGGAACTCGAGGTCGAGAACGCCTCCACCATGCGCAAGCAGGAGCTGATGTTCGCGATCCTCAAGCAGCTGGCGGCGCGCGAGGTCGAGATCATCGGCGAAGGCGTCGTCGAGGTGCTGCAGGACGGCTTCGGCTTCCTGCGTTCGCCCGACGCCAACTATCTGCCCGGTCCCGACGACATCTACGTGTCGCCCTCGCAGATCCGCCGCTTCTCGCTCAGGACCGGCGACACGGTCGAGGGCCACATCCGCTCCCCGAAGGAAGGCGAGCGCTACTTCGCGCTGCTGAAGGTCAACACGATCAACTTCGAGGATCCGGAGCGCGCCCGTCACAAGGTCAACTTCGACAACCTGACGCCGCTCTATCCCGACAGCCGATTCAAGATGGAGCCGGAGGAGCCGACGTCGAAGGACATGTCGGCCCGCGTCATCGACATCGTCTCGCCGCTCGGCAAGGGCCAGCGCGCGCTGATCGTCGCCCCGCCGCGTACCGGTAAGACGGTCCTGCTGCAGAACATCGCCCGGTCGATCACCTCGAACCATCCGGAATGCTTCCTGATCGTCCTGCTGATCGACGAGCGCCCGGAAGAAGTGACCGACATGCAGCGCACGGTGAAGGGCGAGGTCGTCTCCTCGACCTTCGACGAGCCGGCGTCTCGTCACGTCCAGGTCGCCGAGATGGTGATCGAGAAGGCGAAGCGCCTGGTCGAACACGGCCGCGACGTCGTCATCCTGCTCGATTCGATCACCCGCCTCGGCCGTGCCTACAACACCGTCGTGCCGTCGTCGGGCAAGGTGCTGACCGGCGGTGTCGACGCCAACGCCCTGCAGCGTCCGAAGCGCTTCTTCGGCGCGGCGCGCAACATCGAGAACGGCGGTTCGCTGACCATCATCGCCACGGCGCTGATCGAGACCGGCAGCCGCATGGACGAAGTGATCTTCGAAGAGTTCAAGGGCACCGGCAACTCCGAGATCATTCTCGACCGCAAGGTCGCCGACAAGCGCGTCTTCCCGTCGATCGACATCACCCGCTCCGGCACCCGCAAGGAAGAGCTGTTGGTCCCGGCCGACATGCTCAAGAAGACCTATGTGCTGCGCCGCATCCTCACGCCGATGGGTACGGTCGATGCGATCGAGTTCCTGCTCGACAAGCTGCGTCAGACCAAGCGCAACGCCGACTTCTTCGACTCGATGAACACCTGATCGAATCGGCAGCGCATCGAACGACGAAGGCCTCGGAGCGATCCGGGGCCTTCTGCGTTTCGCGTCGTGTTTCACGTGAATCCGTGTGACACGCTCGAATCGGTGTCGATCCGACACGTGGGTCGTTCAGACGTAGCGCCCGGTTTCGAGCAGCGTCCTGAGTGGTCCCGGTTCGGTCAGCGGCAGACCGCACGAGCCTTCGCGACAGACCCAGGCCGTGGCCAAGCCGTCGATCGACGGCTTGCCGTGTGCCGGGTGGGAGGCCGGAAGGTCGGCGGTCGATTCGGTTTCGAACAGGATGACCCGCGGGTCGGTCGATTCGAAGACGACACGACGCAGCGGCGTCGCATCCGTCTCCTTCGGCACGACCAGCACCACCTCGACCGCGCCGATGGCGAAGTCGAGCGCCGTCGACAGCGAGGCCGTCGACCAGATGTCGGCGAGCATGGTGGTCGAGAGTTTCGTCAGGACCGCCTCGACCCGCTCGTGCCACCGCGCCTCGCCGGTCGGCGTCGCCAGACGGATGCAGTTGTCGAGCGCGACCGACATCGGATTGGGCGTCGCATCGTCCTTGGTCGGGGCGGGGCGCACGACCAGGGCTTCGGCATCGTCGGCGGTGAGGAACCAGCCGCCGGCCGGATCGGCATGGTGCCGGTCGAGCGCCTCCATCCAGCGCACCGCGTCGGCGAGCCAGGGGTCGCGGCCGAGCGTCTCGGCGAGGATGATCGCGGCGCGGGCCATGTGGGCGAGGTCGGAGGCGAGGCCGGGGAAGACGTCGCGGCCGTCGCGGTGGGCATGGGCGAGGCGATCGCCGCGGCTCATGGAATCGGCGACGAAACGATAGGCGCCGACGGCGAGCTCGATCCAGTCCGATCGGTCGAGCCGACGGCCGACCTCGACCAGCGCATGGATCGTCGCGCCGTTCCAGTCGGCGAGGACCTTGTCGTCGAGCGCCGGGCGGACGCGGGTCTCACGGCGGGCGAAGAGTTTCGCGCGCGCCGCAGCCAGGCGCGCCTCGCGGTCGCGGTCCCAGCGGCCGGTGTCCTCGAGGCGGGAGAGGACGACCTTGCCCTCCCAGTTGCCCTGCGGGGAGACGTCGTAGGCGGCGGCGAACTCGGTGGCGTCGGGGCCGAGGATCTCGCGGATCTCGGCATCGCTCCAGACGTAGAACTTGCCTTCCTCGTGCTCGCTGTCGGCGTCGAGTGCCGAGGCGAAAGCGCCGCCGGGCAGACGCATCTCGCGCGCCAGCCAGCCGACCGTCTCTTCGATTCGGGCGCGGAACGACGGATGGCCGGTCGAGGTCCAGGCGCGGCCGAGCAGCGGCAGGAGCTGGGCGTTGTCGTAGAGCATCTTCTCGAAATGCGGGACGAGCCAACGTTCGTCGGTCGAGTAGCGGGCGAAGCCGCCGCCGAGGTGGTCATAGATGCCGCCGCGGCTCATACGCTCGAGCGTCAGCGTGACCGCATCGGCCGCTTGCCGTCCGGCGCGCCGCCGCGAGGCCGACCAGAAGAAGTCGAGGATCGGCGTCTGCGGGAACTTCGGCGCCGAGCCGACGCCGCCGTTGACCGGATCGACCATGCCGAGCAGCCGATCGGCGACGGCATCGAGGAAGTCGACACCGAGCGACGGTGTCGGGCCGCTCGCCGCGCGCGCCGCCAGACGGCGATGGACCGCGCCGGCGTTCTTGTCGCATTTGTCGGGTTCCTCGCGCCACAGACGTGCCATTTCCTCGAGCACCGGAATGATGCCGGGATGGCCCCATTTCGCCTCGCGCGGAAAATAGGTGCCGCCCCAATAGGGCCGGCCGGCGGGATCGAGGAACATGGTCAGCGGCCAGCCGCCACGCTCGTTGAAGGCGTGGAGCGCCGTCATGTAGATGTGGTCGATGTCGGGACGTTCCTCGCGATCGACCTTGATGTTCACGAAATGCCGGTTCATCACCGCCGCGACATCGGGGTCCTCGAAGGACTCGTGCGCCATCACGTGGCACCAATGGCAGGCGGCATAGCCGATCGACAGCAGAATCGGCTTGTTCTTCTCCGCTGCTTCGGCCAAGGCTTCCGGGCCCCAGGGGCGCCAATGGACCGGGTTGTCGGCATGGGCGATGAGATAGGGGCTGGCGGTGTCGGCGAGCAGGTTGCGATCGGGCAGGGGCAAGGTCGTCTCCGCGCGGATGGGCCGTGATGAAACTGGCGCGCCGTGGCGCGTCGGCAAGGAGTTTCGAGCGAGGAATGAGCACGATCTATGCCATGGCGAGCGGTGGCTGGCCGAGCGGTGTCGCGGTCATGCGGGTCAGTGGACCGGCCTGTCGCGCCGTGCTCGAGGCGACGATCGGCCGCGTGCCCGGGCCGCGGATGGCGACGCTCGCGTCGATTCGGGACCGATCCGGTTCGCCGATCGATCGCGGTCTGGTGCTGTGGTTCCCGGCGCCCGGCTCCTTCACCGGTGAGGACGTGATCGAATTCCAGGTCCACGGCTCGCGCGCCGTGGTGCGCGCGCTCGCCGATCTCCTCGGCTCGTTCGAGGACGTGCGCCCGGCCGAGGCCGGCGAGTTCACGCGGCGTGCCTTCCTCTCCGGCCGGCTCGATCTGACCGAGGTCGAAGGTCTCGCCGATCTCCTTGCCGCCGAGACCGAGGCTCAGCGTCGGCAGGCGCTGGCGCAGAGCGAGGGGGCGCTGCGGCGGCTCTACGACGGTTGGCGTTCCGACCTGATCGATGCCCGAGCGGCGATCGAGGCCGATCTCGATTTCGCCGACGAGGACGACATTCCGGATTCGATCGCCGATCGCGCCTTCACCATCGCTGCGGCGACGATGGAATCGGTTTCGAAACATCTCGGTGACGCCCGACGCGGCGAGCGGCTGCGCGACGGCTTGCAGGTGGTGATCGTCGGCCCGCCCAATGCCGGCAAGTCGAGCCTGCTCAATCATCTCGCCCGGCGCGACGTCGCCATCGTCTCGGAAGAGGCCGGGACGACGCGCGACGTGCTCGAGGTGCATCTCGATCTCGCCGGCCGTCCGGTGACACTGGTCGACACGGCCGGTCTGCGCGAGGCCTCGAACCAGGTCGAGCGCGAGGGTATAAGGCGTGCGCTCGAGCGGGCACGGTCGGCGGATCTGATCCTGTCGGTCGGTGCACCCGACGCGGCGCACGAGTTGACCGAAGGTGTCGATGCGCCGACCTGGCTGGTCGATGCCAAGAGCGATCTCGGTATCGGTGTCGTCGCATCCGGGTCGTTCGATCCGACCAATCCGCGTTTCGCGGTGTCGACGGTGACGGGCGCGGGCATCGATGAGCTGGTCGCGGCGCTCGGTGCCTTCGCGACGGAGGCGCTGTCGGGGAGCGGTGGCGAGGCGGTTCCGACGCGGGAGCGGCATCGCGTTCTCCTCGGCGACGTGGTCGATGCACTGGGCCGAGCGATTCAGACTCGAAACGATCTCGTTCTGGCAGCGGAACATCTACGGCGCGCGACCGATGCACTGGGACGGCTCACGGGGCGGGTGGACGTCGAGGATCTGCTGGATCGCGTGTTCTCCAGCTTCTGCATCGGCAAATGATCGGTGTGTTTCACGTGAATCAGTCGATTCGATTCCGTTTCGAATCCGATGAATGACCATGACGGGTACGACATGACGAATGGCACGGTGATCGTGATCGGTGGTGGGCATGCGGGCGTCGAAGCGGCGGCCGCGGCGGCGCGGGCGGGGGCGACGACCCGGCTCATCACCCATCGCTTCGAGACGATCGGCGCGATGTCCTGCAATCCGGCGATCGGTGGGCTCGGCAAGGGTCATCTCGTCCGCGAGATCGACGCGCTCGGCGGCGTGATGGGTCGCGCGGCCGATCTCGGTGGCATCCAGTTCCGGCTGCTCAATCGCCGCAAGGGACCGGCGGTGCGCGGTCCGCGGGCACAGATGGATCGGCGTCTCTATGCCCGCGCCGTCCAGGACGCGGTGACGGCGACGGAGCGGCTCGAGGTGATCGAGGGGGAGGCGGCCTCGCTGGTCTTCGAGGGGCCTCGCGTCGCCGGTGTTCGGCTCGCCGACGGTCGGGTGCTCGCGGCCGATGCGGTCGTCGTCGCGTCCGGCACCTTCCTCAATGGGCTGATGCATGTCGGTCACGACAAGACCTCCGGCGGTCGGGTCGGTGACCCGGCGGTCGTCGGCTTCTCCGATGCGCTGGCGGCGGCCGGCCTGACGCTCGGTCGGCTCAAGACCGGCACGCCGGCGCGGCTCGACGGGCGGACCATCGCCTGGGATCGGGTCGAGATGCAGGAGGGCGACGACGTCCCCTCGACCTTCTCGATGCTCACCGACCGGATCGAGACGCCGCAGATCCGCTGCGGTATCACCCGGACGACCGACGCGACCCATGCGGTGATCCGCGCCAATCTCGATCGCTCGGCGATGTATGGCGGTCAGATCGACAGCCGCGGCCCGCGCTACTGTCCGTCGATCGAGGACAAGATCGTCCGCTTCGGCGATCGCGAGGGCCATCAGATCTTCCTCGAGCCGGAGGGGCTCGACGATGCGACGGTCTATCCCAACGGGCTCTCGACCTCGTTGCCGGCCGATGCGCAGCTGGCGCTGCTCCGGACCATTCCGGGGCTCGAGGCGGTGGAGATCTTCCGACCGGGCTATGCCATCGAATACGACTATGTCGACCCGCGCGGGCTCGAACCGACGTTGGAGGCGAAGGGTATGCGCGGCCTGTTCCTCGCCGGCCAGATCAACGGCACCACCGGTTACGAGGAAGCGGCGGCGCAGGGGCTGGTCGCCGGTCTCAACGCGGCGCGACGCGCGGGGGGCCAAGACGGTGTCACCTTCTCGCGGGCCGACAGCTACATCGGCGTGATGATCGACGATCTCGTCACCCGCGGCATCACCGAGCCCTATCGCATGTTCACCTCGCGCGCCGAGTTCCGCCTGAGCCTGCGCGCCGACAATGCCGATCGGCGCCTGACCCCGCTCGGGATCGAACTGGGGCTGGTCGACATCGAGCGGCGGCGGCGGTACGAGGCCAAGGCTGCGGCGATCGCCGATGTCGAGGCGCGGCTCGAGGGGCTGTCGCTGACGCCGAACGAGGCGGAGAAGGTCGGGCTCGCGGTCAATCAGGATGGACGCCGGCGCTCGGCCTTCGAGATTCTGGCGCATCCGGAGGTCGACTTCGCGCGGCTGGCGACGATCTGGCCGGATCTCGCCGACGTCGCCGAGGCGGTTGCCGAGCAGGTCGAGATCGACGCGAAGTATGCCGTCTATCTCGATCGCCAGGCCGACGACATGGCGCGGCTGAAGCGCGACGAGGCGGTGGCGCTGCCGGTGGAACTCGACTACGCGACCATGGCCGGGCTCTCCAACGAGATCCGCCAGAAGCTGCAGTCGGCGCGGCCGGGAACGCTCGGTCAGGCGGCGCGGATCGACGGTGTGACACCGGCGGCATTGACGCTCGTTCTGGCGCATGTACGCAAGTTGCAGGCAGCGAAGTCGGCCTGAACGATTCGAAACGGGACATGGATTCGGAACCGATACGATGACCGGCGACCCCTTTGTGCTCCTTCGGGACATCATGCCCGTTTCACGTGAAACAGAGGAACGACTCGCCATCTATGTCGAGTTGGTCCGCAAATGGCAGAAGAGCCAGAACCTCGTCGCGCCCTCGACGCTGCCCGACATCTGGCGGCGACACGTCGCCGATTCCGTCCAGACGCTCGCGGCGGTGCCGGACGCCAAGCGCTGGATCGACTTCGGATCCGGCGCGGGCTTTCCGGGTCTGGTGACGGCGATCCTGCTCGCAGACGTGGAGGGCGCGCGCGTCCATCTCGTCGAGAGCAACAAGGGCAAGGCGGCGTTCCTGCGGACGGTGGCGCGGGAGACCGGCGCGCCCGCCACGGTCCATGCCGAGCGGATCGAAGATTTCCAGCAAAAATTCGCCGAATCGGTCTCCGCGGTCTCGGCACGGGCCTTGGCGCCGCTCGAAACGCTGGTCGGTTGGGCGGCGCCACATGTGGCGCGCGGGGCCGTCGCCGTTTTCCACAAGGGACAAGATTTTGCGGCTGAAGTGCGCGAAGCCACTCTATCTTGGAATCTGGACGTGGTAGAACAGATCAGTCGGATCGATCCCGCGGGGCGGTTGATCCTCATCCGACGGATCGTTCCGAAAGACCCGGGTTCCAGGAGCATCGATCGATGACCGACCTGACGAAGTCGCCGCGCGTTCTCGCCCTCGCCAACCAGAAGGGCGGCGTCGGCAAGACCACGACCGCGATCAATCTCGGCACGGCCCTGGCGGCGATCGGCGAGGAGGTTCTGATCCTCGACCTCGATCCCCAGGGCAATGCCTCGACCGGCCTCGGCATCGCCCGGCGCGAGCGCAAGCGCTCGACCTACGACGTTCTGGTCGGCGACTGCGGCCTCGACGACGTGTTGATCGAGACCGCCGTGCCGCGGCTGTGGGTCGCGCCGTCGACCCTCGACCTGCTCGGCGTCGAGCTGGAGATCGCCTCGCATGCCGACCGCGCCTTCCGGCTGCGTCGCGCGCTCGCCGACTACATCGCCTCTGCCGGCGCCGACCGGCCGCACTTCTCCTACGTGCTGGTCGACTGCCCGCCGTCGCTGAACCTGCTGACGGTCAACGCCATGTGCGCGTCGCATTCGGTGCTGGTGCCGCTGCAGTGCGAGTTCTTCGCGCTCGAGGGTCTGTCCCAGCTCCTGTCGACGGTCGAGCAGGTCAAGACCACGCTCAACCCGCAGTTGTCGATCCACGGTATCGTGCTGACCATGTACGACGCCCGCAACAATCTCTCGGGCCAGGTGGTCGCCGACGTGCGCGAGCACATGGGCGACACGGTCTACGAGACGGTCATTCCGCGCAACGTGCGCATTTCCGAGGCGCCGTCCTACGGCAAGCCGGCGCTGCTCTACGATCTGAAGTCGGCGGGCAGCCAGGCCTATCTGCGGCTCGCCTCCGAGATCATCCAGCGCGAGCGCCGCTTCAAGGCCGACGCGGCGGCGTGAGGCCGGCCGAGACGAGTTCCGAACCGATCGACGACGGGGAGACGACGATGGAAGAGCGCAAGCGTCTGGGGCGCGGTCTGGCGGCCCTTCTCGGCGACATGGCCGAACCGGAGACGATGAGCGAGCAGGCGCGCGCCGGCTCCAAGCGCGTGCCGATCGATCTGGTCCATCCCAATCCGCGCAATCCGCGCCGTCACTTCGGCGAGGAGGAGCTCGCCGATCTGGCGCAGTCGATCAAGGAGAAGGGCGTCGTCCAGCCGATCCTGGTGCGGTCGGCGCCGGGCCGGGCGAACCACTTCGAGATCATCGCCGGCGAGCGTCGCTGGCGGGCGTCGCAGAAGGCGGGGCAGCACGACATTCCGGTCATCGTGCAGGAGGTCTCCGACAAGGAGGCGCTCGAGCTTGCGATCATCGAGAACGTCCAGCGCTCCGATCTCAACGCGATCGAAGAGGCCGTCGGTTACGAGCAGCTGATCGCCGAATTCGCCTATACGCAGCAGGATCTCGGCCAGGTCATCGGCAAGAGCCGCAGCCATGTCGCCAACACGCTGCGCCTGCTCAAGCTGCCCGATCCGGTCAAGGAGCATCTGCGCGAGGGTCGGCTGACCGCCGGTCACGCCCGCGCGCTGATCACCGCGGCCGATCCGGTGGGGCTCGCCGAGAAGATCGTCGAGGAAGGCCTGACGGTGCGCGACGCCGAGCAGCTGGCGCAGGCGCCGGCAACGGGCGAGGCGAAGCCGGCCAAGCCGAAGAAGGCGAAGGATGCCGACACGCTGGCGCTCGAGGCTTCGCTGACCGAGCTCCTCGGCCTCGCCGTGGCGATCGACCACAAGGCCGACGGCTCGGGACGGGTCGAGATCAGGTATCGCAGCCTCGAGCAGCTCGACGACATCGTGCGTCGCCTGAAGGACGGCTGAGGCCGGGCATCACGACGGGTAGAGAGGCGGCTTCGGCCGCCTTTTTCATTGCCGGAGCGGGCGTCGTGCGGAGGGTCAGCGCCGATCGGCGGCGCGAGCGGCCCGCGCCAGCGTGAGCGCGACGTCGGAGACGACCGCTTCGGCGAGCGTCGGCATGGTGCGGCTGCGCAGCAGGCCCTCGTCGAGCAGGCGGGCGGCGCGTTCGAGGCGCTCGCGGTTCCACAGGCCGAGCTGACGGACGAAGGCGTCGCGGCGGCGGAAGAAGATCGGCGGCTGGACGCCGGCGACGACGGTCGCGGCGCTGCGGCCCTGGCCGACCTCGGCGCGCAGGCGCTCGAGCAGCTGGAAATGCCGCATCAGGGCGGAAGCGGCGACCGAGACGTGGGTACCGGAGCTCGCCAGCCGCGCCAGCAGGCGATCGGCGCCGACCGGGTCGCCGCCGGCGACGGCGTCGATGAACTCGTCCATGGCGAGCGCGGAGGCATCGCCGACGATCGCCTCGACATCGGCGACCGTCACCTTCTTCTGGCCGAGGGCATAGAGGCAGAGCTTGCGGATCTCGCCGCGCGAAGCGAGGCGGTCGCCGCCGAGATGGGCCTCCAGCACCTCGCGGGCGTCGCGATCGATCGAGAGGCCGGCCTCCTGCAGTTCGCGATCGACGAGGCGGGCGATGTCCTGGGCGCCGTCGGCGTAGCAGGCGATGGCGAGCGCCGAGGCACTGTCCTCGATCTTCTTGCGCAGCGGCGCCGTCTTCTTCAGGTCGCCGGCCTCGAGCACGACGAGGCTGCCCTTGGCGGGCTCGTCGAGCAGCGGTTGGACGGCCGGCAGGATCGCCCGGGCGCCGCAGTCGCGCACCCAGACGACACGGCGCGAACCGAAGAGCGAGATGGTGCGGGCCTCGTCGACGAGGCGGGCGGGGTCGGAGACGAGCTCCGCGCCGTCGAGACGAACGAGGGAGAAGGGGTCGTCGCCCGGGCTCGCCGCGCGGACGATCGCCGTGGCGCGTTCGGTGACGAGCCCGTCGTCGGGCCCGTGGACGAGGACGACGCCCCAGCGCTCGCCGGGAGCCTTCAGGAAGGCGTCGACCTCGTGGGCCTTGAGGACCGTCATCGCGCCCGCTCCACGGCGTTCACGCCCATCAGGGCGCCGGGTGTTCGGCGAACCAGACGGCGATCTTGGTACGGATGTCGAGGGCGATCGCCTGGGCGGCGCGGTTCTCGGCATCGCGCTTGGCGCGGACGTCGGCGAAACGCTGCTGCGAATAGTCGTAGGCGGCGTTGGCGAAGGACGTGCCGGTGACCAAGGTACGGCCGGTCCCGACCTCGGTCAGCACCCAGTTGGCCGAGACCTGATCGATGTGGCCGGTCGCGAGATTGGCGTAGCGGTCGACGCCGACGGCGGTGTCGACGTCGGTCGTCGCGATCTCGAGGCGCCAACGCGGCTTCACCGGCTCGCCGGCACCGCCGGAGAAGCCGAAGACGAGGTCGTTGCGGATCTGCTGGCCGATCCGGCCCTTGGTCGAGACGTCGACATCCTTCAGCGCCGTCGTGGCGCCGCCCGAGGAGCCGTAGAGCGGGCGGATGCCCGTCGTCGTGCAGCCCGCGAGGGCGAGGCCGGCGACGAGGAGGCCCGCGACGGCGAGCGGGCGAAGGCCACGGTCAGGCGACGACATTGACGATTCTCCCGGGTACCACGATGACCTTCTTCGGCGGATTGCCGCCGAGCGCGGCGGCGACCGCCTCGAGGGCGAGGGTCGCTGCGCGCACGGCAGCTTCGTCCGCATCGCGGGCGATCGTCAACTCCGCGCGCTTCTTGCCGTTGACCTGCACCGGCAGGGTGACGGTGTCGTCGACGACGAGGGCACGGTCGACGCTCGGCCAGGCGGCGTCGGCGACGAGGCCGGTGCGGCCGAGCGCGGTCCAGCATTCTTCGGCCAGATGCGGCATCATCGGGGCGATCATCCGCACCAGTGCGTCGACCGCCTCCTCGACCGCCGCGGCGAGGCTCGCGTCGGCCTTGACCGCATCGGGACCGGCGAGAACGCGGCCGATGGCGTTGGCGAACTCGTAGAGACGGGCGACGGCGCGGTTGAAGCCGAGCTTCTCGATGTCGTCCTCGACCGCCGCGACGGTCTTGTGGGTGGCCTTGGCGAGAGCCAGGGCGGCCGCGGAACGGTCACCGGCCACCGCACCGCCGATCAGCTCGACGGCGTCGCCCACGAGCCTCCAGACGCGCTGGACGAAGCGGTGGGCGCCCTCGACGCCGGCCTCGGTCCAGATCACGTCGCGATCCGGCGGGCTGTCGGAGAGGACGAACCAGCGCGCCGTGTCGGCGCCCCAGGTGGCGATGATGTCGGAGGGGTCGACGGTGTTCTTCTTCGACTTCGACATCTTCTCGATCGAGCCGATGGCGACCGCGCCCGAACCGTCCTTCATGCGGGCGGTACGGCCGGCGTCGGTCTCGTCGATGACGATGTCGGCCGGCGAGACCCAGTGGCCGTCGGGACCCTTGTAGGTCTCGTGGACGACCATGCCTTGCGTGAACAGGCCGGCGAAGGGCTCGTCGAGGCCGACGTGGCCGGTCGCCTTCATGGCGCGGGTGAAGAAGCGCGAATAGAGCAGGTGCAGGATCGCGTGCTCGATGCCGCCGATGTACTGGTCGACCGGCAGCCAACGGTCGGCGACCGCGCGGGTGGTCGGGCCCTCGGTGTTCCACGGGTCGGTGAAGCGGGCGAAGTACCAGGACGAATCGACGAACGTGTCCATCGTGTCCGTCTCGCGGCGCGCCGGCTTGCCGCACTTCGGGCAGGCGACGTGCTTCCAGGTCGGATGATGGTCGAGCGGATTGCCCGGCTTGTCGAAGCTGGCATCATCGGGCAGCAGCACCGGCAGCTGGTCCTTCGGCACCGGCACGGTGCCGCAGTCGTCGCAGTGGACGACCGGGATCGGGCAGCCCCAGTAGCGTTGACGCGAGATCAGCCAATCACGCAAGCGGAAGTTGACCTTGCGCTCGCCCTGCGGCGCGCCGTCGACGATCGTGCCCTCGAGGCGCTTCGACACCGTGTCGAAGGCGGTGTCGACGTCGAGACCGTCGAGGAAGTCGGAGTTGAAGATCGAACCGTCGTCGACGAAGGCCACGTCGGCGACCGTGAAGGTCGCCGCATCGGCGCCCTTCGGCAGCACCACGGGCGTGACTTCGAGCCCGTATTTGCGGGCGAAGTCGAGGTCGCGCTGGTCATGGGCGGGGCAGCCGAAGATGGCGCCGGTGCCGTAGTCCATGAGGATGAAGTTGGCGACCCACAGCGGCACCGTCTTGCCGGGGACGAAGGGATGCTTCACCCGCAGACCGGTGTCGAAACCCTCCTTCTCGGCGGTCTCGAGCACGGCCACCGAAGTGCCCATGCGGCGGCACTTCTCCTGGAAGGCGGCGAGTTCGGCGTTGGTCTCGCCGAGGCTCCTGGCCAGCGGATGATCCGGCGACAGGGCGACGAAGGAGGCGCCGAACAGCGTGTCGGGGCGGGTGGTGAAGACCTTGACGGTCTTCTCGCCCTGCGGACCCGGGGTGGCGAGCTCGAAGCGGACCTCGAGGCCCTCCGACTTGCCGATCCAGTTGCGCTGCATCAGGCGCACCTTGTCCGGCCAGCGGTCGAGACCGTCGAGCGCCTTCAGCAGGTCATCGGAGAAGGCGGTGATGCGGAAGTTCCACTGCACCAGCTCCTTCTGCTCGACCAGGGCACCGGAGCGCCAGCCGCGGCCGTCGATCACCTGCTCGTTGGCGAGCACGGTCATGTCGACCGGGTCCCAGTTGACCTTGGAGGTGCGGCGATAGGCGAGGCCGGCGTCGAACATGTCGACGAACATCGCCTGCTGGTGGCGGTAGTAGCCGGGATGGCAGGTGGCGATCTCGCGATCCCAGTCGAGCGACAGGCCCATGGCCTTCAGCTGGCCGCGCATGTAGGCGATGTTCTCGTAGGTCCACTTGGCGGGATGGACCTTCTTCTCGATGGCGGCGTTCTCGGCCGGCAGACCGAAGGCGTCCCAGCCCATCGGATGGAGCACCGCGAAACCCTTGGCGCGCTTGTAGCGGGCCACCACGTCGCCCATCGTGTAGTTGCGCACGTGGCCCATGTGGATGCGTCCCGACGGGTAGGGGAACATCTCGAGGACGTAGTACTTCGGCCGGGTGTCGTCGTTCCTGGTGGCGAAGACGGACGCGTCGGCCCAGGTCTTCTGCCATTTCGGTTCGGTCGTGCGGGGATTGTAGCGTTCAACGGCCATGGGAAGGTTCGAAGTCCGTATCCGGGGATGGGGCGCGGGGCCTCGGCGCGCGGGCGCGAAGCGGCGCGAAATGCTCGGCCCGACCTTCAACAGAAAGCACCCCCTCGGTCAATGGTTCGAAGCCGCGCGGGGGCGGATTTCGGCGCGCGGAGGATGTCCCGCGACACCGATCGGGAGGCTGCCGTCGCCGTCGCGACGGATGACGCCGGCCGATCGGGCGTGATATGCGGGCGACGACGTCCCCGATCACCCGGAGAGCCCCATGACCGCCGCCGACCGTCTCGCCGACATCCGCCGCCGCATCGTCCGCGCCGAGAGGACCGCCGGTCGTCCGGACGGGGCGGTGACGCTGGTCGCCGTGTCCAAGACCTTCGGCGTCGAGGACATCCGCCCGGTGATCGCGGCCGGCCAGCGGATCTTCGGCGAGAACCGGGTGCAGGAGGCGGCCGCCAAGTGGCCGATCCTGCGCGGCGAGACCGACGGGATCGAGCTGCACCTGATCGGGCCGCTGCAGTCCAACAAGGCGGCCGAGGCGGTGGCGCTGTTCGACGTGATCCACACCGTCGACCGCGACAAGATCGCCGCGGCGATCGCTGCGGAGGCGGCGAAGCAGGGGCGCAAGCCGCGACCCTTCGTCCAGGTCAACACCGGCGCCGAGCCGCAGAAGGCCGGCATCGATCCGCGCGAGACGGTCGCCTTCGTCGAACGCTGCCGCAGCGTGCACGGTCTGGCGATCGAGGGGCTGATGTGCATCCCGCCGGTCGAGGACGCGCCGGGTCCGCATTTCGCGCTGCTGGCGAAGCTCGCGCGCGACTGCGGCGTGAGCGGTCTGTCGATGGGCATGTCGTCCGACTTCGAGATCGCCGTCGGTCTCGGCGCCAGCCACGTGCGGGTCGGCAGCGCGCTCTTCGGCGGTCGGTCGTACCCGGTCTGAGGCGAAGACACGCGGAACGAGTCGGCGGAATCGCTGCGACTCCGAGATGATTTCGAATCCGAAACGATCGACCTCGAGCGAGACTCGTGGGCGGGCATTCTCGAAGTACGACGAGGGGTTGGGGCGGAGGCGCCGGCGCGGCCGTCCTGGGCCTTCCCTGCGAATCCTGGAGGGGGTCGCGTTCCGACTCGATTCGTGAGCGATCCAATTGCATCCGAAACGAGTCGGCGGAACGGGATGCACCGATGGCGAGTCCCGGTGCGTCGTCGCCCGATCAGCCGACGACCATGACGGTGCGGCGACCGAGCCGCGGCAGCAGGCGACGCATGTCGGCGGGGGCGAGGGCGACACAGCCGGCGGTCGGCTCATAGCCCGGTCGCGCGCAATGGAAGAAGATGGCGCTGCCGCGACCGATCGACCGCTGCCGGACATTGGCGTCGAGCACGATGACGATGTCGTAGAGCCCGTCGTCGCGCCGCATCACTTCGTGCGATCCGGCGAAGGGCAGGTGGACCTGCCGATTGTAGCGGCCGTCGCCGATGTCGTCGCACCAGCCGTCTTCCGGCCGGATCGGCACGAGCGGGAAAGGGGCCGCGACCGGCAGGCCGCGATCGTTCCGTCGATAGCCGTGGAGCAGGGCGAAGCGGCCGACCGGCGTGGCGCCGTCGCCTTCCCGTTTCATCCGCGTGGTACCGGACCGACCGAGCGCACAGGGCAGCGTCAGGCCGGCGCCGGTCAGGATGCCGCGGGTCGGCCGGCCGGGCAGCGGGCGGACGCGGAGGACGATCGGTGGGCGGGGGGGGAAGACGGTGCGGCGGAGCATGGCGGGCGTGCGAATCCGGTGGAGCCGCGATCCTCGCACCCCGACCGGTCGGCGTCGAGCGCAGGGCTCGTCTGCCTACGGGTTTCGGCCGATGCCGACGGCGTCGAGCGAATCCTAGAATGCTTCGATCTTCACCGGAACCTGCGGCAGGACCGTCGTGGTCGGCCGCCACGAGAGGACGACCTCCATGTCGACGACGGACGATCTCGCATATGCCTTCGCGGGCGAATCGCAGGCCAATCGCAAGTATCTCGCTTGGGCCGAGAAGGCCGACGAGGAGGGCATGCCCGGCGTCGCCAAGCTCTTCCGCGCCGTGGCGGCGGCCGAGACGATCCACGCGATCGCCCATCTCAAGGCGATGGGCGGCGTCGAGGCGACGGCGGCCAATCTCGAGAAGGCGATCGCCGGCGAGCACGAGGAGTTCACCGAGATGTATCCGCCGATGGTGGAGCGCGCCGAGGCGGAAGGAAACCGCAAGGCCGCCCGCTCGATGCGCTTCGCGCTCGAGGTCGAGAAGGTCCATCACGAGCTCTTCCAGGCGGCGCTCGCGGCGGTGAAGGCCGGGGGCGATCTCGGCGAGATCGAGCTGCACGTCTGCCCGATCTGCGGCCACACGGTGATCGGCGCGGCGCCGGACGCCTGCCCGGTCTGCGGCGCGCGCGGCGAGTTCTACGACGCGGTCGACTGAGACGAGACCCGCTCCGCCCTGCCCGGGGCTCGATCCTCGGTCGGGCGGAGCGGCCGATGCCGGACGGGGCAGGAGGCGATCCATGAAGATCACCGTGGTGGGAATGGGCGCGGTCGGCACCGAGGTGGTCGGCCATCTGCTGAACGCCGGCGTGGCGACGGAGATCGTCGCGATCGACAAGGCGCTGGACAAGGCGCGGGCGGAGATCTGGGACTTCTCCCACATCACCTCCTTCATCTACGCGCAGAACCCACGGCTGGTGGTCGGCGACTTCGACGACGCCAAGGGCAGCGACATCGTGGTGATGACCGCCGGGGCCAACATCAAGCCCGGTCAGACCCGCGACATGCTGGTGAAGATCAACACCGCGATCATGCGCGAGATCATCGCCGAGGTGGAGCGGACGTCGCCGAACGCCATCGTGCTGATGGTGACCAACCCGGTCGACATCCTGACCCAGGTGGCGCTGCGCCATTCGTCGTTTCCGAAGGAGCGGGTGATCAGCCTCGGCACGATCATCGACACGGCGCGGTTCATGCGCATCGTCTCCGACCACGTCGGCATCGACCCGAAGAACATCTTCGGCTGGGTGATCGGCGATCATTCCGAGACGAGCTTCATCCCCTGGAGCCTGTGCAACGTCTGCGGTCTCGACATCGAGACCTATTGCTCGCTCAACGGCGTGGCGCCGATCGACCGCGACGGCGTGCGCAAGCGGGTGATCCAGATCGGCCTCGACATCCTGGCGGGCAAGGGCAACACCAACCACGGCATCGCGGCGAGCGTCTATCGCATCATCCGGGCGATCGCCGGCGACGAACACTCGGTGCTGCCGGTCGGCACGCTGCTCGAGGGCGAATACGGCGTGCGCGACGCGGTGATGAGCGTGCCTTGCGTGATCGGCCGGTCGGGCCGCGAACGCGTCGTCGCCTGCCGCTTCACGGCCGAAGAACAGGTCGCTTTCGACACCTCGCATGCCCACGTCCTGTCGTTGCTCGCCAGCGCCGAGACGTGACGGCCTTCGTCGAGGAACCTCTGTCGGAAGTACTGTATTACGTAACGTAACTATTGGCGGCCTGTAACTTTTTACAAGGGTCTCGTCGACGATCCGCCATGTGTTTCCTCGGAAACGTCTGTGAATTCATCGAACGTTAGTCATTCTCGCATTGGCTTTCCGGAGGATACGCGCGACGGCGCGTCGTCTCGATGCCGGAGGCTCCGCCGATGCGGATGAAGACACTCTTCCTGCTGATCATCGCGATGATCGGCGTGGTGACCACATTGACCAGCGGTTGGATCGCCCGCGACGCGTGGCTCCGACGGTCGGACGCGGTGGTCGCCCGGGCCCTCGTCGACGTGATGGCGGCAACCGCGCTGCTCAACGAGCGCATTGCGCTGGAGCGCGGCCCCTACAACGTTCTGCTGAACAGCGACGCGATGCCGTCGGCGAAGGGGCTGGAAGAGGCGAAGAGCAAGCGGGCGGGCAACGACGCGGCGCTCGCCGCGCTCGTCGCCGCCGTCGAGGCGTTGCCGCGCGATCTGGCGGAGAGCTACCGGACCTATGCGAACGAGGCGACGGCCAATCTCGCCAAGGCGCGCGGGATCGCCGATGCGGCGCTGACCCGGCCGAAGGCGGAGCGCGGCGAGGATGCCTTCCGCACCTTCCCCGAACTGCTGGTCACGATGACCGAGGCCGGGACGCGGGTGCTGGCCAAGCTCGAAACCGACATCATGCGCCGCGACCCGGACATCGGCCGCACCGTGCCGGTCGTCGCGGTGGCGATGGAGTTGCGCGACATTTCCGGCACGCGGTCGTCCTGGCTGACGAGCTTCGTCACCACCGGCAAGGCCTTCGGTCCCGATCTCGCCGCGCGGACCTTCGAATACGACGGGCGCATCGATCAGGTGTGGATCCGCGTCGTCCGCAGCGTCGACCAGGCCGGTCGCGAAGGCGGCCTCGGCGCGGCGCTCGACAAGGTGCGCATCGAGTTCGTCGAGAAGGCCGGCAAGGTCTACGCCGACATGGCGCGACGGGCCCGCGAGGGTCGCGAGCCGGGGCAGGACGTCGCGGCGTGGCGTCCGTGGACGACGACGGCGCTGAGCACCATCGTCGAGCTGCGCGACGCGGCGCTCGCCCGCATCGTCGCCGACGCCGATGCCGACATCGCCCGGGCGACGCACGACGTGATCTTCGCCGCGATCGCCTGGTTCGTGGCGACGGCGCTCGCCGTCGCCGCCGGGCTGCTCGCCGTCCGCCGGGTGATCCGGCCGCTCGGCCAGCTGTCGGTGTCGATCCGCTCGATCGCGGCCGGCGATCGCGAGGTCGCCCTGCCGGAGGTGCGGCGGGCGGACGAGATCGGCGAGATCGTCGGTGCCGTCGCGGTGCTGCGCGACGCGAGCCTCGAAGCCGACCGGCTGCGCGCCGAGCAGGCGGGCGAGCGCGAACGGGCGGCTCGCGAGCGTCAGGCGGCGACGGAGGAAGTCGCGGCGCGACTGCAACAGACCATCGGCACGGTGATCGGCGCCGTTTCGGGTGCCGCCCGTCTGCTCGAGGGCGAGGCGCAGGGGATGAGCGAGACGGCCGCCACGTCGGTCGTCCATACCCGCGAGGCGGCGGCGCTGTCGGCCGACGTCGCCGGCAACGTGGCGACCGTCGCCGCGGCGGCGGAGGAGCTCTCGGCCTCGATCGACGAGATCGGCGCCCGCGTCGCCGACAGCTCCGCCATCGCCCGCTCGGCCGTCGAGGAGGTCGATTGCGCCTCCGGCAAGATGCAGGGCCTCGAGGAGGCGAGCCGGCGCATCGCCGAGATCCTCGGCCTGATCGCCGACATCGCCGGGCAGACCAATCTCCTGGCGCTCAACGCCACCATCGAGGCGGCGCGTGCCGGCGAGGCGGGCAAGGGCTTCGCGGTGGTGGCGAGCGAGGTGAAGAACCTCGCCGGGCAGACCGCCAAGGCGACGGAGGAGATCTCGCACCAGATCGCCGCCGTTCAGAAGGCCAAGACCGAGGTCGCCGACGCGATCGCCGCGGTGGTCGGGACGATCCGGTCGATCGACGACCTGACGACGGCGATCGCCGCCACCGTCGAGGAACAGTCGGCGACGACCCGCGACATCGCCGCCAACATCACCCGCGCCGCCGATCGCACCGAGACCGTCGTCCACGAGGTGGCCGGCGTCGAGACCGCCGTCGAGGCGACCGGCGCCGCCGCCGGCAAGGTGCTCGACTCGGCGAGCGATCTCACCGCCCAGTCGTCGATCCTGTCGGAGGCGCTCGCCGACCTGATGCGGCAGATCCGGGCGGCGTGACGCCGACGCATCATCCGAACGAAGAACGCCCGCGGATCGGACCGGTCCGCGGGCGTTCTCGTGAAGAAAAGGGGAAGCGGGACCCTTTCGGGGGAGGTCCGATCGCGGTTTTGCCGGCCCGCGATCGGTCCCGTCGGATCCCGCTTCCCGGCTGCGTCAGGGAAGGTCGGGAGACACCTTCCAGTCGCGCAGCCTGTAGACCGTGCCGGGGCGCGGGCGCGGGCTGTCGCCGCCCTCGCGCATGCGGCGCTTGAACGAGTGGATCGGGGTGGCCAGATCGTCGACCCGCACCTCCACCACCGACGGGCCGTCGTGGGCGAAGGCGGCGTCGAGGGCCGGGCCGATGTCCTCGGGCTTCTCGGCGTAGAAGCCGGCGAGACCCAGCGCGCTCGCCGCGTCGGCGAAGTTCGGGTGGCAGCTCTGGCTCTCCAACAGCGCCGACTGCACGTTCTTGAAGAAGATCTCCTGCCACAGCTGGATCCAGCCGAGCCGGCCGTTGTTCAGGACGACGTTGACGACCTTCTGGTTCCGCTGCGCCTGGGTCGCCAGTTCGCCGATCGTGTAGGAGAAGGCGCCGTCGCCGGCCACCGTGACGATGCGGGTGCCCGGCCGCGTCTCCGCCGCGCCGATCGCCGCCGGCGTCGAATAGCCGAGGCCGCCCTGACCGCGGGCGTAGAGGAAGCCGCGGCCCGGCTTGCGGACCGGCAGGTGGTTGGCGATCCAGCCGGCCGAGAAGCTGGCGTCGGAGACGACGATGTCGTCCTCGCCGAGGCGGGCGGCGAGTTCGGCCATGACGCGGGCGGGATGGATCGGCAGCGTCTCGCTCTCGATCTCGACCCGCTTCTGCCGTTCGCCCTCGGCCTTGATCTCGACGATGCGCGCCGCCCATTCGGGATGCGACTGCGGCTCGAGCCTCGCTTCGAGCAGCAGCAGCGCCTCGCGCACGTCGCCGAAGAGCGAGACGGTCGGGTGGAAGGTGCGGCCGTGCTCGGCCGGGTCGGCGTCGATGGTGATCGTCGCCTGCTCGGGCAACGGCAGCGTCCAGTTCATCGCGGTGTTCTGGCTCGCCTTGGAGCCGCACCAGATGACGAGATCCGCCTCCTTGATCAGCTCGATCGCCGCCCAGGAGCCGAGCGGGTTGAGCGTGCCGGCGGCGTGAGGCGCGGTCTCGGGGACCGAGCCGCGGCCGGTCAGGCTGGTGACGGCGAGGCCGCCGAGCCGTTCGGCGAAGCGGGTCGCCTCGGCGCAGGCGTCGGCGCCGTGGACGCCGCCGCCGTAGACGATCGCCGGCCGCTTCGAACGCCGGATCAGGGCGACCGCCGCGTCGACGTCGCTGCCGACGGGGGCAGAGCGGACGAAGGGGGCGCGGACGGCGCGTTCGTCGACGCCGATGCGGATCGCCGCCTCGTCCCATTCGGCGTCGAAGACGTCGTGCGGGATGATCAGGGCGACCGGGCCCGGCCGCGGCGAGGTGGCGACGCGGAAGGCGGTGCGGATCATCTCCGGCAGGGCGGAGACGGAGGGCACCAGCCAGCTGTCCTTGGTGATGGTCTTGAAGAAGGAGAGCTGGTCGAAGCCTTGCGAGGCGATGCCCTTCTCCTTCAGGGTCAGCCAGTCGAGCGGCAGTTCGCCGACGATGCCGACCATCGGCACCGAGGCGTTGAGCGCCTCGATGAAGCCGGCCGGCAGCAGATTGGCGCCGGGGCCGACGGTGACGTCGCAGACGCCGGGCTTGCCGGTGAGGCGGGCATAGGCGTCGGCGGCATAGGCGGCGTTGCGCTCGTCGCGCATCAGCACGTGGCGGATGCGGTCGGTGCGGCGCGAGATGCCGTCGTGCAGCGCCGTCGTCTGTCCCCCCGGCATGCCGAACACCAGCTCGACGCCGTACTGCGCCAGCATCTCGGCAACCAGGTCTCCCATGTGGGCCATCGGTAGTCTCCTTCCTCGAAAGTCCGGGCGTTTCGCCCTTCGGTTTCCTTCGGACGCGCTCCGCCCTTCGCCGAACCGGCCGGTCGGGCCGATGCGACGGGGAGGAAGCGATCGTGATCGCCTGTTCGATGCCCGGCGGCGTCGTTTCGCGAGGGACGGGGCGGGCCGAGGAGGCTCGGCGCCGACGCCGTCAGCTCACGATGAAGTGCAGCCGGGCGTGATCCGTCCTGTAGACGGCGGTGTAGTACTCGATCGGTTCGTCGGTCTGCATGTAGGAGATCGACTCGATCGCGATGACCGGCGCCCCCTTGGGGATGCCGAGCAACTTGGCCTGTTCGGCGGTGGCGGAGGCGGCCTCGAGCCAGCGTTCCGCCCGCCGCATGGTGATGCCGTAGCGCCGCGCCAGCGTCTCGTAGAGCGAGCGGTTGTGCATCGGCACCTGTTCGAATCCGGGCGCCAGCCGCGACACGACGTAGGTCAGGACGAGGATGCGCGGCACGCCGTCGACCGCCAGCACGCGATCGAGCGCCACCACCGGCTCGTCGGGCGAGGCGAGGTTCAGCATCTCGCGCGCCCGCTCGGTCGGCTTCGACAGTTCCTGCCGCAGGATGGTGCGGCTGATGGCGTGGTCGGTGTGATGCAGCTCGCCGGAGAAGCCGATGTTGGAGCCGAGGAAGCCCTGGTCGTCGCGCTTGCCGGCGACGAAGGCGCCCTTGCCCTGCAGCTTGTAGATGACCCGCTCGTAGACGAGCTGGTTGAGCGCCTCGCGCACCACCGTCCGCGACACGCCGAAGAGATCGCAGAGCTCGGATTCCGACGGCAGGCGGGCGTTCTCGCCGAGCTGCTCGGTGACGATCATGGTCTGGATCGCCGTCTTGAGCTGCGACCACAGGGGCAGGCCCGAACCGGCCTCGCGAGGGGCGAGCGGCTTGAGGCTGGCGAGGAGATCGGGGCTCGAACGCGATGCGCGGCGGCGGGTCTCTGTCATCTCGGGCGTCCCTGAACGTCGTGGTTGTCGCCGAGGACGTCGGCGGCCGCCTGCGCCTCCTCCGCGCGACGCTCCGGCGACCACCCGAGGGCGGTGCCGACGACGTCGGCGAGTTCGGCGAGGGCGTCCGACGTCGCCCGACCGTGCAGGGCGACGAGGGTTCGCCGCAGCACGATGTCGACAAGATGCACGACGCGCTCGTTCTTCGCCAGAAAGGCGATCTCCTGGCGCGAGTGATCGGGTAGGTGGACGAGGGGAATTTCGGTTTCGCCGGCAAAACTCGCGAGCATCGCCGTCATGCCGGTGCCGTAGCGGTCGAAGAGGATCGCCGCGCGGGCCTGGGGGATGCGGAAACGCGCCGCGGTCGCGGCCACATGGGAGCCGACGTCGGCCGGCCAGTCGGCACCGCCGCCGATCGGCACGCCGGCGGTCGAGCGCCGGCGCGGGCGGTCGAGGATCTTCAGCACCGCGTCGGCGATCTCCTCGCCGCAGGCGCGGAAGGTCGTCCACTTGCCGCCGACCAGCGACAGCACCGGGAAGGGCCGGTCGCCCTCGGGTTCGAAGACGCGGATGGAGTGATCGCGGCTGATGGCGCCGGCGACGCCGTCGCTCGCCGGCAGCGGGCGGACGCCGGCGTAGGTGTGGACGATCTGGCCGACGTCGAGGTCGAGACCGGGCATCACCTCCTTCATCACGCCGAAGAGATAGTCGATCTCGGCCGGCGAGCAGACCACGTCGCCGGGATCGTCGGTGCGCAGGTCGGTGGTGCCGAGCAGGACGTGGTCGCCGTCGAGCGGGTAGGCGAGGCAGATGCGGTGGTCGGGGGTCTCGAAATAGAGCATGCAGCCGTCGAGCGCCTCGACGAAGGCGCGATGGCGCAGCACCAGATGCGAGCCCTTGGTGCCGCCGATCAGCTTCTCGCGGATGCCGAGGTCGAGGTCGACCTCGTCGACCCGGGCGCCGGCGCAGTTGACGACGACGCGGGGGTGGACGGTGAAGCACTCGCCGCTCTCGGCGTCCGTCAGCACGACGGCGTCGCCGCGCCGTCCGGCGACAGCGACGTAGGTCGCCGCCATCGCATCCGGGCAGACCGCCTCGGCTTGCGCCAGCAGTTCGTAGCCGAGCCGTTCGGGGGCGACGAGGCGGGCGTCGTGATATTCGCCCATGTAGCGGATCGACGGGTCGAGGCCGCGCATCGTCCGGCGGAACTCGCGCTTCGGCACCATGCGGTGGAGCGGCATGGTGCGGTCGCGGCGGCCGAAGAGGTCGTAGACCATCAGGCCGAGCGCCACCACCAGCGCGCCCTTGGGACCGGGCGAGCGCACGAGGCCGAGGAAGCGGCCGACCGAGGCGAAGAGCCCGCTCATCAGGTCGCGCATAGGGATGCGGACGCGGATCGGGCGGACGAGATGGGGGGCGTCGAGGAGGAGGCGATTGCGCTCCTCGACCGATTCGCGCACCAGGGCGAATTCGCCGATCTCGAGGTAGCGCAGGCCGCCGTGGATCAGCCGCGAGGAGGCGGAACTCGTCGCCGAACAGACGTCGCCGCGGTCGACCATCAGGGCGGGAACACCCTGGAAGGCGAGATCGCGGAACGTGCCGATGCCGTTGATCCCGGCGCCGATGATCAGGACCTCGGGGCTTCTTCCCGAACGCAGGACGTCGAGGATGGAATCGCGGGACGGCATCGAGAGCTCCGGTCGAAGCGGTTGGCGTGGGATCGGTGGCGAAGGCTTCCGCCTGCGAGGAGGCGACGGATGCTCCGATCTCGTTATTACAAGTTCAAGGGCATCACACCCTGTCTGAGCTGTCAATGGGAGACGATCGACAAATTTCGCCGGATCTCATCGTTTGAAAAAAGCACCAAAGGGGCATTGACGAGTCGATCGCTCTCGATATGATCCAACATGTAATGACGTGTTGAACACGCAAACGAATGATCGGCCGGCAATGTCCGGCCAGGAGGAAAGCCATGAGGGAGCGTCTGATCGGCATCGATGCCGGCGGGACGATGACGAAGGCGGCGCTCTTCGATCTCGACGGGCGGGAACTCGCCTGCGAGCGCCGTCCGAACCAGATGTTGTTTCCGGCGCCGGGCCACACCGAGCGCGACCCAGAACGCATGTGGCGGGCGGCCTGCGAATCCATCGCCTCGGTGCTCGAGGCGACCGGAACCTCGCCCGACGACGTGGTCGCGGTGTCCTGCTCGGGCTACGGCAGCGGCATCTATCTGACCGACGAGAACGGCGATCCGGTGCGTCCGGGCGTCGTCTCGACCGACAGCCGCGCCGCCGGCCTCGTCGCCGAATGGGAAGGCAACGGCCGCGCCGGCGTCTCCGCCCGGCGCATCCAGCAGCGCATCTGGCCGGGTCAGGCGATCGCGCTGATGGCCTGGTTCTCCCGCAACGAGCCCGAGGTCGTCGCCCGCACCCGCCGCGTCCTCTTCTGCAAGGACTTCCTGCGCGGTCGGCTCTGCGGCGACTTCTCGACCGATCCGACCGACGCCGGCATCGCCGGGGCGATCGACGTCGCGACCGGCACCTATTCCCGCGAGATCTTCGCCGACCTCGGCATCCCCGAATGGCTCGAGCGGATGCCGGAGATCGGCCCCTCGGCCGAGGTGGTCGGCCGCGTCACCGCCGCTGCGGCGCTCCAGACCGGTCTCAAGGAGGGTACGCCCGTCGTGCGCGGCGTCGTCGACGTCGCGGCCGCCGCGCTCGCCTCCGGCGTCGTCGGTCCCGACCGGCTGTCGATGATCGCCGGCACCTTCTCGATCAATTCGACGCTGCACCAGGCGCCGCGCCTGTCGGTCGTGCCCTTCCTGCAGATGCCCTATCCGGTCGGCGACCAGATTCTCGCGACCGAAGGGGCGGCGACCTCGGCCTCCAACTTCGAATGGTTCTGCCGCGAGATCCTCGACGGCGAGGCCCATCGCGCGGTCTCGGCCGGGCTCTCGGTCTACGACGTCTGCAACGACTACGTCTCCGAGGCGCTCGACCGCGACAACGACATCGTCTTCTTCCCCTATCTCTTCGGCGGCCCCGGCGGCGCGCCGGCGGGCCTTCTCGGCGTCAAGCGCTCCGACCGGCTCGGCGACGTGCTGCGCGCGGTCTTCGAGGGCATCGCCTATGCCCACCGGGTCGACATCGAACGGCTGCTCTCGGGCTACGACGCGGCCAAGCCGACGTCGATCCGGCTGGCGGGCGGTGCGTCGCGCTCGGAGATCTGGACGCAGATGTTCGCCGACGTGCTCGGCCTGCCGATCGAGGTGACCGACGGCACCGAGCTCGGCGCCCGCGGCGTCGCCATCGCCTCGGCGGTGGCCATCGGCGCCCATCCCGATTTCGAAACGGCGATCGCCCGCATGGTCCGCGTGCGCCGCCGTTGCGAGCCCTCGGCCGAGCGCCATGCCGCGCACGCGCCGAAATTCGCTCGCTTCCAGGCGCTCACCCGGGCGCTCGCGAGGGACTGGGCCGCCGGCTGAGGCCGCCCCTTCCACCCCCCGTCACGACGCCGCGCGGAACCCGCTTCCGCGTGCGGAGGACCCTTTTGCCATGTCGACCCGCGATCCGACCGATCGCGGGAACCCGACCCCATGCACCGACGGAACCCGATCGAGGCGCACATGTCGTTGTCGCTCCAAGGCATTTCACTACAGTCCGGAGGCGAGTGGCACCTCCGGGACATCGATCTCTCGCTGGAGCGAGGGACGGTGAACGTCCTCCTCGGACCGACGCGCTCGGGCAAGACCTCGCTGATGCGGGTGATGGCGGGGCTCGATCGACCGACCGCCGGCCGCGTTCTCGCCGACGACCGCGACGTCACCGGCGTGCCTGTCGAGCGCCGTTCGGTCGCCATGGTCTACCAGCAGTTCATCAACTACCCGAGCCTGAGCGTCTACGAGAACATCGCCTCGCCGCTGCGGGTGCAGAAGGTGGCGGCGGACCGGATCGATGCCGAGGTGCGGGCCGCCGCGCGGCTCCTCAAGCTCGAGGCCCATCTCGACAAGACGCCGCTGAAGCTCTCCGGCGGCCAGCAGCAGCGCTGCGCCATCGCCCGCGCGGTGGTGCGCGGCGCCGATCTCGTCCTGCTCGACGAGCCGCTCGCCAACCTCGACTACAAGCTGCGCGAGGAGCTGCGCGAGGAACTGCCGCGGATCTTCGCCGAGACCGGGGCGATCTTCGTCTACGCCACCACCGAGCCGGCCGAGGCGCTGCTGCTCGGCGGCAACACGATCTGCCTCGGCGAGGGGCGCATCCTGCAACACGGGCCGACCGCCGAGACCTATCGCCGGCCGGCCTCGCTCGCCGCGGCGCAGACCTTCTCCGATCCGCCGATGAACGCCATGGCGATCACCAAACACGGCGACGCGGTGCGTCTGCCCTCGGGGGCGGAGACCTCGGCGCTCGGGCCGCTCGGCGCTCTCCCGGACGGCGACTACGTCGTCGGCATCCGCGCCCACGATCTGCGGCTGGCGCCGGGCGAGGTCGAGACGATCGAACTCGTCGGCACCGTCGACGTCACCGAGATCACCGGCTCGGAGAGCTACGTCCACGTCCACACCGGGCCGCTGCGCTGGGTGGCGCTGACGCCCGGCGTCCACGAGATCGCCCCGGGCGCGCCGATCGCCGTCCACGTCGATCCCGCCCGTCTCTTCGTCTTCAGCCCCGACGGCCGCGTGGTGTCCGCCCCCGGCGCCCGTCCGTCCGCGTGAGAGGTCGACCATGGCCCGCATCGAACTCGCCGACCTCGCCCATGCCTACGGGCCGAATCCGCAGCAGCCCTCGGACTATGCGCTGAAGCCGATGAACACGGTCTGGCGCCAGGGCGGCGCCTATGCGCTGCTCGGGCCGTCGGGCTGCGGCAAGACCACGCTGCTCAACATCATCTCCGGTCTCGTCACGCCGTCGCACGGCGCCGTCCGTTTCGACGGGGCCGACGTGACGCGGCTGCCGACCGAGCGGCGCAACATCGCCCAGGTGTTCCAGTTCCCGGTCGTCTACGACACGATGACCGTCTACGAGAACCTCGCCTTCCCGCTGCGCAATCGCGGCATGGCGCAGGGGCTGGTCGACGAGCGGGTGCGCGAGATCGCCGGGCTGCTCGATCTCGGCGACGATCTCGGCCAGCGCGCCCGCGGCCTCGGCGCCGACGCCAAGCAGAAGATCTCGCTCGGACGCGGCCTCGTCCGTTCCGACGTGGCGGCGGTGCTGTTCGACGAGCCGCTGACGGTGATCGATCCGGCGCTGAAGTGGGAGCTGCGCTCGAAACTCAAGGCGCTGCATCGCCGCCTCGACATCACGATGATCTACGTCACCCACGACCAGACCGAGGCGCTGACCTTCGCCGACACGGTGGTGGTCATGCACGACGGCGCCATCGTCCAGTCGGGCCGCCCGGACGAGCTCTACGACCGGCCGGAACACACGTTCGTCGGCCACTTCATCGGCTCGCCGGGCATGAACATCCTGCCCGCGCGCATCGAAGGCGCCGTCGCCCACGTGGGGGGAAGCGCCGTCGCTCTGGCACGCGGGCTCGCCAAACCGCCGCAGGGCGACCGCATCGAGATCGGCATCCGTCCCGAACACGTCCGGCTGACCCGCGGGGCGGGTCATCCGGCGACGATCGAGCGGATCGACGACCTCGGCCGCGTGCGCTACGCGCGCGTCCTCTTCGAGGGACGAAAGCTCGCGGCGCAGGTGCCCGACGGCGAGATCCCGGCCGGTCCCGAGGCCCGGATCGCCTTCGATCCCGCACAGATCCACGTCTATGCCGACAGCCGGCGGGTGGGGTGAGAGATGACCAAATCCTTCGACAACCGAGCCTGGTTCTTCGTCCTGCCGGTGTTCCTGCTGGTCGCCTTCAACGCGGTCCTGCCGCTGATGACGGTGGTGAACTACTCGTTCCAGGACACGTTCGGCAACAACCAGTTCTTCTGGAACGGCACCGCCTGGTACTCCGAGCTGCTCGACCCGTCGAGCGAACTCGGCGGCCGTTTCTGGGAGGCCCTGGGGCGCTCCACCGCCTTCTCGGCGACGATCCTCGCCATCGAGGTGCCGCTCGGCATCCTGATCGCGCTGTGCATGCCGCGCACCGGCACGAGCCTCGCCTTCGCGCTGGTGCTGATGGCGCTGCCGCTGCTCGTGCCGTGGAACGTCGTCGGCATGATCTGGCTGCTCTACACCCGCGCCGACATCGGTCTCTTCGGCTGGTTGCTGAACGCCGTCGGTCTCGACTTCAATCCGACCAGCAACGTCGTCGACGCCTGGGTGGTGCTGGTGGTGATGGACGTCTGGCACTGGACGAGCCTCGTCGGGCTCCTGTGCTTCGCCGGGCTGAAGTCGATCCCGGACGCCTATTACCAGGCCGCCCGCATCGACGGCGCCTCGCGGCTCGACGTGTTCCGCCGCATCGAACTGCCCAAGCTCGGCCGCGTGCTGCTGATCGGCGTGCTGCTGCGCTTCATGGACAGTTTCATGATCTACACCGAGCCCTTCGTGGTCACCGGCGGCGGGCCGGGCAACTCCACGACCGTGCTCTCCATCGACCTCGTCAAGATCGCGCTCGGTCAGTTCGACCTCGGCAAGGCCGCGGCGATGTCGATCGTCTACACGCTCATCGTCCTGACGGTCAGCTGGGTGTTCTACACCGCGATCGTCGCCAGAGACAGCCGGGAGGCCTGACCATGAACCTCCGTCGACTCATCTTCTATTCCTACCTCTTCTGCCTGATGATGCCGATCTATTGGCTGATCAATCTGTCCTTCAAGGGCAACGTCGAGATCTCCACCTCGATGACGCTCTGGCCGTCGCAGCCGACGCTGAAGAACTACGCGGTGATCTTCACCTCGCAGGAGTGGTTCGACGGCTTCGCCTTCTCGCTCGGCTACGTCGGGCTGAACACGATCCTGTCGATCTCCGTGGCGCTGCCGGCGGCCTACGCCTTCTCGCGCTGGCGCTTCGTCGGCGACAAGCACCTGTTCTTCTGGCTTCTCACCAACCGGATGGCGCCGCCGGCGGTCTTCGCCCTGCCCTACTTCAATCTCTATTCGTCGGTCGGGCTCTTCGACAGCGTCTGGGCCGTCGCGCTCGCCCACTGCATCTTCAACGTGCCGCTGGCGGTGTGGATCCTCGAGGGCTTCATCTCGGGCGTGCCGCGCGAGATCGACGAGACGGCGCGGATCGACGGCTATTCCTTCCCGAAGTTCTTCGGAAAGATCTTCCTGCCGCTGATCGCCAACGGCATCGGCGTCGCCGCCTTCTTCTGCTTCATGTTCTCGTGGGTCGAGCTGCTGCTCGCCCGCACGCTGACCAACAGCAGAGCCATCTCCTCGATCATGACCCGCTCGGTGTCGGCCTCCGGCATCGACTGGGGCCTGCTCGCCGCCGCCGGCGCGCTCACCCTGATCCCCGGGGCGCTCGTGATCTGGTTCGTCCGCAATCATATCGCCAAGGGCTTCGCCCTCGGCCGCGTGTGAGGTTCGCCATGGACACCGCATGGATGGCCTGGACCTGGCAGACGGGTCTGTTCTTCGCCGTGATCGCCGCGACGCTCGCCGTGATGACCGTGCTCGCGGTCCGCGCGCCCGAGATCGAACGCGTCGGCGTGCTCGGCTTCCCGACGACGCGGGGCGACCGCCTGTTCGTCTCGCTGCTCGGCGCCGCCTTCATCCATCTCGCCTGGCTCGCCCTGACCGGGAGCGACCTGCTCTGGGCGACCGGCCTCTCTCTCGTCTGGGCGACGGCGGTGTTCCGCCGCGTCTGAGACGTCGAGACCAGCAGCCGGCGGAATGCGTCCGAAGCCGGCTCGTCGACAAGAACAGGGCGCGAAAGCTGAGGAAACGACCATGAAGAGAGCATTCGGCATTTCGTTGGCGACGCTCGCGATCGCCATGTCCGCCCACGCGGCGCGCGCCGACGAGGCGGCGGCCCGCAAATGGATCGACACCGAGTTCCAGCCCTCGACGCTCTCCAAGGACGAGCAGCTGAAGGAGCTGAAGTGGTTCGCCGACGCCGCCAAGCCCTACAAGGGCATGGAGATCTCGATCGTCTCGGAATCGCTGACGACGCACGACTACGAATCGAAGGTGCTGACCAAGGCCTTCGAGGAGATCACCGGCATCAAGGTGAAGCACGACATCATCCAGGAAGGCGATCTCGTCGAGAAGCTGCAGACGGCGCTGCAGTCGGGCAAGTCGGTCTACGACGGCTGGATCAACGACTCGGACTTCATCGGCACGCACCCGCGCTACAACCAGACGGTCAACCTGACCGATTGGATGGCCGGCGAGGGCAAGGACGTCACCGATCCGATGCTCGATCTGAACGACTTCATCGGCAAGTCCTTCACCTCGTGGACCGACGGCAAGCTCTACCAGCTGCCCGACCAGCAGTTCGCCAACCTCTACTGGTTCCGCTACGACTGGTTCACCCGACCCGACATCAAGGCGAAGTTCAAGGCCAAGTACGGCTACGAGCTCGGCGTGCCGGTCAACTGGTCGGCCTACGAGGACATCGCCGAGTTCTTCACCAACGACATCAAGGAGATCGACGGCGTCAAGGTCTATGGCCACATGGACTACGGCAAGAAGGACCCGTCGCTGGGCTGGCGCTTCACCGACGCCTGGCTGTCGATGGCCGGCAACGGCGACAAGGGCCTGCCCAACGGTCGCCCGGTCGACGAGTGGGGCATCCGCATGGAAGGCTGCAACCCGGTCGGCTCCTCGGTCGAACGCGGCGGCGACACCAACGGCCCGGCCTCCGTCTATGCGGTCACCAAGTACCTCGAGTGGCTGAAGAAGTACGCGCCGCCGCAGGCGGCCGGCATGACCTTCTACGACTCGGCGCTGATCCCCGCCCAGGGCAACGTCGCCCAGCAGATGTTCTGGTACACCGCCTTCACCGCCGACATGGTCAAGCCCGGCCCGGTCGTGAACGCCGACGGCACGCCGAAGTGGCGCATGGCGCCCTCGCCCCATGGTGCCTACTGGAAGGAAGGCATGAAGCTCGGCTACCAGGACGTCGGCTCGCTGACGCTGCTGAAGTCGACCCCGGTCGACCGCCGCAAGGCGGCCTGGCTCTACCAGCAGTTCATCGTGTCGAAGGTCGTCAGCCTCAAGAAGAGCCACATCGGCCTGACCTTCATCCGCGACTCCGACATCTGGGACAAGTCCTTCACCGAACGGGCGCCGAAGCTCGGCGGTCTGATCGAGTTCTACCGCTCGCCGGCCCGTGTGCAGTGGACCCCGACCGGCGTCAACGTGCCGGACTACGCCAAGCTGTCGCAGCTGTGGTGGCAGAACATCGGTGACGCCTCCTCGGGCGCCAAGACGCCGCAGCAGGCGATGGACGCGCTCGCCACGGCGCAGGATTCGGTGCTGGAGCGTCTCGAGAAGTCGGGCGTGCAGGGCGCCTGCGGTCCGAAGATGAACAAGAAGGAGAGCGCCGAGTACTGGTTCTCCAAGTCGGAGAAGGACGGCAACATCGCGCCGCAGCGCAAGCTCGCCAACGAGCGGCCGAAGCCGGAGACCGTCGACTACGACACGCTGATCAAGTCCTGGCCGGCCAACCCGCCGAAGAAGGGCTGATCCGACCCACCCGTCGAGACGCCTCGTCCCGGGGGACCGCCGCGCGCGCCGCGGCGTCCTCCGGGACGACGCACGTCGGTAACGGCGCGGGACCATCGATGTCGCCGAGGCCGCACCGACCCGGCAAAGGCGAGCCGTCGTCGAACGTGGTGACCATCGCAGGTATCGCGAGGTTGCCGGAGGTGGCTCCGCGAGGGCGACCGGCGGCCGGACCGGCCAGGGCCGAACGGCAGACGAGCGGGGTCACGGCGCCCGCTCGGACCCGGCCAGATCGCTGTGTCCGTTCACGCCAATGTTGGTGGTGCAAACCGCCGAAGGCTCATACAGTCTGCCCAGTACCGCGGCAAAGATGCCGCCCGAAGGGTACGGCAGATCGCGCTCGACCTCGGTGGCGCGTCGATCTGCAAGGCGGGGTGTCACGTTCGACCCGAATTCCCGCCTACCGGCCGCAATGAGGCGGCTTCGCTCCCCTCTGCAACGACGGTCGTGCAACACGGGCGATGGCCCGTGTCGTCGGATCGCGTCGGCGAAATCGGCGCGGTCGGTCGAGGGGCGTTCCGTTCGTGTCATTCCGAAGAACACCGGTCGCGCCACGGCGCGGCCATCGCACCGATCGATCTGATCGAATCGACATCGTCGAACGTTTCGTTCCGGTGGGTGGCCGTGTCCCTCGGCCCGACCGCACGCCATGAAGGACCATCGAACAATGAAGATCGCAGTGATCGCCTTCTGTGCGGCGGCGGCCTCCAGTCTCTTCGCGCAGGCCGGCCTCGCCGCCGACCCCGTTGCCGGCAAGGTCGTCTTCGGCAAGTGCGCGCTGTGTCACTCCATCGATCCCGCCAAGAAGAACATCGGCCCGACTCTCTTCGGTGTGGTCGGTCGCCGCGCGGCCTCGCTGGAGGGATACACCTATTCTCCGGCGATGAAGGGTCTCGACAAGACCTGGGACGAGGCGACGCTCGACGTCTACCTGATCAAGCCGCAGGAGTTCGTGCCGGGGACGAAGATGACGTTCGCCGGTCTGCCCAATCCGGAAGATCGCGCCAATCTGATCGCCTATCTGTCGACACTGAAATAGGCGGCGCGGCCGCAGACGCCGCCCGCACCCGACGACACCGAAGAACGATGCGAACCGAAACGCCGACGAGGCGTTTCGCAACGGCGGCACTTTGCCCGAAGAGGCGCCCGTGGGTCGATCCTTCCTCCGACTGCTGATCGCCGGACTGTCCATGGTCCTCGCCGGTGTCGTGTCGGCGCAGGCGGCCGACGGCCGTCTCGCCGAGCATCTGGCCAAGGTGCCGCCGGCCGAGCTCGTCGCGGGCGCCGACCACTACGGCGCCGTCACCGGCTCGCCGCCCTGGGCCGAGGTGCTCGCCGGCGGCAAGCGCGTCGGCTTCGCCTTCGTCAACGCCGACTGGGTCAATTCGACCGGCTATTCGGGCCAGCCGATCGAGATCCTGGTCGGGCTGTCGGTCGAGGGGAAGATCACCGGCGCCCGGTTGATGGCGCATCATGAACCGATCGTCCTGATCGGTATTCCGCCGGCGCGCATCGCCGCCTTCATCCAGGGTTACGTCGGAACCGACGTCGTCGCGCTCGGCCGCGACGCCGGTGCCGAGCGGCCGAAGGTCGACATCGTCTCGGGCGCCACCGTCACCGTCGCCGTCATCGCCGACAGCATGGTGCGGTCCGGCGTCCGCGTCGCCCGCACGCTCGGCATCGGCGGCTCGACCGCCCCCGTCGCGACCGTCGCCCGCGAGATCGATCCGAGCCACGAGGCGCCGACGGACTGGCCCGGGCTTCTCGGCGACGGCTCGGTGCGGCGGCTGGCGCTCTCGGTCGGTGAGGTCAGCGAGGCCTTCCGTCGTGCCGGGCATCCGGAAGCGGCCGACCGCCCGGAAGTCGCCGACGCGAGCGGGAGCTTCATCGACCTCTACGTGGCGCCGGTCTCGGTGCCGGCGATCGGGCGGAGCCTCCTCGGAGATCAGGGCTATGCGGCACTGGCGGCCTCGCTGAAACCCGGTCAGGCGGCCATCCTGATCGCCGCCGACGGCGCCTACTCCTTCAAGGGGTCGGGCTACGTGCGCGGCGGCATCTTCGACCGGATCGAGGTCGATCAGGGCGATGCCGGCATCCATTTCCACGACCGCAACCACACCCGCATCGGCGACGTCGTCGCACGCGGCGCGCCGAAGTTCCGCGACGTCGACATCTTCCGGGTGCCCGACACGTCGACCCTCGATGTCGCCGCGCCCTGGACCCTGAAGCTCCTGGCGCAGCGGGCGACCGGCGCGCGCGACAAGGCCTTCCTGACCTTCGACGTCGGCTATTCGCTGCCCGAGGCCTATCTGAAGCCGGTGGTGGCGCCGCCCCCCGTCGCCACCACCGGCCCGGCGGCGAAGCCTGCCGCCGCCGCCACGCCTGCGAGCCTCGATCCGAGCGACGCCGAGCCGCCGATCTGGCAGCAGCTGTGGCGCGACAAGGTCTTCGAGATCGCGGTCCTCCTCGTCGCCATCGGCGTGCTGACGCTGATCTTCTTCTTTCAGGACTGGTTCGTCCGTCGCCCGCTGTTCTACGACCGGGTGCGGCTGGGCTTCATGATCTTCACGCTCGTCTACATCGGCTGGTACGCGCAGGCGCAGCTCTCGGTGGTCAACGTCCTGGCGTTCCTCGGCGCGCTCAGGACCGACTTCCGCTGGGACTATTTCCTGATGGCGCCGCTGATCTTCATCCTGTGGTTCGCCACCGCGGCGTCGCTGCTGTTCTGGAACCGCGGCGCCTATTGCGGTTGGCTGTGCCCGTTCGGGGCGCTGCAGGAGTTGGTGAACCGCCTGGCCAAGGCCGTCGGCATCCCGCAGCTGAAGATCGCCTTCACCACGCACCAACGGCTCACCGCCCTGAAGTACATCGTCTTCCTCGTGCTGTTCGGGATCTCCCTGAGCGCGCTCGGGACGGCCGAGAAGGCGGCCGAGGTCGAGCCGTTCAAGACCGCCATCATCCTGCGCTTCGCCCGCGAATGGCCGTTCGTCCTCTATGCCGGCGCGATGATCGCGGCGAGCCTCTTCGTCGAACGCGCCTTCTGCCGCTACCTCTGCCCGCTCGGCGCCGCCATGGCGATCCCGGCGCGGCTGAGGCTGTTCGACTGGCTGAGGCGATACCGGGAATGCGGCAATCCCTGCCAGCGCTGCGGCAACGAGTGCCCGGTGCAGGCGATCCACCCGGAAGGCCACATCAATCCCAACGAATGCATCCAGTGCCTGCACTGCCAGATGCTCTACCACCACGACCAGAAGTGCCCGGTGATGATCCAACGGCGGCTGAAGCGCGAGAAATTCGCCGCCACGTCGACCGGCGACGCGCGCGCCGCCGCCGACACCCTCGTGCTCCCCAGACCGCGCCGGATCACCGATCCGGCCGGCACGGCCGACGGCCTCGGCGCCTGACACGGGTGGAGCAATCCGTCCAAGCATCCCCGCTCCGGTGGGCTCAAGGAGGAAGACCGACATGACGGACGAAACCCAGAACCCGAACCCAGGTCTCAGCCGGCGTGGCGTACTCGGCGGAACCACCCTCGCCGGCGCGGCCGCCCTGACCGGCGGCGGCGCCTATCTCAACTTCGTTCGAGAGGCGCGGGCCGCCGGCACGGGCACGCAGAGCGCCGAGGTCAAACCCGGCGACCTCGACGAGTACTACGGCTTCTCCTCCTCCGGTCAGACCGGCGAAGTGCGCGTCATCGGCATGCCGTCGATGCGCGAACTGGTGCGCATCCCGGTGTTCAACCGCGACAGCGCCACCGGCTGGGGCCAGACCAACGAGAGCCGCAAGATCCTGACCGATGGGCTGATGCCGGCGAGCCGGAAGTTCCTGGAGTCCCGCGGCGGCGTCTACCTCAACGGCGACCTGCATCACCCGCACGTCTCGTTCACCGACGGCACCTACGACGGCCGCTATCTCTTCGTGAACGACAAGGCCAACTGCCGGGTCGCCCGCATCCGGCTCGACGTCTTCAAGACCGACAAGATCATCGAGGTGCCCAACGCCTCCGACATCCACGGTCTCAGGCCGCAGAAGTTTCCGCGCACCGGCTACGTCTTCGCCAATTCGGAGCACATCATCCCGCTGCCGAACGACGGCACCGGCAATCTCGACGACCCCAAGACCTACTGGTCGGTGTTCACCGCCATCGACGGCGACAAGATGGAGGTCGCCTGGCAGGTGCTGGTCGACGGCAACCTCGACAACTGCGACGCCGACTACCAGGGCAAGTACGCCTTCTCCAGTTGCTACAATCCGAACAAGGGCACGACGGTCGCCGAGATGACCGATCACGAGCAGGCCTGGGCGGTGCTCTTCAACATCCGGCGCATCGAGCAGGCGGTGAAGGACGGCGCCTACGAGGTCCACAACGGGGTCAAGGTGATCGACGGCCGCCACGGGTCGAAATACACCCGCTACATCCCGATCCCGAACTCGCCGCACGGCGTCAACACCGCCCCCGACGGCATCCATGTGGTGATCAACGGCAAGCTGTCGCCGACGGTCAGTGTGCTCGACGTCCGCAAGTTCGACGATCTGTTCGACGGCAAGATCAAGGAGCGCGACGTCGTCGTCGCCGAGCCGCAGCTGGGGCTGGGACCGCTGCACACGGCCTTCGACAACAAGGGCAACGCCTACACCACGCTCTTCATCGACAGCCAGATGGTCAAGTGGAACATCGACAAGGCCCGCCGGGCCTTCGCGGGCGAGAAGGTCGAGCCGATCCTCCAGAAGCTCGACGTCCAATACCAGCCCGGCCACAACCACACATCGATGGGCGAAACCAGGGAGGCCGACGGCAAGTGGCTGCTGTCGCTGAACAAGTTCTCCAAGGACCGCTTCATCAACGTCGGCCCGCTGAAGCCCAACAACGACCAGCTGATCGACATCTCCGGCGACGAGATGAAGATCGTGCACGACGGTCCGGCCTTCGCCGAGCCGCACGACTCCTGCATCGTGCATCGCTCGAAGATCAATCCGGTCTCGATCTGGAGCCGTGACGATCCGATGTTCGCGGAGGCCCGCGAATGGGCGAAGAAGGACGGCGTCAAGCTGGATTCGGCCGCCGACGTGATCCGCGACGGCACCAGGGTGCGGGTCTACATGCACTCGAACGCGCCGCAGTACAGCCTCGAGAAGTTCGAGGTGAACGAGGGCGACGAGGTCACCGTCTTCCTCACCAACATGGACGACATCGAGAACCTGACGCACGGCTTCACCATCGTGCGCTACGGCATCGCGATGGAGATCAGTCCGCAGGCGACGGCCTCGGTGACCTTCACCGCCGATCGACCCGGCGTGCACTGGTGGTACTGCCAGTGGTTCTGTCATGCGCTGCACATGGAAATGTCCGGCCGCATGATCGTCCGACCGAAGAAGGCGTGAGCGATGGTTTCGCGCGCGCTCGCCCGATCTCTGGTGGTGTTCTCGGCTCTTCTCGGAGCGGGGGATCTGCGGGCGCGCGCCGAAACCATCGTCGTCGCCGCGGGCGAGGACGTCGGAGAGGCGCTGTCTCGCGCCGGCCCCGGCGACATCCTCCGCATCGCGGCCGGCGAGCATCCGGGCGACCTCGTGATCCGGGTTCCCCACCTGACGCTCGAAGGCGAGCCCGGCGCGGTGATCCGCGGCTCCGGTGAGGGCTCGACCATCACCATCGCGGCGACCGACGTGACCCTCCGCGGTCTCACCGTCACCGGATCCGGCCTGACCCTGATCGACAAGAACTCCGGCATCTTCCTCGGGCGCGAGGCCCACCGTGCGGTCATCGAGAACAATCACGTCCTCGACAATCTCATCTCGGTCTATCTCGACGGTCCGCAGGACGTCGTCGTGCGCCACAACGTCATCGACGGACTGAAGCGGCTCAGGGTCAGCGAACGTGGGCCGGCGGTGTCGCTGTGGAACACGCCGGGTTCGAAGATCCTCGACAACGACATCCGCAACGGTCGCGACGGCGTGTTCTCGGTGTCGAGCAAACGCAACACGATCAGCGGCAACACCTTCCGCAATCTGCGCTTCGCGGTGCACTTCATGTACACCAACGACAGCGTGGTCGCCGACAATCTGTCGATCGGCAGCGATGCCGGCTACGTCATGATGTATTCGGATCGGCTGACGCTGACCCACAACGTCTCCGACCGCGACCGCGACCACGGACTGCTGTTCAACTACGCCAATCAGGCGACGATCGAGCGCAACGCGGTCCGCGGCGCCAACAAGTGCCTGTTCATCTACAACGCCAACAAGAACCGCTTCTCGGACAACTGGTTCGAGGGCTGTGAGATCGGCGTGCACTTCACCGCCGGCTCGGAGCGCAACGCCATCTCCGGCAACGCCTTCGTGCAGAACCGCACGCAGGTCATGTACGTCGGCACCCGGGTGATCGACTGGTCCGTCGCCGGCCGCGGCAACTACTACAGCGACAATCCCGCCTTCGATCTGAGCGGCGACGGCATCGCCGACAAGCCCTACCGGCCCAACAACCTGATGGATCAGGTCGTCTGGCGGGCGCCGTCGGCCAAGCTGTTGCTCAATTCGCCGGCCGTGCAGGTGGTCCGCTGGGCACAGGGCCAGTTCCCGGCGCTGCATCCTGGCGGCGTCGTCGACACGGCGCCTCTGATGGCCCCCGACCCTTCGGCCGTTCCGCATTGGACCTCGCCATGACCGCCATGACACCGCTGCCGCACGACGGCGAACCGATCACGACGACCGAGGCTCGCGAGGCGACCGTCACGCTCTCCGGCGTCTCGCGTCGCTTCGGCGAACGGCTCGCGGTCGAGGGCGTAGACCTGACGCTCCATGCCGGCGAATGCATCGGCCTCGTCGGTCACAACGGTGCCGGCAAGTCGACGCTCATCAAGCTGATGCTCGGCCTGATCGATCCGAGCGCCGGTCACTTGCGCGTCCTCGGCACCGAGCCGGGCCGGCGTGCGGCGGCACCGAGCCGGGCCGCGATCGGCTATCTGCCGGAGAACGTCGCGCTCGGCCCGTCGCTGACGGGAGACGAGACGCTGGCGTTCTACGCCCGTCTGAAGGGGCTGCCGGTTCGAGCGAACGCGGAGATCCTCGATCGCGTCGGGCTGATCGAGGCCCGCCACCGTCGCGTCGGCACCTATTCCAAGGGCATGCGGCAACGGTTGGGGCTCGCCCAGGCGATGCTCGGACGCCCGCGCCTGATGCTCCTCGACGAGCCGACCACCGGCCTCGACCCGGAACTGCGCCAGGTCTTCTACCAGATCCTCGCCGAACTGCGCCGTGACGGCGCCACCGTCCTCCTCTCCTCGCACGCGTTGGCCGAGTTGGAGGGACGGGTCGACCGGATCGTGGTGATGAACCGCGGCCGCAAGGTCGCCGACGGGACGCTGAGCCTGCTGCGCGAACTGGCGGCGCTGCGCCCGAAGATCCGACTGCGCCGCGGCGTCGACGGCGGTCCCGACTGGAGCGGCTGGAGCGAGCGCCCCGGCGGGCTGGTCGAACGCGAATGCGACGAGGACGCCCTGATCGACACGCTCCGGCGTCTGCCGCGCGACGTGCGGGACATCGACATCGTCAGACCGTCCCTCGACGATCTCTATGCCTCGTTCCAACAGGAGGCGTCATGAGACAGATCTTCCTGATCGCCCTGAAGGAACTGCGCTACGGCCTGCGCAATCGCTGGGTTCTGGCGGTGAGCGTGCTGCTGGCGGCGCTCGCCTTCTCGCTCGCCTTCCTCGGTTCGGCGCCGACGGGGGTGGTCAAGGTCAATGCGCTCGCCGTCACCATCGTCAGCCTGTCGAGCCTCACCATCTTCCTGATCCCGCTCGTCGCGCTGCTGCTCTCCTACGACGCCGTCGTCGGCGAGATGGAACGCGGCACCATGGCGCTGCTGCTCGCCTATCCGGTGACGCGCTCGCAGGTGATCGTCGGCAAGTTCCTCGGCCAGGTCGCCTGCCTCGCCGTCGCGACCGTCGCCGGTTACGGGCTGGCCGGGCTCACCCTCGTTCTCAACGGCGAGAGCGATGCGACGACGATCCGGGCCTTCGCCCTCATGATCGCCGCCTCGGTGCTGCTCGGCGCCGTCTTCGTCGCCATCGGCACCCTGGTCAGCACGCTCGTGCGCGATCGCGGCATCGCCGGAGGCATCGCCATCGGCGTCTGGCTGGTCTTCGTGCTGCTCTACGACATGGCGCTGCTCGGCATCCTCGCGGCCGATCAGGGACGCCGGATGACGGCGCAGGTCCTCGACGTGCTGCTTCTCCTCAATCCGACCGACGCCTACCGCCTGGCGACCCTGACCTCGTCGAGCGAGGTCAGCGGATTCGCCGGCCTTGCCGGGTTGGGAACCGGCCACATGCTCTCCGGGCCGACGCTCTTCGGCGCACTCCTTGCCTGGATCGTCGTGCCGCTCGCCGCCGCCATGGCGCTGTTCTCGAGGAGGCAGGTATGAACAGACGACGCTTTCTCGCCGGCCTCGCCGGCCTGCCGCTGCTGTCCGCCTGCAAGGACGACGCGCTCGCCGCGCTTCCCGCCCCGCAGGAGCCGGGCAAGGACACCGAGGCCCAGATCTGCGGCATGATGCTGAGTGAGCACGGCGGACCGAAGGCGCAGATCTTTCTGCGCGATGCCGCCGATCCCCTGTGGTTCGCCAGCGTGCGCGACGGCATCGCCTATTCGATCCTGCCGGAAATGCCGAAGGCCATCGTCGCCTTCTACGTCAACGACATGGGACGCGCGACGAACTGGGATCAGCCCGAGGCCGGGACCTGGATCGAGGCGAAACGCGCCGACTTCGTCATCGGCAGTCGCAAGAAGAGCGGCATGGACACCGCCGAAGCCATCCCCTTCGGCACCGAGGCCGCCGCGCGTGCCTTCGCGGCGACCCACGGCGGGCGCGTGGTCCGTCTCGCCGACATTCCCGTCGACTATGTCCTCGCATCCGCCGCGGGAGATCCATGATGCGCATGAACCGTCGCCGCTTCATCTCCATCACCGCTGCCGCCGCCGGCCTGCCGCTGATCGGGGTCGCCGCGTCCGCCTCGGAACCCCGTCTGCGCGTCTGGTCGGGCGCCGCACTCGGCGCCGATGCGACATTGCAGATCCATCATCCCGACCCGGTGGCCGCCGATCGCCTGATCGCCGCCAGCCTGCGGGAAGTCGAGCGGCTGGAGGCGATCCTCAGCCTCTACCGATCCGACAGCGCCCTCGTGCGCCTGAACCGCGAAGGGGCGATCGACGCCCCGCCGCTCGATCTCGTCCGCATCCTCTCGGAGGCACGGGTCTATGCCGACCTGACCGGCGGCGCCTTCGACGTGACGGTGCAGCCGCTGTGGGATCTCTACGCCAGGCATTTCGCCGATCCGAACGCCGTGCCGGAGGGTCCTTCGGCGGCGGCGATCGAACAGGCGATCGCCCGCGTCGGCGCGTCGGCGCTGGAGATCTCGCCGTCGCGCATCGGGTTCGCCCGGCCGGGCATGAGCGTCACGCTGAACGGCATCGGCCAGGGCTACGTCACCGACCGCATCGTCGAGCTGCTGCGCCGGAACGGCATCGAGCACGCGCTCGTCGACATGGGCGAGGTGCGCGCGATCGGAGACCGGCCGGAGGGCGGCCCCTGGCGCGTCGGGCTCGAGGACCCGCGGAAGCCGGGGGACGTCGCCGAGCCCATCGGTCTCGCCGACCGGGCGGTTTCGACCTCGGGCGGCTACGGCACGACCTTCGACCCGAACCGGCGCTTCAATCACATTCTCGAACCGGCGAGCGGCCACACGAGCTGGCGCTTCCTCTCGGTCTCGGTCGAGGCGGCGACGGCGACGGAAGCCGATGCGCTGTCGACCGCCTTCACCCTGCTGCCGCGCGAGGCCGCCGCCGCGATCACGCGCGCACGGGGGCTGACGACGCATTTCGTCGACCCGGACGGCACACGGAGCGTCGAGCGGATCTGAGGTTCGAACCGGACGAGGCGACGATGACGGGTACGACGGGATGCATACCGGACGCCATTCGATCCGTCGGGGACCTCCTCGCCGTGGCGCAGGCGCTCGAGATCGAGGCGGCGACGCGATACCGCCGGTTGGCGGCGCGGATGGAGGCCGACGGCGCCGAGGCGGTCGCGGCGGAGTTCCGCCTGCTCGCCGAGTTCGAACAAGCCCATGTCGACATGATCGACAGCCGCGGCCGGGCGATGCTGGGCCGCGACATCGATCCCGTGTCGGCGTCCTGGCAACTGCCGCCGGGGACGAGCGAGGCGGATCTCGCGACCTCGGCCGACTTCGGTCCCTATCGGGCGCTCGCCTTCGCGGTGCGCAACGAGGAACGGGCCTTCGCCTTCTACGCCTACGTGGCGGCCGAGGCGACGAGTGATCCGATCCGCCTGCTGGCCGAGGACCTGGCGCGCGCCGAACTGACGCATGCCGCCCATCTCAGGCGCTTCCGTCGCCGGGCCTTTCGCAGCGACCCGCCGGTCACCGTCGAGATCCCCGCCTCGCTCGACGAGCTGGCGGCCATGGCCCGGCGTTGGAACGCCGCCGCCGGCGCCGCGCATCGGGGTCTCGCGGACCGGCTCGAGGTCGACGGCAATGTGGGCGACGCAGCCCTCTTCCGCGCCATTGCGGCGGAAGAGGAGGCCGCCGCCGCCGGCGAGCGTCCCGCCGTCGCCGCCCCGCTTCACCGCCATGCCGAGGGGATGCGACTGCTCGAGGCCGGTTTCGAGCGCTTTTCGACGATCGCCGAGCGCGCGGGAAGCGAGGCCGTCGTCGCCGAAGCGCTGCGCCTCGCCGAGATCATGGTCGAACGTCTGGCACGGGTCGGCGGACCCCGGCAGAATGCGCTGATTGCCGGTGTCGTGGGAAACGTGCCGACCGATTTGCCGTGGCGGCCGTCGGACCCGGGCTGATGCGGAGTCCCGTGACGGGGCGCGAAAGAGCCGGTCGAGCGATGCGGACCCACCGAGCGCGCGGATCTCGGTCATCGGGCGACCGACGAGGTCACTGCGGATGATCTCGGAGGGAGAAGTGGTGCCGCGGAAGGGATTCGAACCCCCGACCCCATCATTACGAATGACGTGCTCTACCAGCTGAGCTACCGCGGCGACCTCTGTCGGTCGCGTGATCGTGAAGGCGACGCGGAGGCCGCGTCGACGGCGATCACGCCGGACGGGCGGGTCGATAGCAACATTCGCCGCCCATTGCAAGCACTCGGGCGCGCGCGAGCCGTGCCGCCGCGCGTTTCGGCCCTTTCCCTTCGACGCGACCTGTTCTAAATGAGCCCCCACGTTTTCCCGTCTCGAGAAGGATACGGCCGATGGCTCCGCGCACGCTCTACGACAAGATCTGGGACGATCACGTCGTCGCCACCCAGCCGGACGGTACCTCGCTCATCTACATCGATCGCCACCTCGTCCACGAGGTGACCAGCCCGCAGGCCTTCGAGGGGCTGCGCGTCGCCGGCCGCAAGGTCCGCGCGCCGGAGAAGACGCTGCTGGTCGTCGACCACAACGTGCCGACCACCGACCGTTCCAAGGGCATCGACGATCCGGAATCGGCGCTGCAGGTGGCGACGATCGCCCGCAACGCCGCCGACTTCGGCCTCGAATACTACGACGCCTTCGACATCCGTCAGGGTGTGTGCCACGTCGTCGGTCCGGAGCAGGGCTTCACCCTGCCCGGCACCACGATCGTCTGCGGCGACAGCCACACCTCGACCCACGGTGCCTTCGGCGCGCTCGCCCACGGCATCGGCACGTCGGAGGTCGAGCACGTGCTCGCCACCCAGACGCTGGTCCAGGCCAAGGCCAAGAACATGCGCGTGCTGGTCACCGGCAAGGCGCCGCACGGCATCACCGCCAAGGACATCGTGCTGGCGATCATCGGCGAGCTCGGCACCGCCGGCGGCACCGGCTACGTCATCGAATATGCCGGCGAAGCGATCATGGATCTCTCGATCGAGGGCCGCATGACCGTCTGCAACATGTCGATCGAGGCGGGCGCCCGCGCCGGCCTGATCGCGCCGGACGCCAAGACGGTCGCCTATTTCGAGGGCAAGCCGAAGGCGCCGCAGGGCGAGAAGTGGGACGCCGCAGTCGCCTACTGGAAGACGCTGTTCTCCGACGAGGGCGCGCATTTCGACGCCGAGATCCACATCGACGCGAGCAAGCTCAAGCCGAACGTCACCTGGGGCACCTCGCCGGAAGACGTCATCGCCATCGACCAGCCGATCCCGGATCCGGCGGCGATCGCCGACGAGACCAAGCGCATCTCCAAGCAGCGTGCGCTCGAGTACATGGATCTGAAGCCGGGCATGAAGATGACCGACGTCAAGATCGACACGGTCTTCATCGGTTCCTGCACCAACGGCCGCATCGAGGACTTCCGTGCGGCCGCCGCGGTCGCCAAGGGCCGCAAGGTGGCCGAGGGCGTGCGCGCGCTCGCCGTGCCGGGCTCGGGCCTCGTCAAGGAACAGGCCGAGGCCGAGGGTCTCGACAAGATCTTCATCGAGGCCGGCTTCGAATGGCGCGAGCCGGGCTGCTCGATGTGTCTGGCGATGAACGCCGACCGGCTGTCACCCGGCGAGCGTTCGGCCTCGACCTCGAACCGCAACTTCGAGGGCCGTCAGGGCTTCAAGGGCCGCACCCATCTGGTCAGCCCCGCCATGGCCGCCGCCGCCGCGATCAAGGGCCGCTTCGTCGACATCCGCGATCTCGACTGATCTGCGAGCGACCACATCGGACATGCGAGAGGCCGGGGGAGACCCCGGCCTCTTTCGTCGTTCGGGCCGTGGCGGCGGTCGGCGCGGCAACCTCGACGGACTCGTGAAGGTTGTGGCTCGCCGGTCCTGCAGAGTGCCGTCCCGAGACGGGACGAAGCGGTTGCCGTGCGTTCACCATCTCGCGTCAAGTGTCTGACGACGATTCGGAAATTGGTGCGGCGGCGGGGCGTCGGCACCAGATCTCGTGGGGAACGAATCTGGAATCGGAGCGAGTCAGCGATTCGGGCCGGGTTCGTTCCAGACTCGTTCCGGTTGCCACGGAGGGGTGAACGGCGGGCGCGGGCGACGTACCGTCGTCGGCGGGAAACGATTAAGGGGGCGCAATCGCTGCGGCCCCGTGCTAAGGGTCGCTCTCCGATCCGCCCGTCGCGACCCGTTCCGGTTCGACCACGTGAACACGACCACCTCGGCGCCTCGTCCCTCCGACCTCGCCTCGCTGCCTCAATTGCCGCGCTCGGCTCGTGCGCGCACGGTCACGGCCGTGCTCGGCCCGACCAACACCGGCAAGACGCACATGGCGATCGAGCGGATGCTGGCCAACCGCACCGGTCTGATCGGCCTGCCGCTGCGGCTGCTGGCCCGCGAGGTCTACGGCAAGCTGGTGGAGCGCGCCGGCAAGCACGCCGTGGCGCTGGTGACGGGCGAGGAGAAGATCGTCCCGAAACACGCCCGCTACTGGGTCTCGACCGTCGAGGCGATGCCGCGCTCGGCCGACGTCGACTTCGTGGCGATCGACGAGGTGCAGCTCGCCGGCGATCTCGAACGCGGCCACGTCTTCACCGATCGCATCCTCAATCTCAGGGGCAAGAACGAGACGCTGCTGCTGGGGGCCGCCACGGCGCGCGATCTGCTCGAGAAGCTGGTGCCGGGCCTGATCGTGGTGTCGCGGCCGCGCATGTCGCTCCTGACCTACGCCGGGTCGAAGAAGCTGCTGCGTCTGCCCGCCCGCACGGCGGTGGTCGCCTTCTCGGCCGAGGAGGTCTACGGCATCGCCGAGCTGGTCCGCCGCCAGAGGGGCGGCGCGGCGGTGGTGATGGGGGCGCTTTCCCCCCGCACCCGTAACGCCCAGGTCGAGCTCTTCCAGTCGGGCGACGTCGACATCCTGGTCGCCACCGACGCGATCGGCATGGGGCTGAACCTCGACGTCGACCACGTCGCCTTCGCCGGCTCCCGCAAGTTCGACGGCTGGCAGTACCGCGGCCTGACGGCGGCGGAGTTCGGTCAGATCGCAGGGCGCGCCGGGCGGCATCTGCGCGACGGCACCTTCGGGGTGACGGGCCGGGTCGATCCGCTACCCGACGACCTGGTCGAGCAGCTCGAGGCCCATCGCTTCAACGCATTGCAGCGCTTCCAGTGGCGCAATCCGGCGCTCGACTTCGCGTCGATCGCGGCATTGCGGCGCAGTCTCGACCAGGCGCCGCGCGAGGAAGGCCTGACGCGGGCGCCGGAGGCGGACGACCAGCGGGCGCTGGATCTGGCGGTGCGCGATGCCGACGTCATGCGTCTGGCGCAGGGCCGCGAACGCGTGGCGCTGTTGTGGGACGTGGCGCAGGTGCCCGATTATCGCAAGATCGCGCCCGCCAATCATGCCGATCTGGTCGCGACCCTCTTTCGATTCCTCGTCGAAAAGGGCACCATCCCCTCCGACTGGTTCGCCCGGCAGCTCGCCGAGGCGGATCGGATCGACGGGGACATCGATACTCTGTCGGCCCGAATCGCGCACGTGCGCACATGGACCTTCGTCGCCAATCGTCCCGACTGGTTGACGGACCCCGTCCATTGGCGCGACAAGACGCGCGCGATCGAGGATCGACTTTCCGATGCCCTGCACGAGAGCCTGACCCGGCGTTTCGTGGATCGGCGCACTTCCGTCCTGATGAGACGCCTGAGAGAGAATGCCATGATCGAAGCCGAGATCTCCAACGGTGGCGACGTGATCGTCGAGGGCCATCGCGTCGGACACCTCCAGGGGTTCCGCTTCGTCGCAGACGCCAGCGCCGAGGGCGAGGACGCCCGCGCGCTGCGCAACGCCGCCGCCAAGGCGCTCGCCGGTGAAATCGAGGCGCGGGCCGAGAAGCTCGGACGCGGCGGCGACGGCGAGTTCGCGCTGGCCGCCGACGGCTCGATCCGCTGGCTGGGCGACGCGGTCGCCAAGCTCGCGCCGGGCGCCGACGCGTTGAAGCCCGCCGTCATCCTGCTCGCCGACGAGCAGCTGACCGGCCCGGCCCGCGACAAGGTCCAGGCCCGGCTCGAACTGTGGATCGGCGCCCAGATCGCCAATCTCTTGAAGCCGCTGATCGACCTGCGCGATGCGGCCGACGTCGACGGCATCGGCAAGGGCGTCGCCTTCCGCGTCGTCGAGGCGCTCGGCGTGATCGAGCGGTCGCAGATCGCCGAGGACGTCAAGGCGCTCGACCAGACGATGCGCGCCAGCTTGCGCAAGTACGGCATCCGCTTCGGCGCCTATCACATCTTCGTTCCGGCGCTCTTGAAGCCGGCGCCGTCGGCGCTGGTGGCGCGGCTGTGGGCGCTCGCCAATCCGGACGTCGACACCCATTCGGCGGTCGACCTCAACCATCTCTCGGCCTCGGGTCGCACCTCGATCCCGGTCGACAAGACCATCCCCAAGCAGCTCTATCGCATCGCCGGCTTCCGGGTCTGCGGTGAGCGCGCGGTGCGCATCGACATTCTCGAGCGTCTCGCCGACATCATCCGGCCGCTGATCGCCTGGAAGCCGCTCGATCCGACCGTGACGCCGCCCGACGGCGCGCTCGCCGGCGGCGGTGCCTTCACCGTGACGGTGGCGATGACGTCGCTACTCGGCTGCTCGGGCGAGGACTTCGCCTCGGTGCTGAAGTCGCTCGGCTACCGCGTCGAGAAGCGCAAGATCACCAAGACCGTCGCCGCGCCGGCCCCGGTCGCCGAGGCGGCCGTTCCGGTCGAGGTCGCGGCGGAAGCGCCGGCCGAGGAGACCCCGGCCGAGGCGCCGGCGGAGAGCGTCGAGGCCGTCGCCGAGACCGACGTCGTCGAGACCCCGGTGGTCGAGGCGGCCGTCGAGGACGCGGCCCCGGCCGAAGCGCCGGTCGTCGAGGAGGCGCCCGCGGAGGCTCCGGCCGAGGCGGTTGCGGCGGTCGGGGTCGTGGTCGAGACCGTCGAGGTCGAAGTCGACGTCTGGCGTCCGGGCCGTTTCGAGCGCGGCGAGCATCATCATCGCGGCCATGGCCACCAGGGTCATCAGGGCCAGCGCGGCGGACCGCGCCGCGAGGGCGGCGACCGTCGCGAAGGCGGCGAGGGCGGTGGTCCGCGTCGTCCCCGCGAAGGCGGGTTCCAAAATCGCGAAGGCGGCTTCCAGAACCGCGAGGGCGGCGATCGGCGCGACGGCGATCGGCCGCGCGGTCCGCGTCCCGAGGGCGGTCGTGGCCGTCCCGAGCAGGGCCGCGGCGATCGCGATCATCGTCCGCAGCGCCGCGACGACCGTCCGCAGCGCGAGGCGCGGCCGGAAAAGCCGCTCGATCCCAATTCGCCCTTCGCCAAGCTCCTCGCCCTCAAGGCCGAGCTCGAGCAGAAGGGTCCGGGCGACAAGAAGAAGTGACGCCACGCCCGCGGCGAGCGGGCGGGTGCAACCCTTCGGGGACCGTGCATGGAACACGATCGGCAGCGCATCGACCGTTGGATCTGGCATGCTCGCGTGGTGAAGACCCGCGAGTTCGCCAAGGCGCTGGTCGAGGGCGGACACGTCCGCGTCGACCGCGCGCGCGAGACCAAGGCCGGGGCGGTGGTCAAGGCCGGTCAGGTGCTGACGGTGACGCTGCCGGGCCGCGTCCGTGTCCTGAAGATCCTCGGCTTCGTCGACCATCGCGGTTCGGCCGAGGTGGCGAGCCGCCTCTACGAGGATTTGAGCCCGCCGCCTCCGCCGCGCGAGCCGCGGGTGGAGAGCGTCGTCCTGGGCACGCGCGAGGCGGGCGCCGGGCGGCCGACCAAACGCGAGCGGCGGGCGATCGATCGGCTGACCGACGGCGACGAGGGCTGAACGGGGCGTGAAGTTCGCCCTTCCCGACGATCGCATGCTTGCGCGAAGGCGCGACCTCGGCTAACCCCGATCCCGAGAGCAACTTCGAAGCGTTCCAGCCCGAGGGGCGCTCCGCCGGCCCGCGCCGGAGCCTCGAGCCCGAGAGGATTGCGACATGACCTACGTGGTCACCGACAACTGCATCAAGTGCAAGTACACCGACTGCGTCGAAGTCTGCCCGGTCGACTGCTTCTACGAAGGCGAGAACATGCTCGTCATTCACCCCGACGAGTGCATCGACTGCGGCGTCTGCGAGCCCGAGTGCCCGGCCGAGGCGATCAAGCCGGATACCGAGAGCGGCCTCGACAAGTGGCTCGCCCTCAACTCGGAATACGCCCAGAAGTGGCCGAACCTGACCTCCAAGCGCGACCACGCGCCGGACGCCAAGGACTTCGACGGCCAGACCGGCAAGCTCGAGAAGTTCTTCTCGCCGGAGCCCGGCGAGGGCGACTGAACGAAGAATTGGCCCGGCGAGGGCGACTGAACCGAGACGTCGCCCGGCGAGGGCGATTGAGCGAGATCCGAGGCGAACGACTCACGGGGCGCGGGCGCAGGCTCGCCGGGGTGCGTCGAAACGTCTCGGTCGACCGAATCCATGGACGGCGGTCCCGCGAGGGGCCGCCGTTCGCATGTGCGAAGACGGCGCGGCGGCCACGGCCGACGGCGGAAAACCGACAGTTTGTCTGAAGATCGGGGAATCGCCTGAAGAGACGATTCGCCCGGCACGCGAGTCGGGCGATCGTACCGCTTTCATGATCGGGGATTTTGTGGTATGCAATATCCCTCAGTCGTTTTCCCACCGGCTTCTCCCCAGCGGAGCTCCCCGAATGATCGTCAGGATCATCGATTGGTCTCGGACCGTGACGGCCTCCCGCCGCCCCTCGACCGAGACGAAGGATTTCTTCGCTCCGCACCCGACGATCGGGCGGGAGAGCATACGACGAACCGGCTGACAATCGAGTGATCGCGTCCATCGGGCCCCGGTGTTCTCGGGGCGGTGGACGTGTCCGCGACGATCCGATCGCGACGCGCCTCGCGTCCGCATCGGATGGTGCGACGTCGTTTCTTCGAGCCCCGGGCGGGGCCGATAGACCAGGAGTATCGGGCGTATGGCCACCACCCCCATCAAGAAGACGTCCCAGACCCGCAACGGATTCAAGGCCGGCGAGCACATCGTCTACCCGGCCCATGGTGTCGGCCAGATCACCTCGATCGAGGAACAGGAGATCGCCGGTTACAAGCTGGAGCTCTTCGTCATCTCCTTCGAGAAGGACAAGATGACGCTCCGCGTCCCGGTCTCCAAGATCGCCGCCGTCGGCATGCGCAAGCTGTCCGAGACCGCGGTGGTCAAGAAGGCGCTCGAGACGGTGAAGGGTCGTGCCCGGGTGAAGCGCACCATGTGGTCGCGCCGCGCGCAGGAATACGAGGCCAAGATCAACTCCGGCGATCTCGTCGCGATCGCCGAGGTGGTCCGCGACCTCTATCGCGCCGACACCCAGCCCGAGCAGTCCTATTCGGAGCGTCAGCTCTACGAGGCGGCTCTCGACCGCATGGCGCGTGAAGTCGCCGCCGTCGACCGCATCTCGGAGACCGAGGCGATCCGTCAGATCGAAGCCAATCTGCAGAAGAACCCGCGTCGCGTCGCCAAGGCCGACGAGGCCGGCGCCGAGGCGGAAGCCGACGCCGACGCCGACTTCGGCATGGAAGACGAGCAGGAAGAGGCGGCCTGATCGGTCGCCGTCCAGACGGGAGTTCAGCGAGGGGCCGAGCGATCGGCCCCTTTTTTTCGTCTCGGGCCCGCGAGGGGGCCGGCGGGGACCCGATCGAGCGGCGTCACGGGTGTTCACGTCATTGCGAGGCATTCGCGAATCGCATGGACGGCATGCGTTGCCACCGGCAATATACCTATCCCGCCGCGTCGATATCGATGCTATCTATTGTTCATCCAAGAACGATCGGTTCGATCGATAGCGATGAGCCGAGGCGAGAGGAGCGATGGGCATGGCGTATGCGACGAGCGAGCGGCGCCGCCTGGTCAGGGCGGCCATGGACGCACCCTTCCTCGAGCGCGAGGAGGAGCGTCAGCTGGCGATCCGCTGGCGCGAGAACGGCGACGAGGCGGCGCTCCACCGCCTGACCGCCTCGCACATGCGTCTGGTGATCGCCATGGCGGCGAAGTTCCGCCGCTACGGCCTCAATCACTCCGATCTGGTGCAGGAAGGCCATGTCGGCCTGCTCGAGGCGGCCTCCCGCTTCGAGCCGGAACGCGACGTGCGCTTCTCGACCTATGCGGCGTGGTGGATCCGCGCGGCGATCCAGGACCACGTGCTGCGCAACTGGTCGATCGTGCGCGGCGGCACCTCGTCGAACCAGAAGGCGCTGTTCTTCAACCTGCGCCGAATCCGCGCCCGGCTCATGGCCGAGAAGGGCGACATCGGCGAGGCGGCGCTGCATCGCGAGATCGCCGAGGAGCTCGGCGTGTCGCTGGCCGACGTCGAGGCGATGGCGGCGCGGCTCTCCGGCCCCGACACGTCGCTCAACGCGCCCGCCTTCGACCGCGAGGAGGACGGCGCCGAGCGGCAGGATTCGCTCGCCTCCGGTGCTCCGGCGATCGACGAGACGGTCGAGGAGACGATCGACGGCGATCGTCGCACCGCCTGGCTCACCGACGCGCTCGGCGTGCTCGACGAGCGCGAGCTGGCGATCGTGCGCGAACGCCGCCTGCGCGAGGAGGGCGAGACGCTCGAGACCATCGGTCGGCGGCTCGGCATCTCGAAGGAACGTGTGCGCCAGATCGAGGCGCGGGCGCTGGAGAAGCTGAAGGCGGCCCTGCTCGCCCGCGATCCCGATCGCGCCGCCTTCGTGTGAGGCGCGTCGCGCGACCGATCGACGAGACATTCGAGGCCGGGGGCGGAAACGCCTCCGGCCTTCGCACGTCGGCGGCGGAAACCGACGGGCGGCGTCAGGATTCGCTGACGACCTTGACCAGCCGGCCGACTTCCGGCGCGTCGTTCGAGCCGAGGCCGTTGAGGATGCGGAAGAGCTCGATCTTGCGATCGACGCCGGTCATCTGCTCGGCGAGATGCTCGATCGTGTCGCCCGCCTTGACCCGGATCACCCGCAGGTGGAGCGGGCGCAGCCGCGCCGATTCCTCGGGCGTCAGCTTGCGGAAGTTCGCCATGCTCTCGGCGAGCGCCGTCTCGAGGTTCGCCTGACCCTCCTGGGCGGCGAAGATGAAGCGGAACACCGTCTGGCCCTTGCGCAGCAGGCCGATCTGGAAGATCCAGCCGTCGGCTCGGGCGGTAGCGACCGCGGTCGGGAACTCGCCGACGTTCGACACCTTGATCGACGCCGTCTCGAGACCGTTGACCCAGCCGGTGCCGAGATAGTCGACCAGCGAGGTCTCGGGCGGCAGCGCGACGCCGTCGAAGCGCATGGCGGTGCCGGTCTGGTCGGTGCCGAGCACCGCCTTGGTGGTGTTCTCCAGCACGTAGCCCTGCGGCACGGTGAACTGGATGCCGAGGCCCTTGTGCAGGAAGGCACGGCCGCGGACGAAGCCTTCGGTCGGGTCGTCGCCGAAGACCATGCCGTCGAGGCCGAGCAGATACTGGTCCTTCTCCTGCTCGCCGATGCCCGGCGCGCCGATCTCGCGGGCGGCGCGGACGGCGAAGGCGATGCGCTCGGGCGTCGAGGGGTGGCTCGACAGGAAGTCGGGATTGCGCGAGGCACCCGCCGCGCCGCGCATCGCCCGATAGTCGGCGAAGCGTGCCATCGACGACAGGAAGCGCGACGAGGCGAAGGGGTCGAAACCGGCCTTGGCGAGGGTGCGGATGCCGATGGCGTCGGCCTCGAGCTCCTGCACCTGACTGAACCGGGCGAGCGACAGCTGGGTCGAGGCGAGCGCCAGACGCTGGGCGTCCTGATCCTGCATGACGTTGGCGACGACGCGGTTGACCTCGCTCGCCGCCTCGGCGCGGCGGGCGCGGGCGGCGGCGTGGCGGGTGGTGACGTGGGCCATCTCGTGGGCGATCACCGCGGCGACTTCCGAGGTGTCGTCGGCGAGCGCCAGGAGGCCGCGCGTCACGTAGAGATTGCCGCTCGGCAGGGCGAAGGCGTTGATCGCCTGCGAGTTCAGGATGGTGATGCGGTAGGACTGGGCCGGATCGTCGGAGGCCGCGACGAGGCGGCCGACGGCGCGCGCCACCGCCTGGGCGGCGGCCGGGTCGTCGTAGAGCCCGCCGTAGGAGGCGACGATGCGCTCGTGTTCGGGGTCGGACTTCGGCGCCGTCAGGCTCTTGTCGACCAGCGGGCGACCGGGCTGAGAGATCATCTCGTCGCGCATGCCGACCGAGCCGCAACCGGCGAGCGCCGCCACCAGCACGAGCACGACGGTGCTCCGTGCCGCTGATGCGGCGCGGACGACGCGATGCCTCGTCTGACATGCGGCGACGGACTTCCTCAACACCCTCACCTCCCGAGGCGCTCGATCGCCATCGGATCGTCGATCGTCATCCGCGGAGCCTCGGCACGGCGGCCGAGAAGGCCCCTGACGCGGACCCGACGCCCCTTCAGGTCGTCGAGAGCGATCCCCGCGCGTTCGAACCGGCTCCGGTCGTTATCGTTCATGACCACGGCGAAGTCACGCGCGATGTCTTCGCCGAAGTTCAGCCATGTCCGTCCGCGCGACCGGCCGACCGACCGCACGATGCCTTCCACGACGACGACGTCCCCGACCCGTTCGACCAGAGCGTGGTCGGCGGAACGCACCGCGAAGAGCGGTTCGCCCCACAGACCGCGCCGGGCCGCACGGGCCGCGTCCTCGCGGACGAGGAGCGCGGCGGTGCAGGTGCCGTCGCCGGCGATCGGCATCGCGCGCAACCGGCCGTCCGAAACGAGGTCGCCGTCGATCCATTGCCCGGCAGAGATGTCGACAAGATGGCCGAGCCGTCGGCCCCAACGATCTTCGCCGATCTCCAGGACCTCGAGATCGCGCCCCTCGACCCGCGTGGCGAGCGCCGCGGACGCCTCGGCGGCGAGACGGAGGGCGGCGGCGCGGGTGGCGGGGCGGGTGTCGGAGAGCGGTGGACGCGGCGCCTCGGCGCCGGCGAATCGCAGGATCCGCCCGTCGGCGAGACGGATCTCGTCGCCGGCGAGAACGGCTGCGGCCCGGACCGGTTCGCGCGGGCCGTCGAGGCAGAGGGCCTCGTCGGCGCGGGTCGGACCGGTGGACGCCAGGGCGAGAGCCGCCGCGACGAGCCGCATCGACCACCCGGCGAGGGGGCGGCGACGTCGGTGGGGGATCGTCGGGAAGGGCGACATCGGCGGCATCGTTCCTGCTGCACCATCGAACGAAACATGCTATTCGACCCGCGTCGAGACGCGAGGGCCGGCGACGACGTTCGGCCCCGTACACCGCGGCACGAGACCTCCCGGTAGCTCAGCAGGATAGAGCAACGGTTTCCTAAACCGTAGGTCAGGGGTTCGAATCCCTTCCGGGAGGCCATCGTCCGGTCACGGCCGGATCGACGGGGCGTTCTTCATCACCTGTGGCTTCATCACATTCGGCTTCGAGATGCGCTCGGGGGCGGGAAGCCTCCGTCGGTCGCGCGGTCTCGTGCGAATCGCGCCGTGGCAGCGATACGAACATGCCGTAATGGTAAATCTGATTGCGTAAAGGGTGGGGCGATGTCAGTCTCCCGAAAAACGCGTCGGCGGGGGGTCGGCGCGGCACGGAGGAGATCGACACATGCCCTTGCCCGCCGCCTTTTCGGGCCGTCTGCGTCTGCCGGCGATCGTCTCGCCGATGTTCCTGGTGTCCGGTCCCGACCTGGTGGTCGAGGCCTGCCGTGCCGGGCTCGTCGGCACGTTTCCGGCGCTGAACCAACGCACCGGCGAGGGCTACGAGGCGTGGCTCGACGCGATCGAGAGCGGGCTCGACGCAACGAGCGCTCCTTTCGGCGTCAATCTCATCGTCCACGGCTCGAACGTGCGGCTGAAGGCCGATCTCGAGACGACGGTCAGGCGCAAGGTGCCGCTGGTCATCACCTCGCTCGGCGCGGTGAAGGACGTGGTCGACGCGGTCCATTCCTACGGCGGCCTCGTCTTCCACGACGTGATCGGCCGCCGCCATGCCGAGAAGGCGGCGGAGGCCGGCGTCGACGGCATCATCGCGGTGGCGGCGGGGGCCGGCGGTCACGGCGGCACGCTCAGCCCCTTCGCACTGCTGCGCGAGATCCGTTCGGTCTTCGACGGCACGATCGTGCTCGGCGGGGCGATCTCCGACGGCGCGCAGATCGCCGCGGCGCGGATGATGGGGGCGGATCTCGCCTATCTCGGCACCCGCTTCATCGCCACGAAGGAGAGCATGGCGCCGGAGGGCTTCAAGCAGATGATCGTCGGCGCCAAGGCCTCCGACATCGTCTACACCTCGGCGATCAGCGGCGTGAACGCCAACTTCCTGCGCCCGTCGATCGTCGCCGCCGGGTTCGATCCCGACAATCTGCCGTCGCACGCCGAAATGGACATGAACAACGAGGCCAAGGCCTGGAAGACCGTGTGGTCGGCCGGCCAGGGCGTCGGTTCGATCGCCGACGTGCCGACGACCGCCGAACTCTGCGCCCGACTGATCGGCGAGTTCGAGGCGGCGAAGGCCGCGGCGGCCGGCCTGTGACGGCGAGCCCCTCTCGCGCGGTCGCGTCCGTCGTGCCATGATTTCGGCTCGGCCCGGTCGACCGCACGGAGGTTCGCCGATGAAGTCGCTCTTCCATCTCGCCTATCACGTCACCGACCTCGACGCGGCGCGGGACTTCTACGGCGGCGTGCTGGGCTGTCGCGAGGGGCGATCGACCGACACCTGGGTCGACTTCGACTTCTTCGGCCACCAGATCTCGTTGCATCTCGGCCGGCCCTTCGCGGTGACGCCGACGGGCCGGGTCGGCGACCACATGGTGGCGATGCCGCATTTCGGTCTGGTGCTCGGTCTCGACGACTGGCTGGTGATCGCCGACCGGTTGCAGGCGGCGGGCGTCGTCTTCGACATCGAGCCCTTCATCCGCTTCCCCGGCGAGCCGGGCGAACAGCGGACGATGTTCTTCCGCGATCCGTCGGGCAATCCGATCGAGATCAAGGGCTTCGCCGACTTCGACAAGGTCTTCGCGACCTGATCTCCGCCGTCAGGCCCGGAGCGATGTGGCCTCGCGGGCGAGGCGTTCGACGCGCGCCCAGTCGCGCGTCGCGATCGCGTCCTCGGGGGCGACCCAGGAGCCACCGACGCAAGTCACATTGGGCAGTGCCAGCCAGCGCGGCGCGCTCGCCGCGCCGATGCCGCCGGTCGGACAGAACCTGAGATGCGGCAGCGGCGAGGCGAGGGACTTGAGATGTCCGGCGCCGCCGATCTGCTCGGCCGGGAAGAACTTCAGCCGTGTCCAGCCGCGTTCGGCCAAGGTCATCGCCTCGCTCGCGGTGGCGACGCCGGGCAGCAGCGGCACGGGCGCCTTCTCGGCGGCGTCGAGCAGGCGCGGCGAGGTTCCCGGCGAGACGAGGAAACGGGCGCCGGCGGCGGTCGCGGCGTCGATCGCGGCGGCGTCGAGCACGGTGCCGGCGCCGACCACGGCACCGGGGAGCGTGGCCAGTGCGGCGATGCAGTCGAGGGCCCGCGGGGTGCGCAGCGTCACCTCGAGCGCCGGCAGGCCGCCGGCGACGAGGGCACGGCCGAGGCCGAGGGCGCGTTCGGGATCGTCGATCACCAGAACCGGAATGACGGGGGCGAGCGCGAGAATCGCGTCGATGGCGGCGTCGCGGGCGGTGTTCATGACGACCTCGGGGGCGAGAGGGCGGGGACGGGCGTCGCCGCCCGTCCCGAGGGCAGGGTTCAGGACTTGAGCGGCGTCGACTGGCGGGCGATCAGGCGCCAGGCGCCCTTGTCGAGCTTCCAGACCTGCAGCACGCGGATATGGGCGGTCTTCACCGATCCGTCGGGCTGGCCGACGTCGGAGTCGTAGGTGTGGCGGACGATGGCGTCGTCGCCGACCACGTCGACGATCTGGTCGGAGAAGGTCAGCGTCCTGATCGCGGTCGACCCGACCAGCGACTTGATCAGCGACGCCTTGGTGTCGACGTGGGCGTCGGAATGGACGTAGACGAGCCGGTCCGACAGCAGCGCGTCGAGGACCTCGGCCTTGCCGCCGATCATCGCGTCGCGCAGCTTGGCGACGGTGGCGGCGACGTCGGCCGCCGGTTCGGCGGCACGGACGGTCGTGGCCGTCACGGCGAGGCCGGCGGCGGTGGCGGCGAGAGCGGCGAGGGCGCCGCGGCGGGTGCTGATCAGGTCGTTCATCTCTCTCTCCTGATGGCGACGGCTCGTGGTGGCCGTCTTCTTGGCGTGCGCGATCGTTCTTCCGCGGGAGCGGGAGGGAACGGCACCGATGGATGGATGGGTGGAGGAGGGCCCGCGCGGCCCTCGGTCCCGGACGGGGGTCCCCCCGGGGTCAGCGAGGGGCGGGGACGGGCGTCGCCGCCCGTCCCCGAAACATCACGGCTGCTTGCCGATGTAGGCGAGGATGCCGCCGTCGACGTAGAGGACGTGGCCGTTGACGAAGTCCGACGCCGACGAGGCGAGGAACACCGCGGGGCCCTTGAGGTCGTCGGTGGTGCCCCAGCGGTTGGCCGGCGTCTTGGCGCGGATGAAGGCGTCGAACGGGTGGCCGGGCGTCCTGAGCGGCGCGGTCTGCGGCGTCTCGATGTAGCCGGGGCCGATGCCGTTGCACTGGATGCCGAAGGCGCCGTACTCGGAGGCGATGTTGCGGGTCAGCATCTTGAGACCGCCCTTGGCGGCGGCATAGGCCGACACGGTCTCGCGGCCGAGCTCGCTCATCATCGAGCAGATGTTGATGATCTTGCCGGCGCCGCGCGCCATCATCGACGGGATCACCGCCTTGGCGACGATGAAGGGCGCCGTCAGGTCGACGTCGATCACCTGGCGGAACTCCGAGGCCTTCATCTCGTGCATCGGGATGCGCTTGATGATGCCGGCGTTGTTGACCAGCACGTCGACCGGACCGACCTCGGCGGCGATCCGGGCAACCATCGCGGTGACGCCGGCCTCGTCGGTGACGTCGCAGACGTAGCCGTGGGCCTTCAGGCCCGCCGCGGCATAGGCGGCGAGGCCCTTGTCGACGGCGTCCTGGTTCAGGTCGCAGAAGGTGATGGTGGCGCCGGCCTCGCCGAGCGCCGAGGCCAACGCGAAGCCGATGCCGTAGGAGGCGCCGGTGACCAGCGCGACCTTGCCGGCGAGCGAGAAGGCGGAGGGAAGGGTCATGATCTCGTCCTCGTGTCGCGCTCAGCGCAGGTCGGGGGTGGCGACATGGTCCATGTCGTCGAAGGTCTGGTTCTCGCCGCCCATCGCCCAGATGAAGGCGTAGGAACCGGTGCCGACGCCGGCGTGGATCGACCAGGACGGCGAGATCACCGCATCGCCCTCGCGCACCACGATGTGGCGGGTCTCGGTCGGCTCGCCCATCATGTGGAAGACCACCTGGCCCTCGGGAATGTCGAAATAGGTGTAGATCTCCATCCGCCGCTCGTGGGTGTGGGCCGGCATGGTGTTCCAGACCGAACCGGGATCGAGCACGGTCAGGCCCATCGACAGCTGGCAGGTGTCGAGCACGTCGGGGTGGATGAACTGGTTGATGACGCGCTTGTTGGCGGTCTCGACCGCGCCGAGCGGCTTCTTCTTCGCGCCCGAGATCGGGATGAAGGTGGTCTTCGCCCGGCGATGGGCCGGCGCCGAGACCATGTAGAACTTCGCGGGCTTGGCGCCGTCCTTCGAGGAGAAGGCGACCGAACGCGAGCCCTGCGCGACGTAGAGGCAGTCGCCGCGGGTCAGTTCGAAGGTCTCGTCGTCGACATGGACGACGCCGTCGCCGCCGAGGTTGAAGAGGCCGAGTTCGCGGCGCTCGAGCACGTAGCTCGTGCCGAAGTTCTTCATCACCTCGATGCCGCGGTCGAGCGGCACGGCGCTCGTCACCGGCATGCAGCCGAAGATCACCATGCGGTCGACGTGGGAATAGACCGCGACGACCTCGTCGGGGCGATAGAGGTTCTCGACCAGGAACTCCTGGCGGATCTCCTCGGTGGTCCAGCGCTTGAAGTCGCGCTGGTTGGCGGAATAGCGGATGTCCATGGCGTTTCTCCGATCCGCCGCGTCGGGAGCGGGCGGATCCTGTTCGGGGGATTTGCGCGTCAGGCGCGGATCTTGACGACGACCTTGCGCACCGGGGCCGAGGCGCCGGCGGCGCAGCCGGGACGGTGGACGTCCCAGGGGAAGAAGACGGCGTAGGACCCGGCCTCGACGAGGCAGTCGGTCTCGCCGGCGGGCGCCTCGTAGAAGCGCACGTCGCGTTCGGCGAAGGCGTCTTCGGAGATCGTGCCGGCGCCGTCGAGCGGGGCCCAGCCGATCAGTTCGCGGCCGGAGGCGACGTACTGGATGTCGATGTAGCGGGCGTGGGATTCGGCCCGGCGCTCGGCCTTGGGGGCGCTGGCATAGTCCTGGACCAGCGCGAAGAGGCGGTCGCCGTCGATGTCGATGCGGCCGGGGGCGGTCTTTTCGAAGTCCGTCGCGGCGAGGAAGCGAAGGCCCTCGAGCACGGCGGCGGGGATGGTCGCGGCCTCGGCGTCGAGATGGGCGAGACGGGAGAGGATCATGATTTCGGCCTCCGGGGAGGGCGGCCGCGGACGGCCGGGTGTTCGGGGGTGGAACGGTCGCCCGGGGGCGACCGTTCGGGATGCGCGCCGGGGGCGACGGCGCGGGTCTCGATCACTCCGCGGGTGCGGGGGCCGCGGCTTCCGCCGGCTTGGCGAAGCGCTTCGACCAGATGCCGGTCAGGATCGGCACGAGGATCGCGGTGATCAGGCAGGAGGCGGCGACCAGCGAGGTGGCGGCGGCGGCGGCCGGTTTGAAGGCCGGGACCATCTCGGCGATGATCATCGGGTTGGCGACCGCCGCGCCGGCGGTGGAGGAGGCCGCGAGGCCGGCCGCACCGTTGCCGCCGCCGATCAGCTTGTCGGCGAGGATCAGCGGGATGCCGGTGATGACGATCACCAGGACGCCGAGCATGACGCCGCCGAGGCCGGTCTTGAGGATGACGGCGAGATCGATGCCGTTGCCCAGCGCGAAGCCGAAGAACGGGATCAGCGTGTGGACGGCCTTGCCGAAGAACTCGCGCAGGTCGCTGTCGAGGTTGCCGAGCACGAAGCCGAGCAGGAAGGGCAGCACGGCGCCGACGAAGAGACGCGGCTCGAAGGTGGCGACGCCGGCGGCGCCGAGGATCAGCATCGAGACCAGCGGACCGGATTCGACCGACATCAGCACGAAGGCGGAAGCTTCTTCCTTCGAGCCGTACTGCTGCATGATCGCGGCGTAGAGACCGCCGTTGGTCATGTCCATGGCGGCGCAGATGGCGAGCGCCGAGAAGCCGAGGAAGACGCCCGACTGGATGCCTTCGACCGGCAGGAACTTCGCCGCGATCACGGTGGCGACCCAGGCGACGAGGATCTTGGTGATCACCAGCGTGCCGGACTTGCGCAGCACCGTGCCGGTGGCGCGCAGATCGATCGTCGCGCCCATGCAGAAGAACCACACGGCGAGGATCGGCACGGTGCCGGTGATCAGGCCGTTGGTGAAGGAGCCGAAGAACTTGCCGGCTTCGGGCGAGAAGGTCTTGCACAGCGCTCCGAGCAGGAGCGGTACCAACATGAGGCCGCCGGGGATGCGGTCGATCGCTTTCTTGATCTGCATGGTGTGGTCCTCCGAGATACGGTCGTCTTGGTCTTTCGGTCTTCTTGCGCCGCCGGGTGCCACGCCGCGACGGGCGGCGTGGGGTCTCGACGACGGGAACGGTCAGGCGAGGTCGGCGAAGACGCGCGGCGTCTCGGCCTCGGGAATGATCGCGCCGCGGTGACGCACGACGGCGGCGGCGACGACATGGGCGCGCCGCGCCGCTTCCGCCGGCTCGAGCCCGAGGGCGCGGCCGAGCAGCCAGGCGGCGGAGAAGCTGTCGCCGGCGGCGGTGGTGTCGACCACGGCGACGTCGGGCACGCCGGGGACGAGTTCCGACACGCCGCCGCGCACGACGAGGCAGGGAGCGGCGCCGTCCTTGACGACGACCTCCGGGGCACCGGCGACGCCGAAGCGGAGGATCGCCGCCTCGTGGGTCTGGTCGAGACCGAGCACGGCCAGTTCCTCGATCGTCATCAGCACGTAGCGGGCGACGGCGATGACGCGCTCGTAGACGGCGCGGGCCTCTTCGGGGGATCCCCACAGGATCGGACGCCAGTTGCAGTCGAAGGCGACGGCCGTGCCGGCGGCGGCGAGCGCCTCCAGCCGGGCGAGCAGGCGCTCGCGGCTGGCGGGCTTCAGCACGGCGAGCGAGATGCCGCTGACATAGACCATGTCGAAGCCGCCGAGCGCTTCGAGCATCTCGTCCGAGCCCTCGGTCTCGAAACACTCGCGCACGGCCGCCTCGCCGCGCCAGTAGAAGAAGCGCCGCTCTCCTCGCGCATCGGTGCGGATGGCATAGAGGCCGGGGCGGCGGCCGGGGCGGCGCAGGACGTGACCGTCGCCGACGCCGTTCGCCCGCCAGAAGGCGGCCATCTCGTCGGAGAAGGGATCGTCGCCGATGGCGGTGACGTAGTCGACGGCGGCGCCGTGGTCGCGGCCGAGGCGGGCGACATAGGCGGCGGTGTTGAACGTGTCGCCGCCGAAGGTCTGGGTGATCGTGCCGTCGGGCCGCGTCTGCAGCTCGACCATGCATTCACCCATCGCGACGAATCGGAACGGGGCTTTCGGCATCGTCTTCTCCCCGGCGCCGTGCGCCGTGCTGGCCGTCGGGGCGAGCAGTCTCGCATCGAAAGAGGCTCTCGGCCTCCCGATTCGTTCCGCCCGCGGCGTCGTCTTCTTGGTGATCGAGTATCTACACCTGACCATATCGAACAACAATACGTGAATACGCAGTCGAAATAACAAATATCGTCTATTCTATTGTGCATGGCACGCAAGACGTCGTTTTCGATGGTGTCTGAAACGTCCCATCGTGGACGGCGTGAAGCATAGATCGATCGGATCGTATTTCTATAGGTCTTGTATATCAGATATACATATCAAGCAGCGCGACGTTGCGGCCCGGCGCAGCGCGACGACGACGCGGCGGACACGCGTGATCGCCGCGGATCTGTCGCGGTCCGCACCTGTCGGCGAATCGACCTCCGGGCAACGGCTCGCGCGCCCGGCGGCGGGGGCCTCGCATGCGGTAACCGGCCCTCCCACGGGACCGTGCGGACTTGGCCGGCCGGGCGGCGATGCTGTAATCAGGCGGGAAAGCACTTCACCGAGCCCCCGACGGGGCGGCAGGCGGATCTCGATGTCACGAATGACCAACGGTTCCTCGAGCGAGGACGGCGCGCGCACCGCGTCGCAGGCGATCCATCGGCGTCTGCGCGACGAGATCGTGTCGATGCGCCGCCTGCCCGGCTCGTGGATCAACGAGAAGGAGATCGCGGCCGACTGCGGCGTCTCCCGCACGCCGGTGCGCGAGGCGCTGCTCCGGCTCGCCGACGAGCGGCTGGTCGAGATCGTGCCGAAGTCGGGGACGATCGTCGCGCGCATCCCGGCGGCGGTCCTGCCCGACATCATCCTGGCGCGCCGGGCGCTCGAGCGGCAGACGGTGACGATGGCGGCGGAAAAGGCGCTCGGCAGCGAGATCGCCAACCTCCGGGCGATCGTCGAGCGCCAGCGCGAGGCCGAGGCGGCCGGCGACACGGCGGCGTTCCACGTCGCCGACGAGGCGATGCACGCGGCGATCGCCGCGACGGCGGGCCATGCGACGATCTGGTCGATGATCGAGCAGATCAAGGTGCAGCTCGACCGCTATCGCCGGCTGACCCTGCCGCGGCCGCATCGCATCGCCCGGGCGATCGAGGAACACGCCGGCATCGTCGAGGCGATCGCGGCGCACGATCCCGAGCGCGCCGGGCGCCTGATGGACGCCCATCTCGACGGTCTCTCCGACCTGCTCGACAAGCTGCACGAGATGGAACCCGACTATTTCGCCTGAGCGGCGGGACGGCGGGTCACCGTCCGGGCCTCGACGAGAGCCCCGAAACGACGAAGGCCGCCCGAAGGCGGCCTTGTCGACATTCCCTCGCGAGGAGGGAAAATGGAGCGGGCGAAGGGATTTGAACCCTCGACCCCAACCTTGGCAAGGTTGTGCTCTACCCCTGAGCTACACCCGCATCCTGGGTACCGCCCGGCGTCGCCGCCGGACGGGCGCCTCTATGCCAAAGCCCGAGGCACATGGCAACCCCCTTTTTTCACGAGATCGCCCGGGAAAGCGTTTTCCACAGGTCGCCCGGAATCAAATATGAGCGAATTCAATGGGATGCCCGTTGCGCCGGCAAATTGCACGACGGGCCGCGCGCAGGACGATTTCGTGCCCCCGACGGGCGGCGAGGGGCGGGCGGATGCATCGCGGTCGCGCGCGCGGCCGCCTTGCCAGTGCGGCGGGGCTTCCCGTAAGGTCCGGCCACCCGCCAACGACGATGTTCGGACCCCTGTCATGCCGCTCTCCCGCGCCGACCTCCTCGATCGCCTCGCCGCGCTCGGGATCGAGACGACGACCCACGATCATCCCGCCGTCTTCACCGTGGCCGAGAGCCACGCGATCAAGGCGGCGCTGCCGGGCGGCCACAGCAAGAACCTCTTCATCAAGGACAAGAAGGGGCGGATCTTCCTCGTCACCGCCGAGGGCGACGCGGCGATCGACCTGAAGACGATCTCCGAGAAGATCGGCGCCTCGGGCCGCGTCACCTTCTGCAAGCCGGAGCCGATGATGGAGCTGCTCGGCGTCACGCCCGGCTCGGTGACCCCCTTCGGCATCGTCAACGACGTCGAGCGGGTCGTCACCGTGGTGGTCGACGCAGCCATGTTAGAGCACGAGATCCTCAACTTCCACCCGCTGGAGAACACCGCCACGACGGCGATCCGACGCGAGGACTTCCTCCGCTTCCTCGAGGCCGAAGGCCATCCGGCGCTGGTCGCCGCCGTGTCGGACGGCAAGATCGCCGCGGAAGACTGACGCGGGCGCCCTCGCCGTGCGGGCGAGGCGTTGCGGAACGCCGCCGATCGCACCATGTTGAGTGCCGAAGATCCATCCGCCGGTCCCGCGCGTCGCGGTGCGACCGGTCCGTCCCGAGAAAGCCCGCCATGTCCGGTCCCAGCTTCACCTTCTCCCCCGGCCTCACGGCCAAGCCCGCCCAGGCGACGGCCGTCGGCGGTGACGACACGGTGCGCGAAACCACCACCCGCGACTTCGTCAAGGACGTCATCGACGCCTCGATGGAGGTTCCGGTACTGGTCGACTTCTGGGCGGAGTGGTGCGGCCCGTGCAAGCAGCTCGCCCCGGCGATCGAGAAGGTGGTGCGGGCGACCAAGGGCAAGGTGAAGCTCGTCAAGATGAACATCGACCACCACCCGGAAGTGGCGGGCCAGATGGGCATCCGCTCGATCCCGGCGGTGGTCGCCTTCAAGGGCGGCCAGCCGGTCGACGCCTTCATGGGCGCGGTGCCGGAGAGCCAGATCAAGGCCTTCGTCGACAAGCTGACCGCGGGTGCGGCGCCCTCGCCGGTCGATCAGCTGATCGCGGAAGGCGTGACCGCCGCCGCCGCCGGCGATCTGCAGACGGCATCGCAGTATTTCGCCGCCGTCCTGCAGCAGGACCCGGAGAACCTCGACGCGGCCCTCGGGCTGGCGGGCGTCTGCGTCGACGCCGGCGAGATCGACGAGGCGAAGCAGATCCTCGCGACGCTGCCGCCGGCCGCCGCCAGGGACCCGCGCGTCGCGGCGCTCGAGGCGCGCATCGCGGTCGCCGAGCAGACCGCGAGCCTGGGCGACGCCGCCGAGCTCGAGGCGCGGATCACCCGCGATCCCGACGATCATCAGGCCCGCTTCGATCTCGCCCTGCTGCTCGCCGCGAAGGGCCATCCCAACGAGGCGGTCGACCATCTGATCCAGATCTTCCGCAAGGACCGCACCTGGAACGACGACGGCGCGCGCCGGCAGCTCCTCACCTTCTTCGACGCCTGGGGCCCCAAGGATCCGGCGACGCTCTACGGGCGTCGGCGACTGTCCTCGGTTCTCTTCTCCTGAGGACGGGCCGATGACGCGCGCCGGCAACGAGGTCTACGACGGTCCGGGCGATCTGCCCGCGGTGCTGCCGGTGTTTCCGCTCGCGGGGGCGCTGCTGCTGCCGCGGCGGGTGCTGCCGCTGATGATCTTCGAGCCGCGCTATCTCGCCATGGTCGAGGCGGCGCTCTCGGGCAGCCGGCTGATCGGCATGATCCAGCCGAAGGTCGACGCCGGACGCGTCACCGTGGCGTCGCGGCCGCCGCTGGAGGCGGTCGGCTGCGTCGGCCGCATCACCCAGTGGGGCGAGACCGGCGACGGGCGGCTGACGATCGGCCTGACCGGCGTCGCCCGTTTCACCATCGTCGAGGAACTGGCGACGACCACGCCCTATCGGCTCTGCCGCTTCGACACGGCGCCCTTCGCCGCCGACTTCGCGCCGGGGCTCGGCGAGGATCTGGTCGATCGCGAGGCGGTGCTGTCGACGCTCGACGCCTGGCTCGAGGCCAACGCGCCGCAGATCGACCGCTCGACCTTCTCGGAGGCCGGCAACGAGGCGCTGGTCGACGGACTGGCGATGATGTCGCCCTGCGGCCCGCGCGAGAAGCAGGCGCTGCTGGAGGCCACCACGGTGGCGGAGCGGGCGAACCTGCTGGTCGCCATCACCGAGCGGTCTCTCGGCGCCGCCGGGGGCCCCACCGGCCCACTGCAATGAGGGAGACGGCGCGATGAGCGACGCGTTCCAGCCCGAGGATCGCCGGCGCGGCCGGATCGATCCGAAACTGCTCGAGCTGCTGGTCTGCCCGCTGACCAAGGGGCGGCTGGAATACGACGAGGCGGCGCAGGAGCTGATCTCGCCGGTCGCCAAGCTGGCCTACCCGATCCGCGACGGCGTGCCGATCCTGGTCGCCGAGGCGGCGCGCGAGATCGGCTGAGACGGGTCTCCGGCGGCGACTGTGTTCCGGCGGATCCCCGCCTCTCCAGAAACGACGAGGGCGGCCTCAGAGGCCGCCCCGCGCAATTCTCGGGTACGTTCCCCCGCTCACCAGTCCGACAGCGTCACGTCGTCGTTCCAGGCGACGCCCGGCACGTCCTTGACGATCGCCTGGCCGCAGATCACCCGCCCCTGCACCGGATCGAAGGTCAGCGTCGGATTGCCCGCCAGCTGCCAGCCCTTGTTGAGGGCGGCGGAGACGCGCTTGCAGAAGGCGCTGTCGTCGGGACCGGTGAGATAGCGGTAGAGCTTCATGGATGGACTGCCTCAAGCCTTGGCGGCGATGGCGTCGGCGATGGCGACGACGCGTTCGGCCATCTCGGCATGAAGCCGCTCGACCATCCGTCCGTCCAGCGAAATCACGCCCTTGGAGGCGTTTTCCGGCAGGGCGAAGGCGGCGAGGATCTTGCGCGCGGCCTCCACTTCCGCCTCGGACGGCGAGAAGGTGGCGTTGGCGACCTCGAGCTGGTTGGGGTGGATCAGCGTCTTGCCGTCCATGCCGAGATCGCGGCCCTGGGCGCATTCCGCCGCGAAGCCCTCGGCATCCGACAGGTTGTTGTAGACGCCGTCGATGACGTCGAGGCCGAAGGCACGGCCGGCGGCGATGGCCGTCGTCAGCCAGGGCAGCATGGTGGTGCGGCCGGGCACGAAGCGGGCGCGGGTCTCCTTGGCGAGATCGTTGGTGCCGAGCACGAAGACCGTCAGGCGACGGCCTTCCTTCACGCTCGCGGCCGCCGCGATCTCGCGGGCGTTCAGCACCGCCAGCGGGGTCTCGAACATCGCCCAGATCTTGACGCTCTCGGGCGCACCGAGCCGATCGAGCTCGGCGACCGCCTCGAACACGTCCTCGGCCTTCGACACCTTGGGGATCAGGATGGCGTCGGGGGCGACCGCGACGGCCGCCGCGAGGTCGTCGCGACCCCAGGGGCCGGCGAGCCCGTTGACGCGGACGACCACCTCGCGCGAGCCGAAGCCGCCGCCCTCGACGATCGCCGCCACCTGCTCGCGCGCCACGAGCTTGGCGTCGGGGGCGACGGAATCCTCGAGGTCGAGAATGACGGCGTCGGTCGCCAGCGTCTTGGCCTTCTCGAGCGCGCGCGCGTTCGAACCGGGCATGTAGAGGACGCTGCGACGCGGACGGATGGTCATGGAAGATCTCCCCGGAAATCCGATCTAATGGATTGAAGCGGGCAGGACCCTACGCGAGCCCATGTTGCACTGCAATCGGTCCTTCGGCGGAGGAAAACGCCCGTGCGCCGATCAGGTCGGCGGCTCGCCGTGGCGCACCCGCTCGATCACCACCAGGACGGAGAGCGCCAGCCACGAGGCGATCAGGATCCCCCCGCCGATCGGCGCCGCCATCGGGAAGAGATGGGCGCCGGAGAAGGAGAAGAGCGTCACGTCGGCGCCGAAGAGCGCGGCGGCGAGGCCCATGGTCAGGGCGATCTTGCCGACCGCCGTCGGCGCCCCGACGACGCCGCGCCGATAGGCGACGAGGCCGACGATGGCCGCCGCGTGGATCATCATGATCTCCGCCGCCTGGGCGAGCGGCCCGCCCGCCGTGACGTGGGCCGACAGCGCGGCGTCGGCGACGCCGGCCGCGCCGAGCACGCCGGCGAGCATCAGATCGAGTTCGGTTCTGCGCATGGTCTCGCCTCCGAGAATCAACTCACCGCGGCACGTAGGTCGCCGCCGCCGCTCCGCCGGTCGCAACCGTCACCACCGGCGCTGCCGGCTGGTCGAGCACCAGCTTGTCGGTCGGCGCGATGACCACGGCCTCGCCCTCGACCACCGCCTTGCCGTCCTGGTTCACGGCGACGCAGTCGAAGACGACGATCTTCTTGTCGTCGCGCTTCTCCTTGGCCGTCACCTTGAAGGTGATGCGGTCGCCGGGGGTGACCGGGCGCTTGAAGGCGAGCGACTGCGACAGATAGATCGTGCCCGGACCCGGCAGCTGGACGCCGAGCAGGCGCGAGACGATCGCGCCCGACCACATGCCGTGCATGATCACGCCCTTGAACCGCGTCCCCGTCGCATAGGCCTCGTCGAGATGGGCCGGATTGACGTCGCCCGACACCGCCGCGAACAGCGCGATGTCGTCGCGGGTCACCTCGCGGGTCACCTCCGCCGTCTCGCCGATGGCGATCTCGTCGTAGGTGCGGTTGGTCATCTCGGTCATGCGTCTCGTCTCCCTGCGCAGCGGCCCGTGCCGCTTCGTGCTTTGTGCTTCGTCGCGATCCTATCGCCCGGCAGACGCATCGTGACCCCGACCTTCGACGAGGAAGGGAAACACCGGACGCATGGCTCGGGTGGGTCGCTCGCGATTTCCGCCGATCTCAGGCGACGGGCGACCAGTCGACCGTCTCGCCGCCGAAGAGGGTGACGATCTCGCCCAGGCCCTCGACCGCGACCGCCTCGGCGACGAGCCGCGGCTTCTTCTCCCAGGTCACCCGCTCGTCGTTGGGGGCGAGGCCGTAGAAGGCCGGGCCGGCGAGCGAGGCGAAGGTCTCGAAGCGGTCGAGCGCACCCTCCTCCTCGAAGACCTTCAGATAGGCCTCGATCGCGGTCGGGGCGGAGAAGACGCCGGCACAGCCGCAGGCGGCTTCCTTCAGGTGGCGCAGGTGCGGCGCGGTGTCGGTGCCGAGGAAGAACAGTCCGTCGCCGGCGATCGCCGCCCTGCGCAGTGCCGCCTTGTGGGTCGCGCGCTTGAGGATCGGCAGGCAGTACATGTGCGGGCGCACGCCGCCGCGGAAGAGCTCGTTGCGATCGTAGAGCAGATGCTGCGGCGTGATCGTCCCGGCCATGCGGCCGGCATGTGCCTTGACGATGTCCACGCCCTCGGCGGTCGTCACGTGTTCGAGCACCACCTTGAGGCCGGGGAAGTCCTTCAGCACGCCCGGCAGAACCTCGTCGACGAAGCGCGCCTCGCGATCGAAGACGTCGACGTCGGCCCGCGTCACCTCGCCGTGGACGAGGAGCGGCACGCCGGCCTTCTCCATGGCGGCCAGAACCGGCGCGACCTTGGCCATCGAGGTGACGCCGAAGTGCGAATTGGTCGTGGCATGGGCCGGATAGAGCTTCACCGCGGTGATCACGCCCGCCGCATGGCCGGCGACGATGTCGGCGCCGTCGCTGTCGTCGGTGAGATAGGCGGTCATCAGCGGCTCGAAGGCGACGCCCGCGGGCACCGCGGCCAGGATCCGATCACGATAGGCGGCGGCGAGCGCGGTGGTCGTCACCGGCGGGGTCAGGTTGGGCATGACGATCGCCCGGCCGAAGGCCCGCGCCGTGTGCGGCACCACCGCCTGCATCGCCGGGCCGTCGCGGAAATGGACGTGCCAGTCGTCGGGGCGGCGGAAGGTCAGGCGGGTCATGGCGGGCTCCTCGGCGGCGGCATTCGATCCGGCCGATGGAGAGCACGCCTCGCCGACCCGTTCAAGAGAACAGGGGCGCAAAAGAAAAAAGGCCGCCTGACGGCGGCCCAAGTCTAGGGAGGAAACGCCCAAGGAGGGCTATGAAACGATCGCGACGACCGCTTCACCAGTCTTGGATAAGTCGGATCGCTTCCCGGCGCAATACGGGAAGACCCGCGTGGCAGGCATGCAGAAATGCATGACTTGGCGATGCAACGATCGCCGCGCGACCAGATGTCGCGCCCGGAATACCTCGCCTCAGAGCACTTTGCCCGGATTGAGCGTGCCCTTGGGGTCGAGCGCGCTCTTCACTGAACGCATGACTTCCAGTGCGACCGGATCTTTCACCGCGGCGAGAAGTTCGCGCTTCAGGGCGCCGATGCCGTGTTCGGCCGACACCGAGCCGCCGTGGGCGAGGACGACCGCGTGCACCCGCTCGTTCAGCTGGTGCCATTTGGCGATGTACTCGGCCTTGTCGGCACCGACCGGCTGGGTGAAATTGAAATGGATGTTGCCGTCGCCGAGATGGCCGAAGGGCACCGGGCGGATGCCGGGGATGAAGTCCTCCGCGGCGCGGATGCCTTCGGCGATCACCGCCGGCACCGAGGCGATCGGCACCGAGACGTCGTGCTTGATCGAGCCACCCTCGTGGCCCTGCACCTCGGACATGGCCTCGCGCAGCTTCCACAGCTGCGCCCGCTGGTCGAGCGAGCCGGCGATGACGGCGTCGAGCACGATGCCCTCTTCCATCGCGCCGCCGAGCCAGGTCTCGAGGTCCTCGCCGATGCCCTCTTCCTCGGCGGTCGAGATCTCGACCAGCGCGTACCAGTCGTAGACGTCGGCCATCGGGTCGCGGGCGCCGGGCAGGTGCTTGAGGACGAGCTCGATGCCGAAGCGCGGCAGCAGTTCGAAGCCGGTCAGCGACTTGCCGAAGGTCTTCTTGGCGCCCTCGAGCAGCGACACCGCGCCGGCCGGATCGGTCAGCGCCACCATGGCGGTACCGAAGGCACGCGGCCGCGGCACCAGTTCGAGCACGGCGGCGGTGATGATGCCGAGCGTGCCCTCCGAGCCGATGAAGAGATGCTTCAGGTCGTAGCCGGTGTTGTCCTTGCGCAGCTTGCCGAGGCCGTTGATCACCCGGCCGTCGGCCAGCACCACCTCCAGACCCAGCGCCAGCGCGCGGGTGTTGCCGTAGGCGACGACCTGGGTGCCGCCGGCGTTGGTCGAGAGGTTTCCACCGATGGTGCAGGAGCCCTCCGCCGCCAGCGACAGCGGGAACAGGCGATCGACACCCTCGGCCGCCTCTTGGGCTCGCAGCAGGGTGACGCCGGCCTCGACCGTCATCGTGTCGGAGATCGGATCGACCTCGCGGATCGCGTCCATGCGCTTCAGCGACAGCACGATCTCCTCGCCGCTCTGCGACGGGATCTGGCCGCCGACGAGGCCGGTGTTGCCGCCCTGCGGCACGATCTTCAGCCCGTTGTCGTCGGCGTACTTCAGGATCGCGGCGACCTCGGCCGTGGTCTTCGGCGACACCACGCAGACCGTGGCGCCGCGGTAGAGGCCGCGCGGCTCGGTCAGATAGGGCTCGGTGTCGCGTCCGTCGGCGAGCACGTATTTCTCGCCGACGATCGTCGCGAGGTGGGCGCGCACGGCATCGGGCGAAAGGGCAGCGGTCATGAACGGCATCCGGTCGTGGAAAACGGGAGCCCCTCGATACCCCCTCACTCCGCCGTTGCCAAGCGTTCGCGCCGGCGGCGCCACCACGACGAGGCCCGGTCCATCAGCAGCCAGACGGCGGGCGTGGTGTAGAGGGTGAGGAGCTGCGAGACGAAGAGACCGCCGACGATGGTGACGCCGAGCGGCCGGCGCAGCTCCGCCCCCGCGCCCGTCGCCACCACCAGCGGCAGGGCGCCGAGGAGGGCGGCGAGGGTCGTCATCAGGATCGGCCGGAAGCGCTCGGCGGCCGCCGCGCGGATCGCCTCGAGCGAGGAGACGCCGTCGTCGCGCATCACCTGCAGCGCGTGGTCGACGAGCAGGATGCCGTTCTTCTTGACGATGCCGATCAAGAGAATGATGCCGATGATGCCGACGAGATCGAGCTGCATGCCGAACATCCAAAGGGCCGAGAGCGCCCCGAGACCGGCCGGCGGCAGGGTCGAGATGATGGTCAGCGGGTGGATCAGGCTCTCGTAGAGCACGCCGAGGATGATGTAGACGACGACCAGCGCCGTCAGCACCAGCACCCAGGTCGACGAGCCCGACTTGGCGAGTTCCTTGGCGTCGCCGGCGAATTCGGCGCGCAGCGTGTCGGGCGGATGCAGACCCTCCCACACCGACTTCACGGTGGCGTTGCCCTCGTCGGCGGTGACGCCGTCGAGCAGCGACCAGGTGACGGTGATCGCCGGGAAGGCGCCCTGATGGTTGACGGCGAGCGGTGAGGTCTGCCGTTCGACCCGGGCCAGTGCCGAGAGCGGCACCTGGGTACCGTCGGAGGCCGAAACCCAGAGATCCGACAGATCGCCGGGATCGCGCGCCCGGTCGGGATCGATCTCGATCACCACCTTGTACTGGTTGCGATTGCCCCAGATGGTCGAGATCTGCCGCTGCGAGAAGGCCGACGACAGCGCCGCGTCGATGTCCTTCACCGCCACGCCCAGCCGGGCGGCGGCGACGCGGTCGATCACCATGCGCGCCTCGAGCCCCGGCGCCTGCCGGTCGGACGAGACGTCGGCCAGACCCGGCGTCTTGGAGAGCGCGGCGACCACCTTCGGGGCCCATTCGACGATCTGGTCGAGGTCGGGGCCCCACAGGGTGAACTGATAGGGCGACTTGCCCTGCCGCCCGCCGGCGCGCAGGTCCTGCATCGGGAACATGAAGACGCGGATGTCGGCGAGGTCGGCGAATTGGCGCCTGAGCCGGTCGATCACCCGTCGCGCCGGCTCGCCGCCCTCCTTGACCGACTTCAGCGAGATGAACATGCGGCCCTGGTTGACCTGTGCCCCGCCCGGTCCGGTACCGCCGGAGATCGACGAGGCGACGCCGACCACCATCGGATCCTTCATCACCCGGTCGGTCGCCGCCCGTTGCAGCGTCGACATGCGCGGGAAGGAGACGTCCGGATTGCCCTCGGTGAAGGCGAAGACCAGGCTGGTGTCGTCTTCCGGCACCATGCCCTTGGGCAGGGTGACGAAGAACCACACCGTCGCCGCCACGGTGAGCATTGCCACCAGCACCATCCACCAGGGGCGGAGCAGCACGCGGTCGAGGCTCCGTCCATAGACCGCGACGACCCTTGCCGTGACCGCCTCGGCCACCCGCTCCAGGCGATTGGGCGGCGCCGGACGGATCAGCCGGCCGCACACCATGGGCGTGACCGTCAGTGTCACCACCGTCGAGATGGCGATGGCGAAGGTCATGGTGAAGGAGAACTCGGCGAAGAACATGCCGACGATGCCGCCGGTGAACATCAGCGGAATGAAGGCGGCGATCAGCGACAGGCCGATGGCCACCACCGTGAAGGCGATCCGCCGCGACCCCTCGATCGCCGCGTCGAGCGGTGCGAGGCCTTCGGCGCGACGGCGATGGATGGATTCGATCATCACGATCGCGTCGTCGACGACGAAGCCGACGGCGATGGTCAGCGCCATCAGCGACAGATTGTCGATCGAGAAGCCGACGATCCACATCGCCACGAAGGTGCCGCAGAGCGCCAGCGGCACGGTGATGCCGGCGGCGAAGGTCGGGGTGAAGCGGCCGAGGAAGGCCACCACCACGCCCATCACCAGAATCATCGAGATCACCAGCGTCTTCTGCGTGTCGGCGACCGAGGCGCGGATCGTCGTCGTCCGGTCGGAGACGGTGGAGATCTCGAGCCCGGCCGGAATGCGGCTCTTCAGATCTTCGACCGCCTTCTTCACCCGATCGACCGTGGTGATGACGTTGGCGTCGACCTGGCGGGTGATCATCAGGAGGACCGCCGGCTTGGCGCCGAACCAGCCGACCGAACGGGTGTTGCGCACCCCGGTCGTCACCTCGGCGATGTCGGCGAGGCGGACGATCCGGTCGCCCGCCACGCGTACGACGATCTTGGCGAATTCCTCGGGCTTCGACAGCGCGTCGTTGGTGGTGATGACCTCGAAGCCGCGGTCGCCCTGGAGCCCGCCGGTCGCCTTGCGCACGTTGGCCCCGGCGATCGCCGCCCTGACCGCCTCGATGCCGAGACCGGCCGACGCCATCCGCGCCGAATCGAGGCGGACGCGAATGGCCGGCTGCTCGCCGCCGGCGACCGAGACGTCGGCGACGCCTTCGACCTGCGACAATGTCTGGACGATGGTCGTGTCGGCGACGTCGTAGATCTCGGCCGGCGACATCGTGTCCGAGGTCAGGGCGAGGATCAGCACCGGCATCGCCGCCGGGTTCATCTTGCGCACCACGGGTGCGGAGTTGAGATCGCTCGGCAGATCCGCCGCCGCGGCGTTGATCGCCGCCTGGACGTCGCGCGCCGCGCCGTCGACCTTGCGCGACGGGTCGAACTGCACGGTGATGCCGGTCGAGCCGAAGGTCGAGGTCGAGGTGAGTTCGCTCACCCCGGCAATGGCGCCGATCGAGCGTTCGAGCGGGGCGGCGACGCTCGCCGCCATGGTGGCGGGATCGGCGCCCGGCCGGTTCACCGAAATGCGGATGGTCGGCAGATCGATCGCCGGCAGGCTCGCCACCGGCAGCTGGCTCCAGGCCACCAGCCCGAGCACCAGGAGGCCCAGCGCCAGAAGCGTGGTGCCGACCGGTCGCCGGACGAAGGGGGCCGAGATGTCGATCACCGCGCCGCCTCCTCCGCCTCGCCCGCCGCCGCCCCCGGCGGCCGTGCGAAACCGAGCCGCGCCCGGATCCGCTCGACCGCGAGATAGACGACCGGCGTCGTGTAGAGCGTCAGGAGCTGCGACAGCAGCAGGCCGCCGATGATGGTCACGCCGAGCGGTACCCGCAGCTCCGAGCCGGTTCCGTGGGCGAAGGCCAGCGGTACCGCGCCGAGCAGGGCGGCGAGCGTCGTCATCATGATCGGCCGGAAGCGCAGGCGGCAGGCCTCGACGATCGCCTCGTGCGGCGGCAGTCCGCGCTCGCGCTCGGCGACGATGGCGAAGTCGATCATCATGATCGCGTTCTTCTTGACGATGCCCATCAGCAGCACGATGCCGATCAGTGCGACGATCGACAGTTCGAGCCCGGTCACCCGCAGGGCGATCAGCGCGCCGACGCCGGCGGACGGCAGGGTCGTCAGAATGGTCAGCGGATGGGCGAAGCTCTCGTAGAGCACGCCGAGCACGACGTAGATCGTCGCCACCGCCGCCAGGATCAGCCAGGGTTGCGAGGCGAGCGAGCGGGCGAACTCGGCCGCATCGGCATCCGCCCGACCGATCACGCCGCTGTCGCCGAGACCGGCGCGGATCTGGTCGATGGCGTCGAGACAGGCGTCGAGCGACCAGCCCGGCGCCGGATCGAAGGAGAGCGTCGCCGCCGGGAACTGGTCGACGCGGGCGATCGAGAGCGGCGCCGTGCGCCGTTCGATCCGCGCCACCGCCCCGAGCGGTACCTGCCCGCCGCCGGTCGCGCCGACCCGGATGCGGTCGATCACCGAGGCATCGGTGCCGCCGGCGAGATCCGCCTCGAGGATGACGCGATACTGGTTGGTCTGGGCATAGATGGTCGAGACGCGACGCTGGGCGAAGGCGTCCTGCAGCGCATCGTCGATCGCCGAGACCGAGACGCCGAGCCGTCCGGCGCGTTCGCGGTCGATCTCGACGTGGATCGCCTGCCCGTCGTCGCGGGTCTCGAGCGTGACGTGGGCGAATTCCGGCCGCCCGGCGAGCGCCTCGACCAACGCGTCGGCCTCGTGCGACACCGCGGCGGCCGAGGTGCCGGTCAGCGTGTACTGATACTGCGAGCGCGACGAACGGGTGCCGATGCGGACGTCCTGCACCGGCTGGACGTGGACCGCCGCGCCCGGCACCGTCTCACCGATCCGCCGGAGCCGGACCGCGACGTCGTCGGCGCTGGCGGAGCGTTCGTCGCGCGGCTTCAGGTCGACGGTCAGACGCGCGGTGTTGCCGGTGGCGTTGAGGCCGCCGATGCCGACGACGGAGACCACGCCGGCGACGTCCGGGTCGGCCGAGAAGGCCTGTGTGACGCGCTCCTGCAACCGCGTCATCTCGGCGAAGGAGGCCTGCGGCGCGCCTTCCAGCACCACCGAGATCAGGCCGGTGTCCTGCCCCGGCAGGAAGCCCTTGGGGCTGGCGACATAGAGGAGCGCGGTGGCGGCGAGGGAGGCCGCGGTGAGGCCGAGCATCAGCCGTCCGTGTGCCAGCGCCCAGCCGAGCGAGGCCTCGTAGCCGCGCGCCATCGCCTCGATCGGCGCCTCGGCGATCGCCAGCACACGGCCGAGCACCGAGCGCTCGTCGGTCTCCTCGCCCTTCTTCAGCAGGCGCGAGCACATCATCGGCGTCAGCGTCAGCGACACGATGGCCGAGACGACGACGGCGATCGACAGCGTCAGCGCGAATTCGCGAAACATGCGGCCGACGAGGCCGGTCATGAACAGCAGCGGAATGAAGACGGCGATCAGCGACAGGGTCAGCGACACGACGGTGAAGCCGATCTCGCCGGCGCCCTCGCGCGCCGCCTGCAGTGCCGAGAGCCCGCCGTCGCGCCGTCGCACGATGTTCTCGATCATGACGATCGCATCGTCGACGACGAAGCCGGTGCCGATGGTCAGCGCCATCAGCGACAGATTGTCGAGGCTGAAGCCCGCCGCCCACATCACCGCGAAGGTCGCGACGATCGACAAGGGCAGCGTCACCGCCGCGATGATCGTCGCGCGGACCGAGCGCAGGAAGAGGAGGACCACCATCACCACCAGCGCGCAGGACAGCACCAGCGTGAACTCGACGTCGGCGATCGAGGCGCGGATCGTCGTGGTGCGGTCGTGCACCACCTCGAGCCCGACCCCGGCCGGCATCGAGCGGGCGAGGCGCGGCACTTCCTTCATCAATCGGTCGACGGTCTCGACGATGTTGGCGCCCGGCTGCTTCTGGATGTCGAGCACGACGGCGCGGCGGCCCTTGTACCAGCCGCCGACGAAGGCATCCTCGAGCCCCTCCTCGATGGTGGCGACGTCGGAGAGCAGCACCGGCGTGCCGTTCTTCTTGGCGACGACGACGCGGCCGAAGTCGGCGGGCGTGGTGATCTGGTCGTTGGCGCCGATCGACCACGACTGGCGCGGTCCGTCGAGCGCGCCCTTGGAGCCGGCGAGATTGGCGGCGGCGATCGCCGTGCGCACGTCGGCGAGCGACAGGCCGAAACTCGCCAGTCGCTCGAAGTCCGCCTTGACCCTGAGCGCCGGGCGCACGCCGCCGGCGATCGAGACGCGACCGACGCCGGAGATCTCGGACAGGCGTTGCGAGATCAGCGTGTCGGCGAGGTCGGAGAGCTGGCGCAGCGGCGCGGTTTCGGAGGTCAGCGCCAGCGTCAGGATCGGCGTGTCGGCCGGATTGACCTTGGAATAGACCGGCGGATAGGGCAGGTCGGTCGGCAGCGTCGCCGCCGCGGCGTTGATCGCCGCCTGCACGTCCTGCGCCGCCGCGTCGATGTCGCGGTCGAGGGCGAACTGCAGCGTGATCCGCGACAGGCCGTAGGAACTCTCCGACGTCATCACCGACATCGAGGCGATCTGGCCGAACTGCCGCTCGAGTGGCGCCGTCACCACCGCGCCGGTGGTCGCGGAATCGGCGCCGGGGAGCCGCGTCGTCACCTCGATGGTCGGGAAGTCGACCTGCGGCAGCGACGAGACCGGCAGTTTCCAGAAGCCGAGCACGCCCATGACCAGAAGCGCCGCCGCGAGCAGCGACGTCGCGATCGGTCGGGCGATGAACGGCGAGGAGACGCTCATGGCTTCGGTCCGGCACCCGGCGCGGCAGGCGCCTGCGAGGGGCCGGGCGCCGGGGGCGTCCGAGACGAACCGTTTGCCGCCGGCGCTCCGGCGGCACCTTGCGGCCGCTTCGGCGCATCGGCCGGTTTGGCGGCGGCGTCGGGCGAGGCTTCGGCGTCGACCCGGACGGCGGCGCCGTCGGTGAGCCGGGCGAAGCCGGTGGTCACGACGCGTTCGCCGTCGGCGAGGCCCTCGGCGATCACCGCGCGCGTCTCGTCCTGACGGCGCACCGTGACCATCCGCCGCTTCACCTTGTCGTCGTCGCCGACGACATAGACCCAGGCCCCGTCGGCGGCGCGCTGGACCGCGGCGGAGGGGATGGTCGGCACCGCCTTCATCGTCGAGACGGCGACACGGAGATCGACGAACTGGCCCGGCCACAGCCGCGTCTCGGTGTTGGGCAGGCTCGCCTTGAGCTTCACCGTGCCGGTCGTGGTGTCGACCTGGTTGTCGATCACCGTGACGACGCCGGTCTCCACCGTCGACTTGCGGTCGGAGCCGACCACGGTCACCGGAACGTCGCCGCGTGCCTTGGCGGCGAGCAGCGCCGGCAGTTCGCGGCTGGGTACCGTGAAGACGACCGAGATCGGGTGGATGCGGGCGATCGAGACGAGGCCGGTCGTGTCCGAGGTCGAGACGATGTTGCCGACGTCGACCACGCGGACGCCGGTGCGTCCGGCGATCGGCGCCCTGACCTGGGTATGGTCGAGATCGATCCGGGCGGCGTCCATCACCGCCTTGTCGACCCGCGTCTGCGCCTCGAGCTTGGCGACCGAAGTGCGCTGCTGGTCGGCCTGCTGGCGCGAGCCGGCCTCGGACTTGGCGAGCCGCTCGTAGCGCTCGAGATCGGCGCGGGCATTGGCGAGATCGGCGAGGTCCTGATCGCGTTTCGCGCTCGCCTGATCGAAGGTCGCCTGATAGGCGGCGGGATCGATCACCGCGAGCACGTCGCCCTCGGCGACCTCCTGGCCTTCCTTGAAGCGCACTTCGAGCAGACGGCCGGAGACCTGGGCGCGCACCGTCACCATGGCATCCGCCTGGACCGTGCCGATACCCTCGACGAAGAGATCGACGTCCTCGCGCGCCACCTTCGCCGCCAGGACCGGCACCGGGCCGTCGCTGCGCATGCCGGCGCGGCGGTTGCCGGCGGGCGGGGCGCCGCCGGGCGGGCCGGGCGGCAGGCTCTCGCCCACCTGCGCCGGCTGGCCGCGGAAGAAGGGAAGCTTGCCGCTCCAGCCGAGCACCGCCACCACCACGACGGCGGCCGCTCCCAGAAGCAGGATCCGATTGCGCGTCATCGCGTCGCTCCGTCGGCGGCGATCACCGCCCCTGTCTTCGACCAGCCGCCGCCCAGCGCACCGGCGAGCGTCGCCGCCGCCCGGAGGCGGGCGAGGCGGACGCCGATCAGCGTCTGTTCGGCCTGGAACAGCGTGCGTTCGGCCTCGAGCACGCTGGTGACGTCGATCGTGCCTTCCGACAGCCGCTCCTCGGTCAGCTTCTGCGCCTTGCGCGCGGCCGCGACCACGGCGCGCTGCAGCTGTTCGTGGCGGCGGTTCTGTTCGATCGCGACGAGGGCGTTCTCGACGTCGGCATAGGCCTGATACACCGTGGTGCGATAGGTCGCGACCAGCTCGGCATGCCGCGCCGTCGCCCCGTCGAGCGCCGCGCCACGGGCGCCCGCGTCGAAGATCGGCGCCGTCAGGCCCGCCGCCACCTGCGAGGCGACCGCGTCGGGCCGCATCAGATTCTTGAGGAAGGCCGAGGCGAGGCCGGTCGACCCGGTCAGCGAGAATTCCGGCAGGAAGGCCGCCCGCGCCGCGTCGACGTTGGCCGCCTGCGCCTCGAGCGAGGCCTCGGCCGAGGCGATGTCGGGCCGGCGCGCCATCAGTCGCGACGGCACCCCGGCCGGTACGCTCGGCACGGTGACGGCCGAGACGCTCGAAACCTTCGGCTCCAGTGCCTCGGGCATCCGCCCCGTCAGCACGACGAGCGCGTTCTTGGTCTGCCGCGCGGTGATCTCGAGATCCGGGATCGCCGCGCGCTGGCTGGCGACGAGGCTCTCCTGCTGGGCGATGTCGAGCGCCGTCGCGGTGCCGACCTCGAGCCGGCGGCGATAGATGGAGAGTGTCCGCTCCGCCGTCGCCACGCTCTCGCGGGCGATTCGGATCTGCTCGCGGGCCGCACCGACGCGGAGCCAGGCGTCGACCACCGCCGTGGCGGTGGTGAGGCGCACCGCGTCGCGTTCGATCGCCGCCGCCCGCACGCTCGCTTCCTTGGAAGCCGCCAGCGCCCGCAGACGGCCGGAAATGTCGAGGGTCCACGAGCCCGAGAGCCCGAGCTGGTAGCTGTCGGAGACGCTCGCGCGGAACGGCGGCGACCACGCCGAGCGCGTCCCCGGCGTCACCGTGCGGCCGGCCTGGGCGGTTCCGTCGACGCTCGGCGCGAGATCGGCCCGGCTCGACGCCAGTTCGGCCTCGGCCTGGGTGATCCGTTGGCGTGCCGCCTCGATGTCGAGACCGTCGCGATCGGCCAGCGCCACCAGCGCCTCGAGCTCGCGGGAGCCGAAGCCCCGGACCCAGTCGGAGCCGATCTCCGCCGTCGCCTTCCCCCCGCCGGCTTCCCAGCGGGCGGGGGCTTCGACCGTCAGGTCGGGTGTCGTCGGCGTCTCGCCGCAGGCGGCGAGCGTCGTCAGCAGAGCCGCGGCCACGGCGCTCCGTATCGCCGTGCGCTCCAGCGCACGCGGCATCGCGGCAGGCGTCTTCGGATCGGGCGTCGTCGTTTCTGGCATCGCGGCGAGACCCTAGCCGGCTGCCGTCACGCCAACAAATGAAATTCCCTTCATGCGGGCGCTCCGGCCGTGCGATCCCGCGGGGGCGATGCCGTTTCGCGACACTGCCGGTCGCGGCGCCCCGAATTCTTGCTGCACCGCAATATTGCCGTTGCCCAATACGTCAACGCGAGGCATTCGAGCGCCGCCCTTCGTCGGCGCACGAAACGAGCCGCAGTAGAGAGCCGCGAATCCGTCGTCGGCATCGCGAGGCTGACCCCCGACCGAGGTCGATGAGACTATCTTCCGACGCGCTGCACTGGCGAAACACGGGCTTTTCGGGGCCGATCTCGACCAAAGTCTGCCGCCACCCTCGTAGACGCACGGATGGGATGACGCATAATGCCGGCCGGGAGAAGGGGAGGACAACTCGTCGCACCCGCGTGCGCGGCCGTCCGACCCCCGAAACAAGAGATCGAAATCCAAGGGAGGTTCAATCCATGTCCGACAACGTGTATCCGGTGCCCGGCGCGATCGCTGCCGCCGCGCTCGTCGACGACGCCAAGTACAAGGCGATGTACGAGCAGTCGGTGAAGGATCCCGAAGGGTTCTGGGGCGAGCAGGGCAAGCGTCTCGACTGGTCGAAGCCCTACACCAAGGTGAAGAACACGACCTACGACCCGCACAACGTGTCGATCAAGTGGTACGAGGACGGCGAGCTCAACGTCTCCTACAACTGCGTCGATCGTCATGCCGCCGCCACGCCGGACAAGGTCGCGATCATCTGGGAAGGCGACGATCCGAACGACGACAAGAAGATCACCTACGGCCAGCTGAAGGACGAGGTCTCCAAGTTCGCCAACGTGCTCAAGGCGCATGGCGTTCAGAAGGGCGACCGCGTCACCATCTACCTGCCGATGATCCCGGAAGCGGCCTATGCGATGCTCGCCTGCGCCCGCGTCGGCGCCGTCCATTCGATCGTCTTCGGCGGCTTCTCGCCGGACAGCCTCGCCGGCCGCATCGAGGACTGCGACAGCAAGGTCGTGATCTGCGCCGACGAGGGTCTGCGCGGCGGCCGCAAGGTGCCGCTGAAGGCCAACGTCGATGCCGCCTGCGCCAATCTGCCGGGCGTGAAGTCGGTGCTGGTGGTGCGCCGCACCGGCGGTGCCGTCGAGATGAAGGCCGGCCGCGACTTCTACTACGACGACGAGGCCGCCAAGGTCTCGACCGACTGCCCGCCCACCCCGATGAACGCCGAAGATCCGCTGTTCATCCTCTACACCTCGGGTTCGACCGGCAAGCCGAAGGGCGTGCAGCACTGCACCGGTGGCTATCTCGTCTACGCCTCGATGACGCATCAGTACGTCTTCGACTACAAGCCGGGCGAGATCTACTGGTGCACCGCGGACGTGGGTTGGGTCACCGGCCACAGCTACATCGTCTACGGTCCGCTCGCCAACGGCGCCACCTCGCTGATGTTCGAGGGTATCCCGACCTACCCGACCGCCTCGCGCTTCTGGGACGTCGTCGACAAGCACAAGGTCAACATCTTCTACACCGCGCCGACCGCCATCCGCTCGCTGATGGGCGCCGGCGAGGAGCTGGTGAAGAAGACCTCGCGCAAGTCGCTGCGCATCCTCGGTTCGGTCGGCGAGCCGATCAATCCGGAAGCCTGGATCTGGTACCACCGCGTGGTCGGCGACGAGCGTTGCCCGATCGTCGACACCTGGTGGCAGACCGAGACCGGCGGCATCCTGATCACCCCGCTGCCGGGCGCCACCGCCCTGAAGCCGGGTTCGGCCACCCGTCCGTTCTTCGGCATCCAGCCGGCGATCGTCGACGCCGAAGGCAACATCCTCGAGGGCGCGACCGAGGGCAACCTCGTCATCACCGACTCGTGGCCGGGCCAGATGCGCACCGTGTTCGGCGATCACGAGCGCTTCGTGCAGACCTACTTCTCGACCTACAAGGGCATGTACTTCACCGGCGACGGCTGCCGCCGCGACGCCGACGGCTACTACTGGATCACCGGCCGCGTCGACGACGTCATCAACGTCTCGGGCCATCGCATGGGTACGGCGGAAGTCGAGTCGGCGCTGGTCGCCCACCCGAAGGTCGCCGAGGCCGCGGTCGTCGGCTATCCGCACGACCTCAAGGGCCAGGGCATCTACGCCTACGTCACGCTGATGACCGGCGAGGAGCCGACCGAGGCGCTGCGCAAGGAGCTGGTCGCCTGGGTCCGCAAGGAGATCGGCCCGATCGCCTCGCCCGACCTGATCCAGTTCTCGCCGGGCCTGCCGAAGACCCGTTCGGGCAAGATCATGCGCCGCATCCTGCGCAAGATCGCCGAGGACAGCTTCGACAGTCTGGGCGACACCTCGACGCTCGCCGATCCGACCGTCGTCGACGATCTCATCGAGAACCGTCAGAACCGCCACTGACCCTGGCGGCAAGGGAGCGACGCGAGGGCCCCGGAGCGATCCGGGGCCCTTCGTCTTTGCCGGTCTCGCCATCCCTCATGGTTTACGAAGTCCTGCCGCGACCTCGAGACTTCGCGTGTCTTTCCAAGGATTCGTAAACCGTAGATTCTTCCGAAAATTCAACACGTCTCTGGCAAGACTCGCCCATCGTCGATCGCTCGACGGGATGAGGGGAGTATTGCGTGATGAAATCATCGAAGATGCTGGGGGCCGTCGTCGCTTCCGCCTTCGCGCTGTCCGCCTTCGCGGCGTCGGGCGCGAGTGCGCGCGAGCTGGTCGCCGTGGAGGGCGGCTTCCAGGCCGGGACGATCGTGGTCAAGACCTCCGAGCGCCGCCTCTACTACATGCTCGGCGGTGGTCAGGCCGTGCGCTACACGGTCGCCGTCGGCCGTCCGGGCAAGGAGTGGGAAGGTCAGACCCACGTCGCCCGCAAGGAAGTGAATCCGATCTGGGGTCCGCCGGCCGAGGTCAAGCGCGACAAGCCGTCCCTGCCCGATCTGGTGCCGCCCGGCCCGAACAACCCGCTCGGACCGCGCGCCATGGTGCTCGCCCACGGCCAATACGCCATCCACGGCACCAATCGCCGCGATTCGATCGGTACGCGGGCCTCCTACGGCTGCATCCGCATGTTCAACGAGGACGTCGTCGAGCTGTTCGACCGCGTCGCCGTCGGCACGCCGGTCGTCGTCCTGCGCTGATCGCCGCGACCGGACCGAAGACGCGAAAGGGGCGGGCTTCCGATCGGAGGCCCGCCCCTTCGCATGCGTCTTCCGCGTCTCACATGCCCTTGGTCAGGGCCAGGATCTTCTTGGCGACCACGACCGAGGCCGGAATGGCGATCACGAAGCCGACCAGCGAGAAGATCGGCAGCATCTTCATCGCATTGCCCTGGAGCGCGGGCACCGTCAGCGTCAGGGTGAGCGCGATGCCGGCGAAGACGGTTCCCAGCATGATCCAGACGAGCACGGCGATCTTGAACATTCGGGCATCCTCCGAAACCAGACGAAGCCGTCGGCGGCTTCGAGAACAAGGCACCCCACGTGCCTCCCTCGTCTTGGTTGGGCGAAGTCGAGCCGTCGCGCTTTGATCGAGATCAACGCCGTCCGAGGCCGGAATTCGCCGCGAATTCAGCCGAACCGGCGACGAATAGTAATCGTCGCGACGTCGCGCGCGTCTCGATCGGATCGATGCCGGAAAACTCGGATGTCGGCTCGATCTTTTCAGATCTCGCCGTGTCCACGCCTGCATCCGAAATTCTTCGATGTTCGATGAAGCTTTTCGAGATCGTCGCCTCGACGCGGCGGGGCGGTGCGCGCGCCGATCGACGACGTCGCGGGCATCCTTCAATGCTGACGCCGGGTCGTCGGGGCGTGCGGGACGTCGTCGACCCGTGCGGCGCGACGAATTGCCACTTTTTTCGCGCCCCACCCTCGACCGGAGGCCGGTGCACCCTTAAGTGTCGGACGGTCGTCCGACGAGGGGTGATGCGCATGATCCTCCGCCACGAGCGCCTGATCGAAGGCGCACGCTTCGAAGTGCTGGTCGCCGACATCACGACGCTCGCCGTCGACGCGATCGTCAATGCCGCCAACACCTCGCTGCTCGGCGGCGGCGGTGTCGACGGGGCGATCCACCGGGCCGCCGGACCCGGCCTCCTCGCCGAATGCCGCACCCTCGGCGGTTGCCCGACCGGCGAGGCCCGCATCACCGCCGGCCATCGCCTGCCGGCCGCCCACGTGATCCACACCGTCGGTCCGATCTGGCGCGGCGGCGGCGAGGGCGAGGCGGACCTGCTCGCCTCCGCCTATCGCAGTTCGATGGCGCTGGCGCGCGATCACGGCCTCGCGTCGATCGCCTTCCCGGCGATCTCGACCGGCGTCTACGCCTATCCGGTCCAGGCGGCGGCCGAAATCGCCGTCCGAACGGTCCGCGACGAACGTCACGGTTTCGAGACGCTGCGCGTGATCTTCTGTTGTTTCTCGGAAGCGGCGGCCGCTCGGCACGTCGAAGCGCTCGCGCGCCTGCCGGAGGTTCCATGACGTCCCTGCTCTCCCGCCTCGCCGCTCCGTTCGCCCGCCTGCGTCGACTGCCACTCAACCGGATCGCCGCCGCCGGCGTGCTCGCGGCGATGCTCGGCTGGATCTTCCTCGGCCATTTCGGCACCGCCGATTCGCGCAAGCCCGCGCCGCGCGAGGCGGGCCAGGTCGCCGAGACCGCGCGCCGAGTCGGTGTCGTTTCCTCGCGGGTCACCGAATATGCCCGCCTGTTGGTCGTCTCCGGCCGGACCGAGGCCAACAAGACCGTCGCCGTCACCACCCGCGGCCCCGGCATCGTCGAGGACCTGCCGGTCCCCAAGGGCTCCGACGTCGCCGCCGGCACGGTGATCGCCCGCCTCGCCGACGAGGGGCGCGCCGCCGCCCTGCGGCAGGCGGAAGCCCTCTTCGAACAGCGCAAGGCCGAATGGGAGGCCGCGAGCCGCCTGTCGGCGACCGGCGCCGGCCCGCGCCTCAATCTCGGCTCGTCCAAGGCCGCGGTCGATGCCGCCGCCGCGGCGCTCGAACTCGCCCGCGTCGAGGTCGACAAGAAGACGCTGACGACACCGATCGCCGGCATCGTCGACCAGATCCCGGTCGAACGCGGTCAGGCGATCGCCGACGGCAAGCTGGTCGCCACCGTCCTGGCGCTCGATCCGATCGTCGTCGCCGGCGAGGTGTCGGAACGCGCCGTCGGCCGCGTCGCCCTCGGCGCGCCGGCCGAGGTGCGTCTCGTCTCGGGCAAGACCGTGACCGGCAAGGTCAGCTACGTCTCGCGCGCCGCCGCCGAGAAGACCCGCACCTACCGCGTCGAGGTCGAGGCGGCGAACCCGGGCAACGCCATCGCCTCCGGCCTCACCGCCGAGATCGTGCTCACCTCGGCGAAGCTGCCGGCGACCCGCCTGCCGCGTTCGGTGCTGAGCCTCGCCGACGACGGCGCCATCGGCGTGCGCGTGGTGACGCCGGGCGACACCGTCGCGTTCCGCCGCATCGAGATCCTCGACGACACGCCCGACGGCCTGTGGCTCGCCGGCATCGAGCCGACCGACCGCGTCATCGTGGCCGGTCAGGAGTTCGTCAAGACCGGCGACAAGGTCCGGGCGGAGAGCGTCGAATGAACCCGGTCGACACCGCCGTCCGCAACTGGCGGCTGACGCTGGTCTGCCTGATCTTCACGCTGATCGCGGGCAGCTTCGCCTATGTCTCGATCCCCAAGGAGGCGGAGCCCGACGTCCGCATCCCGATCGTCTACGTCCAGCTCACGCTGCGCGGCATCTCGCCGGAGGACAGCGAGCGCCTGCTCTTGCGCCCGGTCGAGACCAAGCTGAAGTCGGTCACCAACGTCAAGGAGATGCGGAGCCAGGCCTACGAGGGCGGCGGCTTCGTCCTGCTCGAGTTCAACGCCGGCTTCGACAGCGCCGCTGCCCTCGCCGACGTGCGCGCCAAGGTCGACGACGCCAAGCGCGATCTGCCGTCTGCCGCCGACCAGCCCGCGGTGCACGAGGTCAACCTGTCGCTCTTCCCGATCCTCGTCGTGACGGTGTCGGGCGATGCGCCGGAACGCACGCTGACGCGGCTCGCCCGCGAACTCCGGCAGGCGATCGAGCAGGTGCCGGGCGTGCTCTCCGCCGATCTGCAGGGCGCGCGCGACGACCTCGTCGAGATCGTCGTCGACCCGATGCTGCTCGAGAGCTACGGCGTCTCGCTCGATCAGTTGCTGGCGGTCGCCAACGGCTCCAACCAGCTCGTCGCCGCCGGCACGCTGGAGGGCGACCAGGGGCGTTACGCCGTCAAGGTGCCGTCGCTGATCGAAGGGCTCGCCGACATCGCCGATCTGCCGATCGTCGCCGGATCGAACGCCGTCGTCCGCGCGCTCGAGGTCGCCTCGGTCAAGCGCACCTTCAAGGACGCCACCTCGATCACCCGCATCGACGGCCGCCCGGCGATCGCCATCGAAGTGGTCAAGCGCACCGGCGCCAACCTGATCGAGACCGTCGACGCGGTGAAATGGGTCGCCGGCCAGTTCGCCGCCAAGTTGCCGGAAGGCGTCCACGTCGGCTTCTCGCAGGACAAGTCGACCGACATCCGCCGTCTGCTCGACGATCTGCAGAATTCGGTGCTGATCGCCGTGCTGCTGGTCTTCGTCGTCATCCTGTGGTCGCTCGGCTTCCGCGCCTCGACGATGATCGGCCTCGCCATCCCGACGTCGTTCCTGCTCGGCATCCTGTGGCTGTCGCTCGCCGGGCTGACGGTCAACATCGTCGTGCTGTTCTCGCTGATCCTCGCCGTCGGCATGCTGGTCGACGACGCCATCATCGTCGCCGAATTCGCCGAGCGGCGGATGGAGGAGGGGATGGCTCCGGAGGCGGCCTATCGGCTCGCCGCCCGCCGCATGGCGGGGCCGGTCTTCGCCGCGACCGCCACCCGCGTCGCCGCCTTCTCGCCGCTCCTGTTCTGGCCGGGCGTCGTCGGCGAGTTCATGAAGTACATGCCGATCACGCTGATCGCGACGCTGTCGGCATCGCTGATCTTCTCGCTGATCTTCACGCCGACGCTCGGTTCGCTGTTCGGCCGGCCGCCGAAGCACGAGGTGACGAAGAAGGACGGCTGGTACATGGCGCTGGTCACCCGCGCCGTCGATCATCCCAAGACCGTGCTGTCGCTCGCCGTGGTGCTGCTGGTGCTGGTGCCGCAGGTCTACGGCCGGGTCGGCAGCGGCGTGATCTTCTTCCCCGAGGTCGAACCCGACTACGGCCTCGTTCATGTCCATGCCCGCGGCAATCTCTCGCTCTTCGAGAAGAACCTCGCCGTCGCCGCGGTCGAGAAGCGGCTGCTCGACATGCCCGAGCTGAAGCGGGTCTACACCCGCGTCGGCGAGCAGCGCGGTGGTGCCGGCGACGTCGCCGAGGACGTGGTCGGCGTCATCCAGTTCGAGATGGTCGACTGGCGCGAGCGCCGACCCGCCAAGGACGTGCTCGACGACATCCGCGCCCGTACCGCCGACATGCCCGGCCTCGAGGTCGAGCCGCGCAAGCCGCAGGCCGGTCCCCCGACCGGCAAGCCGATCCAGGTGCAGCTCTCCGCCTCCGACCCCGACAGCCTGCCGGCCGCCGCGGCCAAGGTCGCGGCGATGCTGGCGCGCCATTCCGAGATCGTCGACATCGACGACGCCCGGCCGATCCCCGGCATCGACTGGCGGCTCGAGGTCAAGCGCTCGGAGGCCGCCAAATACGGCGTCTCGGTCGGCACCGTCGGCTCGGCCGTCCAGCTCGTCACCAACGGGCTGAAGCTGACCGAATATCGCCCCTCCGACACGACCGATTCGGTCGACATCGTGCTGCGCTTCCCGCCGGAGCGCCGCACGCTCGCCACCCTCGACGAGCTGCGCATCAACTCGCCGGTCGGCGCCGTGCCGATCGGCAACGTGATGGAGCGCAAACCCGCCCAGCGCGTCGGCCGGCTCACCCGCGTCGACGGCGAGCGCGTCCTCACCGTCTCGGCCAACCTGCGCGAGGGCGTCCAGGCCGCCGACGTTCAGGGGGCGGTGACGAAGGAGCTCTCGACCCTCGATCTCGGCCCCGGCGTCCGCTTCAAGCTGAAGGGCGAGGACGAGGAACGTCGCAAGGCCTCCGCCTTCCTCGGCAAGGCCTTCGGCACGGCGATCTTCCTGATCTTCGCGGTGCTGCTCGCCCAGTTCGGCCGCTTCACCTCGGTCGGGCTGGTGCTGTCGGCGGTGGTCTTCTCGACCATCGGCGTCTTCCTCGGCCTGATGGCGGAGGGGCTCGCCTTCTCGGTGGTGATGAGCGGCATCGGCATCATCGCGCTCGCCGGCGTCGTCGTGAACAACAACATCGTGCTGATCGACACGTTCGACCGGCTGATGGACGAGGGCTGGGACAAGCGTGCCGCGGCGCTCGAGACCTGCCGCGAGCGTGCCCGGCCGGTGGTGCTGACGGCCGTCACCGCCATCCTCGGCGTGTTGCCGATCGCCTTCGGCGTCAATCCCGACCTGCTCCTGCACGAGACGACGATCGGTGCGCCCTCGACCCAGTGGTGGATCCACCTGTCGAACGCCATCGTCTTCGGCCTGGCCTTCGCCACCGTGTTGACGCTGGTCGTGACGCCCTCGGCGCTGATGGTCGTCACCCGACGGCGCAAGCGCGTCGATCCGGTCGCGGCTTGAGGCCGGGCAGCCCGCAAAGGCGCACTTGCTCTGTTCGGCTTCACCCTGAGGTGCGAGCGTCAGCGAGCCTCGAAGGGCGAAGCCACGACGGGCCGTGCCACACGGCCCTTCGTGGCTCACGAGGCCCGACTACGTCGGGCACCTCAGCATGAAGGGCCTCCGCATGGAGCTGGCAGTCGGACGATCAGAGGATCACGCCGCGGCGAATGCCTTCGGCCACCGCCTGGGTGCGGTTGACGGCGCCGAGCTTGCGGGTGGCCGAGGCGATGTAGCCGTCGGCGGTCGCCCGCGACAGGCGCAGGATCGCGGCGATTTCCCACGAGGTCTTGCCCGCCGCCGTCCACTGCAGGCACTCGCGTTCGCGCGGCGACAGGGGCGTGATCGCCACCGCCTCGCGGTCGATCGCGTCGATCATGTCGCGTGCACTCTGCATGCGGTTCATCGGCGTTTCGTGTCCCTCGGCGTCACGGCGGATCGCGCGACGGCTGAGGTACTGGAATACTACCCGCTTGCCGTGCGTCTCGGACGATAGACGACGGCGACCTCGCGTCAATTCGACGAAGCGCGAGGGCGTCACGACGGGGGCCGCGCCGCGTGACGCCCCAAGCGATTCCGCCTGCTCCGGATTTCGTGATCGACGTCGAAATTTCGTCCCAATTCGGTCAAGCGCGAGCCACGTTGGGCCGTCAGATTGCAATCATCGCAGCGGACGGTTTCGACCTTGGTGACGAACCGCCACCCCGAGCCCCCCCAATCCCCCCGGCCGTTCGTCGGGTGCCAGGGTGGAGCCGTCCGCGAGCGGCCCTGAAGCGAGATCCGTTCCCCCCTGAGATCCGCGATACGATACGGTACGATCGACCCCGTCGCCCTTCCCCCCGGGCGGCGGGGTCTTCGTTTTCCGAGGGTCTCAGCCCTGCGGCTCGGACTTCGGATCGAGCCAGAGATCGAGGAAGCGCTCCGCCCACAGCCGCATCTGACGATCGTGCTGATCGTGGCCGTCGAAGTGCTGGCGCCGCGTCTGGACGCCGGGGCCGATCATCCGGTCGAGCGCGCGGACGGTCCAGCGATGCATCATCGCCAGCGTCACTTCCGGGTGGAACTGGATGCCGTAGGCGCGGCGGCCGACGCCGATCGCCTGATGCGGAAAGCGTTCGCCGGTGGCGAGCAGCCGCGCGTCGGCCGGTACCTGGAAGCCCTCGCGATGCCACTGGTAGACCGCGGTCGGCCAGCGCGACATCATCGTGCGCCCCTCGCTCGTCGGCTTCAGCTGGAACCAGCCGACCTCGAGATCGCCGCGCGGGTGGCTCTCCACCTGCCCGCCGAGATGGCGCACCATCATCTGCGCCCCGAGGCACACGCCGAGGAAGGGCTTCTCCTCCTTCAGCGGCACGCCGATCCAGTCGATCTCGCGGCGGATCCACTCCTCGTCGTCGTTGGCGCTCATCGGGCCGCCGAAGATCACCGCCCCGGCATGGCCGGCGAGCGTCTTCGGTAGCGGGTCGCCGAAACGCGGGCGACGGATGTCGAGCCGGTGGCCACGGCGTTCCAGAATCTGGCCGATCCGTCCGGGCGAGGACGCCTCCTGGTGCAGGACGATCAGGACGGGCAGACGCGGGTCGTCGTTCACGGCGCCCCCTCGGCCGTCGGTGGTGTCGCCTCGACCGCCGCCTCCAATTCGGCCTGGACTTCCTTGCGCAGCGCCGTGCGTTCGTGGCTGGGCACGCCGAGGAGATCGGCGATGCGCCAGACCACGTTGTCCTCGAACTCGTGCACCTCGCCGTCGGCGAAGGCGAGCTTCCACAGCGAGGTCACGATCGCGCGGCGTTCGGTGATGTCGAGCGTGCGCTCCAGTCCGGCGGTGAAGCTCTGCAGCGCCGCGCTCTCGAGCTCGCGCATCCGCCCGGCCTCGGCGATCTCGTGCGCCGCGTCCGGCGCGAGCCCGTAGCGCTCCGCCAGTTCCTCGAGCAGCCGCGCCCGTTCGGTCGGACTGACCGCGCCGTCGACGGCCACGACGTGGCTCATCAGTGCCGCCACCGCCACACGCGGGTCATCGGCCGCGAAGGTGCTGTCGGGCTCGCGCGCGACGAGGTCGGAGAGGACGCGTTTCAACGTGTCGAACATGGGCGGCCGATCGGCGAAGAGGGTGTCGTCGACCGACTATCGCAGATGTTTCCGGCCCTTGCCAATCGCGACGAGGGTCACGGTGCCTTCGCCGCGGCGACCGCCTCGAAGGCCGCGTCGAGCGCGACCGCCGACGATCCGCCCATGCCGACCTCGAACCGTCCCGGCTCGACCAGATACCGGCCGTCGCGGTCGTGGAAGCCGAGATCGGCGACCGGCACCGCGATCGCCACCCGTTTCGCCTCGCCCGGCGCGAGGTCGACCTTCGCGATGCCCTTCAGCTGCCTGACCGGCCGCGACATCGAGGCGACGGGATCGTGGACGTAGAGCTGGACGATCTCCCGCCCCGGCCGCTTGCCGGTGTTGGTCACCGTCACCTCCGCCGTCAGCGTGCCGTCGAGGGGAACCTGCGTCGCCGAGAGCCGCAGGTCCGAATAGGCGAAGCGCGCGTAGGAGAGGCCGAAGCCGAAGGGCAGGAGCGGCGTCACCTCCTCGTCCATGTAGCGCGAGGCGAGATCGTCGCCCGGCGACCACGGCCGGCCGGTCGGCAGCACGTCGTAGGCGATCGGGATCTGCCCGACCGCCCGCGGCAGGCTCATCGGCAGGCGGCCCGAGGGATTGTTGGCGCCGATCAGCGTGTCGACGAGCGCCGGCCCGCCCATCGTGCCGGGCGAGAAGACATAGAGCGCCGCAGCCGCCTTCGGCAGCGCCTCCGTCATCACCATGGCGCGGCCGGCGAGGACCACCAGCACCACCGGCTTGCCGGTCGCCGACAGGCGGTCGAGCAGTTCCTGCTGATGTCCGATCAGGCCGAGACGGGTGCGCGAGGTCGATTCCGCCGTCATGTACCAGGGCTCGCCGAGCACCGCGATCACCACGTCGGCCTCGCGCACGGCGGCTTCCGCCGCCGCGAAGCCGTCGGTCGTCTTGCAGGCGTCGTCGCAGCCGGCGACGAAGGAGACCGTGGAGCCCGCCGCGCCGAAGCGCCTCGTCAGGTCGTCGAGGAAGGAGGGCACGTCGTCCCGGGTCGCCATGGCGCCCCAGGCGCCCATGAAGTCGCCGGCATCCGCCGCCGCGCCGCCGACCAACACCACCTTCTTCGGCGGATGATCGAGCGGCAGCAGATCGCCGTCGTTCTTCAGGAGCACGATCGAGCGTCGTGCCGCCTCGCGTGCCGTCTCGCGCTGGGCGGTCGTCGCCGACTTCGCCGCGGTCGTCGCCGGATCGACGTCGGGGCGTGTGCCGGGGGGCTCGAACAGGCCGAGGCGGAACTTCACCCGCAGCACCCGGCGCACCGCCTCGTCGATCCGCGTCATCGGCACCCGACCGGAGGCGATCAGCCCCGGTAGTTGCTCGGGATAGAGGCCGCTCGCCATGTCGACGTCGATACCCGCCGTGACGGCCTTGAACGCCGCCTCGGTGCGGTCGGCGGCGACGCCGTGCGGCAGCAGCTCGCGGATCGCGTCCCAGTCGGAGACCACGATGCCGTCGAAGCCCCAATCGCGGCGCAGGAGATCGGTCAGCATGAAGCGGTCGGCCGTCACCGGCACGCCGTTCAGCACCGAGAAGGCCGCCATCACCATCTGGGCGCCGGCCGAAAGACCGGCGCGGAAGGGCGGCAGATAGGAATCGTGCAGCGTCGGGGTCGAGAGATCGGCCTCCGAATAGTCCTTGCCGGCCCGCACCGCGCCGTAGCCGACGAAGTGCTTCAGCGTCGCCGCGACGCCGCCGGAGGCGAGGCCCTTCACCATCCGCGCGGCGAAGACCTGCGCCAGATGGACGTCCTCGCCGGGTCCCTCGACGACGCGGCCCCAGCGCGGGTCGCGCGACAGGTCGACCATCGGCCCGAGCACCATGTGGAGGCCGGCGGCCGCCGATTCCTCGCCGGTCACCCGGCCTGCCGCCTCGATCACGTCGCCGTCGAAGGTGGCGGCGAGGCCGAGCGGCACCGGCATCAGCGTGCGATAGCCGTGGATCGCGTCGCGGGCGAAGATCAGCGGAATGCCGAGCCGCGAGGCGCGGGCGAGCTTCTGGTAGTGCGTCATGGCGTCGGGGATGTCGATGCTCGACACGATGCCGACGCGACCCGCCGTGATCGCGGTCTCGTCGAAGTCCTTGTCCCAGCCGCCGAGATACATCTGGCCGATCTTCTCCTCGAGCGTCATGCGCGCGAGGAGACCGTCGATCCGCGTCTCGATCTCGGCCGGCGACAGGCTCGACCGACCGGAGGTCGGTGCCGCGACGAGGGCGTCGCGGACGGGCGTCGCCGGGATTTCGGCCGCGACCGGCGCGGCGACGAGAAGGACGGCGGCGAACGCGGCGGCGAGGCGGGCGGAGAGAAGAGCGGCCATGATGTCCTGTCGGCGATGGGATCGGCCGGGAGAGTGGCGAGCCGCGCGCGTCCCGTCAAATGCCCCCGAGGGCGGCAGGTCACCGTCTTGTCATCCGGCGCCGCCTCGCACATCCTGATCCCATGCGATCCGGCAGAAGGAGACGCCATGGACGATGGACAGCCGCAGGCCGCGTCCGCCACGGAATTCGGCGCCGCCGTCGTCGACTTCCCCGGCCGCGGCGGCAAGCGCGACGTGACCTTCGATCGGCGCGAACTGATGGCCATCCTCAACGTCTACGGCCGGATGGTGGCGGCCGGCGAGTGGCGCGACTACGCCATCGACCACCTGCCCGATCGTGCCGTCTTCTCGGTCTTCCGCCGCACCGCCGAGGCGCCGCTCCACCGCATCGTCAAGGATCCGAAGCTCGCCGCCCGCCAGGGCGCGTGGTCGGTCACCGACGGTCACGGCCGCATCCTGAAGCGCGGCCACGAGCTCGAGCGGGTTCTGGCGGTGCTGGAGAAGAAGCCACGGCTGGTGGACGGCTGACCCCTCAGCTCGCCGACAGGGTCGAACAGGCGCGTGCGCCGAGGATCGGGCCGGGCAGTCCGTCCTTCTCCAGCTGGACCAGCACGGCGCAGCCGAGATTGGGGTCGGCCGGTGTCTCCTGCCGCGGCAGTTCGAGGGTCAGTTCCTGCCCCTTCCACATGCCGATCGGTAGGATGGCGCGCACCAGATGGGCATAGGTCAGTGTCCGCCCGGTGTTCTCGCCCCGCCCGATCGCCACCGAACGGGAATGGTCGTAGCGCACCAGCAGCACGGTCGCATGGACCGGTTCGCCCGACTTGATCGTCGGCAGATGGACCCTGATCGCCTCGGCGGTCGATTCCACGTCGACCGTCACGGCGAGGTCGTGGCGGATCTCCGAGCCGAGGGAGATCTCGCGGCGGATTCTCTCGCGGTCGGAGCCGACCACCTGGATCCGGCCGTTGACCACCACCTGCGGCGTGAAGACGTCGCGATCGCCGCGCCGGCCGGCATAGCCCTTCTGGCGCAGCGTGAACTCCGGCTTGGCGGCGGTGTCCTTCCAGCCCATGTAGTCCCAATAGTCGACGGCGTAGGACAGCGCGACGACGTCGTTCTCGTGCGCCAGTTCCGACAGGAAGGCGTCGGCGGGCGGGCAGTTGGCACAGCCCTGGCTGGTGAAGAGTTCGACGACGGCGATCGGCCGCGCCGAGGGCGAGGTCTCGCCCGCATGTCCGGCGCTCGCTGCCGCCGCCAGACCGGCGATCGCCGCCGCGAATTGAATGATCCTGCCCACCGAACGCCTGCTCTCTGTCGATCGGCCCACCCGTGATTCGACGATAGGGAGCCCCACCCCGCCTCGCCAGTCAATTCCGGGTGAGACCGACGCGAGGTCGGGGAAGCCCCGCCGTTGCCGCGGGGCGGGGGATGCCCTAGGAAGGAAACCCCGCGGCCGAGACCGGCCGCACCTCCAGGAGAGCGCCCGCATGGCCGCACCCGTCGTCCGTCTCGAGGGCGAGAAGCTGACGCTCGACCGCGGCGGCCGTCGCGTGCTCGCCGATCTCTCCTTCGAGGCGCGCGCCGGCGTCGCTCTGGTGGTGACGGGTTCGAACGGCGCCGGCAAGTCGACGCTGCTGCGGCTGATCGCCGGTCTGCTGCGTCCGGTCGCGGGCGAGATGCGGATCGAGGGCGGCGACGCCGAGCTGACCATCCCGCAGCAGTGCCACTATTTCGGCCATCAGGACGCGCTGAAGAACCAGCTGTCGGTGCGCGAGAACCTCGCCTTCTGGCGCGACTTCTCCGGTGTCGCCGGCGAGAGCGTGCTCGATGCGCTCGATCGGGTCGGCCTCGCCCGACTGATCGACCTGCCGGCCGCCTATCTCTCGGCGGGCCAGCGCCGCCGCCTCGCCTTCGCCCGGCTTCTCGTCACGAAGCGGCCGATCTGGCTCCTCGACGAACCGACCTCGGCACTCGACGCGGCTTCCGAGACGCGGTTGATCGAGATCGTCGGCGAGCATCTCGACGCCGGCGGCCTCGTCGTCGCGGCGACCCATCTCACCCTGCCGTTCCCCCGGATGGAGGGGATCCGGCTCGGACCGGCGATCGTGGGAGCGGCCGCATGAACGCGCTCCTCGCCCTCTTCGGCCGCGAATGGAAGATCGCGACTCGCGTCGGCGGCGGTGCGCTGATGGGGGCGCTGTTCTTCCTGATCGTCGTCACGGTGGTGCCTTTCGGCGTCGGCCCCGATCTCAATCTGCTTTCGCGCATCGGTCCGGCGATCCTGTGGATCGGCGCGCTGCTGGCGACGCTGCTGTCGCTCGACCGGCTGTTCCAGGTCGATCGCGACGACGGCGGCCTCGACCTGATCCTGATGGGCGAGACGCCGCTCGAGCTGGTGATCCTGGTCAAGTGCCTCGCCCACTGGGCGGCGACCGGCCTGCCGCTGGTGATCGCCTCGCCGCTCCTCGCCGTCTTCATGAACATGGAGCCGGAGGCGATCGCCGCGACCACGCTGACGCTGCTGGTCGGCACCCCGGCGCTGACCTTCACCGGCGCCATCGGCGCGGCGCTGACCGTCACCCTGAAGCGCGGCGGCCTGCTGCTCGCCATCCTCGTGTTGCCGCTGACCGTGCCGGTGATGATCTTCGGCGTCTCCTCGGCGACGGCGGTGCTCTACGGCACCATGCCGTTCACCACGCCTTTCTCGATCCTCTCCGCCCTCGGCCTCTTCGCCCTGGTGCTCGGTCCGGTCGCCGGCGCAGCCGCGCTGCGCCACATGGGAGAATGACGCAGCCGCGCTGCGCCACATGGGAGAGTGAGGGCAGGGCGCCGTGCCGGGGAGCGAGAACGGCACCTCGCGGGCACCCCACGCGGACTTGATCCCGCGCAAGGCGAAAGTCGGCGCTTCGACGCATTGATGCCGTCGCGGACCCGATCTAGAACGAGTCCGGACCACCGCTGGCCGCGCACGAGGGGCGTCGCGGCCGGAACAACCGCCCGTGAGGGCAGACTTCGGGACGAAGCGATGCGTCTGATCGACTATGCCAACCCGACCCGCTTCATGGGGTTGGTGGACAAGGTTCTGCCGTGGCTGGCGGGCGTGACGGCGCTCACCTTCGCCGTCGGCCTGTGGCTCGTCTTCTTCCGCGCGCCGGCGGACTACCAGCAGGGCGAGACCGTCAAGATCATGTACATCCACGTGCCCTTCGCGTGGCTGTCGATGTTCTGCTACATGACGATGGCCGCCTCGGCGCTGGGCACGCTGGTGTGGCGCCACCCGCTCGCCGACGTCTCGGCCAAGTGCGCCGCGCCGATCGGCGCCGCCTTCACCTTCCTCGCGCTGGCCACCGGTTCGCTGTGGGGCAAGCCGATGTGGGGCACCTGGTGGGTGTGGGATGCGCGCCTGACCTCGGTGCTGGTGCTCTTCATCATGTATCTCGGCCTGATCGCGCTGCAGGAGACGATCGAGGATCCGCTGCGCGCCGCCAAGGCGACCGCCGTGCTGACGCTGGTCGGCGTCGTGAACATTCCGATCATCAAGTTCTCGGTCGACTGGTGGAACACGCTGCATCAGCCGGCGTCGGTCTTCCGTATGGGTGGCTCGACCATCGACGCCTCGATGCTGGTGCCGCTGCTGATCATGGCGGTGGCCTTCTCGTTGCTCTTCGTCGTCATCCATCTCCTGGCGATGCGCAACGAGATCATGCGCCGCCGCATCCGCACCATGCGGATGATCGAAGCCGCCGGAGCGGAGTGACACGATGCTCGCCCCCAACTCGACCGCGCGCGGCGCAGCGACCAACAAGAAGTGGAGCGAGTGATCATGGGCAACCACGCCGGATTCATTCTCGCCGCCTACGGTCTCTCCGTCCTGGTCGTCGTCGTCCTCTTCGTGTGGGTGGCGCTCGACGGGCGCGCCCAGCGCCGCGCCCTCGAAGAACTCGAAGCCCGCGGCGTCCGCCGCCGGTCCCGCTCCGGCCCTCAGGGAGACGCCTCGTGACCGAACTCGACACCCAGACCGCACCGGCCGCCGAGGCGTCGGCGCCGCGTTCGCGCCTCGTCGTCGTGCTGCCGCTGGCGATCTTCGCCGTGCTCGCCGGCTTCTTCCTCTACAAGCTGGAGAAGGGCGGCGATCCGTCGTCGCTGCCGTCGGTGCTGATCGGCAAGACGGCGCCCGAATTCGCCCTGCCGCCGGTGCCGGCGACGCTCGGGGACGGGTCCGCCATGCCGGGGCTCTCGGCCGCCGATCTTCGCGCGCCCGGTCCCGGCAAGGTGACGATCGTCAACTTCTGGGCTTCGTGGTGCGTCGAATGCCGCACCGAGCACGAGACCCTGAAGCGGCTGGCCAAGGACCCGCGCGTCCGCCTCGTCGGCATCGCCTACAAGGACGAGCCCGCCAACGCCGCCCGCTGGTTGCGCGACATGGGCAACCCCTATGTCGCCGCCGGTCTCGACCAGAAGGGCCGCGTCGGCATCGACTGGGGTGTCTACGGCGTGCCGGAGACCTATGTCGTGCGCGCCGACGGCGTCATCGTGCACAAGTTCATCGGTCCGCTCTCCGACGGTGCCGTGCGCGCCGTGCTCGGCCCGAAGATCGACGAGGCGCTGGCGGCGGGCCACTGACGCCAAGCGGCTGAAACATCACGAAGACGTCTTGCCAGATCGCGGCGACGGAGGGACACTTCGTCGACGTACCTCTGGCTGGAGGTTTCGCGATGACGAGCCCCGACGTCCTGCGTCTGTCGTCCAACCATGCCGGCGCGCTGGCCGCGCTGATCGCCGCTCATGTCCAGGAGACCAACGGCGGTTCTCCGCCGCGTCCGGATCGCTACTGGGCCGAGCGTCTTCTCGCCGATCCGCGCATCCGCCTCTTCGGCGCCCGCATCGACGGCGAACTGGTCGGCTTCGCCGTCGTCCACACCCTGACCGATTGCCTGAGCGGCCTCGAGACCGGCCTGCTCGAGACGATCTTCGTCCATCCCGACCGGCGCGGCCGCGGTGCCGGGCGCGAGTTGCTCGCCGCGATCGGCGCCGAGGGGAGGGCGCGCGCCTGGAGCCGCCTGCGCCGGGTGGTCGAGACCCGCTCGCGCCATGCCTCGATGCCCGATCCGATCGCCGAGGAGGCGGCACATCTCCGCCTGATCCAGCCGTCGCGGCAATGATCGCCCGTGGCGATCGGTCCGATCCGGAAACGAGGAACGGCGCCCCGAGGGGCGCCGTTCGTCATGATCACGATGCGTGCCGTTCGATCAGCGGCAGACGCGAACCGTACGGCGCTCCCAGCGCGGGCCCCAGGGGGTCATGACGCGCACGCGGCGCTCCTCGACCCAGCAGCGGCGCGGCGGCGGCGGCGCCCAGTGACGGTGCGGCGGCGGACGGCGCCAACCCGGCTCGCCCCAGGGCTGGGCGGCGGCCGGCGTGACCGAGGTGACGGCGGCTCCGATCGCCAGGGTGGCGAGGAAACCGAAGGTGGTGGCTTTCGACAGGAACGACATGAACCCCTCCCGGAGGTTCGGCGCGCCGGTTGGTCCGACGTGCCCGACGACGGGACGAACGTTCCGGCCCGCCCCGTATTCGACGGCGATCCGCGTGAACGGATCGATCCGCCCTTGGTCGGCCGAACGTCGGCCGACGGTGGAAGTCTGACACGCCGGATCGATCCGGTCGACCCGAAATGCCGTGTGTTTCGCTCGTCTTTCGACGGAGCCGCCGGTCAGTGCGGCTCCCTCCGGCGATGGCTCCGGTCAGCGGCAGATGCGGACTCGGGACTGTTCCCAGCGCGGGCCCCAGGGGGTGAAGACGCGCACCGGGCGATACTCGATCCAGCACCGCTCGCGGTACCAGTGGTGGCGATGATGACGGGGTCCGCCCCATCCGCGATCCCAGCCACCGCGGTCCCAACCACCGCGATGCCAGCCGCCGCGATCCCAACCGCCCCAGCCTTGGGCGGCGGCCGGCGCGACGGCACCGGAACCGATGACGGAAGCGACCGTGACGATCGCCAGCAGCGACTTGCGGATGATCGAATGCATGACGGCCTCCGGGGCTCGATCGTGGGCCCGAAGGGGTCGGCATCGGCCTTGCCCTTCGAGAACGATCGCACTCTGTCACGCCGCCCCTGAACCCGTTCTGAGGGTGCAATTCAGCTTCCGTTCATCGAAGCCCTTCCGGTGCCGGCGTCAGTGCCGCTCGCCGCGCATCGATCGCGGGACGTCGCCGACGATGCCTGCCGCCTCGCGGACGAAGCGATCCTTGAGCACGCCCATGCGGTCGACCAGGCCGAGACCTACGTCGCGCAGCGCCCGGATCGGCGGCAGATCGATGGCGAAGAGCCGGTCGAGGATCTCGCTCGTCGCCCCCATCTCGACCGCGTCGAAGCGGCGGCGTCGCGCATAGGTCTCGAGCACGTCGATGCGGCCGGGATCGAGACCCAGGCGTCGCGCGTCGACCACCACCTCGGCCAGCACCGCCGCGTCGCGCAGGCCGATGTTGAGGCCCTGGCCGGCGACCGGCGGGATCGCATGGGCGGCATCGCCGACCAGCGCGAAGCGTGGCCGCACCCAGTCGCGTGCCAGCGTCAGGCCGAGCGGGAAGGCGCGGGCGCGCCCGAGCGGTGCGACCGTGCCGAGCTCGCGGCCGAAACGGCGTTCCAGCTCGGCACGGAGCATGAAGTCGTCGCCCTCGACCAGCCGCGCCGCGGTCTCGGTCGCCTCGGTCCACACCAGCGACGAGCGATGCCGTCCCTCGGCGTCGTCGGTGAGCGGTAGGATCGCGAAGGGGCCGGCCGGCAGGAAATGCTCCCAGGCCCGCCCCTCGTGCGGCCGCTCGTGGACGACCGTCAGCACGATGCCCGAACGGCCGCGCTCGGTGTGGACGGTGCCGATGCCGGCGAGATCGCGCAGGCGCGAGCGGGCGCCGTCGGCGGCGACCAGAAGGCCCGTCCGCACGGTCCGGCCCGATCCGAGTTCGACCGCGATCGCGGACCCTTCGTCGGCATAGCCGACCACCCGTTCCGGCATCAGGATCTCGATGCCCGCCGCCCGCGCCGCCGCGAGCAGCGCCGCCACCATCGCCGCGTTGTCGATCATGTGGGCGAAGGGCTCGCCGCCGTCGAGCGTGCCGCCGAAGGTCAGGAACACCGGCCGGATCGCGTCGTCGAGGCGGCTGTCGGTGATCACCATGTCGCGGATCGGCTGGGCGGCGTCCGCCATCGCCGACCAGGCGCCGAGATGTTCGAAGAGCCGCCGTCCCGCCGCGGCGATCGCCGAGGCGCGTCCGTCGACCGCGCCGCCCGTCGCCGGGGTCGGATCGACCAGGGTCACCCGCATGCGCGGATCGTCCCGCTTCATCGCCAGCGCGGTGGTGATGCCGACGTGGCCGCCGCCCGCCACGAGACAATCGAACTCGAGCGCCATCCCTCGTCCTCCCACCGACCGTCGTTGCACTCGACATAGCGCGGCCGAGGCGTTTCGACCACGCCTCCCGCATCGCCGCCATTCCGAGCGGTGCTTGACGCACCGTCCGGCGGATGCCAACGCTTGCGTCATCACCCTTCCGCATCGGGCAGGATCCCACGCAGATGAACGACGCCGTCGCCGGTCTCCTCGACATTCTCGACCTCGAGACCCTCGAACTCGACCTCTTCCGCGGTCGCAGCCCGCAGGTCGGCTGGCAGCGCGTCTTCGGCGGCCAGGTCATCGGTCAGGCGCTGGTGGCGGCGATCCGCACCGTCTCGCGCCGGTCGGTGCATTCGCTGCACGGCTACTTCATCCGCCCCGGCGACCCGACCATCCCGATCGTCTATCGGGTCGAGCGTGTCCGCGACGGCGGCTCCTTCACCACGCGGCGGGTCGAGGCGATCCAGCACGGCGCGACGATCTTCGCGATGATCGCGTCGTTCCATCAGGCCGAGACCGACGCACTCACCCACTCCGTGGCCATGCCCGAGGCGCCCGATCCGGAGAGCCTGCCGGGCGAGAAGGAACTGCGCGAACGCATGCTCGCCGGCGCGCCGGAGAACGTCCAGGCCTATTGGCGGCGCGAACGGCCGATCGAACTCAGGCCGACCGACGTCACCCATTATCTCTCGGACCGGCCGCTGCCGCCGCGCCAGCAGGTTTGGGTGCGCACCACCGGGCCGCTGCCCGACGATCCGGCGATCCACGCGGCCGTCCTCGCCTATGCCTCGGACATGACGCTGTTCGACACCGCGCTCTTCGCCCACGGCCGCTCGGTGTTCGATCGCTCGCTGCAGCTCGCCAGCCTCGACCACGCCATGTGGTTCCACGCGCCGTTCCGCGCCGACGACTGGCTGCTCTACGATCAGGACAGCCCGTTCTCGGGCGGAGCCCGCGGCTTCTGCCGCGGCTCGCTGTGGACCCGCGACGGCCGCCTCGTCGTCTCCGCCGCCCAGGAAGGCCTGATGCGGCAGACCACGCCGCGCACCGCCGGCACGCCCGGCTGATCTGCCCCAAACCGAGTCATTCTGCCCGCCGGGGAAACGCCGGACCGCGGAAATCCCATGGTTTTCCGGCGGAAACGTCGCGCGAACGAGCAGGCGCCCATTTCTCGAGCACGCTCGAGGCGTGATTCGCCGCGATTCGGCCGCTTTTTCCCTGGCCCTGCTCAATAATTCATCAGACTCCGCTGCACCGCACCGTCAGGGGCGGCGAACGGCGCGCCACAGGTGTTGCCGAATCGTTGATTTCTGCGGGATTCGGCCGCTCTCGGGCAGTTGGCACGAGACTTGAAAGCCATGGCGTCGGCATCGGCCGGGCCTTCACCCGCCCGAACCGTTCTGTAGTCGGCTCCGACCCTTCCGGTCGGGCATAGGGAAACGGGATCCACCACATGAAGTTCGTAGTGGCCATCATCAAGCCGTTCAAGCTGGACGAGGTGCGCGACGCCCTCACCGCGATCGGCGTGCAGGGACTGACCGTCACCGAAGTCAAGGGCTACGGCCGACAGAAGGGTCACACCGAGATCTATCGCGGCACCGAATACGCCGTGAGCTTCCTGCCGAAGATCAAGATCGAGATCGCGGTCAACTCCGACCAGGTCGAGAAGGTCGTCGCGGCGATCTCGTCCGCCGCCAAGACCGGCCAGATCGGCGACGGCAAGATCTTCGTCTACGGCATCGACCAGGCCGTGCGCATCCGCACCGGCGAAACCGACACCGAAGCGCTCTGAGCCCGGATAGGAGCTGAACGCATGAACATCGAACGTACCCTCGATCGGGGCCTGAGCGTCGCCAAGACCGCCGCCCTCACCCTCGGCGCCCTCGCGCTGACGACCGTTCTGGCGCACGCGCAGGATGCCGCCGCCCCGGCCGCCGCCGCCGCTGCCGCCGCTCCGGTGCCCAACAAGGGCGACACCGCCTGGATGCTGATTTCCACCATCCTGGTGATCATGATGACGATCCCGGGCCTGGCGCTCTTCTACGGCGGCCTCGTCCGCTCCAAGAACGTGCTGTCGGTCCTCACCCAGACCTTCATCGGCTTCTCGCTGATCTCGATCCTCTGGGTCGTCTACGGCTATTCGCTCGCCTTCACCGGCGCCGGCAAGGCCGAGGAGGTCACCGCCCTGACGCCGTTCATCGGCACGCTCGACAAGCTCTTCCTCGCCGGCATCACGCCGGACTCGGTGGTCGAGACCTTCACCAAGGGCGTCGTCATTCCGGAAATGACCTTCGTCATCTTCCAGCTGACCTTCGCCGCCATCACCCCGGCGCTGATCATCGGCGCCATTGCCGAGCGCATCAAGTTCTCGGCGATCCTGGTCTTCCTCGTCCTGTGGTTCACCTTCTCCTACCTGCCCATGGCCCACATGGTGTGGTGGTGGGGTGGCCCGTCGGCCGCCGACGCTCCCTCGGGTCTGCTGTTCGGCTGGGGCGCGCTCGACTTCGCCGGCGGCACCGTCGTGCACATCAACGCCGGTGTCGCGGGTCTCGTCGCCGCCATCGTCCTGGGGCCGCGCATCGGCTTCAACAAGGACAACATGGCGCCGCACAACCTCGTCCTGACCATGATCGGCGCCTGCCTCCTGTGGGTCGGCTGGTTCGGCTTCAACGCCGGCTCCAACCTCGAGGCCAACGGCCTGACCGCCCAGGCGGTCCTCAACACCACCGTCGCCACCGCCGCCGCGGCTCTGGGCTGGATGTTCGTCGAGTATCTGACCCGCGGCCACGCCTCGCTGCTCGGCGGCGTCTCGGGTGCCGTCGCCGGCCTCGTCGCCATCACCCCGGCCGCCGGCCTCGCCGGTGCGGGTGGCGCCATCGTCCTCGGCGCCGTCGCCGGCGTGGTCTGCCTCGCCGCCGTGGTGTGGCTGAAGCCGCTCCTCGGCTACGACGACAGCCTCGACGTCTTCGGCGTCCATGGCGTCGGCGGCATCATCGGTGCGCTCGGCACCGCCATCGTCGCGGCCCCGTCGCTGGGTGGCTTCGGTGTCGGCGAGTACACCATCTCCGGCCAGCTGGTCACCCAGGCCAAGGCCGTCGCGGTCTGCATCGTCTGGACCGCCGTCGTCTCGCTCGTCTCGCTGATGATCATCAAGCTGGTGATCGGTCTGCGCGTCACCGAGCAGGCGGAGCGCGAGGGTCTCGACATCTCGGCCCACGGCGAGCGCGCCTACAACTGATCCCGATCGATCGGCGCGGCTTCCCCCGCGCCGATCCCCGGATCCGACGAGAAGAAGCCCCGGAGGGTTCCGCCCTCCGGGGCTTGTTCTTTTCGCGCCCGCCGTCCCGCGGAACCGTCGCCATGGATCGGCTTGGTTAACAGCCGTTTAACCGTCGAAGGCTAGGCTCGGGGCGAATCGCGATCGCACGGAAGACCATGACCCCCGACAAAGCCCGAGCCTCGACCGACGCCTTCGTCTCGCCGTTCCAGCGGCTGAACGATCTGCTCGCCCCTCACGCCCCCGGCCGGGCGCCGATCAACCTCACGGTCGGCGAACCGCGCCATGCGGTGCCGTCCTTCGTCGCGCCGGTGCTGGCGCGCGAGATCGACGGCTTCGGACGCTATCCCGCGATCAAGGGCACCGACGCCTTCCGCCGCACCGTCGCCGACTGGCTCGCCGCCCGTTTCGGCCTTTCGACCGGAACGGTCGACGTCGATCGCGGCATCCTGCCGCTCAACGGCTCGCGCGAAGGCCTGTTCTACGCCGCCCTCGAGGCGCGCCGGCGCTGGACCGGCACGTCGGACCGCCCGGCGATCCTGCTGCCGAACCCGTTCTATCAGGCCTATGCCGCCGGCGCGGTCGCCGCCGGCTGCGAGGCGGTGATGGTCGATGCCGGCCCCGAGACCGGCTTCCTGCCCGATCTCGCGGCGCTCCCCGAAGACCTCCTCGCCCGCACAGTGGCGCTCTACTACGCCTCGCCGGCCAATCCGCAGGGCGCGGTGGCGAGCCGCGCCGACTGGGCGGTGGCGATCGCGCTCGCCCGTCGCCACGGCTTCATGCTCTTCGCCGACGAGTGCTATTCCGAGATCTACCGCGAGGGTCGCCGTCCCAACGGCGTGCTCGCGGCGGCGCAAGAGACCGGTTCGCTGGACCGCGTCGTCGCCTTCAACTCGCTCTCCAAGCGCTCCAACCTGCCGGGCCTGCGCTGCGGCTTCGCCGCCGGCGATCCCGACTTCCTCGCCCGCTGGGTGGCGTTCCGCAACATGGCGGCGCCGCAGGTGCCGGGTCCGATCCAGGCGGTCGCGGTCGCGGCCTTCTCCGACGAGGCCCATGTCGCCGAAAACCGCCGGCTCTACGACGCCAAGTTCGCCGCGGCGACGCGGATCCTCGGCAAGCGCTGGGGCTACGAGACCCCGCCCGGCGGCTTCTTCCTGTGGCTCGACGTCGCCGCGCTCGGCGGCGGCGAGGTCGTGGCCGAACGGCTGTGGCGGGAGGCGGGCGTGCGCACCATTCCCGGCGGCTATCTGTCGGCCACCGGCGCCGAGGGAACCAACCCCGGCGATCCCTATCTGCGCATCGCCATGGTCGAATCGCTCGCCCCGACGGAAGAAGCGCTCGCCCGCATCGTCGAAACGCTCGGCTGAACTCGTTCGAAGGACCACGCTCATGCGCTCGACCCGCTCGGCCCATCCCAGCTACGCCCCAGGCGGCGACATGCGCCATGCGCTGGCGCGCAACCTGCGCGGCGCCGCCGGTCTCGCGGTCTTCGCCACCGTCGCCGCGGCCGCCGCGGCGCTCGCCACCTGGTCGGCGACCGATCCGTCCTTCTCCAACGCCACCGGCACCACGGCGCACAATGCGCTCGGCCGTTCGGGCGCGATCTTCGCCGATCTCGCCATGCAGCTCTTCGGCCTTTCGGCCGCCATCGCCCTGCCGCCGCTGATCGTCGTCGGCTGGCGCCTCGTCACCACGGCCGAGGGCGGGTTCGACCGCCGCTTCGCCGGCTGGTGGGCGGCGGCGCTGGTGACCGCTTCGGGTGCCCTCGCCACGCTGCCGACCGGTGCCGGCTGGCCGTTGCCGATCGGTCTCGGCGGCGTCGTCGGCGACATGCTGGTGCGGCTGCCGCTGGCGATCTTCGGCGGCGGCGACATCGCCCATCTCGTCACCGGCGTCGCCCTCGTCGGCTTCGCCGCCTGGGCCGATCTCAAGGCGCTCGGCTGGATCGCCGCCGACGCCGATCCGGACGACGACGACGAGTGGGACGACGAGGCGGTCGACCGCTGGATGCCGCTCGCCATGCTCCATCACGGCGTGCTGGTCGCCCGGGCCAATCTGATGCGGCTGATCGGCGTGCGTTCGCACACGCTCGACAACCGCCGCTACGGCTTCTCCTTCGCTCGCTTCTTCGACCGCTTCCGCCGTCCGGCGCGTCGTTTCGACGAAGACGATTCCTGGGACGAGCCGCCGCGCCCGTCGGTCGGTCTGCGCACCCGCGCCGAGCCGAGCCGGGTCGAGCCCGGCTTCGGCCGTGCCGCGCCGGCGCCGCGTCCCGCCGCCCACGACGAATGGGAGCCGGAACACGAGGCGGATGCCGCCGACTGGATGGAGCCGCCCTTCGAGGAGGAACCGGCCGACCTGCGTCGCGCGTCGGCCGCCCCGCCGCCGGTCGCGCCCGTCGAACGTCCGACCGTCGGCGCGCCCTTGCGCGGCCCTGCCGCCGCCGTGATCGATCGCCGCGTCGCCGTCACCCCGGCCGCCAAGCCGCCGACCCCGGGTCGCCCCGGCGCCCGCGACGTCGGCATGCGCGACGACGTGGTGGAGACCGCCCACGGCTGGCAGTTCCCGCCGCTGTCGCTCCTGACCGAGCCCAAGCGCCTCGGCCCCGACAAGGAGCTGACCGAGGACGTGCTGGAATCGAACGCCGGCATGCTCGAGGGCGTGCTCGACGACTTCGGCATCAAGGGCGAAGTCAATCACGTTCGCCCCGGCCCGGTCGTCACCCTCTACGAACTGGAACCCGCGCCGGGTGTGAAGTCGTCCCGCGTCATCGGTCTCGCCGACGACATCGCCCGCTCGATGAGCGCGGTCTCGGCCCGCGTCGCCGTGGTGCCGGGCCGCAACGTCATCGGCATCGAGCTGCCCAATGCGCGGCGCGAGACGGTGTTCCTGCGCGAGCTCCTTGCCTCCCGCGAGTTCGAGGGCACCAAGGCCAAGCTCGCCTTCTGCCTCGGCAAGACGATCGGCGGCGAGAGCGTCATCGCCGACCTCGCCCGCATGCCGCATCTGCTCGTCGCCGGCACCACCGGTTCGGGCAAGTCGGTGGCGATCAACACGATGATCGTGTCGCTGCTCTACCGGCTGACGCCGCAGCAGTGCCGCCTGATCATGATCGACCCGAAGATGCTCGAGCTGTCGGTCTACGACAACATCCCCCATCTCCTCACCCCCGTCGTCACCGACCCCAAGAAGGCGGTCGTGGCGCTGAAGTGGACGGTGCGCGAGATGGAGGAGCGCTATCGCAAGATGTCCAAGCTCGGCGTGCGCAACATCGACGGCTTCAACGCCCGCGTCGCCGAGGCCAATGCGCGCGGCGAGGTGCTGACCCGTGAGGTGCAGACGGGCTTCCACCGCACCACCGGCGAACCGATCTTCGAGCAGGAGGAGCTGGCGCTCGAGCCTCTGCCCTATATCGTGGTGGTCGTCGACGAGATGGCCGACCTGATGATGGTCGCCGGCAAGGAGATCGAGGGCGCCATCCAGCGTCTCGCCCAGATGGCACGTGCCGCCGGCATCCACATCGTGATGGCGACGCAGCGCCCCTCGGTCGACGTCATCACCGGCACGATCAAGGCCAACTTCCCGACCCGCATCTCCTTCCAGGTGACGTCGAAGATCGACAGCCGCACCATTCTCGGCGAGCAGGGTGCCGAACAGCTGCTCGGCCAGGGCGACATGCTCTTCATGGCCGGCGGCGGTCGCATCCAGCGCGTCCACGGGCCCTTCGTCTCGGACGACGAGGTCGAGAAGATCGTCCACCACCTCAAGCGCCAGGGCGCGCCGCAGTATCTCGACGCCATCACCTCCGAGGACGACGAGGCGAGCCCGGAGGGCGACGTCGGCGGTCTCGAGGAATCGGCCGATCTCTACGATCGCGCCGTGGCGCTGGTGCTGCGCGACCGCAAGGCCTCGACCTCCTACATCCAGCGGCGTCTGCAGATCGGCTACAACCGGGCCGCCTCGCTGATCGAACGGATGGAGAAGGAAGGTCTGGTCGGCGCCGCCAACCACGCCGGCAAGCGCGACATCCTGGTCGGCGGCGGCGACGTCGACTGATCGTCCGAAGTTCCGCCATGGTCGTGGCCGACCATGGCCCCCGAATCGTTCGCGCGCCGAGCCCCGGCGCTCTCCGGACCCGTCTTCGAGGACACCCGATGCCCTTCACCCACCGTCCCACCCGCCGCGTCGCCCTCGGCCTCGCCCTCGGCGGTCTCGTCGTCGGCCTCGCGCCGCAGGCGCTGGCCCAGCAGGCCGCGGCGGCCAAGCCCGCCAAGCCGGTGCAGGGCGGCGCCGGCGTCGCGCCCTCGGGCCTGACCCCGCAGCAGCGCGAGGCGCTCGGCGCGATCAACAAGTACTTCAACGCCGTGCGCACCATGACCGGCGAGTTCGTGCAGTTCGGCCCCGACGGCGACAAGGCCGAGGGCGAATTCCACATGGCGCGGCCCGGCAAGATCCGCTTCCTCTACGCCAAGCCGTCGAACCTCGACATCATCGCCGACGGCATCGACGTGGTGGTCCGCAACACCAAGCAGGCGACGCAGGACCTCTATCCGCTGTCGAAGACGCCGCTGCGCTTCCTGCTCGCCGACCACATCGACCTGACCTCGGAGGCGAGCGTCACCCGCGTCAGCCTCGAGCCGGATCTGGTCTCGGTGGTGCTGGAGCAGTCGACGGTGTTCGGCGACGGCCGCCTCACCATGGTCTTCGACCGCAAGTCGAACGAGCTGCGCCAGTGGACGGTGACCGACGCGCAGGGCTACGATACGGCAGTGGCGATCTACAACGTCACGGCCAACCAGCCGGTCGATCAGAAGATGTTCTTCATCGACCGCACCATCATCCGCTGACGATCGATCCCCGCACCCGTCGGGCGATCCCCGCCCGACGAGGTGACCTTTGACGTCGACGCTCTCCATCGCCACCTGGAACATCAATTCCGTCCGCCTGCGCCTGCCGATCGTCGAGCAGTTCCTCGGCTCCCATGCCCCGGACGTGCTCTGCCTGCAGGAGACCAAGTGCCCGGACGGCTCGTTCCCGACCGCGGCCTTCCGCAAGCTCGGCTACGAGCACGTCGCGATGAACGGCCAGAAGGGCTATCACGGCGTCGCCGTCGTCTCGAAGATCCCCTTCGCCCGGGAAGAGCGCCGCGAGTTCTGCGCCAAGGGCGATGCCCGCCATCTCGCGGTGACGCTCGACGTGCCCGGCCTGCCGGTCCGCCTGCACGACTTCTACGTGCCCGCCGGCGGCGACGAGCCGGATCCGGTGATCAACGACAAGTTCGCCCACAAGCTCGCCTTCCTCGACGAGCTGAAGACCTGGCTCGGCAGCGGTGCGGCCGAGACCCCCTCGGTGGTGGTCGGCGATCTCAACATCGCCCCCCTGGTCGACGACGTCTGGTCGCACAAGGCGCTCATCAAGGTCGTCTCCCACACGCCGGTCGAGACCGAGGCCTTCGAGGCGATCCGCGAGGGCGGCGCCTGGATCGACGTCATGCGCCGGGCGATCCCGGTGCCGGAGAAGCTCTACACCTGGTGGAGCTACCGCGCGAGCGACTGGTCGGCCGCCGACAAGGGCCGCCGCCTCGATCACGTCTGGGCCTCGCCCCACTTCGAGGACCGGCTCGCCGGCGTCGAGGTGCTGCGCGCGGCGCGCGGCTGGGAGCGGCCGTCGGACCATGTTCCGGTGATCGCGCGGTTCCGGATCTGAGCGGGACAGGTTCCGTGCGGGCGGGGGGCGAGTCCTTTCGGCCACACTGCCCGCAGAGCAGGCATGCCGGCGCCCGCGCCTTCTTGATGTGCAGCCGTCCTTCGCTACGATTTCCTCACGAGGCGTCGCGACGGCGATTCGACCGTGCGATGCCGGCCCGATCCGGGCGTGGCGGTGCCACGTCCGCCGGGTGCGACCGGGGGACCCGATCATGCCGCGCCTCTTCACCGGCCTCGAAGTCCCCGAAAGCCTCGGCCTCTCCCTGTCCTTCCTGCGCGGCGGCCTGCACGGCGCCAAGTGGATCGACGTGGAGAACTACCACGTCACCCTGCGCTTCATCGGCGACGTCGACGAGCGGCTCGCCGACGAGATCGCCGAGGAGATGTCGCGCATCCGCCGGTCACGGTTCGAGGTCCGCATCGAGGGCGTCATGGCCTTCGGCGGCCGCCAGCCCCATTCGCTGGTCGCCAAGGTGGCACCGAGTGCACCGCTCATCGAGCTCCAGGGTGAGCACGAACGCATCTGCCAACGGCTCGGGCTCCCTCCCGAGCCGCGTCGTTTCACCCCCCACGTGACGATCGCCCGCTGCAAGGGCGTCTCGCACGAAGGCGTGGCGGAATGGCTGGCGCTGCGCGGCGGGTTCGCGGGCTCGGCGTGGACGCCGGAGCGCTTCGTCCTCTACTCGTCGAAGGCGTCGCGCGGCGGCGGACCCTATGTCGTCGAGGGCGACTGGCCGCTGGAGCCGCGGCGCGACGGCATCATGAGCTTCTCGCGCACGCAGCGCGTCGCGCCGATCGCGGCGCGGATGTACCCGCGGTTTGCGGGAACCACCGCCTGAGGCGACGGCCTGCCGTCAGTGACAGCCGTCGCAGCCGCCGTCGGGCTTGGTCGAACACGAGCCCGAGGCGCAGGACTTGCCCCCGCCGCCGAAGCCGAAGCGGGCCTTGAGGCCGGCGGGCAGGTACTTGAGGCCGACGTAGAGCGCGGCACCCAGCACCACGCCGTAGACGATCATCGTGTCGTTCATCGCGTGAGGACCTCCACGATCCGATAGGTGGCGAAGGACGCCGCGTAGGCAAGGACGAACATGTAGGCGAAGTGGACGCCCGCCCATGTCCACGAGCCGGTCTCGCGGCGGATCACCGCGATGGTCGAGGCGCACTGCGGCGCGAAGACGTACCACGCCAGGAACGACAGCGCGGTGGCGAGCGACCAGTGCGAGGCGAGGATCGGCTTCAGCGCCTCGCCCACCTCCTCGCCGGTCGCCGACAGGGCGTAGAGCGTGCCGAGCGCGCCGACCGCCACCTCGCGGGCCGCCATGCCGGGGATCAGGGCGATGACGATCTGCCAGGAGAAGCCGATCGGCGCGAAGATCGGCGCCAGGAAGTGACCCAGCCGACCGGCGAAGGACCAGTCGATCGCCGGCCCCGCGGCGCCTTCGGGCGGCGCCGGGAAGGTCGACAGGAACCAGATCAGGATCATGATGGCGAGGATGATGGTGCCGGCGCGGCGCAGGAAGGCGCCGGCGCGGATCCACAGCGCGATCGCCACGTTGCGCGGCTGCGGCCACTTGTAGTCCGGCAGCTCCATGATGAAGGGCTCGGGCTCCTCCCGCCAGACGAGCTTCTTCAGCACGAAGGCGACGAGGAGCGCGGTGACGATGCCGGTGGCGAAGAGGGCGAACATCGTCAGGCCCTGCAGGCCGAAGCCCCAGACCTCGGCGTCCTCCGGCACGAAGGCGGCGATGATCAGCGTGTAGACCGGCAGACGCGCCGAGCAGGTCATCAGCGGCGCCACCAGGATGGTGGCGATGCGGTCGCGCCGGTTCTCGATGACGCGCGCCGCCATGATGCCGGGAATGGCGCAGGCGAAGGAGGAGAGGAGCGGGATGAAGGCCCGCCCGTGCAGACCCGTGCCGGCCATCAGGCGGTCCATCAGGAACGCCGCCCGCGCCATGTAGCCGAAGTCCTCGAGCAGGATGATGAAGAAGAACAGGATGACGATCTGCGGCAGGAACACCAGAACCGCGCCGACGCCGGCGATGATGCCGTCGACCAGCAGGCTCTTCAGCAGCCCTTCGGGCATCGCGTCGCCGATCACCGCGCCGAGCCAGGCGATGCCGCCCTGGATCGCCTCCATCGGCGGCTTCGCCCAGGTGAAGACCGCCTGGAACATCAGGAACAGCACGGCGAGCAGCACGATCACGCCGAAGACCGGGTGCAGCAGCACCGCGTCGAGGCGGCGCGTCAGCTTCTCGTCGCCGGGATGGAAGGCGCAGTCGTGCAGGATGCGGGCGGCGGTGGCATGGGTCGCGCGGATCTCCTCGGCCGAGGGCTCGCGCCAGCCGTGCGGCCGCGGATCGGGGCCGTCGAGGGCGAGACGGTCGATCGCGGCGAGCAGCGGATCGATGCCGCCCTTGCGGATGGCGACGATCGGCACGACCGGGATGCCGAGTTCCTGCGACAGCCGGTCGACGTCGACGCGGCCGCCCTGTTTCTCGACCTGATCCATCATGTTGAGGGCCAGCACCATCGGCCGGCCGACCTTCATCAGCTCGATGACGAGGCGCAGGACGATGCGCAGGTTGGTGGCGTCGGCGACGCAGACGACGGCGTCGGGGATCTCCTCGCCGGCCTGGGCGCCGAGGACGACGTCGCGGGTGACCATCTCGTCGGGGCTGCGGCCGCGAAGCGAGTAGGTGCCGGGCAGGTCGAGCACCTTCACCGTGCGCCCGCCGGGGGTGACGAAGCCGCCCTCCTTGCGCTCGACGGTGACGCCGGCGTAGTTGGCGACCTTCTGGCGCGAACCGGTCAGCGCGTTGAACAGCGCCGTCTTGCCCGCGTTCGGGCATCCGACGAGGGCGATCTCGGGAACATGGGTATTCATGGGCTCACTCGGCGGCGGTGACGAGGATCACGGCCGCGTCGCGGCGGCGCAGCGCCACCGTGGTGTCGTCGACCCGGACGGCGATCGGATCGCCGCCGATCGGACCCTCGTGCAGGATCTCGACCCGGGCGCCCTCGACCAGCCCCATCTCGAGCAGACGACGCTCGAGCTCGTTCCACGAGATCGTCGTGTTGCCCCCTGTCGGCGCGAGACCGGCGACCCAACCCGACCAGCCGCGATCGAGGCGGCCGAGGGACAGGAGTTCGCGCGAGGACGCGAGGAGGGAGACGTCGTGGCTGGGGATCATGGGCTTCATCCCGTGGCTGGAGATCTATCCGTAACGAATGTGAAAAGCATTCGCAATCAGTAGAAAGCCGACGATTCCCCCGTCGCTCCCACCGATGCCTCCGAAGAAGCAAGTTGCGCGCCGATCACGCTCCGGCCGCGGATTTCCGCGGCGTCGATGCCCGGAAACGGCAACGGCCGCGACCCGGTGTCGGATCGCGGCCGTCGCGATTGTCACATGTCGAACGGATCAGGCGCTCGCCTTGGCGAAGCGCTTGCGGTCGTTCGGGTCGAGATAGACCTTGCGCAGACGGATCGACTTCGGCGTCACTTCCATCAGCTCGTCGTCCTGGATCCAGGCGAGCGCGCGCTCCAGCGTCATGCGGATCGGCGGGGTCAGCTTGACCGCCTCGTCCTTGCCGGCGGCGCGGATGTTGGTCAGCTGCTTGCCCTTGAGGACGTTGATCTCGAGGTCGTTCTCGCGGGTGTGCTCGCCGATGATCATGCCGCGATAGACCTTGGTGCCCGGCTCGATCATCATCGGGCCGCGGTCCTCGAGTTTCCACATGGCGTAGGCGACCGATTCACCCTGGTCGTTGGAGATCAGCACGCCGTTGCGGCGGCCGGCGATCTCGCCACGATGGGGCGCATACTCGTGGAACAGGCGGTTCATGATCGCCGTGCCGCGGGTGTCGGTCATCAGTTCCGACTGGTAGCCGATCAGGCCGCGGGTCGGCGCGTAGAAGACGAGACGCAGGCGGTTGCCGCCCGACGGGCGCATCTCGGCCATCTCGGCCTTGCGCTCCGCCATCTTCTGCACGACGACGCCCGAGTACTCCTCGTCGACGTCGATCAGCACCTCTTCGATCGGCTCGAGCGTCTCGCCGGTCGCCTCGTCCTTCTTCATGACGACGCGGGGGCGCGACACGGCGAGCTCGAAGCCCTCGCGACGCATGGTCTCGATCAGCACCGCCAGCTGCAGTTCGCCGCGGCCGGAGACGAAGAACGAGTCCTTGTCGGCCGACTCTTCGATCTTCAGCGCGACGTTGCCCTCGGCCTCCTTCATCAGGCGGTCGCGGATGACGCGGCTGGTGACCTTGTCGCCCTCGGTGCCGGCGAGCGGGCTGTCGTTGACGAGGAAGCTCATGGTGACGGTCGGCGGGTCGATCGGCTGGGCGTGCATCGCCTCGGTGATCGAGAGATCGCAGAACGTGTCGGCGACGGTGCCCTTCTGCAGGCCGGCGATGGCGACGATGTCGCCCGCCTCGCCGAGCTCGATCGGCTGGCGCTCGAGACCGCGGAAGGCGAGGATCTTGGAGACGCGGCCCTGTTCGAGCAGCGAGCCGTCCTGCGCCAGCACCTTGATCGTCTGGTTCGGCTTGACCGAGCCCGACGAGATGCGGCCGGTGATGATGCGGCCGAGGAAGGGGTTGGCCTCGAGGATGGTGCCGATCATGCGGAAGGGGCCTTCCTCGACGGTCGGCTCCGGCACGTGGTCGAGCACGAGGTCGAGCAGCGGCGCCATGCCGTCGGTCTGCGGACCTTCGGGCGAATAGGCCATCCAGCCCGAGCGGCCGGAACCGTAGAGGATCGGGAAGTCGAGCTGCTCTTCGGTCGCGTCGAGCGCCGCGAAGAGATCGAAGACCTCGTTGACCACGTCCTGGGCGCGGGCGTCGTGACGGTCGACCTTGTTGATCGCCACGATCGGACGCAGGCCGACCTTCAGCGCCTTGCCGACCACGAACTTGGTCTGCGGCATCGGGCCCTCTGCGGCGTCGACCAGAACGATGGCGCCGTCCACCATGTTGAGGATGCGCTCCACCTCGCCGCCGAAGTCGGCGTGGCCGGGGGTGTCGACGATGTTGATGTGTACGTCCTTCCAGACGATCGAGGTCGCCTTGGCCAGGATGGTGATGCCGCGCTCCTTTTCGAGCTCGTTGGAGTCCATCACGCGCTCGGCGACCTTCTGGTTCTCGCGATAGGTGCCGGACTGCTTGAGGAGCTCGTCGACCAGGGTCGTCTTGCCGTGGTCGACGTGCGCGATGATGGCGATGTTGCGGAGCTTCATTGGGAACGCCTGCCGGTATCGGGCCGGCCGCAGATGCTGCGCCGCCCGTGTCTCGAGTTTCTTGGGACTTTCACGGATTGCGCCGTCTCTAACCCTTTCGGGCCTTTTTCGCAAGCGCGAGCGGGCGGAACGCCTCGCGATCGCCCCGCTCCGGCCGAGCCTTGCGCGTCGCGATCGTCTGCCATCCGGCGACGACAGGCGCATGACGGTCGACATTTGATAAGGGAAACATATCATATGGGCCGCGAACAGATCGAGAGACCCATGATCCCGCCGTCACAAGAAACCCTCGGCACGCTCTTTTCCGACGTGGCCCGCCTCTATTGGCGCCGCCTCGAACAGGCCTGGGCGGCGACCGAGGTCGACATGCGCGCCGCCGAGCTGCGCGTCCTCAAGACCGTGGTCGAGCGGCCGGGCGAGCGCCAGACGCGGCTCGCCGAGGCGCTCTTCATCGAGCCGATGACGCTGACCGGTCATCTCGACCGGCTGGAGAAGCGCGGCCTGATCGAGCGCCGGCCCGACGCCCACGACCGCCGCGCCAAGAACGTCGTCCCGACCGCGGCGGCGGCACCCGCGCTCGCGCGCCTGCTGGCGCTCGGCGCCGCGGTCCGCGCCGCACCGAGCGACGCGCTCCGGCCCGAAGAGGTGCCGCAGCTGCGCGACATGCTGGTGCGGGTGCGGGCCGCCCTCGTCGCCCTCGAAGCGCCGGAGGGCCGTTCGTGAACGAACCCGCGTCCACTCTCCCTCCGCCGGCCGAGCGACCGGCGGCGGCGATGACGCCGACCCGCGCGGCGGTGATCGGCGCGCTGTTGACCGCCCTCGGCTCGATGTCGATGGCGCTCTACACCCCGGCGATGCCGGCGCTGGTCGCAGCCTTCGGCACCACCATGAGCCTGGTCAAGGCGACGCTGACCGCCTACTTCGCCGGCTTCGCCTTCACCCAGCTCGTGGTCGGGCCGCTCTCCGACGCCTTCGGCCGGCGGCCGATCGCCTTCGTCTTCCTGGCGCTCTACGTCGTCGGCGGCTTCGCGGCGGTCTTCGCGCCGACGGTCGAGATCCTGATCGCCGCGCGTCTGGTGCAGGGCATCGGCGCCGCGGTCGGCGTGGCGGTGTCGCGCGCCATCGTCCGCGATCTCTTCACCGGCCAGGAATCCGCCCGCGTACTGGCGACCATCGGCATCGTTCTGTCGATCGGCCCGGCGGTCTCGCCGACCATCGGCGGCGTGGTGCTGCAGCTCGCCGGCTGGCGGGCGATCTTCGTCGTCATGCTGCTGCTCGGCATCGCCGCCTTCGTCGTCGTCCATCGTTTCATGGTGGAGACCAACACCGCGCCCGAGGCCGATCTCGTGCGACCGAGCCGGATGCTCGCCGCCTACGTCCGGCTCGCCGGCGATGCCCGCTTTCTCACGCCCGCCCTGTCGCTCGGCCTGTCGGTCGGCTCGATCTACGCGCTCGGCACGCTGCTGCCCTTCGTGTTGATCGGCCGCGTCGGGCTCGATCCGACGCTCTTCGGCATGGGCATGCTCGCCCAGACCGGGTCCTACTTCGTCGGCGGTCTCGCCGCCCGCGCCCTGATGGGCCACATGGGCGCCGAACGGCTGGTGACGCCGGGCCTCGTCATCGCCTTCGTCGGCGCCGCGGCGACGCTGCTGCTCGAACATCCGCTGGAGCCCGGCTGGGCGGTGGTGATGGCGCCGATCGGGCTCTATGCCTTCGCCGTCGCGCTGGTCATCCCGGCGCTGACGACGCGGGTGCTGGCACCCTTCCCGGAGATCGCCGGCTCGGCCTCGGCCCTCCTCGGCTTCCTGCAGATGGGCTCGGGCTTCCTCGGCGGCGTCGCCGGATCGTTCTTCCTCGATCCGGTCGTCGCCCTCCAGGCGGTCTTCGCCACGATGCAGGGCCTGGCGCTCGCCATCCACCTCTTCGCCCCGCGGCGGTGAGGGCGGAAAGCATCCGAAACGAGAAAGGGCGGCGCCTCGCGACGCCGCCCTTCCGAAATGTCCGACCGAAGTCGCCGATCACGCACCCAGCCGGTTCCTGCGGCGGCCGAGCGTGCGCAGACGCAGGGCGTTGAGCTTGATGAAGCCGGCGGCGTCGCGGTGGTCGTAGGCGACCTTGCCTTCCTCGAAGGTGACCAGTTCCTGGTCGTAGAGCGAGAAGGGCGAGCGGCGACCGGTGACGCGGACGTTGCCCTTGTAGAGCTCGAGCCGCACTTCGCCGGTGACGTTCTCCTGCGACTTGTCGATCAGCGACTGCAGCATCTCGCGCTCGGGCGAGAACCAGAAGCCGTTGTAGATGAGCTCCGCGTAACGCGGCATCAGCTCGTCCTTGAGATGGGCGGCGCCGCGGTCGAGCGTCACGCTCTCGATGCCGCGATGGGCGGCGAGCAGGATGGTGCCGCCGGGGGTCTCGTAGACGCCGCGCGACTTCATGCCGACGAAACGGTTCTCGACGAGGTCGAGACGGCCGATGCCGTTGGCCTTGCCGAGTTCGTTGAGCTTGGCGAGCAGCGTCGCCGGGCTCATCGCCACGCCGTCTATGGCGACGGCATCGCCCTTCTCGAAGGCGACGGTGATCTCGGTCGCCTCGTCGGGCGCGTCCTTCGGCGAGATCGTCCGCATGTGGACGTATTCCGGCGGCTCGATCCACGGATCTTCGAGGACCTTTCCTTCCGACGACGAGTGCAGCAGGTTGGCGTCGACCGAGAAGGGCGCTTCGCCGCGCTTGTCCTTGGCGATCGGGATCTGATGCTTCTCGGCGAAGTCGATCAGCGCCTCGCGCGACTTGAAGTCCCACTCGCGCCAGGGGGCGATGACCTTGATGTCGGGCTCGAGCGCGTAGTAGCCGAGCTCGAAGCGGACCTGGTCGTTGCCCTTGCCGGTGGCGCCGTGGCAGACCGCGTCGGCGCCGACGGCGCGGGCGATCTCGATCTGGCGCTTGGCGATCAGCGGACGGGCGATCGACGTGCCGAGCAGATAGTCGCCCTCGTACTGCGCGTTGGCGCGGAACATCGGGAAGACGTAGTCACGGACGAACTCCTCGCGCAGATCGTCGATGAAGATCTCCTTGATGCCCAGGAGTTCCGCCTTCTTGCGCGCCGGCTCGAGCTCCTCGCCCTGACCGAGGTCGGCGGTGAAGGTGACGACTTCGCAGCCGTAGGTCACCTGCAGCCACTTGAGGATGATCGAGGTGTCGAGGCCGCCGGAATAGGCCAGCACCACCTTCTTGACGTCGTTCGCGGCCATGTCGGCACTCCGGATCGTGGAAAGAGGAGATCGAATTCGGCCGGCACTCTAGCCGGAACGATCGTGCGCGCAAGGCCGCAGGGCGGGATTCCGCCCGGCATTCGGCGCAAGGGCGTCTGGGATCGACGTGCGAGGTTCCGGCGCTGTCCCGTTGTTCGGCTTCACACTGAGGTGCCCGGCAGAGCCGGGCCTCGAAGTGCGAAGCCTCGACGAGCCTTGCCTCTCGGCCCTTCGCCCTTCGAGGCTCGCTTGCGCTCGCACCTCAGGATGAAGGTCCTCCGCAACGGGTACGACGAATGGAAGACGTCAGGTCCGATCTCAAGGCACGAAGACGAGGAAGACGAAGGTCGCGAGCAGGACGAGATGCACCGATCCGGAGAGGATGTTGGTCCGCCCGCCGAAGAAGGTCACCATCGAGACCACCATGGTCAGCGCCAGGAGCACCATCTCGGTCTGCCCGAGCCCGAGGACGAGCGGCGTCCCCATGACGAGCGACAGGGCTCCGACCGTCGGGAAGGTCAGGCCGATCGTCGCCAGCGTCGAGCCGAGCGCCAGATTGATCGAGCGCTGGAGCTGATCCTCGCGCGCCGCCTGGATCGCCGCGACGCTTTCCGGCAGGAGCACCAGCAGCGCCACCAGCACGCCGATGATCGTCGGCGGCGCCCCGATCGCCGCGACGCCGGCCTCGATCGAGGCGGCGAAGCTCTTGGCGAAGAGCACGATGGCGACGAGCGACAGCGACAGCAGCAGATAGGGTCGCGGGCCCGGCCCGGGCGCCGCCGCCGCCGCGATCTCCGCCTCGCTCGCCGCGACGTCGAAGAAGCCGCGATGGCGCACCGTCTGGACGTAGAGGAAGATGCCGTAGAGCGCGAGCGTCACGATCGAGACGAAGACGATCTGCGCCGTCGAATAGAACGGCCCCGCCGCCGTGGTGGTGAAGCCCGGCAGCACCATGGTGATGACGCCGAAGGGGAGCAGCACCATCAGATAGGCGCGGGCCGAGGTGGCGCGGAAGGTCTGTTCGCCCCAGCGCAGGCCGCCGATCAGGAAGCAGAGCCCGACCAGTCCGTTCATCACCAGCATGAAGACCGAGAACACCGTGTCGCGCGCCAGCGCCGGGTTGCCCTTGCCCGACAGCATCACCGCGAGGATCAGCGAGCACTCGATGATCGTCACCGCCATGGTCAGCACCAGCGTGCCGTAGGGCTCGCCGAGGCGATGGGCGATCGTTTCTGCGTGATGGACGGCGATCGCCACGGTGAGGAGCAGAACGCCGAGAAGCACCAGCGCCAGCACCGGCCCGAGCGCCGGAAAGGCCGCCGGCTGGGTGCCGAAGACCAGGAACACCACCGCCAGCGCGACACAGACGATGGGCGCGGCGATCCCGTGTGCGATCGCCGCAAGGCCGGATCCCTTCTCCGCTGACGACATGGGCGCCTCGATTCGCTAGACATGGTGCTTCGACCGATATGGATATCGACCCTATCGGAAGGAAGGCGGCGGCACGATCGCTATTCGTCCACCGCGACCTCAGGAGCCGTTTTCGATGACCGCGATCTACCCGACCGCAGAACCTCTCTCCCGTCGCACCTCGGTCGCCGTCGACGTCGGCGGCGTGGTGATCGGCGGCGGCGCGCCGATCGTCGTGCAGTCGATGACCAACACCGACACCGCCGACGTGCTCTCGACCGCCGAACAGGTGCGTGCGCTCGCCCGCGCCGGGTCGGAACTCGTCCGCATCACCGTCGACCGCGACGAATCGGCCGCCGCCGTGCCGAAGATCCGCGAGCGACTGGATCGTTGGGGCGTGAAGGTGCCGCTGGTCGGCGACTTCCACTACATCGGCCACAAGCTGCTCGCCGATCACCCGGCCTGCGCCGAGACGCTGGCGAAGTATCGCATCAATCCCGGCAACGTCGGCTTCAAGGACAAGCGTGACCGCCAGTTCTCGGCGATCGTCGAACTCGCCGCCCGCCACGGCAAGGCGGTGCGCATCGGCGTCAACTGGGGTTCGCTCGACCAGGAACTGCTGACTCGGCTGATGGACGAGAACGCGGCGAAGGGCAGCCCGCTCACCGCCCGCGCGGTGATGCACGAGGCGATGGTCCAGTCGGCGCTGCTCTCGGCCGAGATGGCCGAGGAGATCGGTCTGCCGCGCGACCGCATCGTCGTCTCGGCCAAGGTCAGCCAGATCCAGGATCTGGTGAAGGTCTCCTGCGAGATCGCCGCACGCTCGAACTACGCGCTGCATCTGGGGCTGACCGAGGCCGGCATGGGCTCGAAGGGGTTGGTCGCCTCGTCGGCCGCCCTCGGCATCCTGCTGCAGCAGGGCATCGGCGACACGATCCGCTATTCGCTGACGCCCGAGCCCGGCGGCGACCGCACCAAGGAGGTCATCGCGGCGCAGGAACTGCTGCAGACCATGGGCTTCCGCAGCTTCGCGCCGATCGTCGCCGCCTGCCCCGGCTGCGGTCGCACCACCTCGACGGTCTTCCAGGAACTCGCCCACGAGATCCAGGAGCACCTCCGTCTGTCGATGCCGGAATGGCGCGAGCGTTATCCCGGCGTCGAGGCGCTGAACGTCGCGGTGATGGGCTGCATCGTCAACGGACCGGGCGAATCGAAACATGCCGACATCGGCATCTCGCTGCCCGGCACCGGCGAGATGCCGTCCGCCCCGGTCTTCGTCGACGGGGCGAAGGTCGCGACGCTGAAGGGGCCGACCATCGCCGCCGACTTCAAGGCGATGGTCGCCGACTACATCGAGAGCCGTTTCGGCAAGGGCCGCGCCGCCGAATGACGGCGCGCCCGAGCGGGCCTCACTTCTTCTCGCTCTGCGGCAGATAGGCCGTGGTGCGCGTGCCGTAGCGATCGCCGACCACTTCGGCCGCCGGCACCGCCGCCTCGATCGCCGCGACGTCGTCGGGCGACAGCGTGATCGCGACCGCGCCGACGTTCTCCTCCAGCCGGTCGATCCGCCGCGTGCCGGGGATCGGCACGACGTCGTCGCCGCGCGCCAGCACCCAGGCGAGCGCCAGTTGCGCCTTGGTGACGCCGTGGTCGGTGGCGATGCGGTCGAGCGTCGCGACGAAGCGGGCGTTGGCCTCCATCGCCTCCTTCTGGAAGCGCGGCAGGTTGCGGCGGAAGTCGGTCTCGGCGAATTCGGTCGAGGCGTCGACCGCCCCGGCGAGGAAGCCGCGGCCGAGCGGCGAGAAGGGCACGATGCCGATGCCCAGTTCGCGCGCCGTCGGCAGAACCTCGTCCTCGATGCCGCGGGTCCACAGCGACCACTCGCTCTGGATCGCCGCGATCGGATGCTCGCGGTGGGCGCGGCGCAGCTGGTCGGCACTGGTCTCCGACACGCCGACGAAGCGCACCTTGCCGGCGCGGACGAGATCGCCCATGGCGCCGACGCTCTCCTCGATCGGCACCTCCGGATCGGGGCGATGCAGGTAGTAGAGATCGATGACGTCGGTGCCGAGCCGCTTCAGGCTCGCCTCGGCGACGCGCCGGGCGTTCTCCGGCCGGCCGTCGAGACCGATCATCCGCGACGTGCCGTCGACGCCCTCCGGGGCGATCCTGAAGCCGAACTTGGTGGCGATCGTCACCTTGTCCCGCATCCCCGCCAGCGCCTTGCCGAGCAGGATCTCGTTCTCGTAGGGACCGTAGACCTCGGCGGTGTCGAGGAAGGTCACGCCGATCTCGACGGCGCGGTGCAGCGTGGCGATCGACTTCGCCTGCTCCTGGCCGCCGTAGGCGTGGCTCATGCCCATGCAGCCCAACCCCATGGCGGAAACTTCGAGATCTCGTCCGAGACGGCGCGTGCGCATGGCAAACCCTCGTGTGAAAGCGTGAGGTCGAACCCTAGGCGACGGCGATCGTTCTGATAAGCTCATGTCTTCGCAACGCCGTGTTCGATCCTGCTCATCAATGGCCCATCCATGCCCCGCGTCGACCTCGCCGATCTCGACCATTTCCTGGCGGTCGCCCGGACGCTCTCCTTCCGCGCCGCCGCGCGCGGCCTCGGGGTCTCGCCCTCGGCGGTGTCGCATGCGGTGAGCGGCCTCGAGGCGCGGCTCGGCGTGCGGCTGTTCAATCGCTCGACCCGGTCGGTCGCCCTGACCGAGGCCGGCAGCCGTCTCGTCGAGCGTCTCACGCCGGCCTTCGACGCCATCCGCGGTGCCCTCGACGAGGCGGTCGATCGGCCCGAGCGCCCGGCCGGCCGGCTGCGCCTGTCGGTGCCGCGCTCGGCCCTCGCCCTCGGTCTCGACCGCCGGCTCGCCGACTTCTGCCGGGCCTATCCGGACGTCGAGCTGGAGATCGTCGTCGACGAGGCCCGCGTCGACATCGTCGCGGAAGGGTTCGATGCCGGCATCCGCATCGGCGAGTTGCTCGACCGCGACATGATCGCCGTGGCGATCGGTCCGACGCTGCGCCTGGCGGTGGTCGCGACGCCCGGCTTCTTCGACGTCCACGGTCGTCCGGCGACGCCGCAGGAGCTCGAGGCCATGCCAGGTCTGCTGCGCCGCTTCTCCGACGGCTCGCTCTATCGCTGGGAGTTCGAGCGCGACGGCCGTGCCTTCACCCTGCTGCCGCGCCCGCGGGTGATCGTCGACGACGGCTCCACCCTGCTCGAGATGGCCCTGACCGGCCTCGGCGTGACCTGCCTCCTCTCCGACTACGTCGTCGAGGACGTCGCCGCCGGTCGGTTGGAGGAGGTGCTGGTCGACTGGATGCCGACCTTCGCCGGCTTCCATCTCCACCACCCGTCGCGCCGTCAGATGCGGCCGGCGTTGCGCGCCCTCGTGGATCATCTGTCGCGACGCTGAAGGTCGCGACGGCGCTCTGGGCGCCGGCGGATCATCTGCGCAGGTGGTGCGGAGAGGGCCGCCTCAGCTCTGCCGCTCGGCGATGAAGTGCGCGGCGGCCAGCAGCGTCGCCGCGCGTTCGTCCCAAGGGGCGAGTTCGGTGGCCGCCGCGGCGATCAGCCGGTCGAGCTCGGCGCGCATCGCCGGGATGCCGTGCAGGGCGACCAGCGTGCCCTTGCCGCGCGCGGCGTCCTTGCCGGTCGCCTTGCCCATGGCCTCGGCCGTCGCCTCGACGTCGAGCAGGTCGTCGGCGATCTGGAAGGCGAGGCCGACGATCGCGCCGAAACGGCCGAGCCGGGCGACGTCCGCGGCGCTCGCCCCGGCCATCACCGCACCGGCCTCGAGCGGGAAGCGCAAGAGCGCCCCGGTCTTCATCGCCTGCAGGCGGCGGATCTCGGCGTCGGTGAGCTTCGTCGGCTTGCCGTCCGCGCTCCAGCGGCCTTCGGCGGTGAGATCGAGCATCTGCCCGCCGACCATGCCGCCGACGCCGGACGCGCGCGCCAGCCGCAGCACCAGATCGGCGCGCACGGCCGGGTCGGCATGGGTCGTCGGATCGGCCATCGTGTCGAAGGCGAGGGTCAGCAGCGCGTCGCCGGCGAGGATCGCGGTCGCCTCGTCGAAGGCGCGATGCACCGTCGGTCGACCGCGACGCAGGTCGTCGTCGTCCATCTGCGGCAGGTCGTCGTGGACGAGGCTGTAGCAGTGCAGCATCTCGAGCGCCGCCGCGGCACGGGCGACGCCCTCGCTCTCGACGCCGAAGAGCCGCGCCGCCTCGATCATCAGGAACGGCCGGATGCGCTTGCCGCCGCCCAGCACCGCGTGGCGCATGGCGGCGACGATGCGGGGCGGCCTGACGGTCTCCATCGGCCGCGCCGTCTCGTCGATGAGCCGATCGAGCACCGCCTCGATCCGCGCACCCTCGCGGGTGAGCACGTCGAGGAAGGCGGCGGGCGAGAGAGCGACGAGTTCGAGCATGGCATCGGTCCGGATGGGCGATGCCCCGAGCTAGCGCGAATCGCCCGTCGCTCCAAGGGGATTCCGCAAGCGCGGCGCCGCCGACGACGACGCCTCGTCGGGACGCGCGAAAAAACGCCCGTTTCCTCTGGTCAAACCGCGACGAGTTCTGTATAAGCCCGGCCGATCCACCGAAAATGCGTGACTTCGGCCGGCCGACCGGAACCGATGGCATTCAGGTGCCACATGAAGTTTCGCGCCGCCCGAGAGGCCGGCGCCATTGATCTGGAGTATGGACGATGGCCGTTCCGAAGAGAAAGACCTCGCCGATGAAGCGCGGCTTCCGCCGCTCGGCGGATGCGCTCAAGGCGCCGACCTACGTCGAGGACAAGGATTCCGGCGAACTGCGCCGCCCGCATCACGTCGATCTGAAGACCGGCATGTATCGCGGTCGCCAGATCCTCGAGCCCAAGGGCGAGTGATCGCGGCGCGGGAACGAGCGATCGTTCCTCAGCCCGAAGAGATCGAAGGGCCGGCCTCGCGCCGGCCCTTCTTTTTTTCGACGCGGTCGCGGTCTATGCAGCCGAAGACCGTTCCTCGACCACACCGGGATGTCCGCGATGTTCCTCAACGTGCCGCTGACCCTCGCGCCGCTCCTCGTCTACAATCTGGTGATCGCCGGAGCCTTCGGCGCCAATGCCGGCGACCCCTGGGTGCAGCCGGTCTTCACCGTCACCATGGTCTCCGACGCACGCTTCACGCTGCTGCTCGGCGACGTGCTGATCCTCGGCGCGCTGGTCTGTCTCTTCGTCGAGATCGTCAAGGCGACGCGCACCGCCTCGCCGACCATCGTCGACCACGCGCTGTCGCTCGCCGTCTTCGTCGCTCACCTGATCGAATTCCTGACGGTGGTCGGCGCCGCGAGCTCGGTGTTCTTCATCCTGACGGCGATCGCGCTGATCGACGTGGTCGGCGGCTTCACCATCACCATCCGCGGCGCCCGCCGCGACTTCGGCTTCGACCGCGGTCCCTGACCCGCGTGCCGCCTCAGCGCGCCACGTCGACGAGATAGCCGGGCACCAGCAGCCCCTCGCCGCGCTCGACGCGGGCATAGGCGGAAACCGCTCCGGGTTCGGCCCGGCGGCGGCGACGCGTCTCGGCGAAGCCTTCGCGGTTGGCGATCAGCTGGGCGATGAAGGGGGCGAAGGGGCGATGGCGGACGATCCGCGTCGGCGCGTCGACCCGCTCGTCGAAGAGCGCGTCGGCCGGCGGCGCCGAGGCCCCACCGCGATCGCCGTCGTTCGCCGCCGTCGGCGCAGCCGGCTCCACCCGGCGCGCGCCCGAGGTCGCGGCCGCATCGCGGGACCAGATCGAGACGGATCGGCTCTCGGAAATACGCATCACACCACTCCAACCCTCCCCGATCGTCCCGTTTCGGGACGCGCTGTCAAGGATCGGTTAGGAATTGGCAAGGCGCGGGCCAGCGACCGCCCGAGACGGGCGGCGGCGGTCAGTCTCTCGCGAACGTGGTGAACTCAGCCGAGGAAGCGCCAGACGCGGGTCTTCTTGACCTCGGCGTCCTCCAGCGCGCGGGTGGTGGGAACGCGGTATTCCGCCAGCGTTTCCATGCGCTCCTTCGGCAGATAGCTGCGGCCTGGGTCGCCGACCAGCACCAGGATGCCCTCGTCGGCGCAGGCCGCGGCGAAGGCGGCGACCCTGTCGGCGAGCGGGCGTTCGAAGAAGACGTCGCCGAGCAGCACCGTTTCGGGACGATAGGGCAGGCCGGAAAGGCCGGTCTCCAGCACGTCGACGCCGGAGATGCCGATCGACACGCCGTTCATGCCGGCGTTGAGCTCGAGCGCGACGAGGGCGAAGGGATCGATCTCGGTGGCGAGCACGCGGTTCGCACCCGACTTCATCGCCGCGATCGCCTCGAGCCCGGCGCCGGCGGCGAAGGCCAGCACGTCGCGGCCGGCGACGGTCTCGGGATGGTCGAGCACCCAACGCGCCAGCGCCTGCCCGCCGGCCCAGGCGAAGGCCCAGAACGGCAGCGGCAGGCCGAGCGTGTCGAGTTGCTCTTCCGTCAGCTTCCACAGGTCCATCGCCTCGTCGGCGAGGTGGAGCGAGATCTCCGGCACGTGCGGCGGCGCCTGCAGCCGCGTGTTGGCGCGGATGAAGGCGAGCCTGTCGGAGATCTCGGCGGCGCTCACGGCACGAGCCCGCCGAGCGTGCGGATCAACGCCCATTCGGCGTCGCTGACCGGCTGGACGGAGAGGCGCGAGTTCTTGACCAGGACCATGTCGGTGAGCCGCGGATCGGCCTTGATCTCGGCGAGCGTCACGGCGCGCGGCAGGGGTTCGACCGCCCTGAGCGTCACCGCGCCGAAGGTCCCCTTGGCGTCGTTGGGATCGGGCGACCACGCCGCCACCACCTCGACCACGCCGACGACGGCCTTGCCCTCGTTGGAGTGGTAGAAGAAGCCGCGATCGCCGACGGCCATCGCCTTCATGTTGGCATTGGCGAGCGGGTTGCGGACGCCGTCCCAATAGGTGCCGGCCGCGCCGGCCGCGACCTGCGCATCCCAGGACCAGACGCTCGGTTCGGACTTGTAGAGCCAGTGCGCCATCGTCGCCTCACGCCGCCGGAGCGCCGACGACCCAGCGCCACGGCCGGATCTCGACCGAGGCGAAGAGGCCCGCCGCGGCATAGGGGTCTTCGGCGAAGGTCGCCTTGGCGGCCGCCAGATCCTCCGCCTCGATCACCACGATCGAGCCCTGCATGATCTCGCCGGTCTCGTCGAGGAAGGGCCCGGCGATGCGGACGCGCGGGCCGAGGCTCTTCAGCCAGGCGACGTGGGCGTCGCGGGTGGCGAGGCGGATCGGCAGGGCGTCGGACTTGTCGTGGCACATGGCGGCGAAGAGCATCGCGAAACTCCGGAGTTGATCGTCCGCGGAATGTAGGCGGCGGGACCCGTCGGGTCCACCCGCGGGTCCGCTTCTTCGCGCAATTCACCGAGTCGTGCGCGGTCGGCGATCAGCCGATCTCGCGCTTCAACGGCCGGCTCATCAGCCGTTCGATCGCGCCGCCGACGTCGAGTTGCTCGGCGACCACGTCGGCGACCGCCGCGGTGATCGGCAGTTCGATGCCGTGGGCGGCGGCGTATTCGACCGCCACGGCGGCGGTGTGGACGCCCTCGGCGAGCTTGGTGCCGCGCCGCGTCAGGTCGGCGACCGAGCCGCCGCCGCCGATGGCGAGGCCGAGCGAGAAGTTGCGCGACTGCGGCGAGGTCGCCGTCAGCACGAGGTCGCCGAGGCCGGAGAGCCCCATCAGCGTCTCGCTCTCGGCGCCGAGAGCCCGGGCGAGCCGCGACAGTTCGGCGAAGCCGCGCGCGGTCAGCGCCGCCTGGGCGCTGGCGCCGAGCCCGCGCCCCACCACGATGCCCGAGGCGATGGCGAGCACGTTCTTCAGCGCGCCGCCGATCTCGACGCCGACGAGGTCGTGCGAGGCATAGGGCCGGAAGGTCGAGGACGACAGCGCCCGGCACAGCGCCGACGCGACCGCCTCGTCGGCCGCCGCCACCGTGACGGCGGTCGGCAGGCCGCGCGCCACGTCGGTGGCGAAGCTCGGGCCGGAGAGAACCGCCGGGAGGGCCTGCGGGATCGCTTCGGCGATCACCCGCGTCATCGTCGCCCGCGTGCCGTGTTCGAGCCCCTTGGCGGCCGAGACGACCGGCGTGCCGGGGGGGGCGAGCGCGGCGATGTCGGTCGCCGCGGCGCGGCTCGCCTGCGCCGGCACCGACAGGATGACCATGTCGGTGTGACGAAGCGCGGCGGCGAGATCGGTCGTGGCGAAGAGGCCGGGGTCGAGCGGGATGTCGCCGAGGTAACGCGGATTGCGTCCGGTCTCGCCGATCGCCGCGATCGTCTCCGCGTCGCGGCCCCACAGGCGGACCTCTCGGCCGGCCCGCGCCGCCACCAGCGCCAGCGCCGTGCCCCAGGCGCCGGCGCCGATCACCGTCACCCGTTCGATCGCCGCCTTCGTCATGCCTTGGCCCCCCACTGGCCGGAGCCGAGCCGCGGCTCGGCGGTCTGGTCGAGCGGCCAGCGCGGCCGGGCCTGCGCTTCCATGCCGTCGACCGCGCCCGCGGCGAGCCGTTCGGCCCCCGCCCAGGCGATCATCGCGCCGTTGTCGGTGCAGAGCCTGCCCGGCGGCACCACCACGCGCCCCTTGGCGCGCGCCGCCGCCTCGCCGAGTGCCGCGGCGATCGCCTTGTTGGCGGCGACGCCGCCGGCGGTGACGAGCAGCGGCTCGGTGACGCCGGTGCGCGTCTTGAATTCCTTCAGCGCCAGCTCCGCCTTGAAGCGGACGACGTCGGTCACCGCCGCCTGGAACGAGGCGCAGAGATCGGCGATCGTCTGGTCCGACAGCGGCTGCGCCGCCTCCGCCGCCAGCCGCACCGCGGTCTTCAGCCCCGAGAAGGAGAAGTCGTGGCTGTCGCGCCGCATCAGGGGGCGCGGCAGATCGAACCGCGTCGGGTCGCCACGCTTCGCCCAGGTCTCGACCTGCGGCCCGCCGGGATAGGGGAGGCCGAGCATCTTGGCGGTCTTGTCGAAGGCCTCGCCGAGGGCGTCGTCGATCGTCGTGCCGAGCCTCGTGTAGCGCCCGAGCCCCTCGACCACGACGAACTGGGTGTGGCCGCCGGAGACCAGCAGCAGCAGATAGGGGAAGGGCACGCCGTCGGTCAGCCGCGGCGTCAGCGCGTGGCCTTCGAGATGGTTGACCGCGGCGAGCGGCAGACCGTGCATGCGGGCGATCGCCTTGGCGGTCGTGAGACCGACGATGACGCCGCCGATCAGTCCGGGCCCGGCGGTCGCCGCCACCGCGTCGAGATCGGCGAAGCCGAGACCCGCCTCGCGCATGGCGCGGTCGACGATGTCGTCGAGGAGGTCGACATGGGCGCGCGCCGCGATCTCCGGCACCACGCCGCCGAAGGGCGCGTGCTCGGCGATCTGCGAATGGACGACGTTCGAGAGGATGCGACCCCGCCCGTCGGCGTCGCGTTCCACGACCGCCGCCGCCGTTTCGTCGCAACTGGTCTCGATCCCGAGGATCCGCACGCTCTCGTCCTCAATGTCGCCGACGAAGGGACCCCTCCGGGGTCATCCCCATACCATCGGATATGGCGGGCGGGCCGTCTTTCCTCTAGAGAAGACGAAAGATCGCCCGAGGCGGGCCGTCGGGCCCGTTTTCCCGCGCCCTGCCCTATCACCGGATGGGAACGCCGTGCAATCCGAGAAGTTCGACGACAAGATCCGCATCGGCACGCGCGGCAGCGCGCTCGCCCTGGCGCAGGCCCACGAGACCCGCGAGCGCCTCGCCGCGGCGACCGGTCGCAGCCCCGACGGTTTCGAGATCGTGGTGATCAAGACCACCGGCGACCGCATCCTCGATCGACCGCTCTCGGAGGTCGGCGGCAAGGGTCTGTTCACCAAGGAAATCGAAGAGGCGCTGCTCGACGGCTCGATCGATCTCGCCGTCCATTCGTCGAAGGACATGCCGACGGTGCTCCCCGACGGGCTCGTCATCTCCGCCTTCCTGCCGCGCGAGGACGTCCGCGACGCCTTCCTGTCGCGGAAGGCCAAGTCGCTCGCCGACCTGCCGGCGGGCGCGAAGGTCGGCACCTCGAGCCTGCGTCGCCGCGCCATGGTGCGCCGCCTGCGCCCCGACCTCGAAGTGGTCGAGTTCCGCGGCAACCTCCAGACTCGATTGAAGAAACTCGACGACGGCGTCGCCGACGCGACGCTTCTCGCCAACGCCGGCCTGCGCCGTCTCGGCCTCGAGGCCGAGATCGCCTCGCTGATCGAGACCGAGGATTTCCTCCCCGCCGTCGGCCAGGGTGCGATCTGCATCGAGACGCGCGCCGACGACCCGGCGACCCTCGCCCTCGTCGGCCTGATCCATCATGCCGACACCGCCGCGGCGCTGACGCTCGAGCGCGCCTTCCTGCGGGTGCTCGACGGCTCGTGCCGTACGCCCATCGCAGGGCTCGCCAGAGTGGTCGACGGCGTGCTGCACTTCGACGGGCTGATCCTGCGCCCCGACGGGTCGGAAGCGCATGCGATCCGCCGCGAGGGACCCGTCGCGGAGGCCGAAGCCATCGGCGCCGAGGCGGGCGAGGTCCTGAAGTCGCTCGGCGGGCCGGACTTCTTCACTGTCGGATGATCGAGCGATGCGCGTCCTGGTGACCCGAGCCGAAGAACAGGGGCGTGCCACCGGCAAGCGCCTGGAAGCGGCCGGCCACGACGCCGTCACCGCGCCGCTCACCCGCACCGTGCTCGACGGAGATGCCGAGATCGCCCTCGACGGCATCCAGGGCCTGCTCGTCACCTCGGTCAACGCCGTCACCGCGCTCTGCCTGCGCGCCGACGCCGACGCCTTCCGCGCCCTGCCGACCTTCGCCGTCGGCGACAAGACCGCCCGCGCCGCACAGGACCGCGGTTTCCAGAACACCGTCTCGGCGTCCGGCAACCGCCACGACCTCGTCGCCCTCGTCGCCGGCCGGCTCGACCCGCTCGACGGGCCGATCCTGTGGGCCGCCGGCGAGGACCGCACCGTCGATCTCGAGGACGATCTCGTCGCCCGCGGCTTTTCCGTGCGCGTCGCCGTCGTCTACCGCGTCGAGCCGGTCGAGACCCTGCCGGAGGGCGTCGCCGACGACCTGCGCTCCGGTCGGATCGATGCCGTCGCCGTCTATTCGCCCAAGAGTGCGGAGATACTGGTCGACGCGCTGGCGGCACGCGGCATCACGGCGGAGACGTCGAGTTTCCGCATCCATGCCATCTCCGAGGCCGCCGCCGCGCCGCTTCGCAAGGCCGGCTTCGATCGCGTGGTCGTCGCCGCCAGACCGGACGAACCCGGTCTGCTCGTCACCTTCGTCCAATCCTCCGGCGTCTCCGTCGTCGCCGAGACCACCGTCCTCGAGGGAGCATCCGACATGACGGCCAAGCACGAGCCGGAGCGCACGCCCGACAGCGCCGCGACCGAACAGCCCGCGACCGAGGCGTCGATCGAATCGACCGCGGAAGCGACGGAAACCGTCGCCGCCGAGCCGGTGCCGGAGAGCCCCGTTGAGGCCGCGAGCCCCGAGACGCCGGTCGATGCGGAGGCCGAGCCCGTCGCGGCGGCGACCGATGCGGCGCTCGAGGCGGCGGTCGAACAGGCCGTCGAGCCGGAAGCCCCTGTGGCGACCCCCGAATCCCCCAAGCCCGAGACCCCGACCACCTCCGCCCCCGCCCGCCGCGGCATCGGCGGTGGTGCCCTGACCGGCGCGGTGGTGGTGGCGAGCCTCGTCGGCGGTGCCATCGGCGTCGTCGCGCCGCGCGTTCTGGCGCCGCAGGTCGATGCCCTCGTCGGCCCGGCCGCCCCCGCGGCGCCGAGCCCGGAACTGAAGGCCGCGCTCGACCGCGTCGCCGCGCTCGAGGCGCAGGCGAAGGCCCAGGCCGCCGCGAAGCCCGTCGATCTCGCGCCGCTGGAAACGCGCCTCGCGGCGCTCGAGACGGCGCCGGCGCTGAAGATCCCGGCCGATCTCTCCGCCCGCGTCGAGGCGCTGCAGAAGGCGGCGGAAGAACGTGCCGCCGCCGCCAAGACCTCGGTCGCCGAGAGCCTCGCCGCGCTGCCGACCGACGGCACCGCCCTCGCCCAGCTGGCGACGAAGGTCGATCAGGCGATCACCGCCGCCCGCGAGAGCTCGGCCGCCGAGATCGCGCGTCTGAAGACCGAGCTCGAGGCCACCCGCGCCGAACTCGCCGCCCGCGGCAGCGACATGGGCGCCGAGGCCAAGGCCGCGCTGGCGGACGCCGCCGCTCGCCTCTCGACCGAGGCCGAGAAGCGCAAGGCCGATCTCGACGCCGCGATCGACGGCTTCCGCAAACGTCTCTCGGGGATCGAGGGGCTGCGAGCCGAGGTCGACGGCCTCGTCGGCCGGCTCGGCGGCGTCGAGACCTCGAACGCCGAGGCCAAGGCCGACCGCGGCCGCATCGCCGAGACGCTCGACCAGACCAAGTTCGCCACCGAAGGCCTCGTCGGGCAGGTCGAGACCAAGATGGCCGCCATCGAGGCCGGCGCCAAGGCGGCGGAAGAGGCGCAGGCCCGCGCCGTCCTCGCCGTGGCGCTCGCGGACCTCAAGTCGGCGGTCGACGCCGGCCGTCCCTTCGCGAGCCAGCTGGCGGTCGCCCGCCGCGCCGCCGGCACCGGCGGTGTCGCCGGCCTCGCGGCCCTCGACGCCTTCGCCGACAAGGGCGTGCCCTCGGTGACCAAGCTGCGCGAGGAGCTGCCGAAGCTCACCCGCGCCATGGCGGATGCCGAGGAGAAGCCCGCCGGCGAGGAGAGTCTCTTCGATCGCTTCACCCGCAACGCGCTCTCCGCCGTGCGCATCCGCCCGGCGGGCGAGACCGCGGGCGAGAGCCTCGCCGCGAAGGTTTCGCGCGTCGAAGGCCGCATGACCGCCGGCGACCTCGCCGGTGCGCTCGCCACCTGGAAGGCGCTGCCCGACAAGGCCCGTGCGGCGTCCGCGCCGTGGGGCGCCGCCCTCGAGGCGCGCGTCGCCGTCGATGCCGCGCTCGCCGCCGAGACCGCGGCGGTCGTCTCCAAGCTCTCTGCTCCCAAGTGAGGTCCCGACGATGATCCGGTTGCTCGTCTTCCTCGTCGCCCTCGTCGGCCTCGCCTTCGGTTTCTCCTGGCTCGCCGATCACCCCGGCGAAGCCTCCGTCTCCTGGCTCGGCCAGCGGGTGGAGACCGACACGACCACGCTCGGCATCGGCCTCGTCGTCTTCGTCGTGGTGGTGATGATCGTCGTCGCGCTCGTCCGCGCGATCTGGAACCTGCCGGGTTCGATCGGCTCGTTCTTCGGCCGCCGCCGCCGTGACAAGGGCTGGTCGGCGCTGTCGCGCGGCATGATCGCGGTCGGCGCCGGTGATCTCGGCACTGCGGGACGTGCCGCCGGCGATGCCCGCCACCTTCTCGGCGACGAGCCGCTGGCGCTGCTGCTGGAAGCCCAGCACGCCCAGCTCCTCGGCGACCGCGGCACCGCCGAACGCGCCTTCACCGCCATGCTGGAGAAGCCCGAGACCCGGGTGCTCGGCATGCGCGGCCTCTATGTCGAGGCCGTGCGCTGGGGCGACGGCGTCGCCGCCCAGCGCTGGGCCGAGGCCGCCCATCGCGCCGCGCCGCGTCTCGCCTGGGCCGGTCAGGCCCTGGTCGAATACCGCACCCGCGGCCGCGACTGGCAGGGGGCGCTCGAGGTCGTCGACCAGAACCGCCGCAACGGCGTCATCGACAAGGCCGCCGCCCGCCGTCTGCGTGCCGTCATCCTGACCGCCGACGGTCTGGAGCGCGAGGCCTCCAAGCCCGAGATCGTCCGCGGCACCGCGCAGGAGGCCCACGGCCTCGCCCCCGATCTGGTGCCGGCGGCGACGCTCGCCGCCCGTCTCGCGGCGCGTGCCGGCGAGCTGCGCAAGGCGACCCGCATCCTGGAAGCCGCCTGGAAGGTCGCCCCGCATCCCGAGATCGCCGAGGCCTATGCCCATCTCCGGGCCGGCGACGGCGCCGCCGACCGGCTCGCCCGCGTCCGCAAGCTGATCGCGATCCGCGCCAACCACGTCGAGGGAACGCTGGCGCTCGCCCGGGCGCTGGCCGACGTCAAGGACTTCGCCGAGGCGCGCAAGGTGCTGGAGCCGGTCGTCGCCGCCGGCCCGACCCGCCGCGTCTGCCTGCTGATGGCCGAGATCGAGGACGGCTCGGGCGGCACGCCCGGCGCGGTGCGCGGCTGGCTGACCCGTGCGGTCCATGCCCGCCGCGACGCGACCTGGGTCGCCGACGGCTTCGTCTCCGACCACTGGGCGGCGATCTCGCCGGTCACCGGCCGGCTCGATGCCTTCGAATGGACGACGCCCCCGGAAGACGTCGCCGCGCTCACCTGGGACGACCCGATGGACGAGGCCGACGAGGTGCTCGCCGCCTCGGGTTCGATCGTTCCGGTCGAGACCGCGCCGCGCACGCCGCATGCGCCCGAACCGGTCGTCGAGCCGACCCCGGCGCCGAAGCCGGTGGTGGTCGAGGCCGCGGCCGAACCGGCACCGGCACCTGCGCCCGTGACGCCGACCGTGATCGAGACGCCGGCGCCGGCGCCGGTGCCTCCGCCGGCCAACGACGCCGAGCCGGTGAAGCCCGCCCGTGCCGCTTCGGCGGTCGAGCCGCAGGCCCGCCTGCCCGACGATCCGGGTCCCGACGAGGCCGAAGAGCCGGTCAAGAAGCGGCGCTTCCGCCTGTTCTCCTGAGGTCCTCGACGACGAGGCCGAATTCCTGCGCCAGGATCGCGTCCCGTTCGTCGGGCGCGATCGTCCGCGTCTCGATCCGTCCGTCGACGGCCCGCTTCAGCGTGTCGCCGACGAGCAGGGTCCGCCCGCGCTCGTTCAGCCGCACGACGACCGGCTTCTGCACGAAGATCGCGTCGGGGTGGTGCGAGTTGAGATAGTTCGCCGGGGCGAAGTCGATCCATTCCTGCGGGCTCAGATCGAAGCCGTACTGATCGGCCCAGCCGCCCTCGACCAGCGCCGAGACGACGTAGACGCCGTCCGCCTCGCGGCGCAGGCGGAAGCGCTCGCCGTCGACCTCGACCGCCTCGTCGAGGCGGTCGAGCCGCATCGGCGCGCGGATGCCCCAACTGCCGAAGCCGAGATCGCAGAGCCAGTCGACGCCGTCGAGCGTCGCGACGATCGCCATGTGGGTGCGCGGGCGGCGGACGGGGTAGAACATCGGCCGCGCCGCGACGAAGCGATGGGCGACGCCGAGTGCGGTCAGCGCCAGGGCGAAGAGCCCGTTGACCTCGTAGCAATAGCCGCCGCGACCGCGGTTCAGGATCTTGTCGGCGATCGCCTGCGGATCGAGCGAGATCTCGCGGCCCATCTGCACGTCGAGATTCTCGAAGGGCACGGTGAAGAGCTGCCGCCGCATGGCTTCCGCCAGCGCCGCCGCGTCGAAACGGGCGGGCGGCACCATGCCGATACGGTCGAACCAGCGGGAAAGGGAGAAGTTCTCGGCCTGCATCGGCGCCTCCGCTCAACGGGTCGACCGGCACGCGCCGGCCGCCCCCGTCATGGACGAAACGGCGGCGAAACTGTATGGACAGTCGACGCGTCGATGGACCTGTACAGATGACGACGGAACCGCTCTATCGCCGGATCGCCGAGACGCTGCGCCGTTCGATCGCCGCCGGCGCGCTGATGCCGGGCGACCGCATGATCTCGGCCCGCCGGCTCGCCGCGCGCGAGGGTGTCAGCCTGCCGACCGCCGTCGAGGCGCTGCGTCTCGTCGAGAGCGAGGGTCTGATCCGCGCCCGGCCGCGCTCGGGCTGGTTCGTCGCCGCCCCGCCCGGCCTCGGCCCCGGCGCCACACGCAGCGCGCCGAGCCCACGTCCGGTCGAACTCGCCGGCCTCGTCCGCCGCATCTTCGCCGACGAGCGAGTGCCGCTGGTGCCGCTCGGCGCCGCGGTGCCGGATGCCTCGTTCCTACCCGTCGACGATCTGCGCCGCCGTCTCGCCGCCACCGCACGCCGTCTCGGGCCGGCGGCCGAGGGCTACAGCCTGCCGCCCGGCCGGCTCGACCTGCGCCGCCGCATCGCGCTTTCCGCAGCGGCGGCCGGCTGTCCGCTCGATCCGGGCGAGATCGTGGTGACGACCGGCGCCACCCAGGCGGTCCATCTGGCGCTCGCGGCCACGACGCGGCCGGGCGACGTCGTCGCGGTCGAGAGTCCGACCTATTTCGGCACGCTGCTGGCGCTGGAGCGGCTGGGGCTCTCGGCACTCGAGATCGCCACCGATCCCGCGACCGGCATCGACGTCGACGCGCTCGAACGGGCGATCGCGGCGCATCGGCCGGCGGCGGTCGTCGTCTCGCCGACGGTGCAGAACCCGACCGGCGCGATCATGCCGGCGGACGCCCGCCGCCGCCTCGCCGATCTGGCGAGCCTTCATCGCATTCCGGTGATCGAGGACGACGTCTACGGCGACCTCGCCGAGGAGCCGCGGCCAGCGCCGCTGAAGGCGCTCGACCGCGACGGCGGCATCATCCTGTGCTCGTCGGTCTCCAAGACCACCGCGCCGGGCTGGCGGATCGGCTGGATCGCCGCCGGCCGCTTCCGCGACGCGGTGCTCGACGCCCGTTTCGCCGACAGCTGGTCGGGCAATCCCCTGACGGAGGCGGCCCTCGCCGCCCATCTCGCCAGCGGCGACCACGAGCGGCATCTGCGCCGCCTGCGCACGGCGGTCGCCGGCAGCCGCCGCGCCATGGCCGCCCGCGTCGAGGCGGCCTTTCCGCAAGGCACCCGCGTCGGCAATCCGGCGGCGGGCTTCCTGCTGTGGGTGGAACTGCCCGAGGGCGTCGACGGCTGGGCACTGCACGAGCGGGCGCTCGCCGCCGGCATCGGCGTGGCGCCGGGGCGGCTCTTTTCGACCGGCGACGACTTCGGCCGTCACCTCCGGCTCAACGCCGCCAATCCGGTGGTGCCGCGGGTGCTCGAGGCGATCGACCGGCTCGGGCGGATGGCGCACGAGATCGGCGGTCGCGGCGAGGGTCCCCGGCGGTGACGACGCGCACCGGGTCTTCACGCGCGAAGGGCCCGGATCTCGCGATCCGAGCCCCATGGACGGGACATCCCCCGAGCCCGTTCCCCGCGGAGGATCAGGCCTTGGCCATCTTCTTGCCGATCGCCTCGGAGACGTAGCCGAGCGCCGCGCCGATCACCAGCGAGACCAGGATCATCCCCGCCTTGGTGGTGAGGGCGGAGCCGCCGTTGGCGCCGAACCAGGTCGCCGCGCCGAAGAAGGCGCCGGGGATGAAGCCGAACAGCGGGATGTTGGCCTGCAGGACCATCAGGCCGGCGGCCACGCCGACGATGACGGCGAGGACGAGGATGTTGCCGCCCCCGACGAGGCCGAACAGCAGCAGGGCGAGAAAGGCCCAGATCGCACCGCTGAGGTTGCCGGCCAGCGCCTTCTTCAGGCCGTCGAGACCACCGCCGGCCGCGTAGAAGGATCCCCAACCGATGACGCCGGCCCAGACGACGAGATCCAGGCTCGGAATTCCGATCGCGACATAGACCCAACCGATCACCAGGACGGTGATGCTGACTGCCAGAGAAACCAACAGGTTCATCGCAATTCCCCCTTGTTCCGACCCGACTTCGATCATTCGAGCGAACATGGGACGATCGGCGCACAACTGCACGCCGACGATCTCGCTCGAGAAGTCGTTGGTTCGTTGCGTAGACGCTACCGACAAAGTCTCATCGGCCGTGCGACGAAGACGTCGCGCGACTGACATCGCGGCCGATTTCGGCCGTTGTCTTCGGCAGTGCTACGGTGCGGACGCTATGAGCGAATATTGGGTGGGGCCATAGGACGAAGGTACAGAATAATCGACATGAAATGTCTTTGGACGATTTGACACACCCGCACGATTATTGGACCGATCCGGAGGGCTGGAACGTGTCCACGCACGATCGGCGGTCGTCGGAGCCTAGGCGCTCGGTCGAACACGACGGCGCAAAAAAGAAGAGAGGCCGGCGAACCGGCCTCTCCCTGTCGAATTTGTTCTGCGGCGACGAGATCGCCCGCCCGATCACTCGGCGGCGGCGGGCTTCTTGTCCTGGCGCTCGACGATGCGGGCCGCCTTGCCGGTCAGGCCGCGCAGGTAATAGAGCTTGGCGCGACGCACCTTGCCGCGACGGACGACGTCGACCGACTCGATCAGGGGGGTGTAGACCGGGAACACGCGCTCCACGCCCTCGCCGTAGGAGATCTTGCGGACGGTGAAGGACTCGTTGATGCCGGCGCCCGAACGGGCGATGCAGACGCCTTCGTAGGCCTGCACGCGGGTGCGGTTGCCTTCGACGACGCGCACGTTGACGCGGACGGTATCGCCCGGCTGGAAGGCCGGGAGGGTGCGCTTCTCGGCGATGACCGCAGCCTGTTCGGCTTCGAGCTGTTCGATGATGTTCATGGGTACCACCTGTTCGGAATTTGCGTTGCCTATACTCGATGTCCGCCGCCTTGTCATGCCCTCGTTGCAGCGTCGAGGGCCGAGACGGCGCCGATTCGTCACTTTTTGTCGCCCTTGCCCTCGGTCGTCGCGGTTGCCCGCGCCGCCCAGAGGTCCGGTCGACGCTCCCGGGTGATCGCTTCGGCCTGCGTGCGCCGCCAGCGCGCGATGGCCGCGTGATTGCCCGAGGCGAGTACCTCCGGAATGCCGCGCTCCTCCCAGACCTGCGGTCGGGTGTAGTGCGGGTATTCCAGGAGCCCGGTCTCGAAACTCTCTTCCGATCCGGACTCCGTCTTGCCCATCACCCCCGGCAGAAGGCGGACGATCGCGTCGAGCACGACCATCGCCGCCGTCTCTCCGCCGGAGAGAACATAGTCGCCGACCGAGACCTCCAGGAGGTTCCGCCCGTCGATCACCCGCTGGTCGACCCCTTCGAACCGACCACAGAGGATCACCACGCCGGGCCCCTCCGCGAGTTCGCGGACGAAGCCTTGCGTCAACGGCCGACCGCGCGGGCTCATCAGGAGCCGCGGACGTTCGTCCGTCGCCACCGAGTCCAGCGCCCGGCCGACCACGTCGGCGCGGAGCACCATGCCCGGTCCACCGCCCGCCGGCGTGTCGTCGACGTTGCGGTGACGACCCTCGGCGAAGTCCCGGATCTGCACCGTCGCGAGCGACCAGATGCCGTTGTCGAGCCCCTTGCCGGCGAGTGCCGTACCGAGCGGCCCGGGGAACATCTCCGGGTAGAGCGTGAGCACCGTGGCGGAAAATCCGGTCACGGCTCCTCACGCTCCGCGTCTCTGGCCTCGCCGCCGTCCTCGCCCGGTTCGGGCTCGGCCGCGGCGAAGAAGCCCTCGGGCGGTGCGATCACCACCCGACCGCCGGCCACGTCCACCACCGGCACGAAGGCCTTGGTGAAGGGCAGGTGGAAGCTCTTCGCGCCCTCGGTGCGGATCTCCAGGAGATCACCCGCACCGAAGTCGGGAACCGCGATCACCCGACCGCGCGACGTGCCGTCCGCCTCGACCGCCTCCAGGCCGATCAGGTCGGCGTGGTAGAAGGTCTCCTCGTCCTCCGTCTCCGGCAGCGCCGAACGCGGAATGAAGAGATCGCGGTTGGTGAGCCGTTCGGCCGCCGTGCGATCGGCGACCTCGTGGAACTTCACCACCAGCATGTCGCCCTGCGGGCGCAGCCGCTCCACCGTCAGCGTCCTGCCGTCGGGGAGGCTCAGCGGGCCGTAGTCGGCGACGGCATCGAGCGGGTCGGTGAAGGACTTCACCCGGACCTCGCCCTTGATGCCGTGCGCCGCGCCGACACGCCCGACGAGGATCGGTTCGTCGCTCATGACGTCTCGCCTCTCCTCGTGTCGACCACCGATCACTCGGCGGCCGCGGCCTCGGCCTTCTTGGCCTTCTCGGCGGCGCGCTCCTGGGCCTTCTTGCCCGGGACGGCCTTCTCGGGGTTCTGACGCGCTTCGCGCTTCAGCAGGCCGGCGGCGTCGAAGAAACGGGCGACGCGGTCGGTCGGCTGGGCGCCGACGGAGAGCCAGTGGGTGGCACGCTCGGCGACGATGGTGATGCGGTCGGCCGAGTCCTTGGCCAGCATCGGGTTGTAGGTGCCGATCTTCTCGATGAAGCGGCCGTCGCGCGGGGCTCGGGCGTCGGCGACGACGATGCGGTAGACCGGGCGCTTCTTGGAGCCACCACGGGCGAGACGGATCTTGAGCGACATGGGCTCGGTTCCTTTCTGATCACTTCGATTGCACGAGCCTCGGGTTGCCCCGAGGAATTCCGATGTCTCCTCTCCGCGTCTCCATCGCCGGCCTCGGGCCGTTCGACGGGGGGCGGAGAAAACTCACTTCTTGCGGAAGCCCGGGGGCAGCGGCCCCTTCGGCATTCCCATGCCCGGCATGCCGAAGCCGCCCGGCAGACCCGGCATGCCGCCGAGACCGCTACCGGGCATCGACGGCATCTGGCCGGACTTCGCCATCTCTTCTAGCTGGGCCGGGTCGATCTGCGGCATGCCGCCGCCGAGCATCGAGCCGAGGCCGCCGAACAGGCCGCCCTTCTTCTTGCCCATCATCTTCATCATGTCCGCCATCTGGCGGTGCATCTTGAGGAGCTTGTTGACGTCCTCGACGCGGGTGCCGGAGCCCGAGGCGACGCGACGCTTGCGGGAGGCCGCCAGCAGCTCGGGCTTGCGGCGCTCCTTGGCGGTCATCGAACGGATGATGGCGACCTGGCGGTCGAACACCTTCTCGTCGAGCCCGTCGAGCTGGCCCTTGAGCTTGCCCATGCCGGGGAGGAGACCCATGATCCCCTTCATGCCGCCGAGCTTCTTCATCTGCATCAGCTGATCGGCCAGATCGTCGAGGTCGAACTGACCCTTCTTCATCTTGGCGGCCATCTCGGCCGCCTTCTTGGCGTCGATCTCCTGCGCCGCCTTCTCGACCAGCGCGACGATGTCGCCCATGCCGAGGATGCGGCCGGCGATGCGGCTCGGGTCGAAGTCCTCGAGCGCATCGGCCTTTTCGCCGGTGCCGACCAGCTTGATCGGCTTGCCGGTGACCGCACGCATCGACAGCGCGGCGCCGCCGCGGCCGTCGCCGTCCATGCGGGTCAGCACGATGCCGGTGATGCCGACGCGTTCGTCGAACGACTTGGCGACGTTGACCGCGTCCTGACCGGTGAGGCTGTCCGCGACGAGCAGGATCTCGTGCGGCTTGGAGATCTTCTTGATCTCCGCCATCTCGAGCATCAGCGGCTCGTCGATGTGGATGCGGCCGGCGGTGTCGAGCAGGATGACGTCGTAGCCGCCGAGGCGAGCCGCGGTCGCGGCGCGTTCGGCGATCTGGGTCGGCGACTGGCCCTCGACGATCGGCAGCGTGGCGATGCCGACCTGCTCGCCGAGCACGCGCAGCTGCTCCTGCGCCGCCGGGCGGCGGGTGTCGAGCGAGGCGGCGAGAACCTTGACGTTGTGGCGTTCCGACAGACGCTTGGCGATCTTGGCGGTCGTCGTCGTCTTGCCCGAGCCCTGCAGGCCGACCATCATGATGGCGACCGGGGCGGGCGCATGCAGGTCGATCGGCTTGGCGTCGGAGCCGAGCGTCTCGACCAGCACGTCGTGGACGATCTTGATGACCTGCTGGCCCGGCGTCACCGAGCGCAGAACCTCGTGACCGACGGCGCGGTGGCGCACCTTGTCGGTGAAGGACTTGACCACGTCGAGGGCGACGTCCGCCTCGATCAGGGCGCGACGCACCTCGCGCATCGCCTCGCCGACGTCGGCCTCCGAGAGGGCGCCGCGGCGGGTGAGCTTGTCCAGAATGCCGGAAAGGCGTTCGGAGAGCGTGTCGAACATGGGGTCTTCGTCCCTTTCGGGGGGTCTTGGTCCCGGTTGATCGCCGCAATCCCGGCGTCGAACCCCCAAACGGAAACGCGCCCGCGGGCGCATCGCGCTGGCGGACGGTGACCTCCGGGGTCTGATGGCATGCCCCGGTCGGCGGGTCGGCGACGGAGAAGTCGACGAGAATGGTGGTGTCTCTAAGCGAGACGGGCGCGAGAGTCAACGCACCCGTCGACGCGTCCGCCGCGATTTCCGGGCGAAACGGCGTCCGGCCGGCTCACTTCACCAACACCCAGACGTCGATCACGGTGCGGTCTTCCTCGGAGCCGAGGGCGTTGACGTCGTAGCGTTCGAGGATCGACTTGGCCTCGAGGCCGAGCCGGCTCATCTCGTCGTCGATGCGGGCATAGACCTCCTCGAGGTCGTCGATCGGCCCGTCGTGGCGGAACTCGAGCGCGCGGCCCGCCGGCGACTTGCCGACCTTGACGCCCTTCGGCAGCTTGGCGTCGGCCTTCGGCGGAGCGGCGAGCGGCAGCATCGCCTTGAAGCCGACGTCGTCGCTGTCGCTCTCGATGTATTCGACGAGCGGCCCCTCGGTCGGCTCCAGCCCGAGCTTCTTCGCCGCGTCCGACAACTTGTCGAACACCGAGCCGAGTTTCTCCTCGGCCTTCTCCCAGGTGGTGACGCCGGTGACGAAGAGTACCGGTTTCGCCGCGAGCACGATCTCGACCGTCGCAGGCTTCGGCGCGGCGGGCGGGGCGGGTTGCTGCGTCGTCTGAGGCGCCGGCTGGGGAACGGCCGGAGGCGGCGGCGTGGGCGCGGCTGCGGGCGGCGTGGCTTCGGCGGGCTTGGCGCCGTCGGCCGGCGGCGCGGCGGGAGCGGCGGGTGCGGGCGCGGGCTCTGCCGGCTTCGGCGTCTCGGCCGGCGGCGGGGAGGGCGGCGTCTGGCTCTGGAGGACGGGAGCCTGAGCGGGCGCCGGCAGCGGCGACGGCTTCGGCACCTCGGGTACCGCGACCGGACCGGGGCCGGGCGGAATCACGATCGGCGCGACCGGTGCGGGCGCCTGCGCGGCGAGCGGTGGGCCGCTCGGCTGCGGCACCAGCACGGGGGCGGGCGTGACGGGACGGGTGGCGAGCGGCGGCTGGGTCTCGATCGCCAGAGGAACGGTCTGCGCGCCGGCTCCGCCCGTCGCCACGATCACCGCCAGCCCGAGCACCATGCCGAAGTGCTTCGATCGCCCTTCGCCCGTCATCGCCGTCACTCCGCCGATCCGGCCGTCCCGAATCGCCCGAACCATCGCACGCGGCGGGCCGCGCGACGAGGGGGCTTCCCGCCCGATTTCGCGGCGTCAGCCTAGACGACGGGGCATTTCGCGCGCCCAGGGGTGGCTCGGTCCGACCGCGGCGATGCGCTGCACCACCTTGTCGCCCTGCGCCCCCGTCGCCGCCGCCGGCAACTCGCCCTGCTCGTAGGCGACGATCACCAGCCCCTCGGTCAGCGCCGGCGAGAGCAGCTCGTTCGGTGCCAGCAGGAACTGCGGGTTCGACGGCTTGCCGTGGCGCTCCTGGCCGAGCGAGAAGGTCTCGTAGATCAGCACGCCGTCGTCGGCGAGCCGCGACCGCAGCACTGGGAAGAGCGGGCGGAAGAGATAGTTGGTCACCACGATGCCGGCGAAGCGGCGATCGGCGGCGAGCGGCAGGTCGACCCCGCCCGGCCCCTCGAGGTCGTGGGAGAGGATCTCGACGCGGGGATCGCCCGAAAGATCGGCGAGGCCGGAGACGTCGCGATCGATCGCCACGACCGGATGGCCGCCGGCGAGCGCCGCCCTCAGATGCCGTCCGGCGCCGCAGGCGAGATCGAGCACGGTGCCGCCCGCCGGCACGCCCTCGAGGAACCGCGTCACCCAGTCCGACGGCCGCCCGTGGCCGTGCGGGTTGACCATCGTCACCGCAACATCGCTCATCTGTCGCCTCGCACTGGTCTTTTCGACCGAGTTTCGCCATATGTGATGCGACCGGCGCCCGCAAGACTGCAGAGCGCGCCGCATCTCCGGAGCGACCATGACGACCGCGATCCCCTTTCGCAAGATGAACGGGCTCGGCAACGACTTCCTGGTGTTCGACGCGCGCGGCGGCGCCCCACGTCTGACGTCGGAGGAAATCGCCCGTCTCGGCGATCGGAAGACCGGTATCGGCTTCGATCAGATGATCACCATCGAGCGTTCCGGCGCCGGGGCCGACGCCTTCATGCGGATCGACAACGCCGACGGCGGCGAGGTCTCGGCCTGCGGCAATGCGACCCGGTGCATCGGCTGGGTGCTGATGCAGGAGAAGGACAAGGCGTCCGTCACCATCGAGACCCGCGCCGGGCTGCTCTATGCGTCGGACGCCGGCGAGCCCGAGCTCGTCACCGTCGACATGGGCGAGCCGCGGCTGAAGTGGCAGGAGATCCCGCTCTCCGAGCCCTTCGCCGACACCCGCGCCATCGAGCTGCAGATCGGCCCGATCGACGCGCCGATCCTGCATTCGCCCTCGGTCGTGTCGATGGGCAACCCGCACGCGATCTTCTTCGTCGACGACATCGAGATCTACGACCTCGCGGCGATCGGCCCGATGCTCGAGCATCACCCGATCTTCCCCGAGCGCGCCAACATCTCGCTGGCCCAGGTGACGAGCGACGAGAGCCTGATCCTCAGGGTGTGGGAACGCGGCGCCGGCCTCACGCGGGCCTGCGGCACGGGCGCCTGCGCCGCCGCCGTCGCCGCCCACCGCACGCGGCGCACCGGTCGCCGCGTCCGCGTGTCGCTGCCCGGCGGCGATCTCCTGATCCATTGGCGCCCCGAGGACGGTCACGTCATGATGACCGGCCCGGTCGAGACCGAGTTCGAGGGCGTGCTCGATCGCGACACCCTGACCTGGACGCGGGCACCGGCCCGAGGAGCAGCGGAGTGAGCGTCGAGCTGGTCACGCTGGGTTGCCGTCTCAACACGGCGGAATCCGAGACCATGCGCGAGCAGGCGCGTGCCGCGGGGCTGGACGACGTCGTCATCGTCAACACCTGCGCGGTGACGGCGGAAGCCGTGCGCCAGGCCCGCCAGACCATCCGCCGCGCCCGCCGCGACAATCCCAAGGCCCGTATCGTCGTGACCGGCTGCGCCGCCCAGGTCCAGCCGGAGACCTTCGCCGAGATGGGCGAGGTCGATCTGGTGATCGGCAACGACACCAAGCTCGAGGCCTCGTCGTGGTCGGCGCTGGCCGACTTCGGCATCTCCGAGAGCGAGAAGGTCCGCGTCAACGACATCTTCGAGGTCCGCGAGACGGCCGAGCACATGGTGCACGGCTTCGCCGAGCACACCCGCGCCTTCGTCCAGGTGCAGAACGGCTGCGACCATCGCTGCACCTTCTGCATCATCCCCTACGGTCGCGGCAATTCGCGCTCGGTGCCGGCCGGCGCCGTGGTCGAGCAGGTCCGCACCCTGGTCGAGCGCGGCTATCGCGAAGTGGTGCTGACCGGCGTCGACATCACCTCCTGGGGTGGCGATCTGCCGGGCACGCCGAAGCTCGGCCGCCTCGTCGGCCAGCTGCTGCGCGGCGTCGAGGGGCTCGAGCGGCTGCGCATCTCCTCGATCGACAGCGTCGAGGCCGATCCAGAACTGATCGAGCTGATCGGCGCGGAAAAGCGGCTGATGCCGCATCTCCACCTGTCGCTCCAGTCGGGCGACGACATGATCCTCAAGCGGATGAAGCGTCGCCACAGCCGCGACGATGCCGTCCGCTTCTGTGCCGACGTCCGCGCCCGCCGCCCCGACATCGTCTTCGGCGCCGACCTCATCGCCGGCTTCCCGACCGAGACGGACGAGATGTTCGAAGGCTCCCTGCGGCTGATCGAGGATTGCGGCCTGACCTTCACCCACGTCTTCCCGTTCTCGGCCCGCCCCGGCACCCCGGCGGCGCGCATGCCGCAGCTCGCCAAGACCATCGTCAAGGAACGCGCCGCCCGTCTGCGTGCGGCCGGTGAGGCGGCGCTCGCCCGCGCCCTCGACGCCGAGGTCGGCCGCATCGACCGCGTGCTGATCGAGAAGGCCGACCAGGGCCACACCGAACGCTTCTTCCCCGTGCGCGTCGACGCGGCCGGGGTCTCCAATCTGCCGATCGGCGACATCGTGCCCGTGCGGGTCGTCGGCCATGCCGACGGCGTGCTCCGGGCCGTCGCCCTCCCCATCGATGACGTGAAGGCGTGACATGAGCGAGAACGAGAAGCGCGGCCTGTTCGGTCGCCTGTTCGGCAAGGCCGCCCCCGAGGCGACCCCGGCCATCGCGCCCGTCCCGCCCGCCACGGAGCCGGCACCCGCCGAGGAAGCGGTCGAGGTGGTGGAGGACGTCGTCGTGGAGATCGCCGCGGCGCCCGCTCCGGCCGCGCTCGACATCACGACGGCCGCTCCGGTCGATCTGGCGCCGGCCGCGGCGCCGAAGCTGTCGTGGTGGCAGAAGCTCAAGTCCGGCCTCGGCCGCACCTCCTCGGCGCTGACCACCGGCATCGGCGCGATCTTCACCAAGCGCCGTCTCGACGAGGCGACGCTGGAAGAGCTCGAGGACGTGCTGATCCAGGCCGATCTCGGCCTCGCCACCGCCATGCGCATCACCGACGTGCTGCGCCGCGACCGTTTCGACAAGGAGATCGGCGACGACGAGGTCCGCGCCATCCTGGCGTCCGAGATCGAGAAGGTCCTCGCCCCCGTGGCGAAGCCGCTGGTGATCGACGGACCGGCGAAGCCGCACGTCGTCCTCGTCGTCGGCGTCAACGGCTCGGGCAAGACCACGACCATCGGCAAGCTCGCGATGAAGCTCGCTCGTGAGGGTAAGAAGGTCACGCTCGCCGCCGGCGACACGTTCCGCGCCGCCGCGATCGAGCAGCTGAAGATCTGGGGCGCCCGCACCGGCGCCACCGTCATCGCCCGCGAGCCCGGGGCGGACGCCGCCGGCCTCGCCTTCGACGCGCTGGTGGCGGCGAAGGAGAACGGCTCCGACGTGGTGGTGATCGACACCGCCGGACGGCTGCAGAATCGCACCGAGCTGATGGCCGAGCTCGAGAAGATCGTCCGCGTCATCAAGAAGAACGATCCGACCGCGCCGCACGACGTCGTCCTGACGCTCGACGCCACGACCGGTCAGAACGCGGTCACCCAGGTCGAGATCTTCGGCCGGGTCGCCGGCGTCACCGGCCTCGTGATGACCAAGCTCGACGGCACCGCCCGCGGCGGCATCCTGGTCGCGGTCGCCGAGAAGTTCGGCCTGCCGGTTCACTTCATCGGCGTCGGCGAGGGCGTCGAGGATCTCGAACCCTTCGACGCGGCCGACTTCGCCCGCGCGCTGGCGGGGCTCGAGCACTGAGAGCGGACAATGTCGTCGCGTCTGGGAAGTCGCTCCCGCCCCGGGCTCAGGCGCCCGGCGGGGTGCGGAAGCGCTCGTCGACCTCGACGCCGAGGGCGGTGACGAGACGATTGGTCTCCGCCGCCATGCCGACCACCGACACCAGCTCCATGAACTGCGCCTCGGTCATGCCCTTGGCGCGGGCGGATGCCGTGTGGGTGTGGATGCAGTAGTCGCAGCCGTGGGCGATCGAGACGGCGACGTAGATCATCTCCTTGACGAGCGGATCGATCGTGCCGGGGCCCATCACCTGTTTCAGGCTCTCCCAGGTGCGCCGGAGCGTGACGGGATCATGGGCGAGCGCCCGCCAGAAGTCGTTGACGTAGTCCGTCTTGCGGGTGGCGCGGATCTCGGCGAAGACGGCGGCCGCCTCGCTCGAGAGTTCGTCGTCGGAAAGCAGCCGGACGGTCGCCATGAGGCCCTCAGCGCGACAGGGAGATCCCTTGGGCGGTGGCGGTCTTGCCGGCGAACTTCTCGCCGCCGGCGTTGACCAGCGTCGCCACGGTCGAGCCGTCGGAGCCCTTCAGCGTGACCGTCTTGCCCTCGAGGTTCCAGGCCGAGATCTTCTGGAGTTCCAGCGTGTTGCAGCCGCGGGTGGTGGCGCGGTAGCCGCCGGCCCAGCTGGTCAGGTTCATGAAGAGCTGGCAGTTGTCGCTGCCCGAGGCCATGCGCCAGCCGCCGAGCAGGTCGGTGCGGCCGATGGCCGGGGCCTTGGCGGCATCGGGGGCGGCGATCGGCGCGACCGGGGCGGCGGGGGCCGCCGGCTGGCCGGGGACCGGCGGGGCATTGGGGTCGACCGCCGCCTGGGCGCCGGGCGGCGGCAGCGGCTGGAGGGTCGCCTGGGTGACCGGTGCGGTCGGCACGGGCGTCAGCGGCTCGTAGGTCGCCGGCGCGGGTCGCGATCCGTACGAAGGACCGTCGCTCAGCCCCATGCGGGAGCAGCCGGCGAGAGCACCGGCGAGCATCACGGCAACGGCAATCCGATCGGCGCGAATCATTGCGCAGTCTCCTCGACAACTCGCCTTCTTCTACAGCGAGGCTTTCAGCGATGCGACTCTTCTCGTGCTTTCGGGCGGAATGGCGGCGTTGCGAGCACGCTCTTCGTTGCATGGCCGAGGTGTCGCTTCTGCGCCCCATACGCAAATATGCATAGCTGCCTCTTTCCAGCCTTATTGCATTGCGAGAAGTTCTTGCAGAAACATGCTGCGATGCACCATCGCGGCGGACAAGGAGCGAGACCGATGAACGCGCTTTCCGGCGGATCGATCCGCAAGCTGTGGGTGGCCGACACGGCCGCCTTCAAGGACCACCTGATGCGGCTCGATCCGTCGACCCGCCGCAACCGCTTCGGCATGGCGGCATCCGACGAGTTCGTCGCGCGCTATGCCGAGACGAGCTTCGCGCTCGACACGCTGATCCACGGCGTCTTCGTCGGCGGCGATCTGGTCGGCGTCGGCGAGCTGCGCGCCCTCGGGCGTTCGCGCACCGAGGCGGAGGCCGCCTTCTCGGTCGAGGCCGACTGGCAGGGCCGCGGCTTCGGCCAGCGCCTGATGGACCGCGTCCTGCTCGCCGCCCGCAATCGGCGGATCGAGCGGCTCTACATGAACTGCCTCGCCTCGAACGCCCAGATGCAGCGCCTCGCCCGTCGCGCCGGCGCCGATCTCGAATACGAGGGCGGCGACGTGGTCGGCCTCGTGGTGCCGCAGACCCCGACGCCGGCCTCCTGGCTGCGCGAGGCGGTGCGCGACGGCTACGGCTGGGCGAGCGCCGTCGCCGACATGCAGAAGCGGGCGAGCCCGATGCGGCTCTTCGGCCGGGCGAACTGATCGGATCCGATCTCCTCGAAAACGACGAAGGCCCCGGCGGATCCCGCCGGGGCCTTCGCGCATCGGAGCATCGAGACCGTCAGAGACGGCGCTCGATCAGCATCTTCTTGATCTCCGCGATCGCCTTGGCCGGGTTCAGACCCTTGGGGCAGGTGTTCGCGCAGTTCATGATGGTGTGGCAGCGATAGAGGCGGAAGGGATCCTCGAGGTTGTCGAGGCGGTCGCCGGTCGCTTCGTCGCGGCTGTCGATCAGCCAGCGATAGGCCTGCAGCAGGACCGCCGGGCCGAGGTAGCGGTCGCCGTTCCACCAGTAGCTCGGGCACGAGGTCGAGCACGAGGCGCACAGGATGCACTCGTAGAGACCGTCGAGCTTGGAGCGATCCTCGTGGGACTGCTTCCACTCGGTCTGCGGGGTGGGCGTGACCGTCTGCAGCCAGGGCTCGATCGAGCGATGCTGGGCGTAGAAGTTGGTCAGGTCCGGGATGAGGTCCTTGACCACCGGCATGTGCGGCAGCGGATAGACCTTCACGGCGCCCTTCACCTCGTCCATGCCCTTGGTGCAGGCGAGGGTGTTGAGGCCGTCGATGTTCATCGCGCAGGAGCCGCAGATGCCTTCGCGGCACGAGCGACGGAAGGTCAGCGTCGGGTCGATCTTGTTCTTGATGTAGATGAGACCGTCGAGCACCATCGGACCGCAGTCGTCGCGATCGATGTAGTAGGTGTCGATCTGCGGGTTGCGGCCGTCGTCGGGGGTCCAACGATAGACCTTGAATTCCTTGAGCCTGGTCGCTCCGGCGGGCTTCGGCCAAGTCTTGCCGATCTGCACCGTGGAGTTCTTCGGAAGCGTGAGCTGAACCATTGCGGTCTCACCTCTTCAGGATGATCGTCGAGGTCCGTCGGCCGCGGGGCCGACGGGTCGAAACGGGCGGGATCAGTACACGCGAGCCTTCGGCTCGATGTAGGCGATGTCCTGCGACATGGTGTAGGTGTGCACCGGACGGTCGTCGAGCTTGACCGACTTGGTCGCGCCGTCGGCCCAGGCCAGCGTGTGCTTCATCCAGTTGGCGTCGTCGCGGTTCGGATAGTCCTCGCGGGCATGCGCACCACGGCTCTCCTTGCGGGCCTCGGCCGAGTTCATGGTGACGACCGCCTGCTCGATCAGGTTCTCGAACTCGAGGGTCTCGACGAGATCCGAGTTCCAGACCAGCGAACGGTCGGTGACCTTGACGTTCGGCAGGCCTTCCCAGACCTGCTGAATGAGCTTGACGCCCTCTTCCAGAACCTCGCCGGTGCGGAACACCGCGCAGTTGTTCTGCATGGTGCGCTGCATGCCGTTGCGCAGCTCGGCGGTGGACGTCGAGCCGGCGGCCCAACGGTACTTGTCGAGGCGAGAGACGGCGAGATCGCCGGCATCGGCCGGAAGCTCCGGCTGACGGCCGTTCGGCACCACGGTCTCCTTGCAGCGCAGGCCCGCCGCGCGGCCGAAGACCACGAGGTCGGTCAGCGAGTTGGAGCCGAGACGGTTGGCGCCGTGGACGGACACGCAGGCCGCCTCGCCGATCGCCATCAGGCCCGGGACCACCGAGTCCGGATCGCCGTTCTTCTTGGTCAGCACCTCGCCGTGATAGTTCGTCGGGATGCCGCCCATGTTGTAGTGGACGGTCGGCAGGATCGGGATCGGCTCCTTGGTCAGGTCCACGCCGGCGAAGATCTTCGCCGATTCCGTGATGCCCGGCAGGCGCTCGGCCAGGATCGCCGGATCCAGGTGGCTGAGGTGCAGGTGGATGTGGTCCTTGCCCTTGCCGACGCCACGGCCTTCGCGGATCTCCATGGTGATGGAGCGCGAGACGACGTCGCGCGAGGCGAGGTCCTTGGCCGACGGCGCGTAACGCTCCATGAAGCGCTCGCCCTCGGAGTTGGTGAGATATCCGCCCTCGCCGCGCGCGCCCTCGGTGATGAGGACGCCGGCGCCGTAGATGCCGGTCGGGTGGAACTGCACGAACTCCATGTCCTGCATCGGCAGGCCGGCGCGCAGGATCATGCCGCCGCCGTCACCGGTGCAGGTGTGGGCCGAGGTGCAGGAGAAGTAGGCACGGCCGTAGCCGCCGGTCGCCAGAATGGTCTTCTGCGAACGGAAGCGATGCAGCGTGCCGTCCTCGAGGCAGAGCGCCACGACGCCGCGGCAGGCGCCGTCGGCATCCATGATCAGGTCGATGGCGAAATACTCGATGAAGAACTCCGCCGAGTGACGCAGCGACTGACCGTAGAGCGTGTGCAGGATGGCGTGGCCGGTACGGTCGGCGGCGGCGCAGGTGCGCTGGGCGATGCCCTTGCCGTAGTCCGTGGTCATGCCGCCGAACGGGCGCTGATAGATCTGGCCGCCCTCGGTGCGCGAGAAGGGCACGCCCCAGTGCTCGAGCTCGTAGACGGCGTCGGGCGCGTTGCGCACGAGGTACTCGATCGCGTCCTGGTCGCCGAGCCAGTCGGAGCCCTTGACGGTGTCGTACATGTGGAAGCGCCAGTCGTCGCGACCCATGTTGGAGAGCGAGGCGGCGATGCCGCCCTGCGCCGCGACCGTGTGCGAACGGGTCGGGAAGACCTTGGTGATGCAGGCGGTCTTGAGGCCGGCCTCGGAGGCGCCGACGACGGCGCGCAGACCCGCGCCACCGGCGCCGACCACCACCACGTCGAAGGTGTGGTCGATGAAGGAATAGGCGGCGCCGGCGGTGCCGGGAGCCTTGACGGTGTTGTCAGCCATGGTCTCAGACCCCGAACGAGAGCTTGGCGACCGCCCAGAGCGAGCCGACCACGATGAGAGCCGCGAAGAACCAGTTCAGCACGACGCAGGCGACCTTCCACGGCTCGCCGTGGACGTAGTCCTCGATGATGACCTGCATGCCGATCTTCATGTGGATCGCGCCGGCGATGATCGTCGCCGCCAGCAGGATCGCCACGAAGGGATTGGCGAGCGCGGCGCGCGCCGAGGCGTAGGGCGCGCCGGCGTGCATGACCAGGAAGACGATCAGGAAGACGCCGAGCGGAACCAGCGCGGCGGCGGTCAGCCGCTGCATCCAGTAGTCCTCGGTGCCGTACTTGGCGGAGCCGCGGCCGCGAACCTGGGAAAGGGGGGTGCGCATGGGTGTCACCTCACTTCACGGCGTAGCCGACGACCCACAGAAGGAGCGTCAGCGGCACGGAGAGGACGATGTTGAGCTTCGACAGGAAGAAGCGGGGCTTCTCCTCGAAGGCCAGTCCGAAATCCCAGATCAGGAAGCGGATGCCGCCGATCAGGTGATGGACCAGCGCCCAGGTGTAGCCGAAGAGCACCAGGCGGCCGATCCAGGAGCCGAAGACGGCCTGAGCGGTCGCGTAGGGCGCCTGACCGGCGGCGGCTGCGATCAGCCACCAGGCCAGGAGGACGGTGCCGAAGTAGAGCGCGGCGCCCGTGATTCGATGAACGACGGACATGACCATCGTCCAGGACGGCGCATAGATCTGGAGGTGCGGCGAAAGGGGGCGCTCGACCCCGGTGCCGGCTTTCGTCTGTGTCGTCGACATCGGCCTGTCTTCGATCCCTGGGAGGTTGAAGGGGCGGTCGAACCGATCACGTCCGCGGCACGATGCCGCGGCCGGTGCGGGTTCGGGCGCACGGCTGGAAGCCTTCTAACCCCTTTGGGGGCAGTGCGTCAAAACGTCCAAAGGGATGATGACACGAGCCATGACGCCGGCGCGATCCAACACCCGCACCGGTTTCGCTGCCAGAGCGTGTCAGTGCGGATGCCGAACACCGCATGGCGCCGATGCGCCCGCGGGATGGCTCGGCCCCGATCAGCGCGGCATCAGCGCCCAATAGTCGAGATCGAGGATGACGGCCGGGTCGTATTCGCCGTTCTCGAGCTTGTAGGGCAGGTCGAGGCAGGGCCTGTCCTTGGTGGCGACGAGGCGCAGGCGCAGGGCACCGACGTCGTCGCGGCCGGGCAGTTCCGCCGTCTCCAGCACTTCCGACCAGGCGAAGACGGTCAGGCCGGCGAAGAGCGGATTGACGTGGCGGCCGCCGTTGATCGCGGCGACGTGGAAGGCGTTGCCGAGCCCGTTGAAGGACAGCGCGCGGGCGAGCGAGATGACGTGGCCGCCGTAGATCAGGCGGCGGCCGAAGCGGCCCTGACCCTCGGTGTACTGGTTGAAGTGGACCTTGGCGGTGTTCTGCCAGAGCCGCGTGGCGAGCATGTGCTCGGCCTCTTCCACCGTCATGCCGTCGACGTGGTCGATGCGCTCGCCGGCCTTGTAGTCGGCAAAACGATGTCGCGAACCGGAGAGCACGTCGTCCCAGGCGTCGCGGTCGAGCAGCGGCACGGCCGAGCCGAGCTGGTCGGGCGAGAGCGCGGCGGGGAGCTCGGGGATCAGCTGTTCGGCGACGGCGGCCTTCTCGTCGGCCTTGCGCACCATGACCCAGCGCACGTAGTCGAGGACTTCCTCGCCGTGCTGGTTGTAGCCGGTCGAGCGGACGTAGACGACGCCGGTCTTGCCGTTGGAATTCTCCTTGAGGCCGATCACTTCCGACACGGTCGACAGCGTGTCGCCGGGGTAGACCGGGGCGAGGAAGCGGCAGCCGGCATAGCCGAGGTTGGCGACGGCATTGAGCGAGACGTCGGGCACGGTCTTGCCGAAGACGACGTGGAAGACCAGGAGATCGTCGACCGGGGCTTCCGGGTAGCCGATGGCGCGGGCGAAGGCGTCCGACGACTGGACGGCGAAACGCGAGCCGTAGAGCGCGGTGTAGAGCGCGACGTCGCCATGCGTGATGGTGCGCGGCGTGGCGTGCCGGATCACCTGGCCGATGCGGAAGTCTTCGAAGAAGTTGCCCGAATTGGTCTTGGACACGGCGTCTCTCCCGGCGCGCGAGGCTGCTTTTCCTCGTGAATGGACCAAGCCGAAGAGGCCGTCCATTCCGCGAAGGTCGTATACGCTGCATCGCAACGCAAATCGGTTCGTTTTTCCGCAGACGCCTCGCGCGGCGGGGTGTCGCAGGTCTATGCGGGATCCGATGGATCGCTGCGCGATGGCGGATCCTCATCGTCCGAAGAGCCCTTGCGGGAGGGGCTCTTCGGACGAGCAGAATGCGAAACTCCGATCAATCGGAGTTCCGCATCACGCCATGATGCGGATCGGCAGGCCGCGCGGGTCGACCAGCGGCGGATCGGGGAAGGAGACCGCCTCGCCGCGGGCGACGCGACGGGCGACGAGTGCCAGCACGCAGGCGTCGATCAGATCGTCCTCGCCGGCGCCGCGCGGCGGCCGGGCGAGGCTTTCCGCGGGGAAGCCGAGGCGGGTGAGGAGGGCGCGGCGTTCGTCGAGACCGGGCGGGTTCGGCCGGCTCTTGACCTTCTTGGGCAGCGTCATCGCCGCACCGTCGTTCAGCACCGCGAAGGCGACCTCCGGGTGAGCCTCGACGAGGCGGGCGGCGTGCTCCGGCGTCATCAGCCGGTCGATCTCGCGGATCTTGGGGAAGAGGAACCAGGCCTGCTTCGAGACCTTCTTCGGCGGATCGGAGGTGGCGAGCGCCGCGGCGCAGGCCGCCGCATAGCCTTCGCGGTCATCGAGGCCGCAGCCCGCGAAGATCGCGGATCGGGCGGGGATCGAGAAGACCGAGGACTGCCGCTCGCCGAGCATCGGGCGGACGAGACGCTCTGGGCCTCGTCCCGACGGGCCGATGACGTCCGGCAGGCCGATCGGCATGTCGATCGCCGCGACGAGGGGCGCATCGGGGGCGTCGAGGAGGTCGGCGAGGCGGGGGACGATACGGATCTCGGGGACGATCGGGCCGTCGGCGGCGACGAGGCAGGCGATCCAGCCGGCGGGGCAGCCGTCGATGCCGGCGAGGCGCGCGCTCGGGCGCGCTTTCGGCCCGGCGACGCGCGCGCCCGGCGACGCGCCGCTCATTCCTCGTCCCCGACCGGTGCCGGGTTGCGCGGTGGCGGCCGGCGGCGGGTGGCGAGGCTCTGCGGCGCCTCGCCGATGCGGCGGACGGAGACCTGGGCCATCGGGTGGACGAAACGGTCCTGCTCGCGGGAGAGCGCCAGTTCGTCGAGCCCGTCGCGGGCCGATCGGGCGACCACCTCGAAGACGCCGGCGACGGCACGGGCGGTGGCGGCTTCCGTCGACAGGCCGTCGCAGAGGCGGGCGGCGAGCAGGCCGGCGAAGAGGTCGCCGGTGCCGTGGGCGTCGGTGTCGACCAGCGGATGCTCGAATTGCACGGCGCCGTCGGCGGTGACGAGCAGCGTGGCGATCGCGCGCAGCATCAGCGCCGGGGCGGAGGTGGCGACGACGATCGGGGCCGGCAGCGCGCGGGCGGCGGCGATCGCCTCGGCGGTGGTCCCGACCGGCATCTCCGCGAGCCAGCCGAGCTCGAAGCGGTTCGGCGTGGCGACGTCGGCGAGCGGCAGCAGGCGGTCGCGCAGCGCGCGGGCGAGGCCTTCGCCGACATAGAGCGCACCGCGGCCGGTCGCCTCGGCGTCGCCGATGACCGGATCGACGATCAGGCGCAGGCCGGGGGTGACGAGGCGCAGGCGCTCGATCAGGCGGGCGACGGCCTCGACCTGTTCGGCGTCGGCGAAATAGCCGGTGAGCACGGTGTCGATCTCGGCCGCCCTGGGGCTCTCGGCGATCTCGGCGAGGGCGGCGGCGAAGCCGGCGGGGTCGGGGGCGAGGCGGGTGGCGCGGCCGTGGCCGGGGTGCCAGGGCAGCCACACGGTCGGCACCAGCCAGACCGCATGGCCGAGGCGTTCGAGGGCGAAACCGGCGGCCCGCGAGCCGATGGCGCCGCGCGCCACCTGCGAGGAGATCACGAGCACCGTCGATCTCGCGTCTCCGTCCGCCATCGTATTCTGCCTCAGATGATGTTGGCCTCGACCACCGGGCGACCGGCGGCGAGCCGATCGTAGCCGAAGACCGAGAGGTCGATCGAGCGGTATTCGCCGAAGGCGATGAGTTCGGCGACCGCGCGGCCGGCGCCGGGACCCTGCTGGATGCCGTGGCCGGAGAAACCGTTGCAGAAGACGAAGTTCGTCACCTCCGGGTGACGGCCGATCACCGCGTTGTGGTCGAAGGTGTGGAAGTCGTAGTGGCCGGCCCAGGCGCGCACCATCTTCAGCGCCTCGAAGGCGGGGATGCGGGTGGCGAGACCCGGCCAGATCACGTCGTCGAACAGCGAATAGTCGACGTCGTAGTCGTCCTCGCCGACGCGCGGGTCGGCGTTCTCCTCCGGCGACACGCCGCAGATGAAATACTGGCCCTCGGGGCGGATGTAGACGCCGGACGAGATCACGGTCCCGTCGATCAGCATCGGCAGGCCCTCGACCTTCTCGCGGCAATGGACGACGAAGACGAAGCGCTTGCGCGGCTCGACCGGCAGTTCGATGCCGGCGAGCTTCGCCACGTCGCCGCCGGCCGGGCCGGCCGCGTTGACGAAGGTGCCGCAGGCGATCTCGCGACCGTCGGAGAGCGTGACCGAGGTGACGCGGTTGCCCTCGCGGGCGATGCCGGTGACGGCGGCGTGGGTGTAGACCGCGCCGGCGCCCTTGGCGGCCTTGCGGATCATGTCGAGCCACATCCAGGCGTCGAACCAGCCCTCGCCGGAATTGCCGTAGGCGGCGAGCGCGATGCCTTCGGTCGAGAGGAACGGCCAGCGGCGGGCGATCTCGTCGGGGTCGAGCAGCGCGATGTCGGAGCCTTCGGCGGTCTGGATGGCGTGGTTCGCCTGCAGGATCGGCACGCCGGCCTCGGAGGCGAGCGTCAGATAGCCCTTCTCGTGGAAGCCGATGTCGGCGTCCGGGCCGAAGCGCTCCTTCAGCGAGCGGATGACGTCGATGCCGAAGCGCGACAGGCGGATGTTCTCCGGCGTCGAGAACTGCTGACGGATCGAGGCGGCCGAGAGCATGGTCGCCGACCGGGCATAGGTCGGGTCCTTCTCGACGACGAGGACGGAGCCGGAAAAGCCGAGTTCCTTCTTGAGGAACCAGGCGGTGGAAGAGCCCATGATCGCGCCGCCGGCGATCACCACGTCGAAATGCTCGGCCACTTCCTTCTCCCTCGTCACGGGTTGGAGTTCTCTCCCGATATCCCGTTTCGCGCGGTTCCGTCATGCGTGGAGCGCGTGGCTCCTTCCACCGTGCGGGCCACCGGGCGGGGGGTCGCGAGACCGGCGCCGCGGCCGGCGACCAGCCAGTGGACGAAGCCGGCGACGAGGCCGATCGCCGCAACGACCTGGATCTGACCGACGACGAGGAGCGGCGCGCCGCCCATGACGCCGACGACGGCAATGCCGGTGGCGACCACCAGATGGGCGAAGAGCGAACGGGTGGCGGTCACCTCGCCGAGCACGATCGCCGCGGCCCAGGCCGGCCAGACCATGACGGCGAAGAGCGGCAGCAGGACGCTGCCGTGCAGCAGACCGAGGACGAGGGCGACGATGCCGTCGAGATCGCCGTCGTTCACCCGTTCGGCCGAGGCGACGGTGCCGAGGCCGAGGACGCCGATCACCAGGCTCGCCATGGCCGCGGCGGAGAAGCCGAGGCCGGCGACGAGCAGTCGCCAGAGGAGGCGCGAGAGGGAGGTCATCGTCGGGTTCCTCGCGAGATGGTCAGATGTCGGCCCAGGGGTCGCGCATCGGCGGCGGCGGGGCGGAGCGGACGGCGACGATCCAGCCGACCGAACCGGCCAGAGCACCGGCCAGCGCGTCGAGGCCGAGGAGGCCGAGGGCGGGCGCGTCGGCACCGAAGGGGACGGTCACCATCAGCTGGGCGATCACCGCGATCGCCGCGCCGGCGAGGATCCAGGCGAGACGCGAGCGCGTCGCCCGGCCTTCGGCGACGACGAAGAAGGCGGTGGCGAAGGGGGCGGCGGCGATCAGCGCGACGACCGAGGTCATGATCGGCACGACGAGCAGGCTCGACCAGCCGAAGCGGCGGACGATGCCGGAGAAGCCCGACGTGAGGCTCTCCTCGATCACCAGGCCGAAGGTGCGCAGCAGCGAACCGACCACGACCGCCACGACATAGGCGGTGACGATGCGGCCGATCCGCCCGGAGGCGACGCGGTCGGCATCGAAGGTGAGATCGTCGTAGCGCCGGAGGGGGTCGGGCATGGGAGACCACCGGTTGGGAGTTCCCGCGCAGGCGCGTCGAGGACCGACCCGGCGCGGGCGAATCGGCCCGGTCCATGGTGCGTCGCGGCGTCGACCGGTGTCCAGAGCCGCGTCCGGAGGCATCGGCCGGCCGCGACGGTCTCAGTCCTCGTCGTCGTCGCCGCCCGAGGCCATCATCGCCTCGAGCGCCAGACGCTCGGCGACCTTGAGACGCTCGGAGGCCGACTTCAGCTGACCGCAGGCGGCGAGGATGTCGCGGCCGCGCGGGGTGCGGATCGGGCTGGCGTAGCCGGCACGATTGACGATCTCGGCGAAGGTCTCGATCGTGTCCCAGTCGGGGCACTCGTAGGCCGAGCCCGGCCAGGCGTTGAACGGGATCAGGTTGATCTTGGCCGGGATGCCGCGCAGCAGGCGGACGAGCTCGCGCGCGTCGGCCGGGCTGTCGTTGACGCCCTTCAGCATGACGTATTCGAAGGTGATGCGGCGGGCGTTGGAGAGACCCGGATAGTCGCGGCAGGCCTGGAGCAGCTCGGCGATCGGGTACTTCTTGTTGATCGGCACCAGCACGTCGCGCAGGTCGTCGCGCACGGCGTGGAGCGAGATCGCCAGCATGACGCCGGTCTCGGCGCCGATCTTGGGGATCGCCGGCACGACGCCGGAGGTCGACAGGGTGATGCGGCGCTTGGAGAGCGAGAGACCGTCGCCGTCGGCGAAGATCAGCATGGCGTCGCGCACCGCCTCGTAGTTCATCAGCGGCTCGCCCATGCCCATCATCACGATGTTGGTGACGAGGCGGCCCTCGGAGGGCAGCTTGCCGTCGGCCTTCTCGGCGGCGGGGAAGTCGCCGAGGCGTTCGCGGGCGACGACGACCTGGGCGACGATCTCTTCCGCCGTCAAGTTGCGCACCATGACCTGGGTGCCGGTGTGGCAGAAGGAGCAGGTGAGCGAGCAGCCGACCTGGGAGGAGACGCAGAGCGTGCCGCGGCCCTCTTCCGGAATGTAGACGGTCTCGACCTCGACCGGGCGGCCGGCGCCGCGCGGCGGGAAGCGGAACAGCCACTTGCGGGTGCCGTCGACCGAGATCTGCTCGGCGACGAGTTCGGGGCGGCCGACGACGTAGTGTTCGGCGAGCGTCGCGCGCAGGTCCTTGGAGACGTTGGTCATCGCCGCGAAGTCGGCGGCGCCGCGCAGGTAGATCCAGTGCCAGAGCTGGTTCACCCGCATGCGGATCTTCGCCTCCTCGACGCCGACGGCGCGCAGCGCGTCGGCGAGGCGGTCGCGGGTGAGGCCGAGGAGCGAGGGCTTGGCGTCGGCGGTGGCGACGGCCTGCGGTCGCTTGACGATGGCGTCGAGCACGTCGTCGGTCGGCATCGCGGCCGTGGCGGGGCGCGTCATGGGGGTCTGTCCTCGATGGTCGGGTCTGCGGCGTCGCGCGACGCGAAAGGCGGACGGGTCACCCCATCCGCCTGAAACATCGCCCATCAATAGCCGAAAACCGCGCCGCGAGGAAGCCCGCGGCGCATTCGCGTCACTTGCATTCCTTGGCGGCGCCGTCGAGCGCGGCGGAGATGCCGGCGAGCGAGAAGACGTAGGACGTCGGGTTGCCGCGGCCGGAGGTGGCGGCGATCGACAGTTTCGAGCCCTTCTTGAGGGCGTCGAGGAAGGCGCCGACCTCGTTGTCGTGCTCGAGCCAGGCGCCGTCGGCCTTGGTGAACATGGCGAACTTCTTGCCGTCGATGTCGGCGCCGGCCTTGGAGCCTTCCTTCATCGGATAGCCGACCTGCAGGCTCGGCTCGTTGCGCACGCCCTCGGCGGGCCGCGTCGAGATGAAGAAGAAGACGTCGCCGTGATTGAGCGAGGGCGGCTCCATCTTGGTCGGCTTCGACAGGGCGAAGCAGACCTTGCCCTTGGCGGTGCCGGCGGTGAAGGCGCGCCAGTCCTTCGATTCGACGATCAACAGCGGCGAGGCCGGCGCGGCGGGGGCCGCCGCCGCGGGCTTGGCGGGGGCGGCCGGCTTGGCGGCGGCGGGCTTGCTCTCGGCCAGAGCCGAGCCGGCGCCGGCCAGCAGAATCGCTGCCATGGATGCGGCGGCGAGGGCGATCTTCATCTCGTCGTACTCCGTCTCGCGGTCAGACGCGCGGCCGCCATCGCGGGCGACCCTCGTTTGCTTCAGAAACCACGCGCATGGTTACCAGAAGGTTGCCGGGTCGTGCGGCAGACGGTCTCGACGGGGAAGCCCGTCGGTGCGTGGCCTCTGTCTGACGAGACGAGTGGGCGAAATTCGGGCGGGGCGACCTGCTTCGACCAAGGGACGGGCTGACGCGGGCGGGCGGCTTCCCCATCTTCTCCGCTCGAGAACGAGAAACGCGAGGAAATGCCATGAAGGCGATCGTCTGCCGTGCCCATGGGCCGGCGTCCCAGCTGACGTTCGAGGATCTCGCCGACCCGGTCGCCGGCCCCGGCGAGGTGGTCGTGGCGATGCGGGCCTGCGCCCTCAACTTCTTCGACACGCTGATCATCCGCGATCGCTACCAGTTCAAGCCGGAACTCCCCTTCTCGCCGGGCGGCGAGATCGCCGGCGAGGTCGAGAGCCTCGGGGCGGGCGTCTCGGGCGTCGCGGTCGGCGATCGGGTGCTCGCCTACGTCAAATGGGGCGGGGCGCGGGAGAAGGTGGTGGTGAAGGCCGCCGATCTGGTGGCCCTTTCCGAGAGCCTCGACTTCGTCACGGCGGCGACGCTGTCGGTGACCTACGGCACCGCCGTGCACGGGCTGGTCGATCGCGGCAGGCTCGCGGCCGGCGAGACCGTCGCCATCCTCGGTGCCTCGGGCGGGGCGGGGCAGGCGGCGATCGAGGTCGCCAAGGCGGTGGGTGCCCGGGTGATCGCCTGCGCGAGCGGCGCCGAGAAGCTCGAATTCTGCCGGTCGATCGGCGCCGACGAAGTCGTCGACTACGATGCCGAGGATCTGAAGAACCGGCTGAAGGCGCTTTCGGGCGGGCGTGGCGTCGACGTCGTCTACGACGCGGTCGGCGATCGCTATGCCGAGCCGGCGGTGCGGGCGACGGGCTGGCGCGGGCGTTATCTCGTCGTCGGCTTCGCCGCCGGCGAGATCCCGAAGATCCCGCTCAACCTGCTGCTGCTCAAGGGCTGCGACCTCGTCGGCGTGTTCTGGGGCGATCACATCGAGCGCGAGGGGGACGCCTTTCGCGCCGAGATGGCTCGGATCGTCGCCTGGGCGGCGGAGGGGCGGGTCAAGCCGCACATCCACGCCGTCCGCCCGCTCGCCGAGACGGCGGCGGCGATCGAGGAGATCGCCGCGCGTCGGGTCAAGGGCAAGATCGTCGTGACGGCGTGAGGGGTCACCCCTCCCGCAGCGTCTCCTTGGCCTTCACGCGATGCTCGTCGCGGATGTGGCGGCCGACCATGGCGATGGCGGCGGCGAGCACGCCGGCGTCGTCGGTCCAGCCGACGATCGGCATCACGTCCGGGATCAGATCGGCGGGCGCGACGAAATAGGCGAGCGCGGCGAGCAGCGTCCAGCGCACCGTGCGCGGCGTCTCGGGATCGAGGGCGCAGTGCCAGGCCGCGACCACGTCCTCGGCGAAGGGGATGGCGCGGGCGGCGCGCTTCAGCGTGTCCCTGAAGCCCGAGCGCACCCGCTCCTCGCGGGTCTCCTCCGGGCCGAGGATCTCGGGGTCGTTCCAGACGCGACGGTATTCGGACGCTGCCATCGAGAACCTCCTCACGCGACCGACGACGACCGCGAAACGGAACGAGAGATCGGGAGGCGGGAAGCCGGTTTCAAGGGGGCGGGGGAGCCGGCGAAGAAATTCTTCTTCCATCCGTGAAAATCCGCATCGACCCTCTTTGCGGACCCGAAAACCCGCGCTACGCTTCGTTTCATGAAACTCGGTCAGATCGGTATCAGACGCGCGGAGGTCGCGGACGCCGGTCGCATCGCCGACGTTCACGACGCGGCGTGGCGACAGGCATATCGCGGCATCATTCCGGGCACGGAGCTGGAGCGCATGGTCGCGCGTCGCGGACCCACGTGGTGGAAACGCGCGCTCGAACGGCACACGGCGATCCTCGTCCTCGAGGTCGGCGGCCGCATCGCCGGCTACGCCACGCTCGGTCACAACCGCATGCGGATGCTGCCGCACGCCGGCGAGATCTACGAGCTCTACATCGATCCCGAACACCAGGGTCTCGGCTTCGGCCGGTCGCTGTTCGCCGCCGCCAAGGCGGAGTTGCGCCGCTACGGGCTGGCGAGCTTCGCCGTCCGGGTCCTCGCCGAGAACACGCCGGCGCTGGGGTTCTGGGAGCGGATGGGCGGCAAGGTGGCGGCGGAGACCGGCGAACGGCTCGGCGAGACGACGCTCGCCGTCGAGGTCTTCGGCTTCGATCCGGAGTGATCGCCCCTCTCACGACACCGTCGAAGTGTTGGACGTCGTCCGAACGGCGACGTTTCGCCGCGCCGCGCGATCGGGTATGAGATGCCCCGAACACGGTCGCGTCGGGCGGCCGGGACTTCGTCCGTGCCGCGAGGTGCGGACGGCCGGGTGGTCGAGGGGCTCCCCGGCGGCACGCGAGACCGGGCGGGACGACCGCCCTTCGGGAGACAACCATGCGTATCGACGCCATCGCCATCGGCAAGAACCCGCCGGACGACATCAACGTGATCATCGAGGTGCCGATCGGCGGCGAGCCGATCAAGTACGAGCTCGACAAGGCCTCGGGCGCGCTGGTCGTCGACCGCTTCCTCTACACCTCGATGCGCTACCCGGGTAACTACGGCTTCGTGCCGCACACCCTGTCGGACGACGGCGACCCCATCGACGTGGTGGTGATGAACTCCCGCGCCATCGCGCCGGGCGCCATCATGTCCTGCCGTCCGGTCGGCGTGTTCTTCATGGAAGACGAGAGCGGCGGCGACGAGAAGATCATCGCCGTGCCGGTCTCCAAGCTGACGCCGCGCTACGACCACGTGCAGAGCTACACCGACCTGCCGAAGATCGCGATCGACCAGGTCCAGCACTTCTTCGAGCACTACAAGGACCTCGAGCCCGGCAAGTGGGTCAAGGTGGTGCGCTGGGGCGACGCGACCGAGGCCAAGCGGCTGATCGTCGAGGCGATGGATCGCTACAAGGCCGACAAGGCCAAGTGATCCCCTCGGGGAAGCACGCGATCCCCTCGGGGGAAGAATGCGAAAGGGCGGCCGCGAGGCCGCCCTTCTTCGTTTCGTGCCCGCCGGACGATCGGCCCCGCGCGAGGCGGGGCCGGAGGCGTCAGTGGCGGAAGTGGCGCATGCCGGTCGTCACCATGGCGATGCCGGCCTTGTCGGCGGCCTCGAAGACCTCGTTGTCGCGCATCGAGCCGCCCGGCTGGACGACGGCGGTAGCGCCCGCCTCGATCACCACTTCGAGCCCGTCGGCGAAGGGGAAGAAGGCGTCGGAGGCGGCGACCGAACCCTTGGTCAGCGGTTCGCTCTCGCCCGCCGCGGCAGCCGCGTCGGCGGCCTTGCGGGCGGCGATGCGGGCCGAATCGACGCGGCTCATCTGGCCGGCGCCGATGCCGACGGTGGCGAGACCCTTGACGTAGACGATGGCGTTCGACTTGACGTGCTTGCAGACGCGGAAGGCGAAGGCGAGGTCGGCGAGCTCGGCCTCGGAGGGCGCGCGCTTGGTGACCGTCTTCAGCTCGAGGCCGTCGACGGTGCCGTTGTCGCGGCTCTGGACGAGGACGCCGCCGGCGACCGTCTTGGCGGTGATGCCCTCGGCCGCGGCCTTGGGCAGACCGCCGGCGATGAGCAGGCGCAGGTTCTTCTTGGTCGCGACGATCGCCTTCGCCTCGTCGGTGGCGTCGGGGGCGATGATGACCTCGGTGAAGATCTTGACGATCTCCTCGGCCGCCGCCGCGTCGAGCGTCCGGTTGAAGGCGATGATGCCGCCGAAGGCGGAGACCGGGTCGCAGCGCAGGGCCTTGAGATAGGCCTCCTTCAGCGACGCGCCCTCGGCCACGCCGCAGGGGTTGGCGTGCTTGATGATGGCGCAGGCGGCGGTGCGGGCCGGGTCGAACTCGGCGACCAGCTCGTAGGCGGCGTCGGTGTCGTTGATGTTGTTGTAGGAGAGCTGCTTGCCCTGGACCTGCACGGCGGTGGCGACGCCCGGACGGACCTCGGCCGACTTGTAGAAGGCGGCCTTCTGGTGCGGGTTCTCGCCGTAGCGCATGACCTCGGTCAGCGTGCCGCCGACGGCGCGATACTTCGGCGCGTCCTCGCCGATCGCCGCGGCGATCCAGTTGGAGATGGCGGCGTCGTAGGTGGCGGTGCGGCCGAAGGCCTCGAGGGCGAGCGACTTGCGCAAGCTCAGCGTGGTGGCGCCGTCGTTGGCCTCGAGCGCGGCGAGCACGTCGGCGTAACGGGCCGGGTCGACGACGACCGCGACATAGGCGTGGTTCTTGGCCGAGGCGCGGATCATCGCCGGGCCGCCGATGTCGATGTTCTCGATGGCGGTCGCCCAGTCGGCGCCCTTCGCCACCGTCGCCTCGAAGGGATAGAGGTTGACGACCAGGAGATCGATGCCGCCGATGCCGTGGGCCTCCATGGCGGCGACGTGCTCGGGGTCGTTGCGGACGGCGAGGAGGCCGCCGTGGACCTTCGGGTGCAGCGTCTTGACGCGACCGTCCATGATCTCCGGGAAGCCCGTCACCTCGGACACGTCCTTCACCGGGAGCCCCGCGTCGGCGAGCGCCTTGCAGGTGCCGCCGGTCGACAGCAGCTCGACGCCGCGGGCGGCGAGCGCGCGGGCGAAGTCGATCAGCCCGGTCTTGTCGGAGACGGACAGCAGCGCGCGCTTGAGGGCGACGCGGTCGGGCGGGGTGATGTTCTTGACGGTGATCGACATGGGGCGCTGGGGCCTTTCGCGGAGCCGGTCGAAAACGGATCCGCGAGGCGCGGAACGGTTGCTCGTGCCGTTCGGCTCGTGTCGTCGTCGGGATCCGGAAGTCTGCGAGCGGGCGGATAGCACGAATCGCGTCCGCCGCAAACCCGACGTCCGGCGAAAGCGCCGCTTTTCCGCGGTGGACCGTGCGATCAGCGGCGCGGCACCAGCGAGCGGGTGGCGTGGACGAGGCTCCAGGCGAGCTCGCGCGGACCGCCGGGCTCGACCGTCAGGGCGATCTGCTCGGCACGGCGCAGCCCGTGGGAATCGGCCAGATGCACCGAGGGCTCGATCTGCGGCACGACGTCGACGCAGGCGAAGATCCAGGCCTCGCCGTTGGGGGCGGAGAGCCGGATGCCGACCTCGGTCGCTTCGGCGCGGACGGACGGGTGGAGATGGAAGCGCACGACATAGCCGACGTCGGCGGGCGTGCGGCCCTCCGCCGGCAGGATGCGGTCGTGGCCGTCGACGTGGTCGCCGTCGGCGGAGAGCGCGATGCGGCGCTCGTGCAGGATGCCGTAGGCGGCGGCGTAGCCGTCGTGGGCGGCGGTGACGGCGACGTCGCTGCCCTCCTCGCCGCGCGGCGTCTCGGTGCGGTCGACCGTGACGGCGTGCGGGCCGGGCACCAGCACCGGGCCGAGCAGGCGCGCGAGCAGACCCTTGTCGCGGATGCGGCCGGAGGAGTGGTCCTCGACCACCAGCGACGAATGGGCGGCGGTGGTGCGGGCGAGCGCCCGCCAGTCGCCGATCGGACGGAAGGGGGCGCCGCAGTTGACGACGAAGCGGGAATGGCCCGACGACATCTCGAAGGCGAGCGTGCCGGCATGGGCGTCGCGGGCGATCTCGACGGGCGGCGGCGTGCCGCAGTCCATGACGAGGACGGTGCCGTTCGCCTCCAGCCGCTGGTAGCCCGAATGGGAGGCGTTGCCGTGCGGCCGGCTCTGGGCGTCGTCATAGGCGAAGACGGTGGCGATGACGCCGGTCGAGGTCGACGAGGCGCCGTTGAACAGTGCCAGCGTGCCGTCGTCGTGACGGAAGAAGCGGACCATCGGCATCATTCGGTCGATCGACGACAGCAGCGCCTGCGACACCGGGAAGGAGCGTGCCGCCAGCACCTGACGGATCGGCAGGAGATCGACCAGGACCTCGACCACCGAGTTGGGATTGCGGTCGACATGGCCGCCGTCGGGCAGGATCTGGCGGGCGAGTTCCTCGTCGAGGCGGCGCGACAGCGGCCGGACCCAGCGGCGGAAGCTCTCCACCGTGACGGCGCAGGCGAGCAGCGCCAACATCACCTTGAGGCGCGGCAGACCGGCCGGCTCCTCGCCGCGGTGGATGCGCAACTGACGGAAGTGGCGGGTGATGCCGGCGAGGAAGCGGTGGTAGAAGCCCGGGTCGGCATCGGTCAGGATCATCGGCGCCTGGGTCAGCCAGGCGAGCAGGCGACGGGCGGCGATCTCCTGATCCCAGGCGACGGCGGGGAGCTGCGACTTGCACAGCCAGTCGTCGACGAGGGCGCGGGCGTTGGCGCGCGACAGCGGCGTCTCGGCGGCGCGCAGGTGGCGCATCCAGCCGAAGCCGTGCAGCGCACGCTCCCATTCGGCGCTCGGCGGTGGCACGTCGAAGGGCGAATGGCCACGGCATTCGACGATCTGGCCGGCGAAGACGAAGATGCCGGCGTAGATGTCGTCGGCCATGGTCGGATCGGCGGTGCGCAGATCCTGCGGCGCGATGGTCAGACGGTCGGCGGCGGGCTCGACATAGGTACGGGCGGCACGGATCGCCCGGATCGCCGGCGCGAGGAGGCGGCGGGCGACCAGACGGCCGACCAGACGCATTTCCGCGATTCGTCCCGCACCCGCCCGAGCCATCGACCTCACCACGGCACGACCACCCGGCACGTCTCGCGGCCGGGCACCTCGCCCCATGATCCAAGGCACTTCATCTGGGTTAACGGCGAGTTAAGCCGGCGTCGGAATTCCTCGGCGATCATTCGGCCTTTCGGCGCAATCGAGCCGCGAAGAAGCCGTCGAGACCGGCGAGCCGCGGGTCGTCGTTGGGCAGAAGATCGGGCCGGGTGCGCAGGTCGCCCTCCGGCGTGATCGCGGCCTCGAGCCCGCCGATCTCCTCGGCGCGCACGGGGACGCGTTCGAAGTCGGGGTGGCTGTCGAGGAAGGCGGCGATGCGGTCCTCGCCCTCGGCCTTCTGCAGCGAACAGGTGCACCAGACGAGGAGGCCGCCGGGCTTGACCCAACCGCTCGCCCGTTCGATCAGCCGGCCCTGGAGCTCGACCAGTTCCTCGACCGTGCCGGCCTTCTTGAGGCGGCCGACGTCGGGGTTGCGGCGCAGCGTGCCGGTCGCCGAGCAGGGGGCGTCGAGCAGGATCGCGTCGAAGGGCGCGTCGGGTGTCCATTGCTCGAGGTCGGCGGCGCGGGTGGTGACGTCGCCGAGGCGCAGGCGGGCGACGTTCTGCTTCAGCCGTTCGAGGCGATGGGGCGAGAGGTCGACGGCGGTGACGTGGGCGCCGCGGGCGGCGAGCTGGGCGGTCTTGCCGCCCGGCGCGGCGCAGAGATCGGCGACCGACAGGCCGGCGACGTCGCCGAGCAGGCGCGCCGGCAGCGCGGCGGCGGCGTCCTGCACCCACCATTCGCCCTCGGTGAAGCCGTCGAGCTTGTCGACCGGCCCGTGCGGCACGAAGCGGACGCTGCCGGTCGGCAGCACGATGCCGCCGAGGCGGGTCGCCCAGCCCTCGGGGTCGGACTTCACGGTCAGATCGAGCGCCGGCTCGATCATGTGGGCGGCGCCGAAGGCGCGGGCCGTCTCCTCGCCCCAGGTCTCGCACCACGCCCGCCACAGCCACAGCGGCGTGACGAGGCGGGTGGCGTCCTGATCGGCGAGGATGGTCTCGCGCTCGCGGGCGAGGTTGCGCAGCACGCCGTTGACCATCGCCTTCCACGGCCGGATGCGCTGGTCGCGATCGGCGAGCGTGGTGGCGATCGACACGGCGGCGTGGTCGGGCACCTCCATGAACAGGAGCTGCGCCGCGCCGACCCGCAGGATCTGGCGCGCGCGCGCCGCCTTCGACGGCAACGGGCGGGTGAGGAGCCGCTTCAGCGCGTCGTCGACGAGGCCGAGGCGGCGCAGCGTCGTCGAGACGATGGCGCGGCAGAGCGCCCGGTCGGCCGGCGGCATGTCGGCCCAGGCCGGGATGGTCGAGCGGTGGTCGAGCACCTGGTCGAGCGGCCGACCCTCGTCGAGCGTCGCCGACAGGATCTCGACCGCCTGGGCGCGGGCGGCGACGCCGGGCTCCTCGCGACGGGCGGGCGCGGTGGTCTTCCTCGCCTCTCCCTTCGCGGCGTCGCGCGGCCGACCCTTCGGGCCGGGGCGGTCGCGATGCGGCGAGGAGGGCTTGCCGCCGGGGCGGCGGGGGGCGCGCGGGCGTCCGTCTTCGGTCATGCGGGGCTCGGATCTCGTCGGTTCGGCGGCGCGTGGGGGCGGCCGGAGGCATGTCTGGGGCGTCGGGCGTGGTTCGACGCCGGTCGGAGCCCATGCTATCACTCCGATCGCAGCCGGGATCAAGGAGCCGAGGCGATGATGGGCGCGGAAGACCAGCCGAAGAGCGAAGCGACGAGCGCGGGCGAAGCCTCCGCGGCGGAGACCGCACCGGCGCGTCCGCGTTTCGAGGATCTGCCGCCGGCCGCCCAGCGGGCGCTGCGCGAGGCCGAGGAACGGCGCCGTCTCGCCGACGAGGCGGCGGCGGCCGCCGCCCCCGCGCCGAAGGAACTGCGCGGCCGCGACGGCCCCGAGCCGGTGCGCTACGGCGACTGGGAACTCAAGGGCATCGCCAGCGACTTCTGATCGCGCCGGCTCAGCGGCCGAACAGCCGTTTGTCGAGTTCGGCGAAGAACGCCGGCGGCGTCAGGCCGCGCCGCCGATGGGCGGCGATCAACGTGTTGGCGAGCAGGGTGGCGACCGTCATCAGGCCGACGCCGCCGGGCACCGGCGTGATGGCGCCGGCCACCTCCTTCGCCGTGTCGAAGTCGACGTCGCCGACGAGACGGGTCTTGCCTTCGCCCTTCTCGGGGGCGGGGATGCGATTGATGCCGACGTCGATCACGGTCGCGCCGGGCTTCACCCAGTCGCCGGGGATCATCCGCGGGCGTCCGACCGCGGCGACGAGGATGTCGGCGCGCCGGCAGACCTCGGCGAGGTCCCGGGTCTTGGAATGGGCGATGGTGACGGTGCAGTTCGCCATCAGCAGCAGCTGGGCCATCGGCCGGCCGACCAGTTCGGAGCGGCCGACCACCACCGCGTCGAGGCCGGCGAGCGGCCGACCGACCCAGTCGAGCATCATCATCGAACCGTAGGGCGTACAGGGCACCAGCCCGGGGCGCCCGGCGGCGAGGCGGCCGGCGTTGACCTCGGTGAGGCCGTCGACGTCCTTCAGCGGATCGATCGCCGCGATCACCCGGCCGGCGTCGATGTGGCGGGGTACCGGGAGCTGCACCAGGATGCCGTCGACCGAGTCGTCGCGGCCGAGGGCCTCGACCAGCGCGATCAGGTCGCTCTCCGACGTGTCGGCCGGCAGGCGATGCTCGAAGGAACGCATGCCGACTTCGACCGTCTGCTTGGCCTTGGAGGCGACGTAGACGGTGGAGGCGGGGTCCTCGCCGACCAGCACCACCGCGAGGCCGGGGGCGGCGCCCTGGGCGGCGGCGAAGCGGGACACTTCTTCGGCGACGGTCTTGCGCAGGGCCTCGGCGCGGGCCTTGCCGTCGATGATGGTTGCGGTCATGGAAAATCCCCCGTCGCTGCCGGCCGCGGGCGGCCGTCGGTTTGGCGATGGTCGCGTGGGTTCGCGTCAGCGCGACGATCGGGCCGCCAACGCGGCCAGGGCCGCGGCGAGCGTCGGACCGTCGCCCTCGACGTGAAGCACCTTCACCCGGCTGGTGTGGCCGGACACGACGTCCACCTTCGATCGGGCGACACCAAGGCATTCGGCGACGAGCCGTGTCAATGCCGCATTCGCCGCACCGTCGGCGGGAAGCGCCCGGACGTGGGCGATCATCACCTCGTTGCCGTCGGCGAGCGTCTCCAGCACCCCGAGCGCGTCGCGGGAGGCGCGTGGCGTCAACCGCACCCTGAGGCGCACGCCTCCCGCGCGCGCCTCGATCGCCGCGGCGGGGGCGGTCGCCATGATCAGCGAATCAGCATGCGCAGGTACTGGCGCACCAGGAAGATGGCGAGGAAGACCACGAGCGGCGACAGGTCGAGGCCGCCGAGGTTCGGCAGGAAGCGGCGGACGGGCGCCAGCACCGGCTCGGTCATGCGGTAGAGCGCGTCGCCGATGGCGGCGACCGCGCGGTTGCGCGAATTGACCACGCCGAACTGATAGAGCCACGAGAAGATGATCGCGGCGATCAGCACCCAGCCGTAGAGGTCGAGCACGAGATCGAGGACGAGGATGATGGGCGTGACGAGAGCCATTGCGCGTTTCCCGTTTCAACGAGCCTCTGATGTAGCGACGGGGGGCCGACTTGCCAAGACGTCGCGGGGTTTCGCGACGGCAGGCCCCGACGCGAGACCGTCGACGGCCGCTCGGCGGGATCATCGGTGGGCCGGGGCGACACCGTCGGCCGAGGGTGCATGCGGCGTCGTGGGCGGGACGGTGTGCGCGGCTCGCGAGGAGTGCTTGACAGTCTCGGGCGGGTGCCGTAAACGGCCGGCATCCGACGCGGGGTCCCCCATGACCCCGCCCGAAACGGTCGGGGCTGTAGCTCAGATGGGAGAGCGCTGCAATCGCACTGCAGAGGTCAGGGGTTCGATTCCCCTCAGCTCCACCAATTCTCCCGACGAGCCGCTGGTCTCAGCGGCTTTTTTTGTTGCCCGCACGACGGCCTGCCGACACCCGTCACTCGCTCTGCCCGAAGACCGCCGGGTCGTGGGGCGTCGCGGCGATGTCTTCGCTCGCGCGGTCGCGGGTCGGTGGGGTGTGGTCGCCGGACCAGACGCCGCGGCGGGCGGTGCGGGCCTCTTCGAGCGCCGCTCGGCCCCAGTCGCCGCGCTCGGGGGCGGGGAAGGCCTGGCCCATCCGGATCATCCGCTCGGCGAGATCCTCGCCGTCGACCCGGCAGTCGGCGACGACGACGGCGCCGGGCGCGGTCGCGAAGCGGCGCAGGCAGGTGACCGATCGGTTGGCGAGATAGTTCTGCAGCGCGGCGCGACCGCCGAGGCCACAGGCGATCTTGGCGCCGCCGGCGCCGTTGCAGACCTCGCCGCGGCCGACCGGCCAGACGCCGTCGAGGCGCACGCGAATGCCGCGTGCGTCGAACACCGTCGAATCGACCGCCATGTAGGGCGGATCGAGCCGGATCTGCTCGGCGAAACCGTCGGTCGCCACGTCGACGGGGGCGAGCGGGTCGAGCGGATCGGCGCGGAAGGCGGAGAGCCTGCGGGCGGCGGTCTGGCGCTCGACGGAGGCGACGGCGGCGCGCGGGGGCTCGCGGGTCGCGGCAGGTGGTGCGGGTGTTTCGCGGACCGGGTTCGTGGAGCCGCCACGGATCACCAGGATCAGCGGCACGGCGACGGCGATCACCACGAGACCGACGGCGATGCCGGCCAGCGGCAGCCGGCGGCGGGGCGTCTCGGGACTGACGGCCGGGCGGGCGGCCTCGGGACCAGTCGGCATCGCGGGCGTCGTTCCGGCGCGTCGGGGAAAGGAGCGTGCCTTGATAGCACGACCCGTCGTCGATGAAATCCGTCCGGCGCGGCGCCGGCGGCAGGGATCGTTTGTCGACGCCGCCGCCGCGGCGGACTATAGGTCGGAGGGCGGCGCTCCGGCCGTCGACGGACGAGACCCATGCAGACCAACGCCTGTACCAGCGGCGCCCTGCGCATTCTCGCCGCCTGCGCCCGCGGCGCCGGCGAGCCTCTGACCATGCCCGAGATGGCGAGCCGGCTCGGCATGACCGAGGCGCTGGTGGTCAAGGCCTGTCACCGGTTGATGCGGGCGGGCTATCTCGTCGGGTCGCGCGGGCGCGGCGGCGGCTATCGTCTGGGCCGGCCGGCCGATGACGTCACCGTGCTCGAGGTGGTGTCGCTGTTCGAGAACAAGTCGGAGCTCTTCCCCTGCGGCCTCAGCCCGGACGGCGCCTGCCGGGTCGCCCGTGTCTGCCGGCTGCGCGAGATCTGCGCGACCGCGTGGGGGGCCTGGGAGGGGCGGCTGGCGGCCGCCACCATCGCCTCGATCGTCGCCGGCGACGTCACGCCGCCGTCGGCCCGAGCCCCAGCAGAAGCCTGAGGGCGCCGTCGTCGGCGATCACGTCGCCGATCGTGTGATCGTCGAGCACGGCGAGAAAGGCGGCGTTGGCGTCGTCGAAGATGGCGTTGAGCCGACGCTCGTCGTCGTCGCTCGCCTCGGCGGTCTGACCGGCGCCGAAACTCTCCTGCGTCAGGCGGACGATCTCGCCGATGGTGATCGCCTCCGCCGGTCGGGCGAGGCGGAAGCCGCCGCCACGGCCGCGGACATTGACGAGATAGCCCCACTGTCCGAGCTGGTGGACGCATTTCACCAGATGGGTGCGCGAGATGCCGTGGGCTTCGGCGACGTCCTGCACGCGCACCAGGTTCGGCGCCTCGAGGGCGGCGAACATCAGGGTGCGGAGGGCGTAGTTGGTGTAGGCGGTCAGGCGCATCGGGGTCTCGGCTCGATCTCGCGCGAAGCTACACCGCGCGGGAGCGTCGCGCCATCGCCGTGGCGGGCCGCGGCGGGTGCGTCGTGATGCAAGGACACCACAGATGCGCGAACTCGTTACCGCTGCGTCAGCGACCGATTGACGGGTTTCGAGCCGGTCAACATCCTGAGGAATGTTTCGCGATCGTGCCGGTCTTCCGCGCGATTCGCCGCTCGGGAGGGGATCGAATGGACCGACGTTCGTTGCTCGCCGGTGCCGCGGCCTTCGCCGCGACCGCCTCGTTGCGGTCTTACGCCCGCGCCGACGTGCCCAAGCCCTACGACTGGAACGTCACGCCGCCGATCGGCGACGAGAAGAGCTTCGTCCAGTGGATGGTCGCCAACCGCGGCGAGGACCCGAAGTATCTCGCCGAGCGCTTCCAGCGCTTCCAGACGATGATCGCCAACCGCGATCTCTGGGAGGCCCGCAACAAGCGCGCCTTTCTCATGACGCCGCGCGAGGAATTCGTGCTGCCGGCGAATCTCGCTCGCGCCTACGAGCACGCCTTCCTCGACATCGGCTGGGGCGTCACCATCTCCGGCCCGTTCCTGGTCGGGCGCATGACCTCGACGATCGATCCGAAGATGGGCGAGAAGGTGCTCGAGATCGGTACCGGCTCGGGCTACCAGTCGGCCTATCTCGCCAATCTGACCGACAAGGTCTTCTCGATCGAGATCATCAGGCCGCTCGCCGAACGCACCCGCTCGATCTACGACAAGCTGATCGCGCGCGGCTATTCCGAGTTCGCCGCCATCAAGTCGAAGAACGCCGACGGCTACTACGGCTGGGAGGAGGAAGGGCCCTTCGACAAGATCGTCGTGACCTGCGGCATCGACCACATTCCCCCGCCGCTCCTGCAGCAGCTGAAGCCGGGCGGCATCATGGTCATTCCGGTCGGCCCGCCGGGCGCCCAGCGGGTGCTGAAGGTGACCAAGGAGATCGCTGCCGACGGCACGGTCACGGTGCAGCGCTCGGACATCTACAACGGCAAGATCGTGCCCTTCGTGCCCTTCACCAAGCTCGAGGGCGAGGCCATCCAGGGCACGCACAACAAATGACGAGCTTCGACGAGCGCCGACACTGGAGCCTCTATCTCGCGGTCGGCCTCGTCGCGGGCGCGGTGATCGCGCTGCAGATCGGCATCATGCGCCTCTTCTCGGTGGGGAGCTGGGCGCATTTCGGCTCCTTCGTCGTGTCGCTCGCCATGCTCGGCTTCGGCCTGACCAGCGCGGTGATGAGCGTCGCGACGGGCTGGTTCGACCGGCACTGGCGCGGCGTCTCGACCGCCGCGCTGCTGGCCTTCGGGCCGCTGACGGTCGCCTCGAACCTCGCGGCGCAGCAGGTGCCGTTCAACGCCATCTTCATGCTCTCGGACCCGATGCAGAAGTGGCGGCTCGCCGCCAATTTCGGGCTCTATCTGCTGCCGTTCCTGGCGGGTGCCGCCTTCCTCGGCGTGGTGTTCCAGCAGGCGCGGACGTCGTTCAACCGCTTCTACTTCGCCGATCTCGCCGGCTCCGGTCTCTGCGGTCTCGTCTTCCTCGCCGCGATGTGGGTCTTCCCGCCGGAGGATCTCGTCACGGTGCCGCTCGTCCTGTGGGCGGCGGGGTCGCTCGCGTGGTTCCTCGCGCTCGGGCTCGGGCGCGAGGCGGGGGCGCTGCTCGCACTGGCGATCGTCGCGACGGTGGGGCATCACGTGCTGCCGCAGGCGGCGGGGCTGACCAAGCTCGCGACCTCGGACTACAAGGGCGTCGCCTATGCCCGCAAGTTCCCGGACGCGAGCCGCGTGCTCGAACGCAACTCGCCCTTCGGCCGGGTCGAGGTCTATGCGAGCTCGTACCTGCACTTCGCGCCCGGCCTCTCGGACAATGCCGCCTTCAACCTGCCGGAGATGCCGGCCAACGCCTATCTCGGCCTCTATGTCGACGGCGAGGGGCCGAGCGGGGTGATCGGCCGACTGCCGGAGAAGCAGACCGCCTATTTCCGCTATCTGCCGATGGTCTATCCCTATCTCCTCAGCCAACGACCGAAGACCTTCGTCACCCAGTTCGGCGGCGGCATCTCGACGGCGGTGGCGCTGGCGTCGGGCTCGTCGACGGTGACGGTGGCGGAGGGCAATCCGACCATTCTCGACGCCTTCCTGAACGATCCGGTGCTCCGGACCTTCACCGGCGACGTGCTGCGCGATCCGCGCGTCGAGGTGATCGACCGCGAGGGGCGGCTGTTCCTCGGCCACACCGACCGCCGCTTCGACGTGATCGATCTGAGTCTCGCCGACAGCGCCGGTCTCTCCAGCCCCGGCGGCTTCTCGATCGTCGAGAAGTTCTCCTACACGCGCGAGGCCTTCGCCGCGGCGATGCGGGCGCTGGAGCCGGGCGGCATCTTCTCGGTCACGCTTTGGAACAAGGAGGAGCCGCCGAAGTCGGTCCTGAAGCTCTACGCGACGCTGGCGCTGGCGGCCGGCGACGTCGAGCCGGCGAGCCGGGCGACGAGCTTCTACGCGGTCTCGACCTATCTCTCGACCACCACGGTGTTGTGGCGGCGCGGCGGCTTCTCGGCCGCCGACGTCGCGAAGCTCCGGGCGCATTCCAAGGCCATGTCCTTCGACGAGGTGGCGGCGCCCGATCTCGTGGTCGACACCGCCGAGCTGCCGAAGCTTCTCGCCGACTACCGCGCCCAGATCTTCGGCGACGGCAAGCCGGCGGCCGACGCTCCGCCCGGCGCCGATGCGGCCGGCGGGCCGGAGGCGGGTCCGGAGGACGGGGCCGGCGCGATGCCGTCGACGCGGCTGGCGCGCTTCGCCTGGAACGCGCTGCTCCACGGCGGCTGGGACGAGATCGCCCGCGACTGGGTGTTCGACGCCCGTCCGCTGACCAACGATCGGGCCTATTTCGCGGCCTACGTGAAGCCCGCCGATCTCGGCCGCGTCACCGACCGGCTGGAGATCCTGCAGGACGAATGGGGCTATCTGCTCTTATGGGCGACGCTGGCGGTCGCCTGCGTCGCGGCGGCGGTGCTGGTCGCCTTCCCCGTGGTCTTCGGCTGGCGGACGATCTTCTCGGCCTATCCCGGCAAGGGGCTGACCATCCTGTTCTTCGCCTGCCTCGGGCTCGGCTACATCATGGTCGAGGTCGGGCTGATCGCCAACTTCGTGCTGGCGCTGTCCAACGCCACGGTCTCGGCCTCGGTGCTGATCACCGGCATGCTGGTCTTCTCCGGCCTCGGCAGTCTCGTCTCGGAACGCATCCAGGCGCGGGCGCGGCGGATGCTGCCGCCGATCCTGGCGGCGATCGGGGCGATCCTGATCGTCTACGGCCTGGCGCTCGACCGCGTCCTCGATCTGATCGGCGGCTGGTCCTATGCGGCGCGGCTGGTCTTCTCCTTCGTGTTGATCTTCCCGCCGGCCTTCCTGATGGGTTTCCCGATGGCGACGGCGATGGGCTGGCTCGCCCGCCTCGGCAAGGAGCCGATGTTCCTGTGGGCCTGGGGCATCAACGGCTGCTTCTCGGTGATCGGCGCGGCGATCGTGCCGATCGTGGCGACGAGCTTCGGCCTCGGTGCGGTGCTGTTCATCGCCGGCGCGGCCTATCTCTTGGCGGTGCCGGCCTTCTTCGCGGTGCTGGCGCCGGTCGCGAGCGACGATGCCGCCGTCGGCCGGACGGTCGGCGCCCACGGCTGAGGCATTCCTCGGAGGCGGTCATGGTCGATGCCTCGCAGCCCTTCTCGCCCGACCGCCGCCGGCTCCTCGCCGGCGCGGCGGCGCTCCTCGCGGCGGGCGGTTCGGCGCGCGCCGAGGGACGGGCGACGACGGCGATCGTGCCCTTCGAGACCTCGGCCTTTCCTTACGACGGCGAGATCCCCGATCGCGGCGGGCCGTTCCTCGACGTCGTCCGCGACGGCCGGCGCGGGCATACCTCGCCGCGCGGCGGGGTCTATTTCGAAGACCCGACCTATGCCGCGCGCGACGTGCTGATCGCCGCCCCCGCGGGGCTCGATCCGGCGCGGCCGCTCGCCCTCGTCGTGTTCTTCCACGGCAACCGGGCGCGCCTCGACCGCGACGTGATCGCCCGGCAGGGGGTCGCGCGCCAGCTCGCCGCCTCGGGGCTCAATGCCGTTCTCGTCGCGCCGCAGATGGCGGTCGACGCGCTCGACAGCAGCGCCGGGCGGTTCTGGACGCGCGGCCACTTCGCCCGCTTCCTCGCCGAGGCGGCGACGAAGGCGGCCGCGGCGCTGGGCCGACCGGGGCTCGAGGCGGCGCTCGGGCGGGCGCCGGTCTTCGTCGTCGCCTATTCCGGCGGCTATCTGCCGACGGCCTTCGCGCTGGAGCGCGGCGGAGCGGGCGAGCGCATCGCCGGGGTGATCCTGCTCGACGGGATCTATGCCGAGGAAGGGCGGTTCGCCGACTGGATCGGCCGGCGGGGACGCGCCTTCTTCTTCTCCGCCCATTCGCCGTCGACGCGGGCGGCGAACGCGACGTTGCGGGGGCTGCTGACGGCGCGCGGCGTGGCCGTGGCGGACGGGTTGCCGAAGGCGTTCTCGGCCGGCGAGGTGCGGTTCCTGGCGACGCCGGCCAACGTCGTCCACGACGACTTCCTGACGCGCGCCTGGATCGCCGATCCGTTGGCGGCGGTGCTGTCGCGGATTCCGGGCTTCCCGCGGTAGCGGCGGATGCGCAGAACCCCGCGCTGGTGGATCGACCGCGGCGCGCCTAGATTCGATCCAGGGACGGCAACGGCGGGAGGACATCATGGCCCACGGCGGTTCGACCCTTCTTCTCGCAGGCGCGACGCTCCTCCTCCTCGCCGCATCCGCGCTCGCCGACGGTTCGCCGGAGCGCGGCGCGGTACTGGCCAAGCGCTGGTGCGCGGCCTGTCACGTGGTGGCGTCCGACCAGACGACGGCCTCGGCCGACGCGCCGAGTTTCGCGGCGCTCGGTGCCTCCGGACGGATGACGCCGGACGTGCTCGCCGACTATCTGGCGATGCCCGGCACGGTGCACGGGCGGATGCCCGACTTCCAGCTCGGCCGCGGCGACATCGCCGATCTCGTCGCCCACGCCAAGGCGCAGGCGCATTGAAGACCGATGCCGCGCCCTTGCGGAAGGCGCGCGCGATCCCCATTCTCGCCCTCTCGGAGGGCGCGATGAACCGACGCGATGAGATCGAAGCGGAACGGCGGCGCGAGGCCGAGGCGGCGTTGGCCGGCGTGACGCGCGACGGCGAGGTGATCGGCACGTCCGGCGCCGCGCGGGTGCTGCGCGAGACAGCCGAGAAGGTCGGCGGTCATTTCGCCGGCTCCGATGCCGCGGCCGACGACGCCGTCGAGGTCTGGGGCAGGCGCATCGGCCGCGCTCTGGCGCTCGTCGTGGCGATCGGCCTCCTCGTCCATCTCGTCACCACCTATGTCCTGCGCTGATGCCATGAGCGAGCGGCGCGACGATCCGATCGACGAACGTACCCGCGAGCGCGCCGAGGCCGCCGTGCGCGCCGCCGGTCTCGCGCCGCGCGGCGTCGTGGTCTTCGGCGCCGAGGACGAGGCTCCCGCCTTCGACGACGGTCGGCCGGCGCGATCGGCGCTGCTCGTCGGCTGGCGCGGGCGCGAGGGCTGGGCGGGTTTCGCGACGTCGCCGGAGCGGACGGACGGGCTGCCCCATCCCCTCGACCGTTGGTCGGAACGGGTGATCGGCGGGATCGCGTCGGAGCTCGGCGCCGCGGCGGTCTTCCCCCATCGCGGCCCGCCGTGGTGGCCGTTCCAGCGCTGGGCGATGCGGGCGGAAGGGCTCGCCCAATCGCCGACCGGCATGCTGATCGACGCGACGCTCGGCCTCTGGCACGCCTTCCGCGGTGCGCTCCTCTTCGACCGGGTGATCGGGCGCGAGGCCGCCCCGCAGGACGCGCCCTGCACGACCTGCCGCACGCGTTCCTGCCTCGTCGCCTGTCCGGCGGATGCCTTCACCGGCGAGGCCTACGACGTCGGGCGTTGCCGCGGCTTTCTCGAGAGCCATGCCGGCGGGCTCTGCCGCACCGACGGCTGTCGGGCGCGCGATGCCTGCCCGGTCGGCCGTGCCCATCGCTATGCGCCCGACCAGATCCGCTTCCTCATGAGCGCCTTCCGCGCCTCGCTCCCGGAGACCTTCACGTGACCAAGCCCGCCGCGATCCTCGACTGGACCCATGTGACGGCCCCCGATCTCGATGCCTTCGAGGCGCTGGCGCATCAGACCTATGCTGGCCTGCCGGAGGAGTTCCGCCGGCTGACCGGCGAGGTGATCATCGCCATCGCCGAATTCCCCGAGGACGAGGTGCTGGAGGAGATGGAGATCGAGAGCCCGTTCGATCTCCTCGGCCTCTTCCAGGGCATCGGCCTGCCGCAGGGTGGGGCGGTGGCCGAGACCGGGCGCCTGCCCAATCGGATCTGGCTCTATCGCCGCCCGATCCTCGACTGGTGGGCCGAACACGGCGAGAGCCTGGGGGCGATCGTCTCCCACGTGCTGATCCACGAGATCGGCCATCACTTCGGCTTCTCCGACGACGACATGGACGCGATCGAGGCGCTGGTCGCCGACTGACGTCGAAGCGGCGCGAACCGCCTTCGGGGCTTTGACGGCCCGCCAAAACACGGCTAGAAGCCGGTCAACGGATTTCGGAGGTCTTCCCATGGACAAGTTCACGACGCTGACCGGCGTTGCCGCGCCGCTGCCGATCGTCAACATCGACACGGACATGATCATCCCCAAGCAGTTCCTGAAGACGATCGAGCGCACGGGCCTCGCCCGCGGTCTCTTCTTCGAACTGCGGTTCAACGAGGACGGTTCGGAGAAGCCGGACTTCGTTCTGAACAAGGACAGCTGGCGCAAGGCGCAGATCATCGTCGCCGGCGACAACTTCGGCTGCGGTTCGAGCCGCGAGCACGCGCCGTGGGCGCTGCTCGACTACGGCATCCGTTGCGTGATCTCGACGTCCTTCGCCGACATCTTCTACAACAACTGCTTCAAGAACGGGATCCTGCCGATCCGCGTCTCCCAGGCCGACCTCGACAAGCTGATGGACGACGCCAACCGCGGCGCCAACGCCACGCTGACGGTCGATCTCGCCGCGCAGGAGATCCGCGGTCCGGACGGCGGCACCGTCAAGTTCGACATCGACCCGTTCCGCAAGCACTGCCTGCTCGAGGGCCTCGACGACATCGGCCTGACGATGCAGAAGGGCGAGGCGATCGAGGCCTACGAGGCGAAGACCGCCTCGGCGCGCCCCTGGGCTTGATTTCGGCTTCACCGCCGCAGAAGATCGCGAAGGGACGGCCATGGCCGTCCCTTCGACGTTTCTGGACACGACTTCCACGGAAGGACGCTGCGATGGATCTCGGAATCTGGCCGATCTTCGTGCCCGCCGCCTTCGCCATGAACATGTTCCCCGGCCCCAACAACGTGCTGGTGATGAGCCATGCCGCCCGCCACGGGCTCGGCACCGCGGTTCTCGCCGCGGGCGGGCGCTTCCCGCCCTTCGCGGTCTTCGTGCTCGCCGCCGCCATCGGCCTCGGCGCGCTGCTCGCCACCTCGGCCGAGCTCTTCGCGGCGCTGAAGTTCGTCGGCGCGGCCTATCTGATCTGGCTCGGCGTCGAGATGATCCGGGCGAAGCCCGCCGCGGACGAAGAGGAAGGGGCGACGAGCCTCAAGGCGCTGTTCTCGCGCGAGTTCTTCACCGCGGCGACGAACCCCAAGGCGATGCTGGTCTTCGGCGCCTTCTTCGCGCCCTTCGTCGATCCGAGCCGCCCCGCCTTCGGACAGATCGTCACGCTCGGTGCGGTGGCGCTCGGGCTCGAATTCGTCGCCGTGATGCTCTATGCCATGGCCGGATCCCACGTCGGCCGCTTCGCGCGCTCGCCCCGGGGGCTCGTTCTCGTCGAACGGATCTCGGGCGGGGCGCTGATCGCCGCCGGCATCGCGCTTCTCTTCGCTCGTCGCCCGGCGAGCGCCTGATCGATCGAAAGGATGTTCCCATGACCGCTCGTCGTCTGATCTCCTCCGGTTCCGCCTTCGAGAAGGTGGGCGGCTATTCGCGCGCCGTGGCGCAGGACGACTGGTGCTGGGTCTCCGGCACCACCGGCTACGACTATGCCGCGATGCAGATGCCCGAGAGCCTCGAGGCGCAGACCCGCAACGCCATGAACACCATCACCAAGGCGCTGAACGAGGCGGGCTTCCACCTCGCCGACGTGGTGCGGGCGACCTACTACGTCACCGAGGCCGCGATGATGGACGCGGTGTTCCCGATCGTCGGCGAGTATTTCGCCGACGTGCGCCCGGCCGCGACGATGATCGTCTGCGGTCTGGTCAAGCCCGAGATGAAGATCGAGATCGAGGTCACCGCCAAGCGCAAGGCCTGATCGCATACCCCGTCCGGTCGCCGCGGCGAGGGGGAGAGAATCGATGTGGAATCAACTCGGGCAGGCGAGCGATCTCGTCGTGCTGACGCTGCTCGCCTCGATCGCCGCCGTGATGGCGGTCGTGGTCGCGGAACTCGCCCATCGCTTCCTCTTCGTGCGGCGGCTCGACGAGGTCGATCCCCACTCCAAGCAGTTCGAGGTGGTCCACGGGAGCCTCCTCGCCTTCATCGCCTTCATGCTGGCGATCTCGGTGGCGGAGGTGCGCTCGAACTTCGGCGTCGCCGACGACGCGGTGTCGCGCGAGGGCATGCACGTCGCCTCCTTCGCCCGTGACATCGGCGAGCAGGAAACCGTCTGGGCGGGCGAGACGCTGGCGCTGTTGCGGCGCTACGTCGAGGTGGTGACGACCGACGAATGGCCCCGGCTCGGCGCGGTCGAGCCGCGCCTGTCACCCGAAGCGCAGACCCTGCTCGACCGGTTGCGCGGCAAGCTGCGCGACCTGAAGGTCGGCGACGTGACCCGCAGCGCGCTCTTCGCCCGCCACGATGCGCTCGAGCTCGATCGTGCGATCCGCTTCGAACACGCCACGCGATCGATCCCGCGCGTCTTCTGGCTGCTGATCGGCGGCTTCCTGGTCGGCGCCATGGTGATGAACGGGCGCTATCGCCAGACCTTCTTCACCCGGACGCTGGTCGGGGTGCATTTCGCCGCCATCGGCCTGTCGGTGGCGCTGATCGTCATCCTCGACGCGCCGTTCCGCGGCGAGACCTCGATCGCGCCCGCCCCGCTGGTCGAGGCGCTCAAGCGCTTCGTCTGACCCGTCAGGCCGCCCGGACCGCGACGAAGAACAGACGCGGGAAGCGGAAGAGCACCCGGCCGTCGACGGTGCGCGGATAGGCCGCCGCGATCTCGGCCTCGTATTCGGCGCGGAAGGCGGGGCGCGCCGTCTCGTCGAGGGCGTCGAGGAAGGGGCGAAGGCCGGTCGAGGAAATCATCTCGACGATCGCCTCGGGGCCGGCGAGCGGGTGGACGTAGGTCGTCCGCCAGACGTCGACGCGGGCGGCGAGCGGCGCCAGGAGATCGTAGGTCTTCTCGATCGAGGAAATCCGCGTGCGGGAATCGACCACGTCGGCGAGGGCCGCCGCGAAGGCCGGCCGGCGGGCGACGTCGCGCATGCGGGCATGGCTCGGCTCGTCCTGATTGTCGGGCATCTGCACCGCCAGGACGCCGCCGGGGGCGAGATGGCCCATCAGCCGCGGCAGCAGGGTGTCGTGGTTCGGGAGCCACTGCAGCGCGGCGTTGGAGAAGATCAGGTCGACCGGCTCCTCGGGCGCCCAGGTCGCGGCGTCGGCCTCGGCGAACCGGGCGGCGGGCAGGCGTGCGCGCGCCTTGTCGAGCATCGCCGGGGAAGTGTCGATGCCGAGGACGTCGGCCTGCGGCCAGCGCGCGACGAGCGGCGCGGTCGAGGCGCCGGCGCCGCAGCCGAGATCGACGATGCGCTTCGGCGCCGCGATGTCGATGCGGGCGAGGAGATCGGCGATCGGCCGGTCGCGCTCGTCGGAGAAGCGGGCGTAGAGGGTGGGGTTCCAGTCGGCCATGGCGGGCTCCGGGCGTGAACCGCTCCGGTCGGCCGGCGCGGGGCGGCGTGCCCGGAGACGATCGCCTTCTACCATCCCGCCGGCGCGCCTGCCACGGCGGCCGTGCGTGGTCACGCCGTCGTGTCGTCGCCCGCCTCGAGCGCTGGATCGTGCAGCCGGCAACGATCGCCGCCGTCGTGCTTGGCGGCATAGAGCGCGACGTCGGCCCGGCGGATCAGCGCGGCGAGATCGATCGCCTCGGGCGGGCAGATGGCGATGCCGGCGCTGACCGAGACGTGGAGCGGCCGATCGCCGATCCGGTGCTCGGTTCGCGACACCGCGGCACGGGCACGTTCCGCCACGGCGAGGGCCGTCGCCGCGCCGGCGCCGGGCAGGAAGAGGATGAACTCCTCGCCGCCGAAGCGGGCGACGACGTCGTCGCGGCGGACGGAGGCGGCGATGTCGGCGGCGATCGCGCGCAGCACGACGTCGCCGAAGGCATGGCCGAACTCGTCGTTGAGGCGCTTGAAGCGATCGGCGTCGAAGACGACGACGGCATCGTCGGCTCGCGGCGCCGCCGGGGTCGTGTCGTAGAAGGCGCGCCGGTTGGCGATCCCGGTCAGCACGTCGGTGCGGGCGAGGCGGTCGAGCTGGCGGTTGCTGCGTTCCAGCACCAGGATCACCGCGAAGAGGGCGACCATCAGCTTGAGGGTGACGACCAGGATGAAGCCGGTCGACGGCATCACGAGGGTCTGTCGCCCGGAGGCGAACTGGACCGCGAGGACGGCGCAGGTCACGCCGACGGCGGCGAAGACCAGCGCCGCGGGATCGCGCGCCGGCAGCGGTTCGCTCCGTCGGTCCATCCGGAAGCGGACGGCGAGGACCAGATAGGCGACGGCGCCGATGCCGTTGAAGACCGTCGCCCGCAGCGCGTCCTGCGTATGGAAGCCGGTCGCCAGTCCCACGGCGAGCACGACGAGGGGAACGAGGTGGACGAGCGGCGACCACCGCATGCGCCGCCGGCTGCTCAGTTCGCAGGCGCCGACGACCAGCAGCGTGTAGCCGAAGAGGCCGAGCGTGAGATTGACGAGGCTGAGCGCCGCATGGTGCGGATGGTCGACCTCGGCCAGGCCGGCGAGCGTCGAGCCGAGCGCCTGGGCGAGGTAGCCGGCGGCCATGGCGCCGGTGCCGAGCCCGTCGCGTGAATGCCAGCGGACGTAGGCCAGCGCCGTTCCACCCGCCAGATAGGAGGTCTTGAGGACGAACAGGACAGTGGCGAGGTCGAGGTTCGCGGTCATGGGCGGGATCCCGTCGGCGTTGCCGGAGATTCGCGCCGTCCGATGTCGCCGCGGCGACGGGCCTCGTGCTCGGCGCGGGGTGGACATGCGATCGGCGCCCCGAGAGGCGCCGATCCTGTCTCGTCGACGGCCGTCGCGCCGATCAGGCGGCCTTGCCGGCCTTGGGCGTGATCAGCTTGCGGTTGATCAGCACCTCGGCGATCTGGATGGCGTTGAGCGCCGCGCCCTTGCGCAGGTTGTCGGAGACACACCAGAAGGCGAGGCCGTTCTCGACGGTCGTGTCCTCGCGGATGCGGCTGATGTAGGTCGCGTCTTCGCCGGCCGCCTCGTAGGGGGTGATGTAGCCACCCGGCTCGTGCTTGTCGATGACCAGGCAGCCCGGGGCTTCGCGCAGGATGTCGCGGGCCTCGTCGGCCGAAACCGTCTTCTCGAACTCGACGTTGACCGACTCGGAGTGCGAGATGAACACCGGCACGCGGACGCAGGTGGCGGTCAGCCTGATCTTCGGATCGAGGATCTTCTTGGTCTCCGCCATCATCTTCCACTCTTCCTTGGTGAAGCCGTCTTCCATGAAGACGTCGATCTGAGGAATGAGGTTGAAGGCGATGCGCTTGGGGAACTTCTTCGGCTCGACCGGATCGGTGACGAACACCGCGCGGGTCTGGGTGAAGAGCTCGTCCATGGCTTCCTTGCCGGCGCCGGAGACCGACTGGTAGGTCGAGACCACCACGCGCTTGATGGTGTACTCGTCGTGCAGCGGCTTCAGCGCCACGACGAGCTGGGCGGTCGAGCAGTTCGGGTTGGCGATGATGTTCTTCTTGGTGAAGCCGACGATGGCGTCGGCGTTCACTTCCGGAACGATCAGCGGCACCTCGGCGTCGTAGCGCCAGGCCGAGGAGTTGTCGATGACGACGCAGCCCTGGGCGCCGATCTTGGGCGACCATTCCTTCGACACCGAACCGCCGGCCGACATCAGGCAGATGTCCGTGTCGGAGAAGTCGTAGTGGTCGAGCACCTTGCACTTCAGCGTCTTGTCGCCGAAGGAGACCTCGGTGCCGAGCGAACGGGCGGAGGCCAGCGCCACGACTTCCGAAACCGGAAATCCGCGCTCGGCCAGGATGTCGAGCATTTCACGTCCGACGTTGCCGGTGGCTCCGACGACTGCGACCTTGTAACCCATCTTCAGATTCCCCGCATGAACGACCACTCTCCCGTTTCACGGAGAGGACCTCGGGGATCGCTTTTTCGAGGGTGTCGAAGAAGGAACCGTTCGGTCCTCCGCTGCCCTCGTCACCCGCCGGGAGAGGGCTGCGGGAGGTCGAGAGCCTGCGTCAGCCGGCGACTTTCGTCGCCGTCGTCGTGGTCGTTTTGATTTTCGTCGTGGTGACGAACGACATGACGGACACGTGTTCCCGAACAGTTGATCCCGCGCGACGCGCGAGCCCTTCCGAAAAGCCCGAAAGAGGCGGGGAAGTCAAGGGGCGCGCGCCACATCCGCGCTTCCCCGCAGCCGGCCGGCATGGCGTTCGCGAAACGAACGGATGACCGAAAAAATGCCGCGGTCGGCGAAATTGCGGGATTCCGTGGTTGCCGTCGGGCCGCGATCGCGCGACAGTTCCTGGACGATCGGCCTGCGAGAAACGACGGGCCGACGGCGGGGAAACCAGGGAGAGACGGCCATGAAGGCACGTTCCGCGATCGCGGCGCTCGGTGCGCTGGCGATCATGACGGCGTCGTCGATCGGCGCACGCGCCGACGAGTTCATCACGGTCCTGACGGGCGGCACTTCGGGCGTCTACTACCCGATGGGCGTCGCCATCGCCAAGATCTACGGCGAGAAGATCGCCGGCGCCCGGCCGACGGTGCAGGCCACCAAGGCCTCGGTCGAGAACCTCAACCTCTTGCAGCAGGGCAAGGGCGAGGTCGCCTTCACCCTCGGCGACAGCCTCGCCGCCGGCTGGACCGGCGATCAGGAGGCCGGCTTCAAGGCCAAGCTCGACAAGCTGCGCGGCATGACCGCGATCTATTCGAACTACATCCAGATCGTCGCCTCGCACGACAGCGGCATCAAGACGCTGGCCGATCTCAAGGGCAAGCGCCTGTCGGTCGGCGCGCCGAAGTCGGGCACCGAGCTCAACGCGCGGGCGATCCTGGCGGCGGCGGGCCTCGCCTACGCCGATCTCGGCAAGGTCGAGTACCTCTCGTTTGCCGAATCCGTCGAGCTGATGAAGAACCGTCAGCTCGACGCGACGCTGCAGTCGGCCGGTCTCGGCGTCGCCTCGATCCGCGACCTCGCGACCTCGGTCGACATCACCGTCGTCGAGATCCCCAAGGCGGTGGTCGAGAAGGCGGGCGCACCCTTCGTCGCCACCGACATCCCGGCCGGCACCTACGGCAAGCAGGACAAGGCGGTGCCGACGGCGGCGGTGGTGAACTATCTCGTCACCCGCTCCGATCTTTCCGACGACCTCGTCTATCAGATGACCAAGTCGATCTACGAGAACCTCGGCGAGCTGCAGGCGGCCCACGCCGCGGCCAAGGCGATCAGAATCGAGAACGCCAAGGTCGGCATGCCGGTGCCGATGCATCCGGGTGCCGCCAAGTACCTCGCCGAACACGGCGTGAAGTGATCCCGCGACGCCCGGGCGGGGCCTTCCCGCCCGGCGCTCTCATCGCGCGTGGACGGGGGGTCCGCGCGACGGCGCATGCTCATTCGGGAACGGCGAGATGATCCATCAGGCGACGACGCACGACGACGAAGGGCCGATCGGTCCGGCGATCGATCCGGAACACGGCATTCCGGCCGACCACGGCGACGGCTTCGGCGGTCGGCTGTTCTACTGGATCTCGGTCGCCTTCGCGGCCTTCCAGGTGGTGACGGCCTTCTCGATCCCGCTCGACAAGCCGATCGTCGCCGGCCTGACGGCGATCCACTTCACCGCCGGCGCCTTCGCGCTCTGGGCGGTGTGGATCGCGATCGCGGGTCTCCGCGGGCGGATCGGCCTCGACGCGCCGCTCGGCTTCGTGAGCCTGCTCGTCGCCTTCGGGCTGGTCGCCTGGTACACCGGCAACCCGCCGAGCCAGATCGTGCGGACGCTGCACGTCGGCTTCCTCTGCATGGTCGGCGGCCTCGCCCTGGCGCTGCACCGGTCCAAGGGACCGATGGACCGCGTCTTCCTCGTGATCCTGGCGGTCGCCGGCTTCTTGGTCGGGCTCTATCACTGGGCCTTCTACCACGATCTGGTGGTGCGATCGGGCGACCTGACGCAGGCCGACATGGTGGTCGGCATCACCGCGATCTCGGTGCTCTTCGTGCTGGTCTGGCGCTTCATGGGCCCGGCGCTGCCGATCGTGGCGGGCACGTTCCTCGCCTATTGCCTGTTCGGCCATTGGCTGCCCAAGCCCTTCGACCATCGGCCCTACGGGCTCGAGCAGGTGGTCGAGCACATGGCCTTCGGCACCGAGGGCATCTACGCCACGCCGACGCTGGTGTCGGCGACCTACATCTTCCTCTTCATCCTGTTCGGCTCGTTCCTGGAGAAGGCCGGGATGATCGGCCTCTTCACCGACGTCGCCATGGGCCTCTTCGGCGCGGCGCGCGGCGGGCCGGCCAAGGTGGCGGTGTTCTCCTCGGCGCTGATGGGCACGATCTCGGGCTCGGGCGTCGCCAACGTCGTCGCCGTCGGTCAGTTCACGATTCCCTTGATGAAGCGCTTCGGCTATCGGGCGGCCTTCGCCGGCGGCGTCGAGGCGACGGCCTCGATGGGCGGGCAGATCATGCCGCCGGTGATGGGCGCGGTCGCCTTCATCATGGCCGAGACGATCGACGTTCCCTACGTCGAGATCGTCAAGGCGGCGGTGGTGCCGGCGATCCTCTACTACGTCTCGGCCTTCCTCGCGGTGCATCTGGAAGCCGGCAAGTGCGGTCTCCTCGGCCTGCCCAAGGATCAGCTGCCCGACGCGCTCGGCTCGCTGAAGCAGCGCTGGCATCTGGTGCTGCCGCTCGCCGTGCTCGTCTGGCTGCTGTTCTCGGGCTACACGCCGCTCTTCGCCGGCTCGGTCGGCCTCGCCCTGACGGTCCTCCTGGTGATCGCCGGTTCGCTGCTGCTCGGGGTCGAGCGGCAGGCGATCCGCTTCGGCTTCTGGATCGGCCTCGGCGTCATCGCCGGCGCTTCGCTGGCGGTCGGCGTCACCACCATGCTGGCGCTGGTCGGGTTGGCGGTGGTGATGGGCACGCTGTCGGTCGGCGGGCGGGCGACGCTGATCGTCTGCCGCGACGCCTTCGCCGACGGTGCCCGTCAGGCGCTGCCGGTCGGTCTCGCCTGCGCCGTTGTCGGCCTCGTCGTCGGCACGATGACGCTGACCGGCGTCGGCACGATCTTCGGCAACTGGGTGGTGGCGGTCGGCAAGGATTCGCTGATCGCCTCGCTGATGCTGACGATGGTGGTCAGCCTGATCCTCGGCATGGGCATCCCGACCATCCCGAACTACATCATCACCTCGTCGATCGCGGCGCCGGCGCTCTTGGCGCTCGGCGTGCCGCTGATCGTCTCCCACATGTTCGTCTTCTACTTCGGCATCATGGCGGACCTGACGCCGCCGGTGGCGCTCGCCGCCTTCGCCGCGGCGCCGATCGCCCGGACCTCCGGCTTCAAGATCGGCTTCGAGGCGATGCGCATCGCGCTGCCGGGCTTCGTCATCCCCTATCTGGCGGTCTACGACCCGGCGCTGATGCTGCAGCCGCACGGGGCGGCGAGCGCCTTCGCCCACTGGATGGACGTCGCCTACGTGGTGGTGAAGGCGGCGGCGGCGATCGCGCTGTGGGGCGCGGCGGCGGTCGGCTACGGCCGGGCGCATCTGACGCTGCTCGAACGGGCGATCGCGGTGGCGGCGGCGGGCTTCCTGATCACCGCGGTGCCGTGGACCGACGGCGTCGGCTTCGCCCTCGGCATCGGCTTCCTCGTCCTGCATCTCGCCCGGACGCGGGGTGCGGTGGCGTCCGCGTCGGCGAGCCGGTCGTGAAACTCTGCCTGATCGCCGGGGGGGTCGTCGTCGCGCTCTCCGGCGACAGGGCGACACTTTCGTGGACCCACTCGGTCGAGCGTCAGGTCTGGGAAGAGGACTGGCGCGCGACGACGCGCGGGCCGGTGGTCGAGACGGCGCGGGTGCGCGGCTCGGGCGCCGGGATGGAACCGGGGGCGGACGCGCGGCTCGTCGACGGCGCCTGGGTCTGGCATCCGAAGGTTCCCCCGACCCCCGCGGTGCGGCTGGCGCGCTCCGGCGCCACGGCGGATTGGCGGCTCTGCGAGGGCGGCGCCTGCCGGCCGTTCGAGGCGCTGTTGCCGGCGAAGGTGCCGTCGGTCGACCTGACCGTCTGCGACGACGCCGGGCGCCCGCTCACGCCTTCGGGCGGAACGGGGCGATGAGCTTCTCGCCGAGACCGGCGAGGAAGGCTTCGACCGCGTCGACCTTCGCCTGAGGCAGGCGGACGAGGACGAGTTCACGCAGCCCCAGCAGCACGGTCGCGATCAGGCACCACGAGATCATCACGTCCGAGAGGAAGTGCGAGCCGAAGATCACCCGGTTGAACGAGATCGCCAGCGTCCAGCCGACGGTGACGATCAGGGTGGGGCGGCGGAAGCGCTCCGGCACGACGAAGACGAGACCGACCAGCCAGGCCGCGCTCGCCGCCTCGCCGGAGGGGAAGGAGCAGTTGTTGGTCGGGCAGTCGCCGCCCAGCACCCAGGCCGGCTGGAAGCGCCAGTCGCCGCCGAAGATCGTCGTCTCGATCGGGCGGGGTCGGCTCCACAGTTCCTTGAAGAAGACGTTGATCAAGAGGCCCGGGCCGGCGGCGAGCGTCGCCAGCACGTAGAGGAGGCCGCGCATCGGGATCGCCTTGGCGAGCATCGGCACGAGGATCTTGGCCAGCACGGCGAGGACGACGAGGACCGCCGCCCAGCGCGTCACGCCCATGCCGGCGCGGCGCAGCGCGAGGAGCACGGGCACGTCCTCGAGCGGAAAGGTCGTCGTCGGCTTGACGCCCGGATGGAAGAAGAGACGCGCGACGGCGAGATCGATCGACGGCAGCGCGACGGCGATCAGCGAGACGAAGGCGGTCAGGAGCGCCGCGGCGAGCACGGGGCGGGTGGTCGCGAGCGTCGCGATGCGCGCCCGGATGCCTTCGATGCCGTCGACCATGCCGTCTCCTCGTGTTGCATCCGGCAGCGGGGCTGCCGGTCGCCCATGCTCTAGCCGGTTCGGGCGACGCGTGCAAAAGTCGGCCGCGACGACACCCGATCACGAGAGGGCGAGCGCATGATCGACGGCGGATGGATGGCGGCGCTGCCTTCGGGCGGCACGGTCGCGGCCTATGTGGCGGCGGTGCTGCTGCTGGTCTTCACGCCGGGGCCGGACATGGCGCTGTTCCTCGGGCGGACGCTCGCCCACGGGCGGAAGGCGGGCTTCGCCGTGCTCGCCGGCACGACGGTCGGGCTCTATGCCCACACGGTGCTCGCCGCCCTCGGGTTGTCGGCGCTGCTCGCGGCCTCGGCCACCGCCTTCACGGCGCTGAAGTGGATCGGCGCGGCCTATCTCGTCTGGCTGGCGGTGGCGACACTGCGCCACGGCTCGGCCTTCAACCCGCGCACGGCGGGCGAGGCGGAGACGCCGATGCGGTCCTTCCTGGTCGGCGTCGGGGTCAACCTGCTCAATCCGAAGATCGTGCTGTTCTTCGTGACCTTCCTGCCGCAGTTCGTCGACCCGGCCGATCCTCATGCCGCCTTCAAGATCGCCTTCCTCGGCGGGCTCTACGGGCTCATCGGGGCGCCGTGCTGCGCGATGCTGATCCTGGGAGCGGAGCGGGTGTCGGGAGCCTTCGCGCGATCCGAACGGCTGCGTCGGGCGCTCGACTGGTCGGTGGCGACGCTCTTCGGGGCGTTCGCGGCGCGGCTCGTGCTGTCGCGGGGGTGAAGTCTTCGGCTTTCGGCAGATCGCTTGCGCGATGCCGAAAGCGGATCTCCGAAAATCCCCCGGCGAGGGCCGGGATTTTCGGAGAATGGAATACGAAACTCCGATCTGGACGATCGGATTTCGTATCAGGCCCGATCGGACGGCGTGGCCTCGTCCTCGGCCGGGGCGGGGCCGTGCTTCTGGATCAGCGGCACCTGGGAGAGCGCGAAGAGGAAGGTGATCGGCATCACGCCGAAGACCTTGAAGGTCACCCAACTCGACTGGGCGATGGCGCCGGTTCCGACCAGATGACGCAGCACCTCGTTGAGGCCGGCGAGGAAGAAGAAGAACAGGCCCCAGCGGAAGGTCAGCTTGCGCCAACCCTCGGCGTCGAGGTCGAAGGCGGCGTCGAGCGCCACCTGCAGGAACGACTTGCCGAAGGCGAGGCCGCCGAGCAGCGTCGCGCCGAACAGGATGTTGACGATGGTCGGCTTCAACATGATGAAGGTGTCGTCGGCGAAGATCAGCGTCAGCGTGCCGAACACCAGCACGACCGCGCCGGAGACGAGCGGCATCACCGCCACCTTGTGGAAGAGCCGCCAGCCGACGATCAGCGCCACCGCGGTCGCCACCATCAGCGCGCCGGTCGCCGGCAACAGGCCGTGGTCGCGGTTGGTCAGCATGTAGACGAGGAAGAACACGCCGAGCGGTCCCATCTCCAGCGCCGGGCGTCGCCAGTCGTGGCTCGGTCTGGCGGCCGCGGGGGTCGTCTGCGTCTCGGGCGTGATGCTCATGGTCTCTTCCGTCGCGTGTCGCCGTTTCCCGTGCTCGGGGTGGGCCCAGAGGCTCGTATCACATGGTGCGTGTTTCGTCGCGCGCCAGAGCGGGGCACTCTTGCTGCCACGCGAACGATTCGCCCCGGGGTTCCCCATGCTCGCCGAAGTCGTCACCTGGCTCGCCACCCCCGCCTCGCTCGATGCCCGGCGGACCGGCCATCTGACGGCGGCGGTGTCGCTGTGGTCGCGCGGTTTCCGCTGCCGCCGCGCCTGGGGGCCGCACGAGGCCCGGTGCCATGCGGTGGTCGACCGGGCGATCGAAGCTTGCGAGCGGCGCCGCACGGCGATCGTGCTCGGCTCGGGACTGGTGCGCGACGTGCCGCTCGACCGGCTGGCGGCCGCCTTCGAGACGGTGCTGCTGGTCGACGTGGTGCATCTGTGGCCGGCGCGCTGGAAGGCGCGGCGGCATCGCAACGTCCGCCTCGTCGATCTCGACATCACCGGTTCGACCGACCTGATCCTCGACCGGGCGACCGGGCTCTCCGATCCGTTGGCGCGGCTCGCCGCCGATCCGACGGTCGATCTGGTGATCTCGGCCAACTGCCTCAGCCAGCTGGCGCTGCTGCCGCTGGAGCGGCTCGCGGCGATGAACTCCTCGAAGCGCCGCCGCCATGCCGATCTCGGGCGGCGGATCGTCGAGGGCCATCTCGTCGCGCTCGAGCGCTTCTCCGGCCGGGTCTGCCTGCTCACCGACAGCGAGGGGCGCGACGTCGACGCGGAAGGCCGCGTGCTCGAGCGCCGCGACCTGCTCGAAGGCGTGACGCTGCCGCCCGCCGACGAGGACTGGGACTGGGAACTGGCGCCGATCGGCGAGCAGGCACCCGATCACGCCATCGTCCACCGCGCCCATGGGTTCGCCGACTGGCACGGCTCGGTGGCACGCGGGCGACGGGCGCGCTCGGGCGGACCTGCTCGATGACGGAAATCGTCATCGTCGCGGGCCTTTCGTCGGCTTGAACGCGCTCGCGTCCCCGCGTAGCTTCCGATCGAAGGGTCGACGTCGGGTGGACCCCGGGGGGCCCGATCGGGCGAGGGCTTGGGAGGCAGGGATGTCGTCGACGGACAGCAACCGGGTGGCGAAGACGGTCGGCCGGATCGCGGGCATGGCGCTCGTCGCCGGTGCGGCGATGTTCGGCGCGACGATTTCGGGCACGACGGCGGCGCGAGCGGGCACGCCCTATTCGATCGACCGCGAGGTCGACGAGGTGCGCGGCTGGACCATCGCCGCCAACGCCCAGCGTCAGGGCTGCTTCGCCTTCGCGACCTTCAAGTCCGACACCTCGATCGAGCTCGGCTTCGACACCAAACAGGACAACGCCTTCATGGTCTTCGCCAACGAGAGTTGGGACAAGATCAAGGTCGGGACGAACTACGACCTCAAGCTGATCTTCGACGGCTCCAAGAGCTGGAACGGCAAGGCGGTCGGCGTGAAGATCGGCAAGCTCTACGGGCTGGCGCTGGAGAACGTGAAGGCCGAATTCGTCATCGACTTCGCCCGCCATTCGACCATCCAGGTGAACTACAACGGCAAGCGGCTCGACGGCTTCAACCTCGCCGGCACGCGCGCGGCGATCCAGTCGGCGATCTCCTGCTCGGAGGACGTCCAGAAGGGCCGCGTCGCCTTCGACGAGGAGAAGACGAGCGAAGAGGCGCCGCCGCGTCGCGAGGCCAAGGAGGAGAAGCCGGCCGAGACCCCGAAGAAGGGGTCGAGCGTCTCCACCGGCACCGGCTTCTTCGTCTCCGACAAGGGCCACCTGATGACCAACGCCCATGTGGTGGAGGACTGCGACGAGGCCGAGCTGAAGCTGCCCGACGGGCGCGCCGCCAAGGCCTCGATCCTGGCGCGGTCGAGCCAGAACGACCTCGCCGTGCTGAAGACCGAGCTGAAGCCCTCCAACGTCGCCAAGTTCCGCTCCGGCGGGCAGATCCGCCTCGGCGATCCGATCGTGCTGTTCGGCTATCCGCTGGCGGGCGAGCTGACGGTGACCGGCAATCTCTCGACCGGTCTCGTCTCGGCGATGGCCGGCCCCGGCGAGGACGTGACGCGGATGCAGATCTCGGCGCCGGTCCAGTCGGGCAATTCCGGCGGCGCGGTGGTCGACCAGTCGGGCAAGGTGGTCGGCGTCGTCGTGGCCAAGGCCAACACGCGGGCGCGCGGCGACGGCGCGACCGAGGTGCTGCAGAACGTCAACTTCGCCATCAAGTCGGGCGTCGCGGGCTACTTCCTCGACGCCAACCAGGTTCCCTACGCGCAGGAGCCGTCCGATGGCGACAAGTCGACGGCGGACGTCGCCGCGATCGCGAAAGACTTCACCGCGCTGGTGATCTGCCGCAGCCGCTGAGGCGGACGGCGGGTCCGGAGACCCGACATGACGGGCGAACGCTTCTCGGTTCTCTGGCTGCAGGCCGGCAGTTGCGGCGGCTGCACCATGGCGGTGCTGGAACACGGCGCCCGTGGTCTGTTCGACGCGTTCGACCGGGCCGGGATCGAACTCCTGTGGCACCCGTCGGTCAGCGTCGAGACCGGCTCGGAGGCGCGCGCCATCCTCGAGAGCGTCGAGCGCGGTGAACGGCGGCTCGACGCGCTGGTGATCGAGGGTTCCGTCCTGCTCGGGCCGAACGGCTCGGGGCGCTGCCAGATGCTCGCCGGGACCGGGCGGACCATGGCCGACTGGGTGCGGTCGCTCTCGACCCGCGCCGGCGTCGTCGTGGCGGTCGGCTCCTGCGCCGCCTTCGGCGGTATTCCCGCCGCCGCGCCCGATCCGGCCGAGGCGATCGGTCTGCAGTTCGACGGGGCCGAACGCGGCGGCGCGCTCGGCGCCGACTTCGCAGCCACAGGCGGGTTGCCGGTCGTCTCGATCGCCGGCTGTGCGCCGCATCCCGGCTGGATCGTCGAGACGCTGCAGGCCCTGGCGCGCGGCGCGCTGGTGGCGGCCGATCTCGACGCCTTCGGCCGGCCGAAGTTCTTCGCCGACCACCTCGCCCATCACGGCTGTTCGCGCAACGAGTTCTACGAGTTCAAGGCGAGCGCCGAACGGGCGTCGGACCGCGGCTGCATGATGGAACATCTCGGCTGCAAGGCGACGCAGGCGGTCGGCGACTGCAATCAGCGCGGCTGGAACGGCGAGGGCTCCTGCACCCAGGGCGGCTACGCCTGCATCGGCTGCACCTCGCCGGGCTTCGAGGAGGCGCGCGGCTTCCTGGCCACGCCGAAGATCGCCGGCATTCCGGTCGGTCTGCCGCTCGATATGCCCAAGGCCTGGTTCATGGCACTGGCGGCGCTGTCGAAGTCGGCGACGCCGAGGCGGGTCCGGGTCAACGCCGTCGCCGACCGGGTGGTGGTGCCGCCGGGGCGCGGCCGCAAGGGCGGCGAAGGGAGCGAGACGTGACGCGGGTTCTGGTCGGGCCGTTCAATCGCGTCGAGGGCGACCTCGAGGTCGCGCTCGACATCGAGGCGGGCGTCGTCCGGCGTGCCGAGGTCGGCGTGCCGCTCTATCGCGGCTTCGAGCAGATCCTGGTCGGCCGCCCGCTCGACGACGCGCTGGTGATCGCGCCGCGCATCTGCGGCATCTGCTCGGTGTCGCAGTCGCTGGCGGTGGCCCGCGCCATCGCCTCCTTCTCCGGCCTCGTGCCCGAGCGCAACGGCGAGCTGGCCGCGGCGATCGCCCACGGGGCGGAGAACGTCGCCGATCATCTGACCCATTTCCACCTCTTCTTCATGCCCGACTTCGCGCGGGCCGCCTACGCCGATCGGCCGTGGTATCCGGCGGTCGCCGAGCGTTTCGCGGCGATCCGCGGGACGACGTCGGCGACGTTCCTGCCGGCGCGGGCGCGGCTGCTCGAGGTGATGGGTGTCGTCGCCGGCAAATGGCCGCACAGCCTCGCCTTCCGCGCCGGCGGCACGACGCGGGCGCTGGGGCTCGGCGAGATCATGCGGCTCGGCACCATCTTCGCCGACGTCCGGGCCTTCGCCGAGGGACCGCTGTTCGGCCGGCCGCTCGAGGCGATCGCCGGGCTGGCGAGCCTCGCCGATCTCGATCGGGTCTCCGACGGACCGAGCGACTTCTCGGCTTTCCTCAGGCTCGCCCGCGATCTCGATCTCACCCGGCTCGGCCGTGGGCCGGGCCTCGTGATGAGCGTCGGCGCCTATCCGGGCGTCGGCCGCGACGGGGCACACGAATTCCGCGCCGGGGTGATGGAGACGGCGGATCTCGTCCATCGGCCGCTCTCGATCGACGCGATCACCGAGGATCCGGCCCATGCCTGGATCGCCGGCGAGGCCGGGCCGCCGGCACGGGCGACGACGGCGCCGGATCTCGAGCGCGCCGGGGCCTATTCCTGGGCGCGGGCGCCGCGGCTCGACGGCCGGGCGGTCGAGGTCGGTGCGCTGGCGCGTCAGCTGGTCGACGGCGACCCGCTCGCCGCCGCGCTGGTGCGCGAGGCCGGCGGTACCGGCGTCGCCGCACGGGTGATCCTGCGGCTGGTGGAATCGGCGCGCGTGCTCCTCGCGATGGAACGCTGGGTGGCGGCGATCGCCCGTGGCGCCTCCTTCTGCTCGGAGGGACAGAGCCAGACCGACGGGTCGGGCGTCGGTCTGGTGGAAGCCGCGCGCGGCAGCCTCGCCCATTGGACGACGGTGCGCGGCGGGCGGATCGGCCGCTGGCAGATCGTCGCGCCGACCACCTTCAACTTCTCGCCGCGCGACGCGGCCGGCGTGGCCGGTCCGCTGGAGGGTGCGCTCGAGGGGCTCGCGGTCGGCGAGGCGGGCGCCGAAGCGGTCGCGGTGCAGCACGTGGTGCGCTCCTTCGACCCCTGCATGGTCTGCACCGCCCACTGAGCGCCATGCGGCGCGACCGTCTTCTTGCGTCCGGACACTCCATTCGAACACCATGCCGACGACGTCCTCGCCACCCGCTGCGCCGGATCGTGGCACGGCAGGTGGTGTCCATTCGGTTTCCGCCTTCGGACACCATCCTTCCGGACGAGCGTCGAAACGGCGGCGCGGTCGAGTCGTGACCTGCGACAGGAGCGACCTCGGAATGGCGGGAATCCGGAGGTTTCCGTAAGACGATCGGTCGCGGGTCCGACGCGGGGGCAATTGGCCTACGATTTGCTCTCAGAGATGCATCGCTACGAAACGTCCGTCGTGGCCGATGCGAGCGCCCCTCGGGACGCGCGGATCGGGATACGGCGAGACCGTCCTGGGGGATACGCGCGATGGGTGCAGTCAACGAAACGTTCTACGAAGTGATCCGGCGTCAGGGGATCACGCGGCGCAGCTTCACGAAATTCTGTTCGCTCACCGCGGCGAGCCTCGGGCTCGGCTCGACGGCGGCGTCCGAGATGGCCCATGCGCTGGAGACCAAGCCGCGCATCCCGGTCATCTGGATGCACGGCCTCGAATGCACCTGCTGCTCGGAGAGCTTCATCCGCTCGGCGCATCCGCTGGTGAAGGACGTGGTCCTCTCCATGATCTCGCTCGACTACGACGACACGATCATGGCGGCGGCCGGCCATCAGGCCGAGGCGATCCTCCAGGAGACGCGCGAGAAGTACAAGGGTCAGTACATCCTCGCCGTCGAGGGTAACCCGCCGCTCAACGAAGACGGCATGTTCTGCATCGACGGCGGCCGTCCCTTCGTCGAGAAGCTGAAGGAAATGGCCGAGGACGCCATGGCGGTCATCGCCTGGGGCGCCTGCGCCTCGTGGGGCTGCGTCCAGGCGGCGAAGCCGAACCCGACCCAGGCGACGCCGATCGACAAGGTCATCAAGAACAAGCCGATCATCAAGGTTCCGGGCTGCCCGCCGATCGCCGAGGTGATGACGGGCGTCGTCACCTACGTGACGACCTTCGGGCGCCTGCCCGAGCTCGACCGCCAGGGTCGGCCGAAGATGTTCTATTCGCAGCGCATCCACGACAAGTGCTACCGCCGGCCCCATTTCGACGCCGGCCAGTTCGTCGAGGAGTGGGACGACGAGGGCGCGAAGAAGGGCTACTGCCTCTACAAGATGGGCTGCAAGGGTCCGACGACCTACAACGCCTGCTCGACCGTGCGCTGGAACGCCGGCGTCTCCTTCCCGATCCAGTCGGGCCACGGCTGCATCGGCTGTTCGGAGGAGAATTTCTGGGACAAGGGCTCGTTCTACGATCGCCTCACCGGCATCAACGCCTTCGGCATCGAGGCCAACGCCGACAAGGTCGGCGGCACGGTCGCCGGCGTCGTCACGGCCGGCGTGGTCGCTCATGCCGCGATCACCGCGGTGAAGCGCGTCGCCTCCAAGAAGCCCGAGCAGGTCGGCTGACGGCCGCCCCGAACCAGAACATTTGAAGAGGACGCGCCGTCATGGGCATCCAGACTCCGAACGGTTTCAATCTCGACAACTCCGGCAAGCGCATCGTCGTCGATCCGGTGACCCGCATCGAGGGTCACATGCGCGTCGAAGTGAACGTCGACGAGAACAACGTCATCCGCAACGCGGTGTCGACCGGCACCATGTGGCGTGGCATCGAAGTGATCCTGCGCGGCCGTGATCCGCGTGACGCCTGGGCCTTCACCGAGCGCATCTGCGGTGTGTGCACCGGCACCCACGCGCTGACCTCGGTGCGCGCGGTCGAGAACGCGCTCGACATCAAGATCCCGGAGAACGCCAACTCGATCCGCAACATCATGCAGCTGGCGCTGCAGGTGCACGACCATCTGGTGCACTTCTACCATCTGCATGCGCTCGACTGGGTCGACGTGGTCTCGGCACTCTCCGCCGACCCGAAGGCGACGTCGCAGCTCGCCCAGTCGATCTCCAACTGGCCGCTGTCGTCGCCGGGCTACTTCAAGGACCTGCAGGGTCGCCTGAAGAAGTTCGTCGAATCGGGACAGCTCGGCCCGTTCAAGAACGGCTACTGGGGCCACAAGGCCTACAAGCTGCCGCCGGAAGCCAACCTCATGGCGGTCGCCCACTATCTGGAAGCACTCGACTTCCAGAAGGAGATCGTCAAGATCCACACGATCTACGGCGGCAAGAACCCGCATCCGAACTGGCTGGTCGGCGGCGTGCCCTGCGCCATCAACGTCGACGGCGTCGGTTCGGTCGGCGCCATCAACATGGAACGGCTCAACCTGGTCTCCTCGATCATCGACCAGTGCATCGCCTTCACCGAGCAGGTCTACCTGCCGGATCTGCAGGCGATCGGCTCGTTCTACAAGGACTGGCTCTACGGCGGCGGTCTGTCCGGCAAGTCGGTGATGTCCTACGGCGACATTCCCGAGCACGCCAACGACTATTCGGCGGCCTCGTTGAAGCTGCCGCGCGGCGTGATCCTGAACGGCAATCTGAAGGAGGTCTATCCGATCGACCTCGCCGATCCCAATCAGGTCCAGGAGTTCGTCACCCATTCCTGGTACAAGTATCCGGACGAGACCAAGGGTCTGCATCCGTGGGACGGCGTCACCGAGCCGAACTACGTGCTGGGTCCGAAGACCAAGGGCACCAAGACCAACATCCAGGCGCTCGACGAAGAGGGCAAGTACTCCTGGATCAAGTCGCCGCGCTGGAAGGGCAATGCCGTCGAGGTGGGCCCGCTCGCCCGCTACATCATCGGCTACGCCCAGAACAAGGCGGAGTTCAAGGAGCCGGTCGACAAGCTGCTCAAGGACCTCGGCGTGCCGGTGACGGCGCTGTTCTCGACGCTCGGCCGCACGGCGGCGCGCGCGCTCGAGTGCCAGTGGGCGGCGCATCAGATGCGCTACTTCCAGGACAAGCTGGTCGCCACCATCAAGGCCGGCGATAGTTCGACCGCCAACACCGAGAAGTGGAAGCCGGAGTCCTGGCCGAAGGAGGTCAAGGGTGTCGGCTTCACCGAGGCGCCGCGCGGCGCGCTCGGCCACTGGGTGAAGATCAAGGACGGCAAGATCGACAACTATCAGGCCGTCGTGCCGACCACCTGGAACGGCTCCCCGCGCGATCCCAAGGGCGGCATCGGCGCCTTCGAGGCGGCGCTCATGGACACGCCGCTGGCGGATCCGGAGAAGCCGCTCGAGATCCTGCGCACCCTCCATTCCTTCGACCCGTGCCTGGCGTGCTCGACGCACGTCATGTCCGAGGACGGTCAGGACATGGCGACGGTCACGGTGCGCTGACCGGACAGGCGGGACGGCGGTTCGCCGCCGTCCCCTCCCTCAGGTTCGAGTACGATCACCGCATGGTCGACCCCGGTCGGCGCGGCGGGTGATCGTCGGGAGGATCCCATGACGACGCAGATCGCCGAAATTCAGGGCGCCTACGACGCCTCCGGCAAGGAAAAGGCGCGCGCGCTCCAGACCATCTACGTCTACGAGGCGCCGGTGCGCCTGTGGCACTGGGTCAATGCCCTCTGCATCCTGGTGCTGTGCATCTCCGGCTACTTCATCGGTTCGCCGCTTCCCTCGGTTCCGGGCGAGGCTTCGAACAACTTCCTGATGGGCTATATCCGTTTCGCGCATTTCGCGGCCGGACAGACGCTCATCGTCTTCTTCCTGTTCCGCCTCTACTGGGCCTTCGTGGGCAATGCCTATTCACGCCAGCTCTTCATTCTGCCGGTGTGGAACAAGACCTGGCTCTGGGGTGTGCTCTACGAGGCCAAGTGGTACGCCTTCCTGGTCAGGGACCCGAAGAAGTACATCGGCCACAACCCGCTGGCGCACATCGCCATGTTCACCTTCATGCTGTTCCTCGTCTTCATGATGATCAGCGGTATGGCGCTCTATTCCGAGGGCGCCGGGCAGGCGAGCTGGCAGTACAAGCTGTTCGGCTGGGTCTTCTCGATCTTCCCGAACAGCCAGGACATCCACACCTGGCATCACCTCGGCATGTGGGCGATCGTGACCTTCGTGGTCGTGCACGTCTACGCCGCGGTGCGCGAGGACATCCTCAGCCGTCAGTCGATGATCTCGTCGATGGTGTCGGGCGAACGTCTGTTCCGCGACGATCTGAAGGACTGAGACGATGGGACAAGCGACCTCGCGCACGCTGGTGCTCGGCATCGGCAACATCCTGTGGGCGGACGAGGGCTTCGGGGTCAGGGCGGTGGAGGAATTCCACCGCCGCTACCGCGTTCCCGACGACGTCACCGTCCTCGACGGCGGCACGCAGGGGCTCTACCTCGTCAACTTCCTGCAGGAGCACGATCGCCTGCTGGTGTTCGACGCGATCGACTACGGGCTGGAACCCGGCACGCTGAAGATCGTCCGTGACGACGAGGTGCCGAAGTTCACCGGCGCCAAGAAGATGTCGCTTCACCAGACGGGCTTCCAGGAGGTATTGTCGGCGGCGGATCTGCTCGGGGCCTATCCCCGGGAGCTCGCGCTGATCGGCTGCCAGCCGCTCGATCTCGAGGACTGGGGCGGACCGCTCACCGGGCCGGCGCGCGATGCGCTGGAGCCGGCGCTCGCCGCCGCGGTGGCGCTGCTCGCCGAGTGGGGCATCGCGGTGGAGAGGCGGGCGGACACGGCCGAGCCGCTGCTCGCCAACGACATCGACTTCGCCGCCTACGAGCGGCGGGTCGGCTGAGACTGCGAAGGGACGAGCAATCATGTGCCTCGGGATTCCGATGGTCGTCGTCGAAGGCGACGACGTCACCGCACTCGTCGCCCGCGGCGACGAGCAGCGGCGCGTCTCGATGCTGCTGATCGGCGAACAGCCGGTCGGCACGCGGGTGCTCGTCCACATCGACAGCGCGGTGCGCGTGCTCGACGAGGCCGAGGCGACGATGATCGACAATGCGCTGCGCGGCCTCGCCGCGGCGCTCGACGGCGAGAGCTTCGACCATCTCTTCGCCGATCTTGTCGGGCGCGAACCGCAGTTGCCCGACTTCCTGCGCGAAGACGGCGGCGAGGACGTCCCCGCCGCGACGGCCTGACCGGGCCTTCGCGCAACCCGCGCAACGGCGCGCGGGATACGCGGTCCGATCAATTGATTTCCATCGATGGAAAGTGCACGGTCGTATCCGGAAGCGGCGCTCGGGGTGTCCCGACGGTCGTGACCGGAAAACGGCGGTCGTTTGCTTGTCATCGGGTGGACGGAAAGTTGGCATACGGCTTGCTGAACCAGAGGGATGCGGGCCACAGACAAACGCGAAGCCCGCACCGGGAGGACGAATGACACATCCCCTCGTCGCCGCATTGGCCGATCGCTACGGCCTGCCGGTGGTCGATCCCTCGTCGATCGACGCTTTTCTCGCGCCCGCGGAGGGGGAACCCCCGCATGCGCTGCTGTTCTTTCCCGGCGATCCGGCGACGCGGGCGGAGACGCTCGATGTGGCCGTGGTGATGCCGGAGGTGCTGGCCGCCTTCCAGCGTCGCCTGCGCGGTGCCGTCGTGGCGGCCGGCGCGGAGGCGACGCTGTCGTCGCGTTTCCACGTCGCGGTGCTGCCGTCGCTGGTGGTGACGCGCGGCGCCGAGACGATCGCGGTTCTGCCGAAGATCCGCGACTGGTCCGAATACATGGAGAAGATCGAGGCGGCGCTGGCGGCGGACGCCCCGGCGCTGATCAAGGACGAGAAGCCGCGGGTGGCCTTCACCACATCGCAGGCCGCGAGGGGAGACGAAGCATGAAGGCTGGATTCTGGGTCGCGCCGGACGGCGCCGACGAAGGCGTGTCGATGGTGCCGATCGGCATCGACGACAAGGCTTCGGGTTTCGCCGGTCGCTCGGGCCTGACCGGCACCGGCACCATCTCCTTCCTCGCCACCTCGAGCGCCGAGGAACTGATCGCGCGCTGTCCGCGGGTGGCGAGCCTGCTGCCGGAGATGGTCGCGGCGCTGGAGACGCAGGAGGTCGGTCAGCCGAGCCGGCTGTTCGATCTCGACGGCTGGGGTGCCGACGATCTCGAGCTGCTCGGCCAGGTGCTGGGCGAGGGCGAGGTCTCGGCCACCGTGGCGCTGCCCGACGGCGTCGTCGCGCAGGTGCAGGAATCGGTGATGGCCGGCCTGTGGCGGGTGCGCTTCACCGACGCCTCGGGCGCCCGCGTCGCCGACTACGTCGAGGTCGCCTCGGTGCCGGCGGCGGTCGAGCGCGCGGCGTCGATGACGACGGTGCTCGAGGATCTGCCGCCGCCGCCCGAGGGCGCGATGAACGTGATGTCGCTCCTGACCGAGATCCGCGACCGCGCGCTGGCGCATCGTCCCGGCGCGCCGTCGCACACCGTCACCTTCTCGCTGTTCCCGATGTCGGAAGCCGACATGAGCCATCTCCAGGACACGCTGGGGCCGGGGCCGGTGCAGATGCTGTCGCGCGGCTACGGCACCTGCCGGATCGTCGCGACCGGCACGCGGAACGTCTGGTCGGTGCAGTTCTTCAACGCCATGGACACGATCGTGCTCGACACGCTGGAGATCGGCGACGTGCCGGTGACGGCGCGCGCGGCGGTCGAGGACTTTCGCGATTCGGCCGAGCGCTTGAAAGACATCCGCGAGGCCTATTTCCAATGAGTGGCTTCGAGAACTTCGGCGTGAAGCAGGACGTGACGGCGGAAACGAAGATGGAGTGCGGCATCTGCTGGCACGTCTACGATCCGGCGGAAGGCGACGACGCCTGGCAGGTGCCGCCCGGCACGTCCTTCGCCGATCTGCCGGAGGAGTGGACCTGCCCGAACTGCAGTGCGCCGCGCTCGAAGTTCATGATTCTCGGATCGGGAGGCTGATGCCGTGACCGAGACCGCGCCGTCGACCCTCGTCTCGCCGATGCCGCAGGCCCTGCCTGCGGACGATGCGGCGGCGTCGGTCGTGGCGGCGCGGCTCGAAGCGGCGTTCCGCGTGGTGGCGGACGGACCGATGCGCGACGTGCCGCTGGTCAATCCGGTGCTGACGGTCGAGGCGATCGGCTTTCGCCCCTGGGGCGCGCGCATCGTCGGGGTGATGGCGACGCCGTGGTTCATGAACCTCGTCGTCACCGCGCCGCCCGACGGACCCGAGCTCGAGCCGGCCTCGCCCGGCTCGACCGTGGTCCATGCCTTCCCCGGCGGCGACTTTCCCTGCGTGGTCGGGGCGGTCGACGGGTTCGGCCGGCTCGACAGCGCCTCGTTCTTCTCGCCGATGTTCGAATTCGACGACCCGGCGGTCGTCCGCGCCGTCGCCGAGGCGGCGATCGAGGAAGTCTTCCGGGCGCCCGAGCCCGAACCCGAACCGCAGCCCGAGACGCGGGCGCCGGCGGCGATCGATCGCCGTGCGCTGCTCTTCGGTCGGCGCGGGGGGGAGGGCTAGGCATGGCCGCCGTCGCACCCCTTTCGGCCGGCGCGATCCGGCTCGAGATCGCGGTCGATCCCGAGACGCGGGCGGCGCGGCGCGTCACCGTGCGTTCGACCCGGCCGACCGGCTTTTCGGGGCGTCTGCTCGCCGGACGCTCGGCCGGCGAGGTGCCGGCGCTGCTGGCGCGGATGCATGCGCTGTGTGGCCGCTCCCACTGGGTGGCGGCGGAAACCGCGATCGTCGCGGCGATGGGGCGCGACGTCGAACCGATCGTCGCCGAACGGATGCAGGGTCTCGCCGCCGAGCGGCTGGGTGAGCATCTCAGGGCCATGGTGACCGGCTCGGGCGTCGGCGGTGTCGACGCGACGGACCGCGAGACGCTCGCCGACGTGCGGGCGGTGCTCGCCGGCGTCCACGCCCTGCTCGGCACCGCGGTCGGCGGTCCCGTGACCGAAGCGACGGGGGCGATCGACCGCATCCGCGGCGCCCTCCTGCGGCTCGGTCCGACGATCGATCGGCGCGGGCGGTTGGCGGTCGCCTCCGGCTCGTGGGCGGCGCGGGCGCTCGAGACGATCGCGGCGGCGACCGACGACCGATTCGGCCGCTGCGATGCGCTTCGTCCGACCGACGACGAGGCGGTGGTCGCCGGGCTGATGCGCGATGCGGAGGGCTTCTCGACTCTGCCGCGTCTCGCCGGGCGCAAGCCGGAGGCGGGGCCGGGCGCGCGGGCGGCGACGTCGCGGACGCTCGCCGACGGGCGCTTCCGCCTGGCGGCTCGCCTCGCCGAGATCGCGGAAGCGGCGGAACTGCTCGACGCGCCGCAGGACGATCGTCTGCGCATCGGCGCCGACTGGATCACCGGGCGGCAGGTCGGCCCACGCACCGGTCATGCCGCGGTCGAGAGCCCGCGCGGCCGGCTGCACCATCTGGCGCGGGTCGACGAGGACGGGCGCGTCGTCTCCTGGGCGATCGTCGCGCCGACCGAATGGAACTTTCACCCCGAGGGGCCGCTCGCGGCGACGCTCGCCGCCAACGTCTTTCCCGCGGGTCCCGAAGGGCTCACGCGGGCGGAGCGGATCGGGGCGCTGTTCGACCCCTGCGTCGGCTGGGACGCGGCGATCGAGGAGACGCTCGATGCATGAAATGTCGCTCATGGAGAGCGTGATCGAGATCGTCGAGGAAGAGGCGCGCCGCGCCGGGGCGACATCGGTCAAGGTGGTCAAGCTCGCGATCGGCGAACTGTCTCACGTCGAACCGGACGCCATGCGCTTCTGCTTCGAGGCGGTGACCGGCGGCACGATCGCGGCGGGCGCCGTGCTCGAGATCGAACGCGTGCCCGGCGAGGGCTGGTGCATGGACTGCGGCAAGACGGTGCCGTTGTCGGAGCGCTTCGGGGCCTGCCCCGAATGCGGCAATCACAGGGTTCAGATGACCGGCGGCGACGATCTGCGCGTCGCGGAGTTGGAGGTTGAGTGATGTGCACGGTCTGCGGTTGCGGCACGGCGACGGTCGAAGGCAAGCCGGTGGGCGAACACCACCATCACGACCACGATCACGGGCATTCCCACGATCACGATCACGATCACGATCACGATCACGACCATGGCCACGATCATGATCACGTCCACGACGCCGATCATGCCCATGCGCACGATCACGGCCATGCCCACGTCCATTCGCACGACCACGATCACGGCGGCCACTCCCATGCCCACGAGCATGAGCACGGCCACGGTCACTCCCATGCCCACGGCCACGATCACGGGCACACCCACGATCACGACCATGACCATGACCACGTGACGAAGTCGGGCGACGATCTGCACTACGGCGGCGGTCTCGCCGGGGTCCACGTGCCGGGGATCTCGCAGGACCGGCTGGTGCGGATCGAGCGCGACATCCTCTCCAAGAACGACCGGCTCGCCCGCGACAACCGCCGGGCGCTGGCCGAGAAGGGGGCCTTCGCTCTGAACTTCGTCTCTTCGCCCGGATCGGGCAAGACGACGCTGCTGTGCAAGGTCATCGGCGATCTGAAGGGCCGTTACCCGATCTCGGTGATCGAGGGCGATCAGCAGACCTCCAACGACGCGGATCGGATTCGTGCCACCGGCGTCAAGGCGATCCAGGTCAACACCGGCAAGGGCTGCCACCTCGACGCCTCGATGGTCGGCCGGGCGCTCGGCGATCTCGATCTGCCGGAGAACGCGCTGCTCTTCATCGAGAACGTCGGCAATCTCGTCTGCCCGGCCGCCTTCGACCTCGGCGAGGCGCACAAGGTGGCGGTTCTGTCGGTGACGGAAGGCGAGGACAAGCCGCTCAAGTACCCGGACATGTTCGCCGCCGCCGACCTGATGCTGCTCAACAAGTCGGACCTGCTGCCGCATCTCGACTTCGACGTCACGGCCTGCATCGCCGCGGCGAAGCAGGTGAATCCGCGGCTCGAGGTGCTGACGGTGTCGGCGCGCACCGGCGAGGGGCTCGATGCCTTCTACGCCTGGGTCGACAAGCGCGCCGGCTTCGCGCGCCGTCCGGCCTGAGGAGGGACCCATGTCGCTCGATCCGCTCTTCGCACGCCAGGGACAGGACGAGGTCGCATCCGCGATCGATCGTCTGCGCCTGCGCGTCCGGGGCGCGGTTCAGGGCGTCGGCATGCGGCCCTTCGTCTATGGGCTCGCGATGCGCTTCGGGCTTTCGGGCTACGTCCTCAACGACGGCGACGGCGTGCTGATCGAGGTCGAGGGCGAGGGGCTCGACGGCTTCCGCGCCGCGCTCGAAGCCGAGCGCCCGCCGCTCGCCCGCTTCGACGCGATCGAGACGGTGCCGCTCGCGCCGCGCGGCGAGACCGGGTTCCGCATCGTCGAGAGCATCGCCGGCAAGGTCAGGACGCGGGTGCCGGCCGATGCCGCGACCTGTTCGGCCTGTCTCGACGATCTCTTCGATCCCGAGAGCCGCTATCACCTCTATCCCTTCGTCAACTGCACCCATTGCGGGCCGCGGCTGACGATCACGGCGCGGCTGCCCTACGACCGGGCGCAGACGTCGATGGCGTCCTTCCCGATGTGCGGCTCCTGCGCCGCCGCCTATCGCGATCCGATCGATCGACGCTTCCATGCCGAACCGGTCGCCTGTCCCGCCTGCGGACCGCGGCTGACCCATTCGGTCGAGACGATCGTCGCGGCGATCCGCGCCGGCGAGATCGTGGCGCTGAAGGGCCTCGGCGGGTTCCATCTCCTCTGCGATGCGCGCAACGAGGCGGCGGTGGCGGAGCTTCGCCGGCGCAAGCAGCGCGATGCCAAGCCCTTCGCGGTGATGGCGGCGAACCTCGCCTCGCTCGACGGGCTGGTCGTGGCGAGCGAGACGGAGCGGGCGCTCCTCGCCTCGCCGGCGGCGCCGATCGTGGTGATGGACGCGGTTGCGGGTGTGGTGGCGCCGTCGATCGCGCCCCATCTCTCCCGCCTCGGCGTGATGCTGGCGGCGACGCCGCTGCATCACCTGCTCTTCTGGGAAGCGGCCGGACGGCCGTCGTGCAAGGCGGTGCGCGAGGGGGCGAACGACTTCGTCATCGTCGCGACCTCGGCCAATCCCGGCGGCGAGCCGCTGGTGATCGACGACGCGGATGCGCGGCGCCGGCTCGGCGGCATCGCCGATCTGATCGTCGGCCACGATCGCGGCATCGTCATCCGTGCCGACGACAGCGTCATGCAGGTGGTGGCCGGGCGGCCGAGCTTCATTCGCCGGGCGCGCGGCTTCGTACCGGAGCCGATCGACCTCGGCGCCGACGGGCCGTCGGTGCTGGCGACCGGCGCCCATCTCAAGGCGACGGTCTGCGTGACGCGCGGGCGCGAGGCCTTCGTCTCGCAGCACGTCGGCGATCTCGACACCGCCGAGACGGTCAAGTTCTACCGCGAGACGGCGGCCCATCTGATGGCGCTGCTCGACGTCGAGCCGGAGCTGGTGGTCTGCGACCTCCACCCCGACTATCGCTCGTCGCGCTTCGCCGCCGAGTTCGCGGTGCCCTGCCTGCCGGTGCAGCACCACGCCGCCCATGTCGCGGCGGTGGCGGCGGAACACGGGATCGGCGGGCCGATCTTCGGTCTGGCGCTCGACGGCATCGGCCACGGCGACGACGGTGCCGCCTGGGGCGGCGAGGCGATCCGCATCGAGGGCGCGGGCTTCGCCCGGCTCGGCCGGCTGGCGCCGATCGCTCTGCCGGGCGGCGACCGCGCGGCGCGCGAGCCCTGGCGCATGGCGCTGGCGGCGGCCCATCTCGCCGGCGACCTCGAGGCGGCGAAGAAGCGCTTCACTGCCGATCTCGAGGCGGCAAACCATCCCCGCATGCCGGCCGCGATGGTCGGGCCGCTGGCCGATCGCCTCGCCTCGGGTCGCGAGGCGACGACGACCTCGCTCGGCCGGCTCTTCGATGCCGCCGCCGGTCTTCTCGGGCTCAGGCTCGTGCAGGACCACGAGGGACAGGCGGCGATGGAGCTCGAGGCGCTGGTGCGCGCACCCGTTCGCGGCTCCGGCCTCTACCGGATCGACGACGGCGTGCTCGACTTCCGACCGCTGCTGGCCGAGCTCTGCCGGCCGGGGCTCGACGCCCGCGCCGGTGCCGAGCTCTTCCACGGGGCCGTTGTCGACAGTCTCCTCGCCCTCGTCGCGGCGCTCGCCGTGCCGGGCGAGCGGGTCGCGCTCGGCGGCGGCTGCCTGATGAACCGCGTGCTCGCGACCGGCCTCGACGAGGGCCTCGTCGCGCGCGGCTTCCGTCCGCTCTTTGCCGAGAAGGTCCCGCCGGGCGACGGCGGCCTCTCGCTGGGTCAGGCCGCGCTCGGCCGTGCCCATCTCATCACCCCGATCCAAGACGACAAGACGATCCCCTGAAGGAGCCGACACCATGTGTCTCGCCATCCCCGCTCTCGTGAGTGAACTGCTTCCCGACGACATGGCGCGCGTCAATCTCGACGGCGTCACCAAGGAAATCTCGGTCGCGATGGTCGAGGGCGTGGCGCCCGGCGACTACGTGATCGTCCATGTCGGCTACGCGCTCGCCAAGATCGACGCGGAAGAGGCGGCCGAGACGCTGCGTCTTCTCGCCGAGGCCGGCGCCTTGGCGAAGGGGGCGGTGCAATGAAATACGTCGACGAATATCGCGACGGCAAACTCGCCCGCGCGGTCGCCGCGACCATCGCGGCCGAGGCCGATCCGGCCCGCTCCTACGCCTTCATGGAGTTCTGTGGCGGCCACACCCATGCGATCTCGCGCTACGGGCTCGAGGATCTGCTGCCGAAGAACGTCAGGATGATCCATGGGCCCGGTTGCCCGGTCTGCGTGCTGCCGATCGGCCGGATCGACGAGGCGATCGAGCTCGCCAAGAATCCGGAGGTGACGCTCCTCACCTACGCCGACCTGATGCGCGTGCCGGGTTCCAAGGGCACCTCGCTGATCAAGGCGAAGGCATCGGGCAGCGACATCCGCATGGTCTATTCGACCCTCGACGCGGTGCGCATCGCCGAGGAGAACCCGAACCGGCAGGTCGTCTTCTTCGCCATCGGCTTCGAGACGACGACGCCGCCGACGGCCATGGCGGTGAAGCTCGCCAAGAAGAAGGGGCTGACGAACCTCACCTGCTTCGTCAACCACGTGCTGACGCCCTCGGCGATCCGCGCCATCCTCGACGCGCCGGAGATCGACGGTCATTCGCCGGTGAAGATCCAGGGCTTCCTCGGACCGTCCCACGTCTCGGCGGTGATCGGCCTCGAGCCCTACGACACGTTCGTCGAGGAGTACGGCCAGCGCATCGTCGTCTCCGGCTTCGAGCCGCTCGACGTGATGCAGTCGATCCTGATGCTGGTGCGTCAGATGAACGAGGGTCGCTCCGAGGTCGAGAACCAGTACATCCGCGCCGTCACCCGCGAGGGCAACCGCGCGGCGCAGGCGCTGGTCGGGGAGGTCTTCGATCTGCGCGACGCCTTCGAATGGCGCGGTCTCGGCTCGATCCCGGACTCGGCGCTGAAGCTGCGCGACGAATGGGCGGAGTTCGATGCCGAGAAGCGTTTCGCGGTGAAGCGCATCGAGGCCTCGGACAATCCGGCCTGCGAATGCGGCACCATCCTGATCGGCGCCAAGGAGCCGGCCGACTGCAAGCTCTTCGGCACGGTCTGCACGCCCGAGACGCCGATGGGCTCCTGCATGGTGTCGTCGGAAGGCGCCTGCGCGGCGCACTGGACCTATGGCCGCTTCCGGGTGAAGGCGAAGCAGGCTGAAAGGAAAGCCTCGTGAACCAGCTCTCCAATCCCCGCGTGCGTCATCGCAAGATGGATCTCAAGAACGGTCGCGTCGACCTCTCGCACGGTTCGGGCGGCCGGGCCATGGCGCAGCTGATCTCCGAGATCTTCCACGAGGCCTTCTCCAATCCGCTGCTCGACCAGGGCAACGATCAGGCGACCTTCCCGGCGCCGGCCGGTCCCGGCGAGAAGATGGTGATGACCACCGACGGCTACGTCGTGTCGCCGCTGTTCTTCCCCGGTGGCAACATCGGTTCGCTGGCGGTCCACGGCACGATCAACGACGTCGCCATGGGCGGCGCGCGGCCGGTGGCGCTGTCGGCCTCCTTCATCATCGAAGAGGGCTTCCCGCTGGCGGATCTGAAGCGGATCGCCGACACGATGGGCGAGGCGGCACGCGAGGCGGGTGTGCCGATCGTCACCGGCGACACCAAGGTGGTCGAGCGCGGCAAGGCCGACGGCGTCTTCATCTCCACCGCCGGCATCGGCGTGGTGGCGGCGGGCGTCGAACTGTCGGGCGACCGGGCGCGGCCGGGCGACAAGGTGATCGTCTCCGGATCGATCGGCGACCACGGCGTCGCCATCATGTCGAGCCGCGAGAACCTGACCTTTGACACCGCGATCGTCTCGGATTCGGCCGCCCTCCACGGGCTGGTCGCGGCGATGATCGAGGCGGGGGCGCCGCATCTGCGCCTGCTGCGCGATCCGACGCGCGGCGGGCTCGCGGCCACCCTCAACGAGATCGCCCACCAGTCGCGGGTCGGCGTCCGCATCGAGGAAGACGACGTGCCGGTGAAGCCGGAGGTCCATGCGGCCTGCGAATTCCTCGGTCTCGATCCGCTCAACGTCGCCAACGAGGGCAAGCTGATCGCCGTCGTGGCGCCGGAGGGTGCCGAGGCGGTGCTGGCGGCGATGCGCGCGCACCCTCTGGGGGCGGAAGCGGCGATCGTCGGCGAGGTGATCGCGGACGACCAGTTCTTCGTGCAGATGACGACGTCGTTCGGCGGCGGTCGCATCGTCGACTGGCTGTCGGGCGAGCAGTTGCCGCGCATCTGCTGATGCCGATCGAGGGGAACGATCGTGAGCCAATCGGGGGAACAGTGATGCCGGGCAATGCCACGGTGCTCGTCATCGACGACGAGATCCGCAGCCTCGAGGCGATCCGCCGCGTGCTGGCGGAGGAGTTCGAGGTCATCTCCGTGCGTGGGGCGGCGGAGGCCGAGGACGTGCTGGCCGGCGAGATGGTGCAGGTCATCCTGTGCGATCAACGCATGCCGGGCGAGAACGGCGTCGACTTCCTAAAACGGGTCCGCGACCAGTGGCCCGACCCGATCCGCATGATCATCTCCGGCTACACGGACTCGGAGGACATCATCGCCGGCGTCAACGAGGCGGGGATCTATCACTACATCACCAAGCCCTGGCACCCGGATCGGCTGATCGACACGGTGCGCGAGGCCTCGCGGCTCTATTGGGCGCAGCGCGAGGCCGGCGGGGCCGGGGCGGTGGAGGTGGAGGCGAAGCCCTCGCCGAAGCGGCTGACCTCGGTGGTCGGCGACATGCGGCGGGCGCAGCGGCGGCTCGGCGACTTCGACAAGATCGTCCACGAGCCGGCGAGCCCGGTGGCCCATGCCATCGCGCTGGCCAAGCGGGCGACCGACTACGACATCTCGGTGCTGATCACCGGCGCCTCGGGCACCGGCAAGGAGCTTCTCGCGCGGGCGATCCACAACGGGTCGGGCCGGGCCGATCAACCCTTCGTCGTCGAGAACTGCGGCGCGTTGCCGGACGATCTGCTCGAGAGCGAACTCTTCGGCTGCAAGAAGGGCGCCTTCACCGGCGCCTATCAGGACCGCATCGGTCTGTTCGAAGTGGCCGACGGCGGCACGATCTTCCTCGACGAGATCGGCGAGACCTCGCCGGCCTTCCAGGTGAAGCTGCTGCGCGTGCTGCAGGAGGGCGAGATCCGTCCACTCGGCGCGCAGCGGCCGCGGAAGGTCGACGTCCGCGTCATCGCCGCGACCAACCGCAACCTGATGAACGAGGTCGACGCCGGGCGCTTCCGCCGCGACCTGTTCTATCGGCTGGCGGCCTTCCCGATCCATCTGCCGTCGCTCGCCGAACGCGCCATGGACGTGCCGGCGATCGCGGCGCGGATCCTCGGCGACGTCAATCGCGCCTTTAAGCGCGACGTGCCGGGCTTCACCGGTGAGACGCTGGCGGCGATGACGCGTTACGAGTGGCCGGGCAACGTCCGTGAACTCGCCAACGAGATCCAGCGCATGGTGGCGCTGTCGGATCGCGACGGGGCGCTCGGCATCGATCTCCTGTCGCCGCGCATCGCCCATGCCGGCCGGCCGATGCGAGTGGTCGACGCTTCCGGTCCGCGGCCGCAGCTCAAGGAGCGGGTCGAGTCGCTGGAGCGCGAGGTGATCGCCGAGGCGCTCGACCGGCTGAACGGCAACATCTCGCGGGTGGCCGCCGAACTCGGATTGTCGCGCGTCGGTCTTCGGGCGAAGATCCACCGCTACGATCTGAGACGAGACCTCGATGACGACGAGCGAGACTGATCTGCGGCCGCGGCCGGCGAACCTGATGGCCCATGTCTTCGACGAAGGCGGGGCCGGGCTCGACGGCGCCGGTGAGGAGATGTGGATCGACGTCATCGCGAAGATGGACGCGGTCTACTCCGACCTGCTGCGCTACGAGGCGGATCTCGAGACCAAGAATGCCGAGCTGGAAGCGGCCGAGGGCTTCATCTCCTCGGTGATCGCCTCGGTCTCCGACATTCTCGTGGTGGTCGACGAGCGCGGCGCGGTGGTGAAGGCCAATCCCGCCTTCTCGCGCATCATCGCCCGGCCGCTCGAGGCGGTGCTCGGCGAGCGGCTCGGCGATCTCGTCGTCGAGGGCGACCGGGCCAAGGCGCGCAACGCGCTGCTGTCGGGCGTCGAGGGCGAGGTGCGCGAGCTCGAGCTGTCGTTCCTGACCGCCGAGGGCGCCTCCGACCTGATGGCGATGAACGTCTCGGCCCGTTTCGACCACAACGGTCACCGGGTCGGCGCGGTCTTGACCGGGCGGCCGATCGGCGAGCTGCGGCGCGCCTACGAGGCGCTGCACAAGGCGCACATGGAGCTGCAGAAGGCGCAGCGCAAGCTGATCGAGCAGGAGAAGATGGCGAGCCTCGGCCGCCTCGTCGCCGGCGTCGCCCACGAGCTCAACAACCCGATCTCCTTCGTCTACGGCAACATCCACACGCTCGAGCGCTATCGCAAGAGCCTGGAACGCTACATCGGCGCCCTGGAAGAAGAGGCGCCGCGGGCCGCGGTCGATCGGCTGAAGCGCGAGAGCCGGGTCGGCGCCATCCTCGCCGACCTCGCGCCGTTGATCGAAGGGACGCTCGAGGGCGCCATGCGCATCTCCGAGATCGTCAAGAACCTTCGCCGGCTTTCCTTCTCGCGCGCCAGCGAGAATGCGACCGTCGACCTCGCCAAGCTGATCGGCACGGCGGCGCAATGGGCGATGCGGGCGAAGAACGTTCCGGCCAAGCTCGAGACCGATCTCGAACCCGGCCTGACGGTCGAGGGCGAGGAGGGCAAGATCCACCAGGTGCTGGTCAATCTGGTCGACAACGCACTCGACGCGGTCAAGGCGGTCGCCGAGCCGCACGTGGCGATCGCGATGCATGCCCAGGGCGACGACGTGGTGATCGAGGTCGCCGACAACGGCGCCGGCATCGCCGACGGGGTCGCCGACAAGATCTTCGAACCCTTCTTCACCACCAAGGTGGTGGGCGAGGGGACGGGTCTGGGGCTCTGGATCTCCTATGCCATCGCCCGCGAGCACGGCGGCTCGCTGTCGGCGGCGAACGGGCCGGTCAGGGGGGCGGTCTTCCAACTGCGCCTGCCGCGCCACCAGCCGGGCAGCCGCCGCGCGGGCGGGTGAGGGGCGGTCGGTCGGCTCTCGAACATCCCCGAACGTCGATGGTTCTCATGGCGCCGCCTCCGCTTCACCCTCCCTTCAGGGGAGGGTGCCGAGCGCAGCGAGGCGGGTGGGGTTCGGCGGTTCGGCATCTCGGGCGCAGCCGGGCTCGTTCCGACTTCGGCGACTCCCATGACCTCACTGCAACTCCCGTCACCCCACCCTCGACCCCTCCCCTGATGGGAGGGGGGAGCGCCGCGCATCGTGGCGCGACCCTTCGTCCCACGGCGCCGCGTTGCAAACGGCGGCGGCACCTCGTCCGTCCGCGGTGTGTCGAGTGCCTCGTTTCGGCCCTGCCTCGAGATCGGGCAGCGTCTCCGCAAAATCCCGCTTGACGACGAAAGTTCTTTGACGACCGTATCACACGGATTTCGGCGGGGGCCGAGGGCGCGAGAGGGCGGGAAGCATGCACGACGTCATCGTGATCGGAGCGGGCCACAACGGGCTGACGACGGCGGGCTATCTGGCGGCCGGCGGGTTGAAGGTGTTGGTGCTCGAGCGACGCGACGTCGTCGGCGGCTGTGCCGTCACCGAGGAGTTCCATCCCGGCTTCCGCAACTCCGCCGCCGCCTACACGGTGTCGCTGCTCAATCCGAAGGTGATCCGCGATCTCGAGCTGGCGAAGCACGGGCTCGAGGTCGTCGAGCGGCGGATGTCGAACTTCCTGCCGCTGCCCGACGGGCGGGCGCTGGAGATCGGCCCCGGCCGGACCAAGGCGTCGGTCGCCACCTTCTCGGCACGCGACGCCGAACGGCTCGATGCCTACGGCGACCGGCTGGAGCGGATGGCCGACGTGCTGCGCGATCTGGTGCTCGAGACCCCGCCCAACGTCACGACGGGGCGCGGGCTGATCGAGACGCTCGGGCAGATGCTCGCGGCCGGCAAGGTCGGCAACCGCTTCCGCCGGCTGGATCTTTCCGGCCAGCGCGACCTGCTGGAGATCTTCACCCGTTCGGCCGGCGACTTCCTCGACCAGTGGTTCGAGAGCGATCCGATCAAGGCGATCTACGGCTTCGACGGCATCGTCGGCAACTATGCCAGCCCCTATGCCGCCGGCTCGGCCTATGTGCTGCTGCACCACTGCTTCGGCGAGGTGAACGGCAAGCGCGGCGTCTGGGGCCACGCGATCGGCGGCATGGGTGCGATCACCCGGGCCATGGCGTCGTCGGCGCGGTCGCGCGGCGTCGAGATCCGGACGGAAGCCGGCGTCGCCGAGATCCTGGTCGAGAACGGCCGCGCCGTCGGCGTCGTGACGGAGGCGGGCGAGACCATCCGCGCCCGCGCGGTGGTCTCCAACCTCCACCCGAAGCTCACCTTCGAGAAGCTGCTCGACCCGGCGACGCTGCCGGACGACTTCCGCGACCGCATCGCCTCGTGGAAGTCGGGCTCGGGCACCTTCCGCATGAATGTCGCGCTCTCCGAGCTGCCGAGCTTCACCTGCCGGCCGGGGCGCGAGGTCGCCGACCACCACACCGCCGGCATCGTGATCGCGCCGTCGCTGAAATACATGGAGGACGCCTTCTTCGACGCCCGCCGCCACGGCTGGTCGAAGGCGCCGATCGTCGAGATGCTGATCCCCTCGACGCTCGATTCCTCGCTGGCGCCACAGGGTGCCCACGTCGCCTCGCTGTTCTGCCAGCAGGTGGCGCCGACGCTGCCGGACGGCCGGTCGTGGGACGAGGCGCGCGAGGAGGTCGCCGATCTGATGATCGCCACGGTCGATGCCCATGCGCCGGGCTTCGCGGCCTCGGTCGTCGGCCGGCAGATCCATTCGCCGCTCGATCTCGAACGCAAGTTCGGCCTCGTCGGCGGCGACATCTTCCACGGCGCCCTCGGGCTCGACCAGATGTTCTCGGCGCGGCCGGTGATGGGACACGCCGATTATCGTGCGCCGGTCGCCGGTCTCTACATGTGCGGCTCGGGCACCCACCCGGGCGGCGGCGTGACGGGCGCGCCGGGGCACAACGCCGCGCGCGAGATTTTGGCAGATGCGAAGCGTCGCCGCCTCTGAGCGGGCGGGATGCGGCGGTGTCGAGGAAAATCCATCCCCGAAACAACCTTCCGATCGCTGTTTTTTCCGGTTCCATCCGGCGATTTCGGCGTTAACATGCGGCCAAGGACCGGCACCCCGTCGGCCCTCCGCGCCTTTCGCCACAAGAGGCAGATCCCCATGATTTCCAAGTCGAAAGTCCGTCTCGGAATTGCTCTCGTCGCCTTCGGTGCCTTCGTCGGTACCGCCGCGGCCGCCGACAAGATCGGCAACTGCGAACTGACCGGCAAGAAGGGCGAGTTCTCGATCACGCCGGCCATTCCGGGCCAGCTGACCTATGAGACCAACCTTCCGGCGCCGGGCTGGAACAACGGCGACACGCCGGAAGCCATCAAGGACGGTTACGAGTATTGCCTCGCCGCCAACATCGCGTGGCGCGTCGGCCTCGACAAGGTGGTGCTGAAGAACGTCGACTTCGACGCGCTCGTCGCCGGCAACACCAAGGACTTCGACATCGCCCTGTCGCAGATCTCGATCACCGACAAGCGCAAGGAAGTGGTGCAGTTCTCGGTTCCCTACTTCGACAGTGACGTCGGCGTCCTGGCCAAGAAGAGCAAGAAGATCGAGAGCGGCGACATGAAGGGCCTGCGCATCGGCGTCCAGGCCGGCACCACCGGCACCGACTTCGTCAAGGAGACGCTGAAGCCGAAGACCGAAGCCAAGGTGTTCCCGGACACCCCGGCGATGTTCACCGCGCTGATGGCCAACCAGATCGACGTCGCCATGACCGACACGGCGATCGTGCTCGGCCAGGCCGCCGAATCCAAGGGCAAGATGGTCGTCGTCGGCCAGTACTCGACCGGCGAGAAGTACGGCGCGCTCTTCCCGAAGGGTTCGGCCAACGCCGCGACCCTCGACAAGGCGCTGCAGGCTCTGATCGCCGACGGCACCACCAAGAAGCTGGCCGCGAAGTATCTCGCCGCCACGTGGGGTGCGGATCCGACCAAGATCCCGTATTTCAAGCCCTGATGTTCCGAGCCGATCTCGGCTGAAGCGGACGGCGGCGGGGAAACCCGCCGCCGGTCGTACGACCGGATCCCCTCTTCCGATCCTCGCGCCCGGCGCCGCCGGGCGTGCGGTCACTCGGTCCCGACACGAGCGAGACACAGCATGGACGACCTTCCCGACGCATCGCAGCCGCCGCGAATCCGGGCGCCGCGCGCCACCCGCAAGTGGACGCCGGCGCCGCCGAAATCGGCAAAGGGGATTGCGCTTCTGGCGATACTCGTCGTCGTCGGTCTGATCGCCGCCGGCCTCGCCACCGCCGGCGCGGTGCGCGACGGGCTCGCCTCGATCGGTGTGGAGTCGGACTGGGCGACCGCCGGGCTCTTCGCGGTGGTGGCCGGTTTCCTCGTCGTCTTCGTGCCGGCGCTGCAGGGCTTCTTCGGGGCGGTCAAGGCCGACCGTCTGGCGGCGACCGACGTCGCCGAGGCGCGGGCCGAGACGGCGGCGGCGCGGGAACATTCCTGGGTCGCCATCGGCTATGCGGCGGCGGCGGCGATCGTGCTGTTCTTCGGCCTCTTCCTGGTGGCCAACGAGGTCGCGGTCGGACGCACCTTCTTCGATCTGTCGCTGATCTTCGAGACCTTCCACCTCGTCGGCGCCGCCTTCTGGATCAATGTCGAGATCTTCGTGATCGCCGAGATCCTGGTGCTGATCTGGGGTCTGCTGATCGCGGTGGCGCGGCTGGCGCCGGGCCGGGCGGGGGCGCCGGTGCGCCTGATCGCCACGGCCTATGTCGATCTCTTCCGCGGCCTGCCGGCGATCATCGCGATCTATCTGGTCGGCTTCGGCCTGCCGCTGACCGACCTGCCGATCCTGCGCGACATGTCGCCGACGATGTTCGCGATCCTGGCGCTGACGCTGACCTACGGCGCCTATGTCTCCGAGGTCTATCGCTCGGGCATCGAGAGCGTGCACTGGTCGCAGACCGCGGCGGCGCGTTCGCTCGGCTTCTCGCACACCCAGACGCTGCGCTTCGTCGTCGTGCCGCAGGCGGTGCGCCGGATCATTCCGCCGCTGCTCAACGACTTCATCTCGCTGCAGAAGGACACGGCGCTGGTCAGCGTCATCGGCACCGTCGACGCCTTCAACCAGGCCAAGATCATCGCTTCGAACCACTTCAATCTGTCGTCGGTGACGACGGTGGCGGTGCTCTTCGTGCTCATCACCATTCCGCAGGCCCGCCTCGTCGACAAGCTGATCGAGCGCGACCAGAAGCGCATGCGCGCCGGCAGCTGAGGACGGACGGAGAAACTCATGGCACTCGTCGAGATCCGCGACGTCCGCAAGTCCTACGGCGGGGTGGTCCCCGTTCTCAACGGCATCACGCTCGACATCGAGGAGCATCAGGTGGTCTGCCTGATCGGCCCCTCGGGTTGCGGCAAGTCCACGCTCCTGCGCTGCATCAACGGGCTCGAGACGATCGATTCCGGTGAGATCCGGCTGCACGGCGACCGCGTCTCCGGCCCCGGCGTCGATGTCGACGCGCTGCGCCGCGACGTCGGCATCGTCTTCCAGTCGTTCAACCTCTTCCCGCACATGAGCGTCCTCGACAACATCACCGCGGCGCCGGTGAAGGTGCTGGGGCAGAGCCGCGCGGAGGCGAAGGAACGGGCGATGGAGCTCCTCGCCCGCATCCGCCTCGACCACAAGGCGAACGAGTTCCCCGATCGGCTGTCGGGCGGCCAGCAGCAGCGCGTGGCGATCGTGCGCGCGCTCGCCATGGACCCGATCGTCATGCTGCTCGACGAGATCACCTCGGCGCTCGATCCCGAACTCGTCGCCGAAGTGCTCGACATCGTCCGCGACCTGCGCGACGAGGGCATGACCATGGTGCTCGCCACCCACGAGATGGGCTTCGCCAAGGAAGTGGCCTCCAAGGTCTGCTTCCTCTACGGCGGCGTCGTCCACGAGGAGGGACCGCCGAGCCAGATCTTCTCCGACCCGAAGGACGAGCGCACCCGCGCCTTCCTGCAGCGGATCATCGAGGCGGGACGACTGTGAACGAGACCGAGCGCGCGGCGCGCGAGACGGTGGTCGCGGCGATGCGCGAGCTCGGGACCTCCGGGCTCAATCGCGGCACCTCGGGCAACGTGTCGCTGCGCTTCGGCGACGCCATGCTGATCACGCCCTCGGCGGTGCCGCCGGCGGAGCTGACGGCCGATCTCGTCGCGAAGATGGATCTCTCCGACGAGGCCGGCGGATGGGAGGGGCCGCGGCCGCCGTCGTCGGAATGGCGCTTCCACCGCGACATCCTCAGGGCACGACCGGAAGCGAACGCGGTGGTCCACACCCATTCGCCCTACGCCACCGTGCTCGCCATCGGACGGCGGCCGATCCCGGCGGTCCACTACATGATCGCCGGTTTCGGCGGTCCGACCATTCCCTGCTCGGACTACGCCACCTTCGGCACGCCGGAGCTCTCGGCGGCGGCGCTCGCCGCGCTCGAGGGGCGCAACGGCTGCCTCCTCGCCAATCACGGCTCGATCACCGTGGCGCCGACCATGGCGCGGGCGCTGTGGCTGGCGGTCGAGCTCGAGACGCTCGCCTTCCAGTACCATCAGGCGCTGCTCCTCGGCGATCCGGTGATCCTCACCGACGACGAGATCGCGGCGGCGGCCGAGAAGTTCTCGACCTACGGACGCCGCTAGGCGATCTGCGGTCGCGAGGGAACGATCGGCTCGCCGGAGCGTTCATCCCGGAGCGATGCGGCGCGGCATTTCGGCCACAGGCCGCCGCTTCGTGATCGAGAGGGGCGGCAGACCTTTCCTCGCCCCATCTCTGCCCCACTATCTCCATGCGGGGTGGTGATGGTCGGGGGTGTCCGCAGTCGAGGTGATTCATGTTCGAAGACATTTTCCGCGATGACCGACGCGGCGCGGCCAAGACCTGGTCGCGGCGCGCCCTGATCGCCGGCCTGCCGTTGGCGCTGGCCGGCTGTGCCGCATCGGCGCGCGTCGAGCGCTGGGATTTCGAGAGCGACGGTTACGAGACGCGCGTGCGTCGCCGCGCCAGCGAGATCGGCACCGGCGGCCACATTCCATCGCAGTATCTCACCATGTACGGCGAGATCGACGACGGCCGTTTCATCGTCGATCCGCTCGATTTCTCCGAGGTCGATCCGGCCTATCTGCGCGCGCTGGTGCGCTGGCGCGGGCCGGAACAACCCGGCACGATCGTGATCGATCCGGGCGAGCGCTATCTCTATCTGGTGCGCGACGACGGCGACGCCATCCGCTACGGCGTCGGCGTCGGCCGCGAGGGCTTCGCCTGGTCGGGGCGGGCGACGATCCGGCGCAAGGCGGAATGGCCGACCTGGACGCCGCCGCGCGAAATGACGCTGCGCGACGAGGAAGCCGCCAAATGGGCCTCCGGCATGCCCGGCGGGCCGGAGAACCCGCTCGGCGCCCGCGCGCTCTACCTGTTCCAGGGCGATCGCGACACGCTCTATCGCATCCACGGCAACAACGATCCGTCGAGCATCGGCAAGGCCGTGTCGTCGGGCTGCATCCGCCTGCTCAATCACGACGTGATCGATCTCCACCGCCGGGTTCCGATCGGTACACCGGTCGTGGTGCGTCCCGCCTGAGGCACGAAGGGCGCCCGACCGGGATGATCCGGGGCGCCCTTCGGACCGGTCGGCGTCGTGCCGCTCACGCCGGGCTCTGCGGCAGGACGATGCGGCGATAGAGATGCCAGGTGGCGTGGCCGAGCACCGGCAGCGTCACCAGAAGGCCGAGGAAGGCCGGCAGGATCGACAGGAACAGCGTCGCGGCGACGATCAGCCCCCATGAGATCATGGTCCTGGGGTTGAGCGTCACCGTGCGCACCGAGGTGATCATCGCGGTGACGAAGTCGACCTCGCGATCGAGCAGCAGCGGGAAGGCGACGATGGTCAGCGAGAAGGCGACCAGCGCGAAGACCAGCCCGTCGAGATGGACGAGGCCGAGGAAGAGCCAGCCCGAGGGCGTCGACGTCACGGCATGGAAGAACTCGCCCATCGTGGCGAAGCCGCCGAGGCCGAGCGTCAGGATGAACAGCACCCGGACCTGATACATCCAGAGCAGGAAGACGAAGAGCGTGACGAAGGCCATCCAGCCGAACTCGCGGCCGCTCTGGCGCCCCATCACGGTCAGGACGGCGGCGAAGTCGAGCGGCTGGCCCGCCTCGCGCCGGCGGCTCACCTCGTAGCAGCCGACGGCGACGAAGGGGCCGAGCAGGGCGAAGCCGGTGGCCATCGGATAGGTCAGCCAGCCAAGGCCGGCGCCGAGCGTCAGCCAGGTCAGGAACAGGCCGCCGAAGGCGAAGATGCCACCGAAGAACAGCCCGTAGGCCGGCGCGGCGCGGAAGTCGGCGAAGCCGAGGCGCAGTGCCTCGATCACGTCGGCGGCGCCGACGTCGAGGACGCGCGGTGCGGTGGGCGACAGGCCGGTCGCATGGGAACGAGAAACGTCCGTCATCGTAACCCTCCTCGAGGTGTCCGCCGGCCGGGGCCGCGTCTCGGCGGCGACGGCCCCCGACCTTGCGGCGTCATATCGATTAGATTAGCGGAAATCGGCCGCTTCGCCAGTGTGGAATCCGTGGTTTCCCTTAGACGTGATGACGCAGCCTCGCGCGGCGGCGAGGTCCGGTGGGTCGTGGCGGAGGAAGACGGAGGGCCGTCGTGCCGCGGCCTCAGGCCGGTGGGGCGGGGACCGAGAGGGCATCGAGCGCCGGGTCTCGCGCCTCGACCACGTCGACGGCGACCGACAGGCCCTGCTCGCCGCTCGACGACAGGATGCCGATCACCGGGGCGGCGTCGGCATAGTCGCGGCCGAAGGCGACGACGATGTGGTCCTCGCCGGCGAGGATGGCGTTGGTCGGATCGAAGCCGATCCAGCCGAGCTCGGCGCCGCACCAGACCTCGACCCAGGCATGCATGGCGTCGGCGCCCTCGAGCCGCGGCTTGCCCGGCGGCGGCAGGGTGCGCAGATAGCCGCCGACATAGGCCGCCGGCAGGCCGAGACCGCGCAGGCCGGCGATCATCACATGGGCGAAGTCCTGGCAGACGCCGCGGCGTTCCTCGAAGGCGCGAGCGAGCGGCGTCGCCACGTCGGTGACGCCGGGCATGTAGCGGAACTCGGCATGGATGCGCTGCGTCAGCGCCAACGCCGCCTCGAGGATCGGCCGGCCGGGGGTGAAGCATTCGACCGTCCAGCGCGTCACCGCCGGCGTCAGCGGCACGGCGCGGGATGGAAAGACGAACTGCACCGGATCGTCGGGGCTGAGCGAGTGCGACTGGGCGGCACGCGCCGCGATCGTCTCCCAGGCGGGGGAGGCGGCGGCGTCGAGGGGCAGAAGCGGCAGGGTCGTCACCGTCGCGGTCGAGCGCAGCGTCAGGCGCGAGTGGGGCGCGCGGAAGGCGATGCGGGTGACGTGATTGCCGAACCAGTCGACCTCGTCGACGACGTGTTCGGGCTGCGGATCGATGACGAGACGCGAGACGTGGACGCGCTGGCCGCGCCGCTCGATCGGCGTCAGGCGCAGTCGGCAGTCGGCGACCGGCACCGGACCGCCCCAGTCGTAGACGGTGACGTGGGTGACGTCGAAACGCATCAGGCCTCCTCCTCCGTCGCCGGCAGGAGCGAGCCTTGCGTGAAGTAGCGGGCGGCGACCGCGTCGGAGATCGCCATCAACGCGCCCTCGATGCGGCGGATGCGGGCGGTGTCGAAGACACCGGCGTCGTCGGTCTCGAGCTCGGCGGCGAGGCGGCGCGCGGTCTTCAGTTCCGGCGGCAGCAGGTCGCCCTCGCGACGGTCGGCGAGGCTCTCGAGATGGTCGAGGATGCGGGCGACCTGATAGGCGACGGCGCGCGGATTGGCCTCGTCGAGGAGGACGAGGTCGAGCACCGGGCGGCGCGCCGTGCCGCCGAGATAGCGGGTGCGATAGGTGACGCGGCCGTCGGCGAGGTCGAGCAGCATGTCGAGGGCGTCGGTGTCGGCCGCCTCGTCGCCGAAGCCGCGGGCGGCGCGGGCGAGGCCGATGCCGCGTTCGACGCGGCGGCCGAGATCGAAGAAGTGCCAGCCCTCGCGGCGGTTCATCGTCTCGTGGGCGAGGCCGACGATGGCGGCGATGGTCCTGAGCGTGCCGTCGACCTCGGCGAAGACCTGCAGCGGCCGTCCGGCGGCGTCGAGGCCGCGGTCGAGCCGGTCGCGCAGGCCGGCGAGTGCCCGCCAGGCGTCGGGCGACAGGCGGTCGCGCACCACCGAGGCGGTGCGATGGGCCTCGGCGACGAGGCGGCCGACGGCCCCGGGCAGGGGCGACCAGACCGCGGCCTCGGCCAGCGTGCGGGCGCTGCCGGCGGTCGAGGGGACGGCGAGGCCCTGGTCGAGCAGATGGGCGATGCGGCGCTGGAGATCGCGCGAGATCTCGACGACGCCGTCGTCGCCGTGGCCCTCGAGGCCGCGCAGCAGACGGGCAGTCTGTTCGGCGCGCTCGAGATAGCGGCCGAACCAGAACAGGTTGTCGGCGGCGCGCGACGGCAGGATGCCGTTGTCGCGGCGGATCGCCACCTTGTCGGGCTCGGGCATCAGCCGCGCTTCGGGCTTGGCCTCGCTGCGGCTCGCCGCGCGCTGGCCCAGCACCCAGACGTCGCCGGAGCGGCCGCCGCGCTGCATCGACAGGAGGCGCACGTCGGAGCGTTCGGCGAAACGGGCGAGGCCGCCGGGCATCACCGACCAGCCGTCGGCGGTGCGGGCGACGAAGACGCGGATGGCGAAGGGGCGGGGCACCAGCCGGCCCTTCTCCCACACCGGCGCGGTGGAGAGGCGCAGCGGCTCGCGGCCGACGAAGTCGATGCCGCGGCGGGAGAGCTTGGCGGCATAGCGCTCTCGCTCGGCGCGGGTCAGCTTCTTGCCGAGCACGCCGGCGCTGTCGAGGATGCCGGGCAGGGTGCGGCCGAAGGCGGGGGCGAGCACCAGATCGTCGAGGTCGGCGATCACCGTGTCGCGCGCCGCCGGCTCGCCGCACCACCAGGTCGCGACGTTGGGCAGCGCCAGTTCCTCGCCGATCAGCCGGCGGCTCAGCGCCGGCAGATAGCCGGTCAACGCCGGGGCCTCGACCAGACCGGTGCCGAGCGCGTTGCTGACGACGACACGGCCGGCGCGCACCGCCTCGACGAGGCCGGGGACGCCGAGGCGCGAACCGGGATTGAGCTCGAGCGGATCGGCCCAGTCGGCGTCGATGCGGCGCACCAGCACGTCGATCGGCTCGAGACCGGCGACGGTGCGCACCGCGACGCCCGCCTCGGAGGCGACGAGATCACCCGCCTCGACCAGCTGGAAGCCGAGCGAGCGGGCGAGGAAGGCGTGTTCGAAATAGGTCTCGGACCACGGCCCCGGCGACATCAGGGCGATGCGCGGTTCGGTGCCGCGGGCGGCGACCTGGGCGAGGCCGACGCGGACCGCCTGGAAGAAGGGGCCGAGGCGCTCGACGCCGATGTCCTCGAAGGCCTCCGGCAGGGCGCGCGACAGGGCGACGCGGTTCTCGATGGCGTAGCCGGCACCCGACGGCGCCTGGGTACGGTCGGCGAGCACCCACCAGCGCCCGTCGGGCGCGCGGGTGACGTCGGCGGCATAGAGATGAAGGAAATGGCCGCCCTTGGGGCGGATGCCGGCGACGGGGCGCAGGAACTCGGGATTGCCGGCGACGAGCGCGGCCGGCACGGCGCCGGAGGCGACGAGATCGGCCGGGCCCATCAGGTCGGCGATCAGCGCCTCGAACAGGCGGGCGCGCTGCTCGACGCCGTGGGCGAGGCCGGCCCAGTCGGCGGCGTCGAGGACGATCGGCAGATGGGCGAGCGGCCAGGGGCGGTCGAAGTTCTGACCGTCCTCGTAGACGCGGTAGACGACGCCGCTCTCGCTCAGATAGCGGTCGGCGCCGACGAAGCGGGCCTCGACGTCGGTCGGGCCGTGACGGCCGAGATGGGCGAGCAGCGACAGCCAGTGCGGACGAATGCGACCGACCTCGTCCACGAGTTCGTCGTGGACGCCGGGTACCGGTCGATAGCCGGCGACGAGCTCGGCGATGGCCGGATCGACCTCGCCCGACCAGCGCATCGCCAATTCCAACTGGGTCGAGTTCACCATGCCCCCCGGGCGCGTGTCCGCGTCGCCTTCCTCAGGTTCGAGAGGGGGGGCGACGCAGGTCGAGAGTCAAGGGGTATTCGCTCGTCCGCTCGGACGGGGGAACGGTGACGAAACCCGGCGTGTGGCCGTGGTCGACGAAACGCGCCAGACGCCGCGCCTCGGCCTCGTAGGAGTTGACCGGGAAGGTGTCGTAGTTGCGCCCGCCCGGATGGGCGACGTGATAGACGCAGCCGCCGAGCGACCGTCCGGTCCACCGGTCGAGGATGTCGAAGGTGATCGGCGGGTGGGTCGGGATGGTCGGGTGGAAGCCCGAGGCCGGCTGCCACGCCTTGTAGCGCACGCCCGCCACCGCCTCGCCGGAGGTGCCGGTCGAGGCGAGCGGCACCGGACGGCCGTTCGCGGTCACGACATGGCGCTTGGGGTCGAAGCCCTCGACGCGCACCTGCAGGCGCTCGACCGAACTGTCGACATAACGCACCGTGCCGCCGACCGCGCCTTCTTCGCCGGTGACGTGCCAGGGCTCGAGCGCCTGACGGATCTCGAGCTTCACGCCGCCGTGCTCCACCGTGCCGTAATAGGGGAAGCGGAACTCGAACTGCGCCTTGAACCACAGCGGATCGAAGGCGTAGCCGGCGCGGCCGAGGTCGTCGAGCACGCCGAGGAAGTCCTCCCACACGAAGTGGGGCAGCATGTAGCGGTCGTGCAGCGCGGTGCCGAAGCGCGAGAACTCGCCCTGCTGCGGCTCGCGCCACAGCCAGGCGATCATCGCGCGCAACAGGAGCTGCTGGGCGAGCGACATGCGCGCGTCCGGCGGCATCTCGAAGCAGCGGAACTCGACGAGGCCGAGGCGGCCGGTCGGCCCGTCGGGCGAGTAGAGCTTGTCGATGCAGATCTCGGTGCGATGGGTGTTGCCCGAGACGTCGACCAGCAGATTGCGGAAGAGCCGGTCGACCAGCCACGGCGGCGGCGCGAAGCCCTCGCCCGGGGCCGGCACGTTGGCGAGCGCGATCTCGAGTTCGTAGAGCCCGTCGTGGCGGGCCTCGTCGATGCGCGGGGCCTGCGACGTCGGGCCGATGAAGAGGCCGGAGAAGAGGTAGCTGAGCGAGGGGTGGCGCTGCCAGTAGAGCACCAGGCTCTTCAACAGGTCGGGGCGGCGCAGGAAGGGGCTGTCGCCGGGCCAACGGGCGCCGACCACGACGTGGTTGCCGCCGCCGGTGCCGGTGTGGCGGCCGTCGACCATGAACTTCTCGGTGCCGAGCCGCGACAGCCGCGCCTCTTCGTAGAGCCGCGTGGTGATGTCGACGCATTCGGCCCAGGAGCCGGCGGGCTGGACGTTGACCTCGATGACGCCGGGGTCGGGGGTGACCTTGATCACCTCGAGCCGCGGGTCCCACGGCGGCGGATAGCCCTCGATGTGGACCGGCAGGCGATGGGCCTCGGCCGCGGCCTCGACCGCGGCGAGGAGCTCCAGATAGTCGTCCAGCGTCGAGACCGGCGGCATGAAGACGTGGAGGATGCCGTCGCGCGGCTCGATCGACAGGGCGGTGCGGACCTGATCGGCGCCGATCTCCTCGACGAAGCGCTGGGTGACGCGCTGCGCCGGGCCGGTGCGGCGATAGACCTGCGCCAGCTCGTCCGGGTCCGGCAGGTCGGGACGCTCGACGAAGGGGTCGAGTTCCATCACGTAAGGATAGGACGACGGCGGGATCCACGGCAGCGAGGCGATCGGCAGGCGATAGCCGACCGGGCTGTCGCCGGGGATCAGGAACAGTTTCTCGCGGCGCAGGCGCCACTTCTCGGAGTACCAGCCCTGACCGGCGCGGCTCTGCCAACGCTGGACGGGGAGGACGTGACCGGTCGGTTTGGTCAGGCCGTGGTCGAAGACGCGGGCGATGCGGTGGCGGTCCTCGGCGTTCTCGAGCTTGGAGTTCGACGGATCGAGATTGACCGGCAGCTGCGCCTCCTGGACCAGCCAGTGGGCGGGGTCTTCGAAGGCCGGAATGACGTAGTCGCCGCCGATGTCGAGGCGTTCGGCGACGCCGTCGGCGATCAGCTTCGAATGTTCGGCCGTCGCGGCGTGGGTGTCGCCTTCGGAGGCGATCAGCGTCGGATCGCGCCAGATCGGCTTGCCGTCCTTGCGCCAGTAGAGGGCAAAGGCCCAGCGCGGCAGGCTCTCGCCGGGATACCACTTGCCCTGACCGTAGTGCAGGAAGCCGCCGGGGGCGAAGCCCTCGCGCAGGCGGCGGATCAGCTCGTCGGCCTTGACGCGCTTGGTCGGGCCGACCGCGGCGGTGTTCCATTCGGCCGACTGGTAGTCGTCGATCGACACGAAGGTCGGCTCGCCGCCCATGGTCAGGCGGACGTCGTGGCGGGCGAGATCCTCGTCGACGCGGGTGCCGAGCGCGTCGAGCGCTTCCCAGGCCTCGTCGGAGAAGGGCGCGGTGACGCGCGGCTTCTCGGCGATGCGGTCGATGTGCATGTCGAATTCGAACTGCACCTCGGCCGGATCGACCAGACCGGTGATCGGCGCGGCCGAGCGATAGTGCGGCGTGCCGCAGAGCGGCAGGTGTCCTTCGCCGGCGAAGAGACCGGAGGTCGGGTCGAGGCCGATCCAGCCGGCGCCGGGCAGGTAGACCTCGCACCACGCATGCAGGTCGGTGAAGTCGTGGTCGGTGCCGGACGGGCCGTCGAGCGCCTTCACGTCCGGCTTCAGCTGGATCAGGTAGCCGGAGACGAAGCGGGCGGCGAGCCCCATGCGGCGGGCGATCTGGACCAGCAGCCAGGCGGTGTCGCGGCACGAACCGGAGCCGAGCTCCAGCGTCTCGTCGGGCTCCTGCACGCCCGGCTCCATGCGGATGACGTAGCGGATGTCCTGGCTGAGGCGCTGGTTGAGGCGGACGAGATAGTCCACCGTGCGGACGTCGGTCTCGCGCACCGCCTCGAGATAGGTCTCGAAGCGCTCGCCGGTCTTCTCGGCCACGAGATAGGGCTTCAGCTCCTCCGCCAGCTCCGGCTTGTAGGCGAAGGGGAAGGTCTCGGCATATTCCTCGAGGAAGAAGTCGAAGGGGTTGAACACCGCCATCTCGGTCAGCAGGTCGACCTCGATGCGGAACTCGCGCGTCGTCTCGGGGAAGACGAAACGGGCGAGCCAGTTGCCGTGCGGGTCCTGCTGCCAGTTGACGAAGTGGTTCTCCGGCGTGATGCGGAGCGAATAGCTCGTCACCTTCGTCTTGCAGTGGGGCGCCGGCCTCAACCGGATGATCTGCGGCCCGAGCTGGACCGGGCGATCGTAGGCATAGGCGGTGAGGTGGTGCAGGGCGACTTGAATGGCCAAGGCGTGGCTCTCTCGGCAAAGGGGGCAGCGACCGGACGTCTGGCGTCAGCCTAAACCGTGTGCAGCGCGGCGCAAGGTACGATTGGGGGCAGGCGGTGCCCACTTCTCGGGCAGGGGCGGCTCGAAGCGATTTCGAGAATCTGTCGGCGCAACGGCCCGGTCGACGGTGCGAAGCGACGTCAGTCGGGCAGGAGTTGCGCCATTTTCCGGGCCCAGTGGTCGAGCTTTCCAGCTTCGAGAGTCACCTTGCCTTCGAGTTGGTCGCCGGACGGATCTCGCATTCGAACGTTCAGCCCGACGTGTCCGAGACTGTCGCACGTCGCCCTCAGCGTCAGGGCGCCATCGATGTCGCCCCAAATCTTCTCGCCCGACCAGCCACGCCAGTCTCGGGCGACTTCGGTGAAGAGACGTGCCGGACTGCCTGAAAAACAGGTCGAACAACGGACGGCTCCAGAGAAAGCCGTGCCGACGTACTCGACATCGAAATCAATGTCGCCGGGCATTCCACGCCGACGCACGAAGCTCAGTGAACGACCGGGATCTTCAGACGAGGCAATCCGCAGTGAGGTCTCGCTCTCGGAGTCCGTCATGGGTCACCCGTCGCATGCCGATCATTGCACATGGCGAAATGCCGGAAGTCGGGGGCGGGTTCGCCCCCGACTTCCATCCGATCACTTGGTGCGGGCGTCGAGGGCCTTGATCACGGCTTCGCCCATCTCGGTGGTCGAGACGGTGTTCTCGCCGGCCTTGGCGATGTCGGCGGTGCGGATGCCGGAGGCGAGCACGTCGGAGATCGCGCCGTCGAGCAGGTCGGCCGCCTCGCCGAGGCCGAGCGAATAGCGCAGAGCCATCGAGAAGGAGCCGATCATGGCGATCGGGTTGGCCAGCCCCTTGCCGGCGATGTCGGGGGCCGAGCCGTGGACGGGCTCGTACATCGACTTGGCGCGGCCGGTCTTGGGATCGGGGGCGCCGAGCGAGGCGGAGGGCAGCATGCCGAGCGAGCCGGTCAGCATCGCCGCGACGTCGGAGAGGATGTCGCCGAAGAGGTTGTCGCAGACGATGACGTCGAACTGCTTGGGGCGACGGACGAGCTGCATGGCGCAGTTGTCGGCGAGGATGTGCTCGAGGGCGACGTCCGGATACTCCTTGCCGACCGCGGTCACGACCTGCTTCCACAGCACGCCCGACTTCATCACGTTGTGCTTCTCGGCCGAGTGGACCTTGGCGCCGCGGGTGCGGGCGAGGTCGAAGGCGACGCGGGCGATGCGGTCGATCTCCGAGGTGGTGTAGAGCTGGGTGTCGACGGCGCGCTTCTCGCCGTTCTCCAGCGTCACGATCTCCTTCGGCTCGCCGAAATAGACGCCGCCGGTGAGCTCGCGCACGATCAGGATGTCGAGGCCCTCGACCAGCTCGCGCTTCAGCGCCGAGGCGTCGGCCAGCGCCGGATAGCAGATCGCCGGGCGCAGGTTGGCGAAGAGGCCGAGGTCCTTGCGCAGGCGCAGCAGGCCGGCTTCCGGGCGGACCTCGTAGGGAACGTCGGCCCACTTCGGACCGCCGACGGCGCCGAAGATGACGGCGTCGGAGGCCTGGGCCAGCGCCATGTCGCCGTCGGAGATCGCCTTGCCGTGGGCGTCGTAGGCGCAGCCGCCGACGAGGCCGCGCTCGCGCTCGAAGGTGGCCAGCCCACGCTTCTCGAACCAGGAGACGACCTTCTCCACCTCGACCATGATTTCGGTGCCGATGCCGTCGCCGGGCAGAAGGAAGAGATTGAAGGAGGCCATGGGTTCGGTTCCTCGGGAGGGCTGAAAAATAGGGGTGAGCGGTGGCCCGCGCGGGGCCACCCTCTAGCAAGTCCGGCGACCGGCATCAACGATCGCCTGCCGGGAAATGCCGGCAAATGGTCGGATTTCCGCCGGCGCCCGGCTCAGGCGGCGATGTCGGGCGTGTCGAGCCGGTTCCAGACCTCGGCGAACTCGTCGTAGACGTGCAGCTCGCCGAGCGCGATGTCGAACCAGGCGCCGTGCAGGCAGATCTCGCCCTTGCGCTCCAGGATGCGGATGCAGGGGAAGGTGCGCAGGTTCGCCAGAGAATTGACGATCGACATGTGCTCGAGGCGGTTGATCCGCTCCTCCTCGGTGGCGTCGCCGTGGCAGAGGCACTCGGCCTTGGGCTTCTCGAGCAGCGAGATCCACTTGCCGATGAAGTTGCCGGGCGACAGCGGCTCGGCCGTGTCGGAGGCGAGCGCCGCCTTGATGCCGCCGCAGCGGCCGTGGCCCATGACGATGACGTCCTTGACCTTCAGCGCCATCACCGCGAACTCCAGCGCGGCGGAGGTGCCGTGGTAGTCGTCGTCGGGGGCGTAGGGCGGCACCAGGTTGGCGACGTTGCGCACCACGAAGATCTCGCCGGGCGAGGCGTCGAAGATCAGTTCCGGCGCGGCACGGCTGTCGCAGCAGGCGATGATCAGCACGCCGGGGTTCTGTCCGGTCTCGGCGAGGCGGCGGTAGCGCTCGTTCTCGGCCTGGAAGCGGCCGTTGCGGAACGAGGCGTAACCGTCGAGAAGGCGTCTGGGCAGCATGCGAGGCTCCTTTGTCGGCACCGCGCGTTCGGGCGGGCGGCGCCTCTTCGGGGCGAAGGGTCTCAGCCGGCGAGGGCGGCGAGCGCGGTGAGGTCGACGTTGCCGCCGCACACCAGCACGCCGACCCGTTCCCCGGCACGTGGCATGTAGCGCCGTGCCAGCAGCGCGGCCAGTGCGGTGGCGCCGCCCGGCTCCGCGGCGATGCGCAGGCTCGACCACAGACGAGTCTGTGCCTCGACGATGGCGCTGTCGGGGACGAGCAGCACGTCGTCGACGAAATCCTCGGCGATGGCATGGACCAGCTCGCCGACCCGCTTGGCGCCGAGGCTGTCGACGGCGACGGATTCGGTCTCGACGTCGACCGGGCGTCCGGCCTCGCGGGCGGCGTGGAGGGCGCGCGAGCCCTGCGGCTCGACGGCGATCACCCGGGTGCGGCCGTGGAACCACAGCGCGACGCCCGAGACGAGGCCGCCGCCGCCGGCCGCCACCAGCACGGTGTCGAGGCCGTCGACCGCGTCTTCCTCCCACTCCAGACCGACGGTGCCCTGACCGGCGATGGTGTAGGGGCTGTCGTAGGGATGGACGACGAGGGCGCCGCTCTCCTTCGCCCAGGCCTCGGAGAGGAGGGCGGCGTCGGCATAGCGATCGCCGGCGACCACCACCTCGGCGCCGTAGGCGCGGATGCGGTCGACCTTCACCGGGCTCGACACGGTCGGCACGAAGATGCGGGCACGGTGGCCGAGGCAGGCGGCGGCATAGGCCACGGCGGCGCCGTGGTTGCCGCCGGAGGCCGCGGTCACGCCGATCTTCGGCACCGGTCGGGCGAGGAGATTGTTGAAGGCGCCGCGCGCCTTGAACGATCCGGTGTGCTGGAACAGCTCGAGTTTCAGATGGACCCGGTCGGCGAGGCCGAAGGCGGCGCCTTCGACGATCATGCCGGGGGTGTGCCGCACATGGGGGCGGATGCGGGCCTCTGCGGCCTCGACGGCCGCGGGGGAGAGCACTTCGGCCATGGTTCGCGCGTCGCTCCCTCGTCTGTCGTCCCCGGCGAAGGGTTCGCCGATCTCGCCGGCGGCGATGAGGACATGCGGCCGACGCATAGCGGATCGCGCCCCTTTCGCCAAGAGCGCAGGGCGCAGGGCGGGCCTTCGATCCCGCATCCTGCGGTCGGCTTCCGAACGAAATGTTGCACTGCAACATAATTGCTTGCGGCGACGGTGCGGCCGTCTACAATGGATGATCGCCGCGAAGCCGGCGGCGTTGCCGATCCTCGGTGGCGCCACGAGGATGCCCATGACCGAACACCCCGTCTCCAACACGCTCGACCATCTGGTCGCCCTCGGCAGGGCCTGCACCGAGATCGCCAGCCTCTCGCCGATGGTGATCGCGTTGCGCACCGACGCGGCGCTCGGGGCTCTGGTCGATCCGGAGGCGATGCCGACGGGCGAGCCGGCGCGGATGCTGGCCGAGAAGATCGATGCGGCGGCCGAAGGGGCCGTGGCGGCGATGCTGGAGAGCGGGCTCGCCTTCGGGCGGGTGCTGGGTGGCAGCGAGACGCCGCTCGACGCGGCGATCGACGTGGCACGGGCGGCCGTCGAACCGGCGCGGTCGCGGCTGCGTGCCAACGTCCGGCGGCTGGGCCGTCGCACCGACGCCCGCGCCTGAACGGACGTCGATCGGGCGAGCCGCCCGCGACGAAGGTCGTGCGTCGTGCAGGTCACCCTTGCTTTGACAGCGGCTCCGTCGCCGGGCTACCGGAGACTGACCGGGCCGAGCGGGCATCTCTCCCTCGCCCTCGAGCGGAGCGATCGTCCCGACATGCCGCATTCCGAAGACAGGATGCACACCGTCTCCGGCCGCTACGAGGCGCTGGTCGCCTCCGGCGCCATCTCCTCCGATCCGGCCCAGGTGCGGCTGACCAAGCGGCTCGATCGGCTGGAGAAGGAGATCGCCACCTCCGATCTCGCGGTCAAGGGCTCGTCGCTCGGCTGGCTGTTCCAGCGCAAGGCGCCCAAGCGGGAGACGATCCGCGGGCTCTACGTCCACGGCGACGTCGGCCGCGGCAAGACCATGCTGATGGACCTCTTCCACGAGGCCTCCAAGGTCCAGAAGAAGCGGCGGGCGCATTTCCATGCCTTCATGGCCGACGTGCAGGATCGCATCCACCGGGCGCGCGGCGACATTCTCGCCGGCCGCATCAAGGGCGACGATCCGATCGCACCGGTCGCCGCCCAGATCGCCGAGGAGACGCGGCTGCTGTGCTTCGACGAGTTCGCCGTCTACGACATCGCCGATGCGATGATCCTCGGACGGCTGTTCGAGAAGCTGTTCGAGGCCGGCGTGGTGGTGGTCGCCACCTCCAACGTGGCGCCGCAGGATCTCTACAGGGACGGGCTCAACCGGGCGCTGTTCCTGCCCTTCATCGCGCTGCTGCAGTCCCACGTCGACGTCGAGCGACTGGCGGCGGCGACCGACTATCGGCTGGAAAAGACCGACGCCGACGCGGTGTGGACCACGCCGCTCGGTCCGGCGACGGATCTGGCGATGGAAGAGGCGTGGTTCCGCCTGATCGACCACCGGCCGAGCGCGCCGGAGGCGATCCCCTTCCGCGGCCGCGAGATCCGGGTGCCGCAGGCCTGCGGACCCTTCGCGCGTTTCGACTTCCTCGATCTCTGCGACCGGCCGCTCGCCGCCGCCGACTATCTCCAGGTGGCGCGGCGCTATCACACGGTGATGATCGAGCGTGTTCCGGTGTTGACGCCCGACCGCCGCAATGCGGCCAAACGGCTGATCAACCTCGTCGACGCGCTCTACGACTGCCGGGTCAAGGTGGTCGTGTCGGCCGCGGCCGAACCGGAAGCGCTGTGGACAGGGGTGGAAGGAACGGAGACGTTCGAGTTCGCCCGCACCGTCTCGCGGCTGACCGAGATGCGTTCGGAAGAATATGCGGCGAGCCCCCATCTGGGGGTCAACGGAGGGGTCCTGCGGGAGGACGACGAGGGCTCGGACGACGGTTCCGAGCCAACCTGAAACCTCTTGCAAATTGCAATGAAATTGCCGCTTTTTCAGTCGTTTTGCGGGGGGTGGTAAACCTTCGGCCGACTTGCACCCCTTCCCGGAACAGAGTATCGAACCGCACGACAGGATGTCGCACCGACTTCCGATTGACGAAAAGGGAAACCTCTGAAATGGCGCGGAAAAAGATCGCCCTCATCGGCGCGGGTCAAATCGGCGGCACGCTCGCTCATCTGGCGGGCCTCAAGGAGCTCGGCGACATCGTCCTGTTCGACATCGTCGACGGCGTTCCGCAGGGCAAGGCGCTCGACATCGCCGAGTCCTCGCCGGTCGACGGCTTCGATGCGGCGCTCTCGGGCGCGTCGTCCTACGAGGCGATCGCCGGTGCCGACGTCATCATCGTGACCGCCGGTGTGCCGCGCAAGCCGGGCATGAGCCGCGACGATCTCTTGGGCATCAACCTCTCCGTCATGGAGAAGGTCGGCGCCGGCATCAAGGAATTCGCCCCGAACGCCTTCGTCATCTGCATCACCAACCCGCTCGACGCGATGGTGTGGGCGCTGCAGAAGTTCTCCGGCCTGCCGGCTAACAAGGTGGTCGGCATGGCCGGCGTGCTGGACTCGGCCCGCTTCCGCTACTTCCTCGCCGAGGCGACCGGCGTCTCCGTCAAGGACGTCCATGCGATGACGCTGGGCGGCCACGGCGACGACATGGTCCCGCTGGTGCGCTATTCGACCATCGGCGGCGTGCCGCTGCCGGAAATCGTCAAGCTGGGCTGGCTCACCCAGGAGAAGCTCGACGCGATCGTCGACCGCACCCGCAAGGGCGGCGCCGAGATCGTCGGCCTGCTCAAGACCGGTTCGGCCTTCTACGCCCCGGCCGCTTCGGCGATCGCGATGGCGGAGTCCTATCTCAAGGACCAGAAGCGCATTCTCCCGGTGGCCGCGGCGCTGAACGGCGAGTACGGCCTCAAGGACATGTACGTCGGCGTTCCGGCGCTGATCGGCGCCGGCGGCGTCGAGAAGATCGTCCAGGTGGAGTTCGACGCCACCGAAGCGGAGCAGTTCAAGAAGTCCGTCGCCTCGGTGACCGGCCTCGTGGACGCCTGCAAGCAGATTCAGCCGGCGCTCGCCTGAGCGTCCTGAACGGAATTCCTTCGGGCGTCCCGATCCCCGGGGCGCCCAGCGGAATCGGTCGATCGATGCGCGGAGCCGGAAGACAAGCCGGCTCCGTCTTCTCGCGGGTGGAGGACCTGCGAGCGGGGGGTGACCTCGTATCGTCGTCGCGGACGGCTCGATGGGGTGCGTGATCGACGCGCCGCATGTCGGTCGACTGCCGATTCCGACAGTTTCTCAATCGAATTCTTCGAGGCGAGACGAGGCGATGAACATCCACGAATACCAGGCGAAGGCGATCCTTCGCGAATACGGTGCGCCGGTGTCGCGCGGTATCCCCGCGTTCACCCCGGCCGAGGCCGCGAAGGCGGCGGAGGAGCTCGGAGGCCCGCTCTGGGTCGTGAAGTCGCAGATCCACGCGGGTGGCCGCGGCAAGGGCAAGTTCAAGGAACTCCCGGCCGACGCCAAGGGTGGTGTGCGTCTCGCCAAGTCCGTCGCGGAGGTGGAGGCCTTCGCCAAGGAGATGCTCGGCAACACGCTCGTCACCGTGCAGACCGGCCCGGCCGGCAAGCAGGTGAACCGCCTCTACATCGAGGACGGCTCCGACATCGAGCGCGAGCTCTATCTCTCGGCGCTGATCGACCGCGCCACGGGTTCCGTCGGCTTCGTCGTCTCGACCGAGGGCGGCATGGACATCGAGGCGGTCGCCCACGACACGCCGGAGAAGATCCACACCTTCCACGTCGATCCGGCCGCGGGCTTCCAGCCCTACGTCGGCCGCAACATCGCCTATGCGCTGGGCCTCCAGGGTGCCCAGATCAAGCAGGCGGTGAAGCTGATCGCCGATCTCTATCGCGCCTTCGTCGACAAGGACATGGCGATGCTCGAGATCAACCCGCTGATCGTCACCAAGCAGGGCGACCTCAAGGTCCTCGACGCCAAGGTGAACTTCGACAGCAACGCGCTCTTCCGTCACCCCGACGTCGTCGCCCTGCGCGACGAGACCGAGGAGGACGCCAAGGAGATCGAGGCTTCCAAGTTCGACCTCGCCTACATCGCGCTCGACGGCACGATCGGCTGCATGGTCAACGGCGCGGGTCTGGCCATGGCCACCCTCGACATCATCCAGCTCTACGGCGAGAGCCCGGCCAACTTCCTCGACGTCGGTGGCGGTGCCAGCGAAGAAAAGGTGACGGCCGCGTTCAAGATCATCACCTCCGATCCGAACGTGAAGGGCATCCTGGTCAACATCTTCGGCGGCATCATGAAGTGCGACATCATCGCGCGCGGCGTGCTGGCGGCGGTGAAGGCGGTCGGCCTGCAGGTTCCGCTGGTGGTCCGTCTGACCGGCACCAACGAAGAACTGGGCAAGCAGATCATCCGCGAGTCCGGCCTCAACGTCATCCCGGCCGACAACCTGGACGACGCCGCTCAGAAGATCGTCAAGGCCGTTCGGGGAGCTTGATCAGATGTCGATTCTCGTCACCAAGGACACCAAGGTCATCTGCCAGGGCTTCACCGGCGCGCAGGGGACCTTCCACTCCGAACAGGCCATCGCCTACGGCACCAAGATGGTCGGCGGCGTGACGCCGGGCAAGGGTGGTCAGACCCACCTCGGCCTGCCGATCTACGACACCGTCTGGCAGGCCAAGGCCGCTACCGGCGCCGACGCCTCCGCGATCTACGTCCCGCCGCCCTTCGCGGCCGACGCGATCCTCGAGGCGATCGACGCGGAGATCCCGCTGATCGTCTGCATCACCGAGGGCATCCCGGTGATGGACATGGTCAAGGTCGGCAAGGCGCTCAAGGGCTCCAAGTCGCGCCTGATCGGGCCGAACTGCCCGGGCGTGCTCACCCCGAACGAGTGCAAGATCGGCATCATGCCGGGCCACATCTTCAAGCGTGGCTCCGTCGGCATCCTGTCGCGCTCCGGCACCCTGACCTATGAAGCGGTCAAGCAGACCTCGGACGTCGGCCTCGGCCAGACGACGGCGGTCGGCATCGGCGGCGACCCGGTCAAGGGCACCGAGTTCATCGACATGCTCGACATGTTCCTGAACGACCCGGAGACCCAGTCGATCATCATGATCGGCGAGATCGGCGGTTCGGCCGAGGAAGAGGCGGCGGAGTTCATCGCCGCGCATCCGATCAAGAAGCCGATGGCCGGCTTCATCGCCGGCGTCTCGGCCCCTCCGGGCCGTCGCATGGGCCACGCCGGCGCGATCGTGTCGGGCGGCAAGGGCGACGCCAAGTCGAAGATGGCGGCGATGTCCAAGGCGGGCATCAACGTGTCGCCGTCGCCGGCGCGCCTCGGCGAGACCCTTCTGGAAGCCATCAAGGCCTTCGAGAAGTGATCGACTGCGAGGGGAGCCGGCGGCTCCCCTCGTCGTTCCCGCGGGGCACGGACCCGGTCCGAGACCCGCCGCCGGCGCCGGCGAGACGGCGTGTCGCCCCCGCCGCGGGGGCGGGGAGACGAGATGCGGATCGAGCGTGCACGACCTGCACGTCAATCGATTCGATAGATCGGCGGCGACGCCGGCGGATGGCGGGATCCACGCTTCGGCGAGGGTCCTCCGGAAACGACATCGAGGCGGAGCCGCGAGGTTTCGGGACGCACCATGGAACGTGACGAGAGCCAGCTGACTTCCTTCCTCTACGGTGGCAATGCCGCCTGGATCGAGGAATTGCATGCCCGGTACGAGGAGAACCCGGCGTCGGTCGACGCGAGCTGGCGAGCCTTCTTCGCCGAACTCGCCGACGACAAGTCGGGCGTGCTGAAGAGCGCCAAGGGTCCGGCCTGGAAGCGGTCGAACTGGCCGATCCCGGCCTCCGGCGAGATGGTCTCGACGCTCGACGGCGACTGGGCCTGGCTCGAGAAGACGCTCAAGGACAAGGTCAAGGGCAAGGCCGACGCCAAGGGCGTCGCCATCACCCAGGACCAGCTGCAGGCGGCGGCGCGCGACTCGGTCCGCGCCATCATGATGATCCGCGCCTATCGCATGCGCGGCCATCTGCACGCCCGTCTCGACCCGCTCGACATCGCGGCCGACAAGGACCACGAGGAGCTGCATCCGGCGTCCTGGGGCTTCACCGAAGCCGACATGGATCGCAAGATCTTCATCGACCACGTCCTCGGTCTCGAGTTCGCGACCGTGCGCGAGATGGTCGAGATCCTGCGCCGCACCTACTGCTCGACGCTCGGCGTCGAGTTCATGCACATTTCCGACGCCCACGAGAAGGCCTGGATCCAGGAGCGCATCGAGGGTCCGGACAAGCAGATCGCCTTCACCCGCGAGGGCAAGCGCGCCATCCTCAAGAAGCTGATCGAGGCCGAGGGCTTCGAGAAGTTCCTCGACGTCAAGTACACCGGCACCAAGCGGTTCGGTCTCGACGGCGGCGAGGCGCTTATCCCGGCGCTGGAGCAGATCATCAAGCGCGGCGGCAATCTCGGCGTGAAGGAAATCGTGGTCGGCATGGCCCACCGCGGTCGCCTCAACGTGCTGACCCAGGTGATGGGCAAGCCGCACCGGGCGCTGTTCCACGAGTTCAAGGGCGGCTCCTTCGCCCCCGACGAGGTCGAGGGTTCGGGCGACGTGAAGTACCACCTCGGTGCTTCCTCCGACCGCGAGTTCGACGGCAATCGCGTCCACCTGTCGCTGACCGCCAACCCGTCGCACCTCGAGATCGTCAATCCGGTGGTGCTCGGCAAGGCCCGCGCCAAGCAGGACCAGCTCGCCAAGGATCCGACGGCGGAGATCATCCCGCTCGACGAGCGCATCCAGGTGCTGCCGCTGCTGCTGCACGGCGACGCGGCCTTCGCCGGTCAGGGCGTGGTGGCCGAGTGCTTCGGTCTCTCCGGCCTCAAGGGCCACAAGACCGCCGGCTCGATCCACGTCATCATCAACAACCAGATCGGCTTCACGACCTATCCGCGCTTCTCGCGGTCGTCGCCCTATCCGTCGGACGTCGCCAAGATGATCGAGGCGCCGATCCTGCACTGCAACGGCGACGATCCGGAAGCGGTGACCTTCGCCGCCAAGGTGGCGATCGAGTTCCGGCAGCGGTTCCACAAGCCGGTCGTGATCGACATGTTCTGCTATCGCCGCTTCGGTCACAACGAAGGCGACGAGCCGAGCTTCACCCAGCCGATCATGTATCGGAAGATCCGCAACCACCCCTCGACGCTGTCGATCTATGCCGAGAAGCTGGTCGGCGAGGGCGTGGTGACCCGCGCCGAGGTCGACGAGTGGCAGGCGGAGTTCCGCAAGCACCTCAACGGCGAGTTTGAGGCCGGCCAGTCGTTCAAGCCGAACAAGGCCGACTGGCTCGACGGTCGCTGGGCGGGCCTCAAGGCCGTCGGCATCCACGACGACTCCGACCGCTCCGGTTCGACCGGCGCGCCGATGGCCGATCTGAAGGACATCGGTGCCAAGCTCTGCGAGGTGCCGGCCGGCTTCAACGTCCACAAGACGATCCTCCGCTTCCTCGACAACCGCCGCAAGGCGATCGAGACCGGCGAGGGCATCGACTGGGCGACGGCGGAAGCGCTGGCCTTCGGCACGCTGGCGCGCCAGGGCTTCGGCGTCCGTCTGTCCGGTCAGGACTGCGAGCGCGGCACGTTCTCGCAGCGCCACACGGTGCTCTACGATCAGGAGACCGAGGCCCGCTACATCCCGCTGAACAACCTCGGCGAGGGTCAGGCCAAGTACGAGGTCATCAACTCGATGCTCTCGGAAGAGGCGGTGCTCGGCTTCGAGTACGGCTATTCGCTGGCCGAGCCGAACACGCTGACGCTGTGGGAAGGCCAGTTCGGCGACTTCGCCAACGGCGCCCAGGTGGTGTTCGACCAGTTCATCTCGAGCGGCGAGCGCAAGTGGCTGCGCATGTCGGGCCTCGTCTGCCTGCTGCCGCACGGCTACGAGGGTCAGGGTCCGGAGCACTCCTCCGCCCGTCTCGAGCGCTATCTGCAGATGTGCGCGGAAGACAACATGCAGGTCGCCAACTGCACGACGCCGGCGAACTACTTCCACATCCTGCGCCGCCAGCTGATGCGCGACTTCCGCAAGCCGCTCATCCTGATGACGCCGAAGTCGCTGCTGCGCCACAAGCGGGCGGTGTCGACGCTGGATCTGCTCGCCGAGAACTCGCGCTTCCACCGCATCCTCATCGACTCGGCGGAGTCCGGCAAGGAGCCGACGACCACGAAGCTGGTCGCCGACGACAAGATCCGTCGCGTCGTGCTGTGCACCGGCAAGGTCTACTACGACCTGCTGGAGGATCGCGAACGGCGCGGCATCGACGACGTCTATCTGATGCGCGTCGAGCAGATCTTCCCGACGCCGGTGAAGTCCCTGGTCCGCCTGCTGTCGCGCTTCAAGGGCGCGGAAGTGGTGTGGTGCCAGGAAGAGCCGAAGAACATGGGCGCCTGGTCCTTCATCGAACCCTATCTCGAGTGGGTGCTGACCCAGGTCGGCGGGGCCTCCAAGCGGGCGCGCTATGCCGGTCGCCCGGCCTCGGCGGCCACCGCGACGGGTCTGGCCTCGCGCCACAAGGCGCAGCTCGAGGCGTTCCTGGAAGACTGCTTCAAGGCGTGACGACATCCGAGCCCTCCGGTCGGCGCAGACGCCGATCGGTCGGACGATCCTGAAAACGATCAAAACGAAGAGACGACGATCATGGCGATCGAGATCAAGGTTCCGACGCTCGGCGAATCCGTCACCGAGGCGACCATCGCGAAGTGGTTCAAGAAGCCGGGCGAGGCGGTGAAGGCCGACGAGCCGCTGGTCGAGCTCGAAACCGACAAGGTGACGGTCGAAGTGCCCTCGCCGGGCAACGGCGTGCTCGAGGCGATCGTCGCCAAGGACGGCGACACCGTCGGCGTCGGCGCGCTGCTCGGCACGCTGGCCGAAGGCGGCGCCGCCTCGGCGGCTCCGGCCGCTGCCGCCGCGGCGGCGGCCCCGGCTGCCGCTCCGGCCGCCGCTCCGACCGCGTCCTCGACCACGATGCCGCCGTCGCCGGCCGCCGCCAAGCTGATGGCCGACACCGGCGTCGCCGTCGATGCCGGTTCCGGCAAGCGCGGTCAGGTGCTGAAGGGCGACGTGCTCGCCGCGGTGGCCTCGGGCGTGAAGACCGCCGCCGCGCCGGCCGCCGCCCCGGTGGCGGTCGCCGCGCCGCGTCCGGCCTCGGCGCCGGAAGATGCCGCCCGTGAAGAGCGCGTGCGCATGACCAAGCTGCGCCAGACCATCGCCCGCCGCCTCAAGGAGGCGCAGAACACCGCCGCCATGCTGACGACGTTCAACGACGTCGACATGAGCGCGGCGATGGCCCTGCGCACCCAGTACAAGGACATCTTCGAGAAGAAGCACGGCGCGCGTCTGGGCTTCATGGGCCTCTTCGTCAAGGCCGCGGTCGCCGCGCTGAAGGACATCCCGGCGGTCAACGCCGAGATCGACGGTCAGGATCTCGTCTTCAAGAACTACTACAACATCGCCGTGGCGGTGGGCTCCGACAAGGGTCTGGTGGTTCCGGTGGTGCGCGACGCCGACAAGCTGTCGATCGCCGGCGTCGAGAAGACCATCGCCGACTTCGGTCGCCGCGCCCGCGACGGCCAGCTGAAGATCGAGGAGATGCAGGGCGGCACCTTCACCATCTCCAACGGCGGCGTCTACGGCTCGCTGATGTCGACCCCGATCCTCAACGCGCCGCAGTCGGGCATCCTCGGCCTGCACCGCATCGAGGAGCGGCCGGTGGTCAAGAACGGCCAGATCGTCATCCGTCCGATGATGTACATGGCGCTCTCCTACGATCACCGCGTCATCGACGGCAAGGAGGCGGTCACCTTCCTCGTCCGCATCAAGGAGCTGATCGAGGATCCGCAGCGTCTGGTGATGGACATCTGATCCGGCAGGATCGATCCTCACGACCGCGGCGGGTGCTCCTCGCCGCGGTTCGCTGTTCGGCGGCCCGCGTCCTCGCGCAGCTTGGGAAAGGCGGCGGAGCATCATGGCAGACACCCGCGACATCGTCTTGGTCACCGGCGGCAGCCGTGGCATCGGGCGCGCGATCTCCGTGAGCGTCGCCGCGACGGGGGCGGCCGTGGTGGTGAACCACGTCGGCAATCTCGCCGCGGCGGAAGAGACCGTCGCCGAGATCGAGGCCGCCGGCGGCACCGCGATCGCCGTGCGCGGCGACGTCGCTTCGGAAGCCGACGTCCTCGCTCTCTTCGCGGCGGTCGAAGCCTTCGCCGCACGGATCGGCGGCCGTCTCGCCGCGGTCGTCAACAATGCCGGCGTCGTCGACGTCGCCGCGCGGGTCGAGGACATGTCCGCCGCCCGCATCGAGCGGATGTTCCGCATCAACGTCTTCGGCACCATGCTGGTGGCGCGCGAGGCGGTCCGCCGCCTGTCGACGCGCCGCGGCGGCGCCGGCGGTGTGATCGTCAACATCTCCTCGATCGCCGCGCGCCTCGGGTCGGCCGGTCAGTACGTCGACTATGCCGCCGCCAAGGCCGCCGTCGACACCTTCACCCTCGGCCTCGCCCACGAGGTCGCCGACGAGGGCATCCGCGTCGTCGGCGTTCGCCCCGGCATCGTCGACACCGAGATCCACGCCTCCGGCGGTCAGCCCGATCGGGCCCGCGCCATGGCGGGACACATTCCGATGAAACGCCCCGGCCGGCCGGAGGAGATCGCCTCGGCGGTCCTCTGGCTCCTGTCGCCGGGGGCCTCCTACACCACCGGCTGCCTTCTCGACGTCTCGGGCGGGCGGTGATTTTTCATCCCATGCGATCAAACGGGGATCAGGCAATGGCTCAAGTATACGATCTCGTCGTCATCGGCACCGGCCCGGGCGGTTACGTCTGCGCCATTCGTGCCGCCCAGCTCGGCATGAAGGTGGCGGTCGTCGAGAAGCGCAAGACGCACGGCGGAACCTGCCTCAACGTCGGCTGCATTCCGTCGAAGGCGCTGCTGCACGCCTCCGAACTCTTCGAGGAGGCCGGTCACGAGTTCGCCGATCTCGGCATCGAGGTGTCGAAGCCGAAGCTGAACCTCGCGGCGATGATGAAGCACAAGCAGGACGTCATCGACGGCAACGTCGGCGGCATCCAGTTCCTGTTCAAGAAGAACAAGATCGACGTGTTCCACGGCACCGGCTCGATCGTCTCCAAGGGCAATGTCGGCCTCGCGCTCGAGGACGGCACCAACCAGGTGATCGAGACGCGCAACATCGTCATCGCCACCGGCTCGGACGTCGCCCGTCTGCCGGGCATCGAGATCGACGAGAAGGTCGTGGTCTCTTCGACCGGCGCGCTCGAACTCGACAGGGTTCCGGGCAAGATGATCGTGGTCGGCGCCGGCGTCATCGGCCTCGAGCTCGGCTCGGTGTGGCGCCGCCTCGGTTCGGAGGTGACGGTCGTCGAATATCTCGACCGCATCCTGCCGGGCCTCGATCTCGACAGCTCCAAGCAGTTCCAGCGCATGCTCGGCAAGCAGGGCATGGCCTTCGAGCTCGGCATGAAGGTGACGGGCGTCGAGAAGGGCGCCGAGGGCGCCAAGGTCACGATCGAACCGGCGGCCGGCGGCGAGGCCAAGGTGCTCGAAGCCGACGTGGTGCTGGTGGCGATCGGCCGCGTGCCCTTCACCGACGGTCTCGGCCTCGAGGCGGTCGGCGTGCCCAAGGACGCGCGCGGTCGGATCGAGGTCAACGACCACTTCCAGACGGCGGTCCAGGGCATCTACGCCATCGGCGACGTCATCCGCGGCCCGATGCTCGCCCACAAGGCCGAGGACGAGGGCGTCGCGGTCGCCGAGATCATCTCCGGCCAGCACGGCCACGTGAACTACGACGTGATCCCGGGCGTGGTCTACACCCAGCCCGAGTTCGCCTGCGTCGGCAAGACCGAGGAAGACCTCAAGGCCGCCGGCGTCGCCTATTCGGTCGGCAAGTTCCCCTTCTCGGCGAACGGCCGCGCCAAGGCGATGCGCAAGTCGGAGGGCTTCGTGAAGGTGCTCGCCGACAAGGCGACCGACCGGGTGCTGGGCGTCCACATCGTCGGCGCCGGTGCCGGCGAGATGATCCACGAGGCGGCGGTGCTGATGGAGTTCGGCGGCTCGGCCGAGGATCTCGCCCGCACCTGCCATGCCCATCCGACCATGTCGGAAGCGATCAAGGAGGCGGCGCTGGCCGTCGACAAGCGCCCGATCCACATGTGATCGCCCGACGATCGGTGTCGACGACGAGACGAGAGCGCCTTCGGGCGCTCTTTTTCGTTTCGGGGTGCCTTCGGGGCAGGGGACGGACGTTGCGGCAATCTCTCCGAGTGACAGAATTATGAAGCATCTTTGACGCGATTCTGCCATCGACTCTCGAGTGAGAGGATGAGACTATCCGAAACCAGCAATTGCTGGATCAAAGATACACAAGGAGGAAGCGCATGTCCGGAACCAAGACGATCACCAACAATTCCAGCGGTCCCATCTCGGTGGTGCTGCGTGGTCGCATGGGCGCCGATCCGCACAACGGCAGCCTGCCGCCGGTATCGGCCTCGATCCCGGCGCATCAGTCGGTCCTGGTGACCTACGGCAACGACCAGAACCCCTATCTGAACTCGCTGCAGGTCGAGGAGAGCTCCAACGGCTCCGACGTCTCGCAGAGCTACGTCTGTCTGGCGCGCGGCGGGCCGGGGACGCTCGACAACCTCTTCAACGCCAACAGCACCCTGGTGCTGAGCTATTCGGCGGGCAGCTACGGCTACACCCTCGCCGCGCACAACTGAGCGGCGGATCGGGCGAAGCCCGGTGCGGGCCGTCGACGAGCGTCCGATCCACATCTGATCGGGACGCGATCCTCGCGGGGATTTCGAAGGGCGGAACGGCGACGTTCCGCCCTTTGTCGTCTCGGCGGGCCAAACGAAAAGGGCGGCCCGAAGGCCGCCCCGCGTCTCGTCTCTTCCGAGGATCCTCGCGGATCAGTCGTTGTTGCGCTGTCCGAAGAGCTGCAGCAGCATCATGAAGAGGTTGATGAAGTCGAGGTAGAGGGTCAGCGCGCCCATCACCGCGGAGCGACCGACGGTCGCCTCGTCCGCGCCGGACAGGCCGAAGACGTACTCTTCCTTGAGCTTCTGGGTGTCGTAGGCGGTGAGGCCGGCGAAGACCAGGACGCCCACCACCGAGATGGCGAACTGCAGGGCCGACGAGGCCAGGAAGATGTTCACCAGACCGGCGATGATGATGCCGATCAGGCCCATCATCAGGAACGAGCCCATGCCCGACAGCGAGCGCTGGGTGGTGTAGCCGTAGAGCGACAGACCACCGAAGGCCGCGGCCGAGATGAAGAACACCTGCGCGATCGAGTTGTGCGTGTAGACGAGGAAGATCGTCGCCAACGACGCACCGACGAGGGCGGCGTAGAGGAAGAACACGCCCTGAGCCGTGGTCGGCTGCATGCGCTGGACGCGGAAGCCGAGCAGGAGGACGAGGCCGATCGGCGCCAGCGCCACCACCCACTTCAGCGGGCTGACGAACATCACGCGGCCGAATTCGGTCAGCGCGATGCCGCCACGAACCGCGGCGACGGCGTCGGGGGCGCCGACGGTGGTCACGGCCATGTTGTAGACGACGAGCGCGATCAGGCCGGTCACGGCGACGCCGATCGCCATGAAGTTGTAGATCGAGATCATGTAGGCGCGCAGGCCGCGATCGATCTCCCGGGCGTCTGCATGCGCCACGGTCGAACCGAAGCGGGCGTAGCCGTTGTCGAAGTTCGACATCGAATTCATCCTTTCGTTGGCTCCCCTCGAACGAAGAGGGGCCTCGATGCTCGAATATGGGTGCGCCTCGTGACGGCCGCAAGGCGAGATCTGTCCGAATCGGTTCGCATGCGACCAAAAATCCCGTGAACGGGATTAATTCTTCGTCATGTCAGGCAGTTGCGCGGAGCACGTCGGCCGGTCGGGCGGAAAGCGCGGTGCGGGTGGCGAGGAGTCCGAGGCCCACCGTGACGGCGAGCGTGCCGACGAGGACGGCCGCGAGCGTCGCGGGATCGGGGGCGAAGGGCAGCTTCATGATCCGCGTCAGGACGTGATGGGCGGCGAGCGTGCCGACGAGGCCGGCGAAGAGCCCGCCGATCAACCCGAGCAGCGCCAGTTCGACGGCCAGCGCCGCGACGAGGCGCCGGCGGGTGGCACCCAGCGCCACCAGGATCGCGGCGTTGCGGACGCGCGCCTCGCCGCGGGCGGCGAGCGAACCGGCGAGAACGAGGGCGGCGGCGACCACGGCGAAGCCGGCGACGACGGAGATGCCGGAGGCCGAGCGGCGCACCAGCGCGTCGACCTGGGCGAGCGCGTCGCGCACGCGGACGGCGGTCACCACCGGGAAGCGGTCGACGACGGCGCGCATCAGGGCGGTCTCCTTCTCGGCCTGCCCGCCGCCGGCCCAGGTGACGGTGGCGAGCCGCGTCACCGGCGCGCCGCGGAAGGCGTCGGGCGAGAAGACCATGAAGAAGTTGATCGCCAACCGGTTCCACTCGATCCGGCGCAGGTTGGCGATCGTCGCCTCGATCTCGCGGCCGAGCACGTTGACGGTGACGGTGTCGCCGACGGCGAGGCCGAGGCCGGCCGCGGCGTCGGCATCGAGCGAGACGAGCGGTGGGCCGGCGTAGGCCTCGTCCCACCAACTGCCGGCGACGATGCTCGAATGGGGCGGTGGTGCCGGCGAATAGGTGATGCCGCGGTCGCCGGCCAGCATGAAGCGCATACGCTCCTCGATCGTCACCTTCTCGACCGGCACGCCCTTCAGCGCGGTGATGCGGCCGCGCAGCATCGGCACGTCCTCGATCCGCGCGCCCGTCGCCTTGTCGGCGAGGAAGCTGCGGAAGGCGTCGGCGTCGCGGGCCGGAACGTCGAGGAAGAAGAAGCTCGGCGCCTCGCCGGGGATCGTCGTCTCGACCGCCTTGAGGAGGCCGCTCTCGATCTCCAGAAGCGCGACGATCAGCGTCGCGCCGAGGCCGATCGAGGCGAGGACGGCGCCGGTCGCCGCCCCCGGCCGCACCATGGCGGAGATCGCGGCGCGTCCTTCGAAACGCTCGGGCCGCGGCAGGCGCGCGAGCAGGGCGACGAGGCCGCGCGCCACCAGCCTGAGCCCGACGAGGGCGACGGCGAGGACGACGAGATAGGGCAGGGTGATGCGTCGATCGGGGGCCGCCGCGACGACGAGGGCGACGAGGGCGAGGCCGACGACGACGGTCGCGACGAGACCGGCGCGGCGACGGCCGGGGCCGGCGTCGAGCGTGTCGCGGAAGAGCACGGCCGGCGGCGTCTCGACCGCACGGGTGAGCGGGCCGACGGTGAAGAGCGCCGCGGTGAGGAGGCCCTCGGCGGCGGCGAGCAGCCAGTCGGCCGGGGCGGCGACCGGGGTCAGCGGCACGCCCAGCGCACTGCCGATCGGTCCGGCGAGGAGCCAGGGCGTGGCGAGGCCGAGGATCAGGCCGATCGTCACGCCGATCACCGCGATGGCGCCGATCTCGATGCCGTGGACGAGGAAGATCTGGCCGCGGGTCGCACCGAGCGAGCGCCAGACGGCGATGGTGCGGCGACGGCGCTCGAGATGACCGCTGACGGCATTGGCGACGCCGATGCCGCCGATCACCAGCGTGGTGAAGCCGACCAGCGTCAGGAACTGGACGAAGCGCTCGATCGTCGCCTTGGTGCCGGGAGCGGCGTCGGTGCGGGTGCGGATCTCCCAGCCGGCGCCGGGGAAGGCGGTGCCGGCGTCCGCCACCGTCGCGGCGAGGCGGCCGGGGTCGGAGAGCGCGACGCGCAGGTGCCAGCGCACGAGGCTGCCGGGGGCGAGCAGCCCGCTCGCCTCGAGGGCGGCGCGCGAGACGAGGAGGCGCGGACCGAAGCCGATGCCCGAGGCGAGGCGATCGGGCTCGTCGGTGAGGATGCCGGCGATGCGCAGACGGGCGCCGCCCAGCGCGATCTCGTCGCCGACGGCGATCTTCAGGCGGGCGAGCAGCGTCTCTTCGGCGAGTGCCGGGAAGACGCCGTCGCGGGGGGCGTCCGCGAGGACGGGACGGGCGTCGGTGCCGTCGGCGAGCGTCGCGCGGCCGACGAGCGGCCAGGCGGCATCGACCGCCTTGGCCTCGACCAGCGCGGTCTCGGCGCCGTCGGGCGTGCGGGCCATGGCGCGCAGGGTGGCGACTTCCGAGGTGCGGCCGCGGACGGCGAAGAAGGCGATCCGATCGGGGGCGAAGGGGCGGTGATTGACCGAGACGGCGAGGTCGCCGCCGAGGATGGCGTCGCCCTGCGCCGCCAGTGTCGCCTCGAAGGCGCGGCCGAGGGCGCCGACCGCGGCGATGGCGGCGACGCCGAGGGCGAGGCAGGCGACGAAGATGCCGAAGCCGCGCAGCGAACGGCGCAGCGTGCCGGCGATCTCGCGGCCGGCGATACGGACGGCGGCGGCGAGGCGGGCGCGGTTCATGCGGGTGATCCCGACGCGGCGCCGTGGGCGGCGGCGTCGACCACGCGGCCGGCGCGGACGTGGACGATGCGGTCGCAGCGGGCGGCGAGGTCGCCGTCGTGGGTGACCAGCATCAACGCCGCGCCGATCTCGCGGACGCGGGCGAAGAGCAGATCGGCGATCTCGGCGCCGGTCGTCTCGTCGAGATTGCCGGTCGGTTCGTCGGCGACGACGATCGGCGGGCGATGGACGAGGGCGCGGGCGATGGCGACGCGCTGCTGCTCGCCGCCGGAGAGCTGGGCGGGGTAGTGGTCGAGCCGCCGGCCGAGGCCGACGGCCTCCAGTTCGGCACGGGCGCGGGCGAAGGTGTCGGGTTGGCCGGCGAGTTCCAGGGGCGTCGCGACGTTCTCGATCGCCGTCATGTCGGAGACGAGGTGGAACGACTGGAAGACGATGCCGATCGTCTCGCCGCGCAGGATCGCCAACCGGTCGGGGTCGAGGCCGGCGAGGTCGCGGCCCTGGACCGCGACGCGGCCGCCGTCGATGCGCTCGAGGCCACAGGCGACCATCAGCGCCGTCGACTTGCCGGAGCCCGAGGCGCCGACCACGCCGACGCGCTCGCCGGGGGCGATCTCGAGATCGAGGCCGCGCAGCACGTCGACGGCGGCACCGCCGCTGCCCAGTCTCAGATGGACGTCGGCGAGGAGGAGGGCAGGCGGGAGGGGCGCGGACAAGGGCGGGCTTCCTGTGGGCGGGCGATCGGACGGCGGGAGGGGCTGGTATCGCGGTGTGTCGGTTGTCATATGGAGGAGGACGGGGAATGATCCAATCCCCCCGTGTTTCACGAGACCGTCATGCCGCATCCGACCCGCCGCTCCGTCACCACGGCCCTCGCGCTCGCCCCGCTCGCCGGTCGCCCCGCCGCGGCCGCTCCGCTCCGCCTCGCCGCTCTCGGCGACAGCCTGACCGCCGGCTACGGCCTGCCGCGCGCCGACGGTTTCGTCGCCAAGCTGGAAGCGGCGCTGAAGGCGGAGGGCCGCGACGTCTCCATCGTCGACGGCGGCGTCTCGGGCGACACCACGGGCCAGGGCCTCGCCCGGCTCGAATGGTCGGTGCCGGCGGAGGTGAAGGGCGTCATCGTCGAACTCGGCGCCAACGACATGCTGCGCGGCCTGCCGCCGGCGGAGGCGCGGGCCAATCTCGACGAGATCCTGACCCGGCTGACGGGACGTGGACAGAAGGTGCTGCTCGCCGGCATGTCGGCGTCGCGCAATCTCGGCGAGGCCTATGTGAAGGCCTTCGACCCGATCTATCCGGAACTGGCGGCGAAGCACGGCGCGCTGCTCTATCCCTTCTTCCTCGAGGGCGTCGCGCTCGATCCGTCGATGACGCTGCCCGACGGGCTCCATCCCAACGCCCGCGGCGTCGATCGCATCGTCGCCGGCATCCTGCCCAAGGTGCGCGAGCTGATCGCCCGCATCGAGGGCTGACGTTTCCCTCCTCACTCATTTCCCGCGAGACCCCATGCGCCGCAATCGCCTCGGAACGTCCGACGTCACCGTTTCCGCCGTCTGCCTCGGCACCATGACCTTCGGCGAGCAGAACACCGAGGCCGAGGGCCATGCCCAGCTCGACCTCGCCTTCGATCGCGGCATCGACTTCGTCGACACCGCCGAGCTCTACGCCATCCCGCCGAAGCCGGAGACGCAGGGGCGGACCGAGGAGATCATCGGCTCGTGGATGAAGGCGCGGGGCAACCGCGACCGGGTGGTGCTCGCCACCAAGGTCTGCGGTCGCTCGGCCTCGACCTGGTACCGCAAGGACGGCTCGCGTTGCCGCCTGACCCGGGCGCAGATCGACGAGGCGGTGTTCGGGTCGCTCAGGCGGCTCGGCACCGACTACATCGACCTCTATCAGGTCCATTGGCCCGAGCGTGCGGTGGCCGCCTTCGGCGCCAACGCGCCGATCTGGAGCGACCCCAAGCCGCATGCCGAGGAGACGCCGATCGAGGAGAGCCTCGCGGCGCTCGCGGATCACGTGAAGGCCGGGCGAATCCGGCAGATCGGCCTCTCCAACGAGAGCGCCTGGGGAACGATGCGGTGGTTCGCCGCTGCCGCCGCCCTCGGCGTGGATCGTCCGGTGTCGATCCAGAATGCCTACAGCCTCGTCAACCGCATGTACGAGGTGGCGCTGGCCGAGGTCTCGGCGCGCGAGGGCATCGGGCTTCTCGCCTATTCGCCGCTCGGACAGGGCTATCTCACCGGCAAGTATCGCGGCGGGGCGCGGCCGGCGGGGGCGCGGACGACGCTCTTCGGCCGCGGTCAGCGCTACGAGGGGACGAACGCGGAGGAGGCGATCGCGGCCTACGTGGCGCTCGCCACCGAGCTCGGCGTGACGCCGGCGACGCTGGCGCTGGCCTTCGTCGCCTCCAAGCGCTTCGTCGCCTCGACGATCATCGGCGCCACCACGCTGGCGCAACTCGAGGAGGACATCGCCGCCTTCGACTTCGCGATCACGCCCGAGATCGCGGCGAAGATCGACGCGATCCATCTGCGCTTCCCCAATCCGGCGCCGTGAACGAGCGCCTCGGCGCAACGGGTGCGGTCAGCGGCGGGCGAGGAAACGTCCGTCGGCGGCGAGCTTGGCGAGGAACCAGCCGGCCTGGGCCGCGGCCCAGAAGGCGAGGCAGGCGAGCAGCACCGGCGTGGCGAAATGGCCGGCGGCGGCGGCGAGCAGCAGTGCGATCAGGCAGACGACGACCAGCGCGACCGCGAACTGCGGTCGTTGCATGCGGCGCGCCAAGAGCCAACCGACCAGTAGGCCGGCGAGCGATCCGATCAGCATCGAAGCCTCCCCCACCCGCTCGCGCGGGCCCGAGGGAAATGGTTAACACGCCTCGCCTCCGTCGGGAATGGCGTCGTTCCGCGCGCGATGGTCGCAGTCCCATACCGCATCGGCGAAACGGCGCGGTCAGTCGCGGGCGGTGTTCTCGGCGATGATCCGGGTGACGTCGCGGGCGACCTCGAGATGCGGCATGTGGCCGACGCCGGCGAAGACGTGGACGCCGACGGTGCCGGGCACGCCATGGGCCTGGCGCAGCGGCAGGACGCGGTCCTGATCGCCCCAGATCAGGCGGATCGGGTGGGGCAGGTCGGTGAGGCGGGCGAGGTCGAAGCTCTTCTGGCGTTCGCCGTCGAGGATCGCCTCGGCGATGATCGACAGGGTGCGCGGCACGTCCGCGTCCTCGCGCGCCTCGGCGATGCGGCGGGCGGCGGCGAGCGGCACCGGCTTCTCGAAGCCGAAGAACTGTTCGAGCAGCGAATGGATCTCGTGCTCGTCGACGGCGGCGGCGAAGCGGCGCAGCAGGCGGTGGTTGATCTCCGGGCCGAAACCGCCGGGGGCGACCAGCGTCAGGCTCGCCAGTCGCTCGGCCTCGGCGAGTTTGGAGGCGACGATCGTGGCGGTGGCGCCGCCCATCGAATGGCCGACGAGATGGAAGCGTTCGATGCCGAGGCCGTCGAGCGAGGCGATCACCGCGGCGGCGGAGATGCCGGCATGGCCGATCTTCGGCCAGTGGAGCGCGGCACCGTGGCCGGGCAGGTCGAAGGCGATGGTGCGCCGCCGCGTCTCGAGGCCGATGGTCTGGCCGATCCAGGTCTCGTGGTCGCCGGCGAAGCCGTGCAGGAAGACGACCGGCACGCCGCCCTGCGGGCCGCGGGTCCAATGGGGGAGAATCGTCGACATCGGCAGGCTCCGAACGGCGGTGGGGCGCCATCTTCGCGGCTGCCGGACCCGAAGGAAAGAGGGGGCCGCATGGGCCCCCTCGGTGGTCGCGCAACGTTCGGTCGGCGAACTCAGGTCAGATACTGGCCGCCGTTGATCGACAGCGTCGAACCGGTGATGAAGCCGGCTTCCTCGGAGGCGAGGAAGAGCACGGCGCGGGCGATCTCTTCCGGCTGGCCGAGGCGGCCGACCGGGATGTGCGGCAGGATCTTGGCCTTGAGCACGTCCTCCGGGATCGCCTGGACCATCTCCGTGGCGATGTAGCCGGGGGTGATGGCGTTGCAGGTGATGCCCTTGGTGGCACTCTCCTGGGCGAGCGCCTTGATGAAGCCGATGTCGCCGGCCTTGGCGGCGGAGTAGTTCACCTGGCCGAACTGACCCTTGTGGCCGTTGATCGACGAGATGACGATGATGCGGCCGAAGTTGCGGTTGCGCATGCCCTCGATCACCGGGCGGGTGATGTTGAACAGACCGTCGAGGTTGATGCGGATCACCGACGACCACTGTTCCTTGGTCATCTTGTGGAAGAGGCCGTCGCGGGTGATGCCGGCATTGGCCACCAGCACGTCGACCGGACCGATCGACGCCTCCACCTTGGCGATGCCTTCGGCGCAGGCGTCGAAGTCGCCGACGTCCCACTGGAAGATGGCGATGCCGGTCTCGGCGTGGAACTTCTCGGCCGCCTCGACGTTGCCGCCGTAGGTGGCCGCGACCTTGTAGCCGGCCGCGTGCAGGGCCTTGGATATGGCTGCGCCGATGCCGCGGGTACCGCCGGTGACGAGTGCAACTCTGCTCATGTGATTCTCTCCCTGTGGGCCGCCGGTGCCCGTCTGATGCGGCTCGGCGGCATCGTTTCGATGAAGGACGGCGCAACGGAGATCGGCTCGGAGCCGCGCCGCGTGCCGGGGATCTCTTCGTTGGGCGACCGGCCCCGCCGCGGCGCGACGGGGCGGCGTCCGATCAGCGCTCGACGGTGAGGGCGATGCCCATGCCGCCGCCGATGCAGAGGGTGGCGAGGCCCTTCTTGGCGTCGCGCTTCTGCATTTCGTAGAGCAGCGTGACGAGGACGCGGGCGCCGGAGGCACCGATCGGGTGACCGATGGCGATGGCGCCGCCGTTGACGTTGACCTTCGACGTGTCCCAGCCGAGCTCCTTGTTGACGGAGATCGCCTGCGCCGCGAAGGCCTCGTTGGCCTCGACCAGATCGAGGTCGGCGACGGTCCAGCCGGCCTTCTCGAGCGCCTTCCTGGAGGCCGGGATCGGGCCGGTGCCCATGATCGCCGGATCGACACCGGCGGTCGCCCAGGACTTGATGGTGGCGAGCGGGGTCAGGCCGCGGCGGTCGGCCTCGTCCTTGGTCATCAGCACGACGGCGGCGGCGCCGTCGTTGATGCCGGAGGCGTTGCCGGCGGTGACGGTGCCGTCCTTGGAGAAGGCCGGACGGAGCTTCGCCATGGCGTCGAGGGTGGCGCCGTCACGGATGTACTCGTCGGTGTCGACGATGACGTCGCCCTTGCGGCTCTTCACCGTGACGGGGACGATCTCGTCCTTGAAGCGGCCGGCCTTGCGGGCGGCCTCGGCCTTGTTCTGCGAGGCGGTGGCGAAGGCGTCCTGCTCCTCGCGCGAGATCTGCCAGCGGGTGGCGATGTTCTCGGCGGTGGTGCCCATGTGATAGCCGTTGAAGGCGTCGGTCAGGCCGTCCTTCAGCATGGTGTCGATGAACTCGAGGCTGCCCATCTTGGTGCCGTTGCGCAGATGCGCGGCATGCTGCGACTGCGACATGGATTCCATGCCGCCGGCGACGATGACCTTGGCATCGCCGTTGGCGATCTGCTGCAGGCCGAGGGCGACGGCGCGCAGGCCCGAGCCGCAGAGCTGATTGAGACCCCAGGCGGTCGCCTCCTGCGGCACGCCGGCGGCCATCGCGGCCTGACGGGCCGGGTTCTGGCCGTGACCGGCCGACAGGACCTGGCCGAGGATGACTTCGTCGACGTCGGCGGCGGCGACGCCGGCGCGCTCCAGCGCGGCGGAGACGGCGGTCGCGCCGAGCTGGTGGGCCGACACGCCGGCGAGGGCGCCCGAGAACGAGCCGACGGGGGTGCGGGCCGCGCCCACGATGACGACGGTGGTCATGCGAATTTCCTCCGGTTTCCGTTTGCCGGCCCGTCGTGGCGTCACGCCCGGGCCGTGTCACATTGGATCGTTTGAAACGGCGGATTGCCTCGTGCCGCTCCGAACCTCCCTCGGTGGCGATGAGAGACGACGCACCCCGCCCGTGTCAATGCGACGAGGGTCGGGCGCGTCTCGGCAATCCGTCGGATTCGACGTCGAAGTCGGCGTTTCGGCATCAGACCTTCGGCCAAGAGAGCCCGGGTGCGGCGGTTCGGCGCCTTTTGCACCACGGAAAGCGGTGGCCTTGCAGCGCAAAACTTCCTAATCTCGTCCGACCGGGAGGCCCCGCCGATCGACTGCGCTCCACGTCGCGCCTGCGGCCGAGCGCGCGGCGACCGGCGGTCGAAAAGAGTGGCAAAGAAGATGGCAAAGACCGACGAGCCCACGATCATCAAGAAATACGCGAACCGGCGGCTCTACAACACCGGCACCTCGTCCTACGTGACGCTGGAAGATCTCGCCGAGATGGTGAAGAGCCAGGAGATCTTCGTCGTCTACGACGCCAAGTCGGGCGACGACATCACCCGTTCGGTTCTCACCCAGATCATCTTCGAACAGGAAGGCAAGGGGCAGAATCTGCTTCCCATCGCCTTCCTGCGTCAGCTCATCCGGTTCTACGGCGACAGCATGCAGAACCTGGTGCCGAGCTACCTGGAGTTCTCGCTCGACGGCTTCGCCCGCGAGCAGGAGAAGTTCCGCGAGCAGATGACGACGGCCTTCCCCGGCAATGCCTTCGAGGCGATGGAAGAGCACGTGCGCCGCAACACCGAGATGTTCGAGCGGGCGATGCGGATGTTCTCGCCCTTCGGCGCGATCATCCCCGAGGGCTTCACCCCCGCGACCCCGGCCAAGTCGGAAGAGAAGCCGGCGTCGAGCGAACTCGATCTGCTCAAGCAGCAGATGGAGGAGATGAAGAAGAAGCTCGACTCGCTCGCCTCCAAGTGAGGCCGGTGACGGTCATTCCGCCCCGCGGCGCGTGCCGCGGGCGGGACGGCCGCTCGCCTTCTCGCGGGCGACGCGCGAACGCCGCCAACGGCCCGCGACCTCGATCAGGCGCCGGAAGGTCGGGCATTCCATGTGGCTCGGCGCCGGACAGTCGGCGACGTGGCGCAGCGTGTCGCGCAGCGCCGTGAGTTCCCTGATCCGGCGGTCGAGGTCGTCCGCCTTCTCGCGCAGCCGCGCCCGCGGCAGATCGGGCGCGCCGTTCCGGCCGAACATGCCGGCGATCTCGTCGAGCGAGAACCCCGCCGTGCGCCCGACCGCCACCAGTTCCAGCTGAAGCAGCACATCGGGCGCGAACTGACGACGCAGCCCGTGGCGGGCGATCGATTCGATCAGCCCGATCTCCTCGTAGTAGCGCAGCGCCGAAGGGCGGATGCCGGTCGCGGCGGCGACCTCGCCGATGTCGAGAATCTTCATGCTTGACTTCAAGTCGACTTGAATTCGTAGCCTGCCCTTCGAGGTCGTTTTCGGCAAGAGGGCAATGCGATGAAGACACGGACGGACGGGACAAACAGGCGATGGATCGGCCGCGAGACGGGGGCTGCGGCGCTGGCGACGGGGCTCGCCTCGCTCGGCACCAGCATCGCCAACATCGCGCTGCCGGCGACGGCCGAGGCCTTCGCGGTGACCTTCCCCGAGGTGCAGCGGGTGGTCGTCGCCTATCTCGCGACGATGACGGCCTTCGTACTGATCGCCGGGCGTCTCGGCGACCGGCATGGCGTCCGCCGCATGCTGCTCGTCGGGCTCGGTCTCTTCGCGGCGGCGGCCGGGGCGGCGGCGCTGGCGCCGTCGCTTCCCGCGCTGATCGGGGCGCGGGCGGTCCAGGGCGTCGGCGCGGCCTTCGCCATGACGCTGTCGCTGGTGCTGGCGCGGCAGGCGGCCCCCGCCGATCGGCTGGGGCGGACGATGGGTCTCCTCGGCACCGTCTCGGCGATCGGCACGGCGCTCGGGCCGTCGCTCGGCGGGTTTCTGGTCGCGACGGCCGGGTGGCGGGCGGTCTTCGTCGTCCAGGTACCGATCGCACTCGCCGCGCTGGTGCTGGTCTCGGGGTTGCCGAAGGACGTGCCGGTCCGGCCGGCGACTGTCACGGGGCGAGCTCGCTTCACGCTCGCCGCGCCGCTCTCGTCGCTCGCGGCCAATGTCCTGGTCGCCGCCGTGATGATGGCGACGCTGGTGGTCGGCCCCTATTTCCTGGCGCGTGGCCTGGGTCTCGGCGAGGGGGCGGCCGGGCTGGTGATGGCGGTCGGGCCGATGATCTCGATCGTCGGCGGCGTGCCGGCGGGGCGGGCGGTCGACGCGGTCGGCGCCGGGCGCATCCTGGGGCTCGGACTGGTGATGCTGGCGATCGGTGCCTTCGGCCTCGCGGTGCTGCCGATCCGTTTCGGCGTCGCAGGACAGATCGCGGCGATCGTGGTGCTGACGCCGGGCTATCAGCTGTTCCAGGCCGCCAACAACACCGCGGTGCTGGCGGCGGTGCCGGCCGATCGCCGCGGCGCGGCGTCCGGTTGGCTCGGTCTCGCGCGCAACGTCGGGCTGATCCTCGGGGCCTCGGTCGCCGGACTGATCTTCGCCGGCGCGGCGGGCGCCGAGGATCCGGCGCGGGCCCTGCCGTCGGCGATCGCCTCGGGCATGCAGGCGACCTTCGTCATCTGCGGTGCGGTGATGGTGGCGGCGATCGCGATCGTCGCCGTGGCGGGTGCGCGGCGGCGGCGTGGCGCCGGCGACACGGCGCGCCGGTGAGGGCGGTTTTTCTCGGGTTCCGTCGTTGACAGAGGCCGGGTTTTCCCCTTATGACACCGCATTCGCGAAGGGCCGGGAAACCGGCTCCGGCGCTGCCCGAGGCTCCAACGACCCCGGTTCCGGTCCGATCCCCTCCGTGAGGAGGCGAGCGGCAGCGGGACCGGTTCGGTTCGTTTCCAAGCCCGTGCGACGTCGCACCGCCTCCGGCCACGGTCGGCGGCGGATGGCTCCGGTTCCCGGAGCCGGCGGCGGAACCGACCCGCAAGGTCGGCCATGGCACGGCGCCGAAGGGCGCGTGAAAGAGAAGAGAGAGAGTAAACATGTTCGCGGTCATCAAGACGGGCGGCAAGCAGTACAAGGTCGCCGCCGACGACGTGATCACCATCGAGAAGGTCGCCGGCGAAGCCGGTGAGGCCGTCACGTTCGGCGAAGTTCTCCTGATCGGTGGCGAGACCACCGTGGTCGGCGCCCCGACCGTGGCCGGCGCCACCGTCACCGGCACCGTGGTCGAGCAGGGCCGTGCCAAGAAGGTGATCATCTTCAAGAAGCGCCGCCGCAAGAGCTGGCGCCGCAAGGAAGGTCACCGTCAGGAACAGACCACGGTGAAGATCACCGCGATCAACGCCTGATCCCGTCGCCCGACCCCAGGGTCGGTCAGTCCATTCGAAGCGTCCCCCGGTCGGTCCGGTGCGGGACGAGAGCAGATGAAGGAGCACAATCATGGCTCACAAGAAGGCCGGCGGTTCTTCGCGCAACGGTCGCGATTCCGAGTCCAAGCGCCTCGGCGTCAAGAAGTTCGGTGATCAGGCCGTGATCCCGGGCAACATCATCGCGCGTCAGCGCGGTACCAAGTGGCATCCGGGCACCGGCGTCGGCATGGGCACCGATCACACGATCTTTGCCACCATTCCGGGCCGCGTACAGTTCCGTACGAAAGCCAACGGTCGCATCTACATCTCCGTCATGCCGAATACGGCAGCGGCCGCGGAGTAACCGGCGAAATGATCCTTCGATCCGCCGGTGTCCCATCGACCCGGTGGATCGTCTGATCCGCTGATCTCGGCTCCCGGTTCCGGGGGAAAGGCGAGAGGGGAGATGGGGCACCATCTACCCCTCTTCTCTTTTTCGCCCCCTTGCCGCCCTGGCGGCACGAACCGGAGGAGCCGCACCATGAGCGGTGTCATCGATACCCCGCCCGACCGGGACCTGCCCGGCCTCGTGATCGAAACCGAACGGCTGATCCTCAGGCGTCCGGTGCGTGCCGACGCCGAGGCGCTGGCCGATCTCGCCAACGATGCCGGCGTGGCGGAGAATCTCGCCAGTCTGCCGCACCCCTACGGGGTCGACGATGCGCTCGCCTTCATCGACAACGCCGAGGTCGGGCCGTCGCGCTGGAGTCTCGGTCTCTATCTGAAGGACGAGACGGGCGGTGCGGTCTTCGTCGGCACGGCGAGCCTGATGCCGCGCGACGGCGAGCGCTTCGTGCTCGGCTACTGGATCGGCCGGCCCTTCTGGGACCGCGGTCTGGCGACGGAAGGGGTGCAGGCGCTCTGCGACTTCGCCTTCCAGAGCCTCGACGCGGGGGCGATCGCGGCGGCGGCGCGGGTGACCAACGGCGCCTCGCGGCGGGTGCTCGAGAAGAGCGGTTTCCAGTATGCCGGTCAGGGCATGGGGCCGTCGCTCTTCCACCGCGGCATGGTGCCGGTCGATCGCTTCCGTCTGGAGCGGTCGATCTGGACGTCGATCAAGAATTGGGCGAAGACCGGCGTCGGAGCGTGACGCCGGCCGACGCGAGCGGGAGCGGGCAGGGGCGCGCTCCCCGGCACGAGGTGATGCGATGAAGTTTCTCGATCAGGCCAAGGTCTTCATCCGCTCGGGCGACGGCGGTGGCGGGTCGGTCTCGTTCCGCCGCGAGAAGTTCATCGAGTTCGGCGGACCGGACGGCGGCGACGGCGGCCGCGGCGGCGACGTCTGGGCCGAATGCGTCGACGGCCTCAACACGCTGATCGACTATCGCTATCAGCAGCACTTCAAGGCCAAGACCGGCCAGCACGGCATGGGCCGCAACCGCCACGGCGCCAAGGGCGACGACGTCGTCCTGCGCGTGCCCAAGGGCACGCAGATCTTCGAGGAAGACGGCGAGACGCTGGTCGCCGACATGACGGAGGTGGGCGAGCGCGTGCTGCTGGCGCGCGGCGGCAACGGCGGCTTCGGCAACGACCGCTTCAAGTCGTCGACCAACCGGGCGCCGCGGCGCGCCAATCCCGGCGAAGAGGGCATCGAGCGCTGGCTGTGGATGCGGCTGAAGCTGATCGCCGACGCCGGTCTCGTCGGCCTGCCCAATGCCGGCAAGTCGACCTTCCTCGCCGCGGTGACGGCGGCGAAGCCGAAGATCGCCGACTATCCCTTCACCACGCTCCACCCCGGCCTCGGCGTCGTCCGCGTCGACGCGCGCGAGTTCGTGCTCGCCGACATTCCCGGCCTGATCGAGGGTGCCCACGAGGGTCTCGGCCTCGGCGACCGCTTCCTCGGTCACGTCGAGCGTTGCCGCGTGCTGCTGCATCTCGTCGACGGCACCCAGGACGACGTCGCCAGGGCCTACAAGACCATCCGCAAGGAGCTGAAGGCCTACGGCGGCGGTCTGGCCGACAAGCCGGAGATCGTCGCGCTGTCGAAGGTCGACAGCCTGACGCCCGAGGAACGCGCCGAGAAGGCCGCCGCGTTGAAGAAGGCGGCGCGCCGCGTGCCGCTCGAACTGTCCGCGCCGACCGGCGAGAACGTCGAGAAGGTGCTGCGCGCGCTGCGTCGCGCCATCGATCAGGCGGATGCCGCCGATCTCGACGTGCCGGCGGCCAGGGACGAACCCTGGCGACCGTGATGCTCCGGACGTTTCGTCGCGAAAGGCGGCGAAACGCTTGATCCCATGTCGGTTCGTCGCTAAGGCGAGCCGATCCCGCCGCGACAGCGGCGCGTGGATTCCGGGGTTTGCCCATCATGAACCGTCGTCTGGAAGATTATCGCCGCATCGTCGTGAAGATCGGCTCCGCCCTGCTCGTCGACAAGGCGACCGGGGACATCCACTGGGCCTGGCTCGAGAGCCTCGCGGCGGACGTGGCGCGGCTGATGAAGGCCGGCTGCGAAGTGCTGCTCGTCTCCTCCGGCGCCATCGCGCTCGGGCGCGGGCGGCTCGGCCTGCCGCGGCGACCCCTGGCGCTGGAACAGAGCCAGGCGGCGGCCTCCGTCGGCCAGATCGCACTGGCGCGGGCCTATTCCGAGATCCTCGGCGGCCACGGCTTCATCGCGGCGCAGATCCTGCTCACCCTCGACGACACCGAGGACCGCCGACGCTATCTCAATGCGCGCGCGACGCTCGGGACCCTGCTCGAGGCGCATGCCGTGCCGATCATCAACGAGAACGACACGGTGGCGACCACCGAGATCCGCTACGGCGACAACGACCGGCTGGCGGCGCGCGTCGCCACCATGGTCGGCGCCGACTGTCTGGTGCTGCTCTCCGACATCGACGGGCTCTACACCGCCCCGCCGGCGCAGGACCCGAGCGCCGCGCACATTCCGGTGGTCGAGCGCATCACGCCCGAGATCGAGGCGATGGCCGGCGGCGCGGGCTCGGAACTGTCGCGCGGCGGCATGAAGACCAAGATCGACGCCGGCAAGATCGCCACCGACGGCGGCACCGCCATGGTCATCACGCTGGGCAAGCGGATGAGCCCGCTCTCGGCGATCACTGCCGGCGAACGCGCCACCTGGTTCGAGCCCTCGGCCGATCCGGTGACGGCGCGCAAGAAGTGGATCGCCGGGTCGCTCGACGATCACGGCACGATCGTGATCGATGCGGGCGCGGTGCGGGCACTGCGTTCGGGCAAGAGCCTGCTGCCGGCCGGCTGCACGCGGGTCGAGGGCGCCTTCGCCCGCGGCGACACCGTGCGGGTGGTCGGGCCGACCGGCGAGGAGCTGGGCCGCGGTCTCGTCGCCTTCGACGCGGCCGACGCCGAGGCCATCCTCGGCCGCAAATCCCATGAAGTGGAAGACATTCTCGGCTATACCGGGCGGACGGAGATGATCCACCGCGACCATCTGGTGATGAGGGGCGAGTGATGGCGGACGTGAACGACGTCGATGCGCTGATGAAAGAGATCGGCCGGCGGGCGCGCGCCGCGGCCCGCGGTCTCGCCCTGGCGCCGACCGCCGCCAAGGACGCGGCCCTTCGTGCGATGGCGGCCGAGATCCGCGAGGCGACGGCCGAGATCATCGCCGAAAACGACAAGGACGTGACGGAAGGTCGCGCCAAGGGCCTCTCCGGCTCCTTCGTCGACCGGCTGATCCTGAACCCCGCCCGCATCGAGGCGATGGCCCAGGGCCTCGAGGACATCGCGGCCCTGCCCGATCCGGTCGGCCGGGTGCTCTCCGCCTGGGAGCGGCCGAACGGGCTGAAGATCGAGCGGGTGGCGACGCCGCTCGGCGTCATCGGCATCATCTACGAGAGCCGTCCCAACGTGACGGCGGATGCCGGCGCGCTGTGCCTCAAGGCCGGCAATGCGGCGATCCTGCGCGGCGGCTCCGACGCGCTGCGCTCGTCGAGCGTCATCGTGGCGGCGCTGCGGCGCGGCCTCGCTTCGGCGGGCCTGCCGCAAGATGCGGTGCAGCTGGTGCCGACGCCCGACCGTGCCGCGGTCGGGGCGATGCTCACCGGCCTTTCGGGCGCGATCGACGTGATCGTGCCGCGCGGCGGCAAGAGCCTCGTCGCGCGCGTCCAGACGGAGGCCCGGGTGCCGGTCTTCTCGCATCTGGAAGGCATCTGCCACGTCTACGTCGACAGGGCGGCCGATCTCGACATGGCGATCGCGATCGTCGCCAACGCCAAGATGCGGCGTACCGGCATCTGCGGTGCGGCCGAGACGCTGCTGGTCGATCGTGCCTGTGCCACGACCCATCTCGCCCCGATCGTCGCCGGCCTGCGCGCGAAGGGCTGCGAGATCCGCGCCTCGGCCGAGGTGCTGGCGCTGGTGCCGGATGCGGTTCCCGCGACCGAAGCGGACTGGTCGACCGAATATCTCGACGCGATCATCTCCGTCGCTCTGGTCGACGGGGTGGACGGGGCGATCGCCCACATCGAGACCTACGGCTCGCACCACACCGAGGCGATCGTCACCGACGATGCGGCGACCGCCGAACGGTTCCTGTCGGAAATCGATTCGGCGATCCTGCTGTGGAACGCCTCGACCCAGTTCGCCGACGGCGGCGAGTTCGGCATGGGCGCGGAGATCGGCATCGCCACCGGCAAGATGCATGCGCGCGGGCCGGTCGGTGTCGACCAGCTCGTCTCCTTCAACTATCGCGTTCGCGGCAACGGCCAGACGCGGCCGGTGTGATGGACGGCGCGGCGGACCCTCGGGTGGATCGAGCGGGCGCTCCGGCGCGCGGCGATCTCGTCGTGCCGCCGTCCTTTCCCGGCATGCGCATCGGCCTCTTCGGCGGGTCGTTCAACCCGCCGCACGGGGGGCACGTCCACGTCGCCGAGACGGCGCTGCGCCGCCTTCGCCTCGATCGGCTGTGGGTTCTGGTGACGCCCGGCAATCCGCTGAAGGAGAAGGCCGGCCTGCCGACGCTCGCGGCGCGAATCGCGGCGGCGCGGCGGCTGGTGGACGATCCGCGCATCGTCGTCACCGGTTTCGAGGCGGCCTTCGGTTCGCCCTACACCTGGAAGACGGTCGAACGGTTGGCGGCGACGCGGCCGGGCGTGCGTTTCGTCTGGGTGATGGGGGCGGACAATCTCGCCGGCTTCCACCGCTGGCAGGCGTGGCGGCGGATCGCGTCCACGGTGCCGATGGCGATCGTCGACCGCCCCGAGGCGACGATGGCGGTGCTGTCGTCGCCGGCGGCGCGGACGCTCGCGGGGGCGCGGATCGCGGAGGGTCGCGCGTCGGCGCTGGCGAACCGCCCGGCGCCGGCCTGGGTCTTCCTCGAGGGACCGCGCAACGCGCTGTCCTCGACCGATCTCAGGCGCCGCGGCGTCGGGGTCTGAGCCTCAGTTCGCCCCGCCGGCGAGCGAGGACACCGGCACCAGCACCAGACCGCGGCTCTCCAACGACTTGGTCCAGCCCTCGAGATTGCGCAGCGAGATCGGCAGGGCGGAGGCCGTGCCGATGGCCACACCCTTGGTGCGGGCGATCTGTTCGAGTTGGGTCAGCCGGGCGCGGATGGCGTCGTCGCGGGCGACTTCGTCGATCACCACGTCGGTCTTGACGAAGGGCGTGCGGGCGGTGCGGGCGACGGGCTCGGCGAGCGAGCGCGACGACGAGCCGTCGTCGAGATACATCAGGCCACGACCGGTCAGCTCGGCGAGCGTCGCGCCGAGCGCGGTCGGGTCGGCGGTGTAGCGGGCGCCCATGTAGTTGACGACGCCGACGTAGTTGGTCAGCCGCCCGAGCAGCGTCATCAGCCGATCCGTGTTGGCCTCTGTTGGGGAAGAGGCGATCAGCGTCTGCGGGCCGGGATCGTTGTCGGGATAGTCGAAGGGCTCCATCGGGATCTGCAGCAGCAGCTCGTGGCCGTCGCCGCGGGCCTTCTGCATCCAGCGCTCGAGGCTGGCGCCGTAGGGGGCGAAGGCGAGCGTGACGTCGGGACCGAGCACGCGCAGGGCCTCCTGCGTCGAGGTCTGCGAAATGCCGAGGCCGCCGACCACCAGGGCGATGCGTGGTGTCGCCTGGGGCCGTTTCGGGGCGGGGCGGGCATAGACGTCGAGCGGGCGGGTGCCGTCGGTGGCGATGCGGGGCAGGACACCCCAGCGGGTCTTCTCCGAGACGCGGGCGATCGGTTGGGTCGACAGCGGCTGGCCCTCGGTCGCCTCGGGCACGCGGCGCGGCGGCACGGGGACGAGGCCCTTGTCGGTCGCGGGGGCGAGTTCGCTCACCGCCGGTTCGCCCGGTTTGGCGGCGTCGGGGGCTTCGGGCCTTCCGTCGGCGACGGCGACGTCGTTCTTGGCGATGCCGGTCTTGGACCGGTCGAGCTTGACCACGGCCTGCGGCTCGCCGCCGCGCGGGTCGCGCACGAAGACCGCCCAGACGCCGAGCGAGGCGGCGACCAGCCCGATGATGCCGAGCCCGGCCGCCCCGAAGGGGATGCGCGTCCAGAAGGGACGCGGCCTCGTCAGTCCGAGAGGGGCGTCGAGATCGCCGGCCATGGCCGCTCTCTCCCAGGTTTCCAGTGCCTCGTCGACGATCCCGAGCGCCGCATGCCGGATCGCAGGGGGCCCCGCGAATCAGCAGGGCCGCCGAACACATATTCGGCGGCCCTGCCCGAGACGTCACGTCCGATCAATTCGGCACGGCGGCCTTGGGGTTCGGCGGGAAGGCGGCGTTGACCTTGATGCCGCGCAGCAGGTCGTAGGCGTAGTTCAGCGCCTTGTCGTCCTTGGCTTCCGGCGGCACGTAGGCCTGCGAACCGGTCTTCTCGTCGGTGGCGGTGCCGTCGTTCGGGTTCTTGAGGTGGCCCTTGAGGCTCGCCTCGCCCTTGGTGTCGTCCTTGCCCTTCAGATCCTCGGGCGTGTCCTGCAGGATCTCGATGTCCGGCTCGATGCCCTTGGCCTGGATCGAACGACCCGACGGCGTGTAGTAGCGCGCGGTCGTCAGGCGGATGGCGCCGTTCTGGCCGAGCGGGATGATGGTCTGGACCGAACCCTTGCCGAAGGAGCGGGTGCCGACGACGGTCGCCCGCTTGTGGTCCTGCAGGGCGCCGGCGACGATCTCGGAGGCCGAGGCCGAACCGCCGTTGACCAGGATCACGACCGGCTTGTGGTCGGTCAGATCGCCGCCACGGGCGTTGTAGCGCTGGCTCTCCTCGGCGTTGCGGCCGCGGGTGGAGACGATCTCGCCCTTCTCGAGGAAGGCGTCGGAGACCGAAATCGCCTGATCGAGCAGGCCGCCGGGGTTGTTGCGCAGATCGAGGACGTAGCCCTTCAGCTTGTCGGACGGGATGTCCTTCTTGATCCTGTCGATCGAGTCCTTGAGGCCGTCGAAGGTCTGTTCGTTGAACTGCGTGATGCGCAGATAGCCGACGTCGCCGCCCTCTTCGCGCGAGCGCACCGACTTGATGCGGATGGTGTCGCGGACGATCTTGATCTGCAGCGGCTCGGCGACGCCCTCGCGCTTGATCGTCAGCACGATCGGCGCGTTGACCGGGCCGCGCATCTTGTCGACCGCCTGGTTGAGGCTGAGGCCCTTGACCTCGTCGCCGTCGAGCTGGGTGATGATGTCGCCGGCGCGCACGCCGGCGCGCGCCGCCGGGGTCTCGTCGATCGGCGCGACGACCTTGACCAGGCCGTCCTCCATCGTCACCTCGATGCCGAGGCCGCCGAACTCGCCGCGGGTCTGCACCTGCATGTCCTTGAAGGACTTCGCCGACATGTAGCTCGAGTGCGGATCGAGCGAGGTGAGCATGCCGTTGATGGCGCTCTCCACCAGCTTCGAATCGTCGGGCTGCTCGACGTAGTCCGAGCGGATGCGCTCGAACACGTCGCCGAAGAGATTGAGCTGCCGATAGGTGTCGGCCGAGGCGGCGGCGACGGCGTCGCCCGCCAGGAACCGCCGGACCTCGCCGAACCCGAGCATCGAGGCGGATCCGAGCAGGACACCGAGCATCACCAGCGAAACTTTGCGCATCATCCGCGAACCTTTTCGTCACGCGCCCGAGCCCACCAGGGCGAGGGGTCTATGGACGTACCGTCTTTTCTGAATTCGACATAGAGGATCGGCTTTTCCGTGGCAGACCCGGCGCCCGTCACCATCTGAGGGCGGGCGCCCATCAGTCCGACCGGTTCGCCGGCCAGCACGGTTTGCCCGATCTCCACGTCGATCCGTTCCATTCCGGCAAGAACGACATGATACCCGCCGCCGCCGTTGATGATCAAGAGTTTGCCGTAGGATCGGAAGGTGCCGGCGAAGAGAACGGTGCCGTCACACGGAGACGTGACCGCGGTGCCCGCCCGCGCCGCGATCGAAATGCCCTTGGCGGCCATGCCGGCGGTGTCGGTCTCGCCGAAACGCAGGACCGTCTCGCCGACGATCGGCAGCGGCAGACGGCCGCGCGCCTCGCCGAGATCGGCGCCGGCGGCGCGGTCGCCGGGCTTCGGCTTCGCCTGCGCGGCATCGAGCGTGGCGACGAGATCCTTGAGCGATCCGGCCTTGGCGGCGAGTTCCTCGATCTTTCTGCGCTCCGCGTCGAGGCCCGCCTCGCGCTCGGCCTCGGCCTTGCGGCGCTCGGCGACCAGAAGTTCGACGCGGCGGCGTTCGGCGACGAGATCCTCGCCCTCGGCGCGGAAGCGGTCGCGCTCGGTGGCGGCGCTCTTCTCCAGCCCCTCGATCGCCTGAAGGTCGGCGAGGAGCGCGTCGGCCTGATCGCGCAGTTCCGGCAGGACGGCGCCGACGAGGATGGCGGAACGGACGGCGGCGAGCGCGTCGGAAGGCCGCACGACGATCGCCGGTGGCGGCTTGCGGCTCATCCGCTGGAGGGCGGCGAGCACGTCGGCGAGCACGGCGCGGCGTCCCTCGAAGGCCTTGCGGGCGCGGCCGAGGTCTCGCTCGAGATCGCCGATGCGCCTTTCCGTCACCGCGAGCCGGCCTTCGGCCTCGCGCAGTCGGTCGGCGAGGCGGACGAGTTCCTGGGCGAGGCGCCCGCGATCGCGGGCCAGCGTCTCGATCTCGGCGAGGATGGCGGCCTGGCGCTCCTTGCCCAGCGCGATGTCGTGCAGCACGGCGTCGAGTTCGGTGCGCAGGGCGGCGCGACGGTCGGGATCGGACGCGACCGATGCCGGGGTGGGTGGTGCGTCGGGCTGAGCGTCGGCCGGGCCGGCGAAGAGCGCCGCTCCCGTCGCCACGAGCAGCGCCAGCGCCGCCGCGCGGAGGCGGCGGGCGTCGCGAGGCGCTGAAGGGGCGGCGGTCTGGCGCATCGATCTCGGGCTTTCGCGGCGATTCGCGTCTCGCCGATGGTCGTCTCTCGGCGGGAGGGCCGCAACGCCTTCGTGTGGTCGAGCGTGCCGTTCCCGCGGCAGCTCAGGCGCGGTGATAGGGGTGGCCGGCGAGGATGGTGGCGGCGCGGTAGATCTGTTCGGCCGCGAGGATGCGGACGATCTGGTGCGGCCAGGTCATGGCGCCGAAGGCGAGCTTCAGATCGGCGCGGCCGCGGGCGGCGGGACCGTGGCCGTCGGGTCCGCCGATCAGCACGGCGAGATCGCGGCCGTCGCGCAGGCGCGCGGCGACGAGGTCGGCGAAGGCTTCCGACGTCATGGTCGTTCCGGTCTCGTCGAGGACGACGACGAAGGCGTCGTCGGCGAGCGGTTCGAGGAGGAGGGCGGCCTCCTCGGCCTTGCGGTCGTCGGGGCGGGCGGCCCGCGATTCGCCGATCTCGCGGACCTCGACGCGCGTGATGCCGAGCGGCCGGCCCTGTTTGCCGGCGCGGTCGAGATAGCGGTCGAGCAGATCCCGCTCGGGGCCGGCCTTCATCCGGCCGACCGCCGCGATGGTCACGCGCAAGGGGACCCCCTCCGGATCAGCGACGCGGCGCGGGCGCGTCGGCCGACCACATCTTCTCGAGGGCGTAGAAACCGCGCACCTCGGGACGGAAGAGGTTGATCAGCACGTCGCCGGCGTCGACCAGCACCCAGTCGCAGTGGGGCAGGCCTTCGACGCGCAGGTTCTCGACGCCGATCTTCTCGAGATCTTCGATGAGACGGTCGGCGATGGCGCCGACGTGACGATGCGAGCGGCCCGACGCGACGACCATACGGTCGGCGAGCGAGGACTTCTCGGCGATGTCGAGGACGACGATGTCTTCGGCCTTGCTGTCGTCGAGGCTCTTCTTCGCCGCTTCGGCGATCACCTCGGCGCTGGGCCAGGAACGGTCGGCAGCGGTCTTCGCGGCCATCGGGATCGAAGCGGCCAGGGCTTCGCGGGTCTGTTGGGCAGGCAGGTGAGTGACCTCCTCTCGAGTGCGGCTCGGGGCAGCGCTGGGGTATCGAGAACGGACTCTCATTCACTCCGAGTTGCCATGAACCGACCGGATGAACCACCCGGCCGTTCGACATTGAACCGTGCGGCCCGCCATTTCAAGGAAGAAGCGCCGGCGCGGGCGGTGACGAGGCACGAGGGATGGGCTAAGTCTCCTCGGCGCAACAATCCGGGAGCCGTGACGTGACCGACTTCGAGAGCCTTCCCTATCGTCCCTGCGTCGGTATCTGCCTGATCAACCGCGTCGGTCTCGTCTGGATCGGCCGGCGCGCCAACGAGGGGCTGGTCGAGCACGTCGCCCCCGGTCACGAGTGGCAGATGCCGCAGGGCGGCATCGATCCGGGCGAGGACCCGTTCGAGGCGGCCAAGCGCGAGCTGTGGGAGGAGACCAACGTGCGCTCCGCCACGCTGATCGCCGAGGCACCCGACTGGTACACCTACGACATTCCGCGTTCCGTCGTCGGCGAGCGCTGGCGCTTCAAGTGGCGCGGCCAGACCCAGAAGTGGTTCGCCTTCCGCTTCGACGGCGACGAGACCGAGATCGACATCGCCAACCCGCCGGCCGGCGAGCGCGAGTTCGCCGAATGGCGCTGGGAGCCGCTGGCCAATCTGCCGAGCCTGATCATCCCCTTCAAGAAGCCGGTCTACGACCGCGTCGCGGAAGCCTTCGCGCCCTACGCGGCGAGCGCTTAAGCCTTCGTTGACCATGTTCGACGACACTTCCCTCCGAACACCACGCGACGGGGGAAGGCCATGGTCGAGGCGCATACGACGGTCATGCAGGACAAGGGATCCATCGGCTTCGCGCAGCCGGTCGACGGCGCCTGGCGCGGGGCCGTCGGCACGCTGTCGGGCGCACTGCTGACCGCCGCGGTGTCGGTGATCGTGCTGGCGCGGCCGGGTCTCGATCTCTTCCCCGACGCCTTCGTCTGGTTCGGCTGCGGTCTGTCGATCGCGCTCGGCTCGGCCGGCGTCACGGCGGCGCTGTCGGGCATCGAGCGGGTGGTCTCCTTCCACGGCGCCTCGGCGAGCGTGGTCGAGGAGCTGCGCACCCGCTTCGGCACCGGCATCAGCCGGCATCTCTCCTACGAGGACTGCGGCACGCTCGGCGCGCTGCGCGAGGACGTGATCGGCGGCAGCCTGTGGCATCTCTTCCTGATCGACGCCCGCGACGGCTCGGCGATCGAGATCGGCGACTTCGCCAGCGAGGAGGCGATGCGTCGTTCGGCCGCGGCGATCGCCGCGGTCCGCCCCGACATCGCGCTCGGCTGAGGGACGAGCGCTTCTCCCCGACGACGGAATCATGAAACGAAAGAGGCCCCGATCGGCGATCGGGGCCTCTTTGCTGTTCGATTCGCCGAGATCGGCGGGACGCCTCAGTGGGCGGTCGGCGCGGCGGAGAGAACCGCCTTGAGCTGGTCGAGCTTCTGCTGCGCGACACGCTTGGCCTCGGGCGACTTGGCGTCGGCGAGGTCTTCCTCGGCGTCCTTGATCTCCTTGGCGATCACGTCGGCCTTGAGGTCTTCCACCGCGATCGCCTGCTCGGCGAGGATGGTGAGACCGGCCGGCGAGGCGTCGGCGAAGCCGCCGCGCACGAAGATCCGGGTGACCTTGCCCGCCGGCGAGGTCGATTCGACGACGCCCGGACGCAGGGTGGTCATGAACGGCGAATGGCCCTTCAGCATGGTGAAGTCGCCGTCGGCGCCGGGGACCATCACCTGCGCGACGTCCTCGGAGAGGACCAGACGCGCCGGAGAGACCAGTTCGAACTTGAAGGGTTCGGCCATGTTCGCCTCGTGTCACGGCCCCGCGCGCGGGGCCCGTTCTTCATCGGAGTGGCGGCCGGGCGCGAGCCCGGCCGAACCGGTCTTCGATCAGGCCGCCTCGGCGGCGAGCTTCTTGGCCTTCTCGATCGCCTCTTCGATGGTGCCGACCATGTAGAAGGCGGCCTCCGGGAGGTGATCGTAGTCGCCGTCGCACAGACCCTTGAAGCCGCGGATGGTGTCCTTCAGGTCGACGAGCTTGCCCGGCGAACCGGTGAAGACTTCGGCGACGTGGAAGGGCTGCGACAGGAAGCGCTCGATCTTGCGGGCGCGGGCGACCGAGATCTTGTCCTCTTCCGACAGCTCGTCCATGCCCAGGATCGCGATGATGTCCTGCAGCGCCTTGTAGCGCTGGAGGATCGCCTGGACCTTACGGGCGACGCCGTAATGCTCCTCGCCGATGACCAGCGGCGACAGGATGCGCGAGGTCGAGTCGAGCGGATCCACCGCCGGGTAGATGCCCTTTTCGGCGATCGAACGCGACAGAACGGTCGTGGCGTCCAGATGGGCGAAGGAGGCGGCCGGCGCCGGGTCGGTCAGGTCGTCGGCGGGCACGTAGATGGCCTGCACCGAGGTGATCGAACCGGTGTTGGTGGTGGTGATGCGCTCCTGCAGGGCGCCCATCTCGGTGGCGAGCGTCGGCTGATAGCCCACCGCCGACGGGATACGGCCGAGCAGCGCCGACACTTCCGAACCCGCCTGGGTGAAGCGGAAGATGTTGTCGACGAAGAACAGCACGTCCTGACCCTGGTCGCGGAAGTACTCGGCGACGGTCAGACCGGTGAGCGCGACGCGGGCGCGGGCGCCCGGGGGCTCGTTCATCTGGCCGTAGACCAGGGCGCACTTCGAACCGGCGGCAGAACCGTTGTTCTCCTTCGGGTCGACGTTCACGCGGGACTCGATCATCTCGTGATAGAGGTCGTTGCCCTCGCGGGTGCGCTCACCGACGCCGGCGAAGACGGAGTAACCGCCGTGCGCCTTGGCGACGTTGTTGATGAGCTCCATGATCAGAACGGTCTTGCCGACGCCGGCGCCGCCGAAGAGGCCGATCTTGCCGCCCTTCGAGTAGGGAGCCAGGAGGTCGACGACCTTGATGCCGGTGACCAGGATCTCGGCTTCCGTCGACTGTTCGGCGAAGGTCGGAGCGGGCGCATGGATCGGACGACGCTCGACGGCGTCGACCGCGCCGAGCTCGTCGACCGGCTCGCCGATGACGTTTATGATGCGGCCCAGCGTGCCCTCGCCGACCGGAACGGCGATCGGCAGGCCGGTGTCGACCACTTCCTGGCCGCGGGCGAGGCCCTCGGACGAGTCCATGGCGATCGTGCGGACGGTGTTCTCGCCCAGATGCTGCGCGACTTCGAGCACCAGACGGGAACCGTTGTTGGTGGTCTCGAGCGCGTTCAGGATCGCCGGAAGGTGGTCGTCGAACTGAACGTCGATGACGGCACCCATCACCTGACGAATACGACCGATCTTGTTGTCAGCCATCGTTTTGTCCTCTGAATAAGTGCTCAGACCGCTTCGGCGCCCGAGATGATTTCGATGAGTTCCTTGGTGATCATGGCCTGACGCGACCGGTTGTAGGTCGTCGTCAGCTTCTTGATCATTTCACCGGCGTTGCGCGTCGCGTTGTCCATGGCCGACATGCGCGAGCCCTGTTCCGACGCGGCGTTCTCGAGCAGCGCCCGGAAGATCTGCGTCGAGACGTTGCGCGGCAGGAGCTCCGCCAGGATCTCCTCCTCGCTCGGCTCGCATTCGTAGACCGCGCCCGTCGCCGCCTGCTTCGCCTCGGCCGAGATCTCGGCCGGAACCAGCTGCTGGGCGGTCGGGATCTGCTGGATCACCGACTTGAAGCGCGAATAGAACAGGGTGGCGACGTCGAATTCGCCCGCCTCGTACATCGCCAGGACCTTCTTGCCGACGCCGTCGGCATGGTCGTAACCGAGCTGCTTGACGCCCTTGAACTCGATCACCTCGACGATCTTGTCGGCGAAGGTGCGGCGCAGGGCATCGGCGCCCTTGCGGCCGACGCAGAGGATCTTGACCGTCTTGCCCTCGCCGATCAGGCGATTGGCGGTGTCGCGCGCCAGACGGGCGATCGACGAGTTGAAGGCGCCGCACAGGCCGCGCTCGGCGGTGCACACCACGAGCAGCTGCACGTCGTCGCGACCGGTGCCGGCCAGCAGCGCCGGGGCATCGGGGCGACCGTCGAAGGCGCCGGCCAGATTGGCGAGCACGCCGGTCATCCGTTCGGCGAAGGGCCGCGCGGATTCGGCCGCCTGCTGGGCACGCCGCAGCTTCGCCGCAGCCACCATCTGCATGGCCTTCGTGATCTTCTGCGTCGCCTTGACCGAGGCGATGCGATTTCTGAGATCCTTCAAGCTCGGCATCGGGCCGTCCTATCCTCGAGCGTGGGAACCGGGCACGCCCGGCTCTCTCGTCGTCGACCCGGGGCGCACATGTCGTGCGCGCCCCGTAGGCCGACGGGTTTCCAGGTCGTTCCGCCGATCAGGCGAAGGACTTGGTGTAGGCCTCGACGACGGACTTCAGCGAAGCGCCGAGTTCGGCCGTCAGTTCCTTCTTCTCGCGGATGCCGTCGAGAAGCGCGGCATGCTCGGAGCGAAGGTGACGCAGGAGGCCCTGCTCGTAGGCGCCGACGGAGGCGACCGGGATCGCGTCCAGGTAGCCGTTGATGCCGGCGTAGATCACGCAGACCTGCTCTTCGGTCTTGAGCGGCGAGAACTGCGGCTGCTTGAGGAGCTCGGTGAGGCGAGCGCCACGATTGAGCAGACGCTGGGTCACGGCGTCGAGGTCGGAGCCGAACTGCGCGAAGGCCGCCATTTCGCGGTACTGCGCGAGCTCGCCCTTGATCTTGCCGGCGACCTGCTTCATCGCCTTGACCTGCGCCGACGAACCGACGCGGGAGACCGAGAGGCCGACGTTCACCGCCGGGCGGATGCCCTGGTAGAACAGATCGGTCTCGAGGAAGATCTGACCGTCGGTGATCGAGATCACGTTGGTCGGGATGTAGGCGGACACGTCGTTCGCCTGGGTCTCGATCACCGGCAGAGCGGTGAGCGAGCCGAGACCATTGTCCTTGTTCAGCTTCGCCGCGCGCTCGAGCAGGCGGGAATGCAGATAGAACACGTCGCCCGGATAGGCTTCGCGGCCCGGCGGACGGCGCAGGAGGAGCGACATCTGACGGTAGGCGACGGCCTGCTTGGAAAGGTCGTCGTAGATGATGACGGCGTGCATGCCGTTGTCGCGGAAGTACTCGCCCATGGCGCAGCCGGCGAAGGGCGCGATGAACTGCATCGGCGCGGCGTCGGAGGCGGTGGCGGCCACGACGATCGAGTACTCGAGAGCACCCTGCTCCTCGAGGACCTTCACGAACTGGGCGACGGTCGAACGCTTCTGACCGATCGCGACGTAGACGCAGTAGAGCTTCTGGCTCTCGTCGCCCGTGGCGTTGATCGGCTTCTGGTTCAGGATGGTGTCGAGCGCGATCGCGGTCTTGCCGGTCTGACGGTCGCCGATGATCAGCTCGCGCTGGCCGCGGCCGATCGGGATCAGCGCGTCGACGGCCTTGAGGCCGGTCGACATCGGCTCGTGCACCGACTTGCGCGGGATGATGCCCGGCGCCTTGACGTCGACGCGGCGACGCTCGGTGGTGTCGATCGGGCCCTTGCCGTCGATCGGGTTGCCGAGGGCGTCGACGACGCGGCCGAGAAGGGCCTTGCCGACCGGCACGTCCACGATGGAACCCGTGCGCTTGACGACGTCGCCTTCCTTGATCTCACGGTCGGAGCCGAAGATGACGATGCCGACGTTGTCGACCTCGAGGTTGAGCGCCATGCCGCGGGTGCCGTTGGCGAACTCGACCATCTCGCCGGCCTGGACCTTGTCGAGGCCATGCACACGCGCGATGCCGTCGCCGACGGACAGAACCTGGCCGACCTCCGAAACTTCGGCTTCCTGGCCGAAGTTCTTGATCTGCTCCTTGAGGATTGCGGAAATTTCCGCTGCCCGAATATCCATCAGCGGACCTCTTTCAGTGCGACCTTGAGAGAAGTGAGTTTCGTCTTGAGCGAGGTGTCGATCATGCGGGAGCCCACCTTGACGATGAGGCCGCCGATGATCGAGGGATCCACCTTCGGGACGATCCGGATTTCCTTGCTGTCGCCGACACCCGAGAGGGCCGACTTGAGCGAGGCGATCTGGTCCTCGTTGAGAGCCTGAGCCGACGTGACTTCGGCCACCTGCTCGCCGCGGTGAGCCGCGACCAGCTGGCGATACGCCTCGATCATGCCGGGAAGGACGAACAGCCGGCGGTTGCGCGCCGCCAGGCCGATGAAGTTGGCGGCGAAGCCGCCGATGCCGAGCTTGGCGAGCACCGCGCCGATCGCGCGGCTCTGTTCCTCGGCGGAGAAGACCGGGGAGCCCACCAGGCGGCGGAGATCGTCGCTTTCGGCGAGCGCGGCGCCGAAGGTCTCGAGATCCTTGCCGACGGCGTCGATCGCGCCGCCTTCCAGGGCCACTTCGAAGAGCGCGCTCGCATAGCGCCGAGCCACGCCGGATACGATCGAAGTCGTCTCTGCCACCGGTCTGGAACCCCCACGCCAATTCGGGCGTTCGACGCGAATGTCGCTCCGGACGCCCTTGAAATCCTTGGATTATTTCGATCGGACAAGGCCTTGTAAGCACTTTTCCTTCGAAGACGGGGGTGTCCTAGCATAGCGAACCGGCCTGCGCAACAAGGCGACCGGCGGCTTTTCCGAAAGTCTAAGACGGCTACCGGGGCGCTCGTCGTGCCCCTGCGAGCGCGCTTTCCACCCGCGGCTCAGAGGAAGCTCTGCGGGTCGACGTCGATCTGCACGCGCAGGTCGCCGCGGACGGGAGGACAGCGCGCCATCCATTCGCGCAGCTTCGCCTGGATGTCGGTCGCCCGATCGGTGCGCATCAGCAGGCGGAAACGATGGCGGCCGCGCACCACGGCGATCGGGGCTTCCGCCGGTCCGAGGACCATCGCGTCGCCGTCCCGGGGGGCGCAGGCGGCCATGGCACGGGCATGGGCGAAGGCCGGTTCTCGCGCCTCGGCCGAGACGACGATGCCGGCGAGGCGGCCGTAGGGCGGCATGCCGGCGCGGCGGCGTTCCTCGCTTTCGCGCTCGTAGAAGCCGTCGCGGTCGCCCGAGACGATCGCCCTGAGCACCGGGTGGTCGGGCGCGCGGGTCTGGAGGAAGGCGCGTGCCCCGCCGCTCATGCGGCCGGCGCGGCCGGTCACCTGCTGGACGAGCTGGAAGGTCTTCTCCGCGGCGCGGAGATCGCCGTGGGCGAGGCCGAGGTCGGCATCGACCACGCCGACCAGATCGAGCAGGGGGAAGTTGTGGCCCTTGGCGAGAATCTGGGTGCCGACCACCAGATCGGCGGCACCTTCGGCGAAGGCGGCGAGTTCGGCCTTCATGCGCAGGTTGCCACCCGGCATGTCGGACGAAAGAACGAGACGGCGGACGTCGGGAAAGAGCACCGCCACTTCCTCGGCGATGCGTTCGATGCCGGGGCCGACGGCGACGAGCCCGTCGACCTCGCCGCAGTCGGGACAGGCGTCGGGCCGGCGCACCGAATGGCCGCAGTGGTGGCACATCAGCTGGCCGCGAAAGCGGTGCTCGACCAGCCAGGCCGAACAGTTCGGGCATTCGAAGCGGTGACCGCAGGACCGGCAGAGCGTCAGCGGCGCGTAGCCGCGGCGGTTGAGGAAGAGCAGGGCCTGTCGCCCGCCGGCGATCGTGTCGCGGATCGCCGAGACCAGGGGGGCGGCGAGGAAGCGGCCGGCTTCGGGGCGGTGGACACGCAGATCGAGGGTGCGGATCTCCGGCAGGCGGCCGGCGCCGGCGCGGGTCGGCAGGACATGGCGACGATAGCGGCCCTGCTCGGCGTTGACCCAGGTCTCGAGCGACGGCGTGGCGGAGGCGAGAATGACGGGGAAGTCGTCGATGCGGCCCCTGAGCACCGCCATGTCGCGGGCGTTGTAGACGACGCCGTCCTCCTGCTTGTAGGCGCCGTCGTGTTCCTCGTCGACGACGATCAGGCCGAGGTCGGCGAAGGGCAGGAAGAGCGATGAGCGGGCGCCGACGACGACGCGGACCTCGCCGGTCGCGACCCCGCGCCAGACCCGGGCGCGGGTCTTGGGCGGGACTTCCGAATGCCATTCGGCCGGGCGGACGCCGAAGCGCTCGGCGAAGCGGTCGAGGAATTCCGCCGTCAGCGCGATCTCGGGCAGCAGCACCAGCGCCTGACGGCCACGACGTGCGACCTCGGCGACGGCCTCGAAATAGACCTCGGTCTTGCCCGAGCCGGTGACGCCGTCGAGGAGATCGACGCGGAAATGCCCTTCCACCACGCCTTCGACCAGCTCTTCCGCCGCCGCCTTCTGGTCGGCGCCGAGCGCCTTGCCGGCGTGGTCGGGATCGGGTTCGGCGGGGGCGCGGCCGGGCGGCAGCCAGACCTCTTCGAGGGTTCCTTGGGCGATCAGCCCGTCGACCACCGAGGCCGAGACACCGGCCGAGGCCGCGAGCCCGGTGCGCGACCAGGCGAAGTCGTCTTCGAGCACGGCGAGGACGCGGGCACGGGCCGCCGTCATGCGCTCGGGGCGCGGGCCTGCGAGGCGGACGCCGCGGATCGGCGCCTCGGGCTCGAGGGCTTCCGGCGCGCGCAGAACCATGCGCAGGACCATGCCGCGCGGCATCAGATAGTAGCGGGAGAGGCGCTCGACGAAGCGGCGCAGGCCGGTCGAGACGGGCGGGCAGTCGAAGGTGCGTTCGATCTCCCGGAGGCGATTGTCGCCGGCGCGCAGGCCGGAGCCCGGCTCCTCGTCCCAGACGACGCCGAGCACCTTGCGGGGGCCGAGCGGCACCTCGACGATCGAGCCGGGGACGACGTCGAGATCGCGCGGCACCCGATAGGAATAGGCGACGTCGAGGGCGACCGGCACGACCACGGGCACGACGCGCGGACCCGTCGGGACGGGGCGCGGATCGGAACCGGCAAAGAGGTCGTCGACGGGTGAGGCCATGCGAATCGGAGCTCGGGTGGTCCGGGGAAGATAGGCGGGGGCGGGGGCGGGGGCGAGTCCGGCCGGTTGGGCTTCGGCGTTGCTGGCGGACGAGCGGCGCACGATCGGGTTTGCGACAGGGGTGGTGCGCGATGCTTCGAGACGGGCGCCCACGGGCGCCCTCCTCAGCATGAGGCCCATGTATTTGTGTCGAATATGAAAAACGCCTCATGCTGAGGAGGGCTGCCGATGGCAGCCCGTCTCGAAGCATCGCGCACTCGACCACCACGCGCCGCCCCGCCATGCTTCCTTAACCACGCCGGCGCGATCATCGCGGCCACACCCCGGAGCCCCGATGAACGCGCCCGCCCGTCCGCCCGAGATCCTGATCCTGGCCGCCCCCGACCTCGTCGCGGCGCTGGAGCGGTGGCGTCGGCATCTCGCGGCCGAACGGCGGGCCTCGCCCGAGACGGTCGAGGCCTACGAGCGCGACGTCGAGCAGTTCCTGCGGTTCCTGACCGAGCATCGCGGGTCGCCGCCGACCATCGCAGCGCTCTCCGAACTCCGCCCCGCCGACCTGCGTGCCTTCCTCGCCCGCCGCCGCACCGGCGCCAAGGCCGGGGCGCGGACGCTCGGGCGCAATCTCGCCGGCATCCGCTCGCTCGCCCGCTTCCTCGAGCGCCGCGAGGGGCTCAATGCGGCGCCCTATCGCGCGGTCCGTGCGCCGAAGGCCGGTCGATCGCTGCCGCATCCGGTGACGGCCTCGGCTGGGCTCCGGCTTGCCGACGCCGGCGAGAGCCTCGCCGAGGAGCCCTGGGTGGCGGCGCGCGACGCGGCGGTCTTCGCGCTGCTCTACGGCTGCGGCCTGCGCATCTCCGAGGCGCTGGGGCTGACGCGGGCCGAGGCGCCGACGGCCGAAACGCGGGCGCTCCGGATCACCGGCAAGGGCGGCAAGACGCGGATCGTCCCGGTGCTGCCGGCGGTCGTGGCCAGAATCGACGACTATCTGCGGCTCTGCCCGTTGCATCTTCCCCCCGACGAACCGCTGTTCCGCGGGGTGAAGGGCGGGCCGCTGTCGCCACGGATCATCCAGCTCGCGATGGAGCGGATGCGCGGCGTCCTCGGTCTCGACGACAGCGCCACGCCGCATGCCCTGCGCCATGCCTTCGCCACCCATCTGCTCGGGGCCGGTGGCGATCTGCGCACCATCCAGGAACTGCTCGGCCACGCCTCGCTGTCGACGACGCAGATCTACACCGAGGTCGACGCCGCCCGGCTGCTCGACGTCTGGGTCAAGACCCATCCGCGCGCCTGAGGGCGCCGGCACGCCGTTCCGATCCTTGCGAACAAATCGCGGAACGGGGTTCCGCCGTGGGCGGGCGCATGCGACCCTGCCGGCCAAACAAGGATACGCGACCGCCGGGGAGGGACTGATGGCGCGCCGTTCCGCGCTGCTGACGGCGGCGCCGCTGCTCTTCGTCGCCATCTGGTCGACCGGTTGGATCATGGGGAAATACGCCGCGATGGACGGCGATCCCCTGACCTTCCTCGTCGTCCGCTTCGTCGCCGCCATCGCCGTGCTGGTGCCGATCACCGTGGCGATGCGGGCGCCCTATCCGCGCGAGCCGCGGGCGATCCTCCATGCCATGGGTTCGGGCGTGCTGATCCACGCGCTCTATCTCGGCGGCGTGTGGTGGGCGATCGCCCACGGCGTGCCGGCGGGGCTGTCGGCGGTGATCGCCGCGCTGCAGCCGCTGATGACGGCGTCGCTCGCGCCGATGCTCGCCGGGGAGAAGATCGGGGTGAAGCGTGCGGCCGGCTTCCTCGTCGGCTTCGTCGGCATCGCCATCGTCGTCTCGCCCAAGCTCCTCGGCCTGACGCCGGAGGCGCTGGCGCAGGTCGCAGTCCCGATCGGCGTCAACGTCGCGGCGATGCTGGCGGTGACGCTCGGCACCTTCTACCAGAAGCGCCGGGTGACCGGCGGCCATCTGCTTGCGGTGGCGACGCTGCAATATGTCGGCGCGCTGGTGGTGATGGTGGTCGCCGCCTTCCTGCTCGAGCCGATGCGTTTCGACCTCAACTGGCGCTCGGCGGCGACGCTGGCGTGGTCGGTGCTCGGCCTGTCGATCGGGGCGATCTGGCTGCTGCTGCATCTCATCCGCTGCGGCGAGGTGTCGCGCGCCGCGGCCTTCATCTATCTGGTGCCGCCCGCCGCCGTCACCGAGGCCTGGCTGCTCTTCGGCGAAACGCTGAGCCTCGTTCAGATCGCCGGCATCGGCGTCACCGTCCTCGGCGTCGTGCTCGCCGACCGGCGATAGCGCCGATCTCGCCTTTCGGCGCATTGCAAGCGACGCGTCTTTCGGCTTCTTTCGCACTGCACAACACGAAACGATCCGATCCGCGCCTTCCGTGAGATCGGGACATGGGGAGCACTGACATGGCCGCCGCCTCCAACGGTCGAATCGATTTGGACCTGATCGCCCTCGGTCGCGAGGCCGTCACGGCTCTCGACGGGCTCTATGCCGCGGCGCGGGACGCCGTGCGGGCGAAGGTGGTGAAGGACGGCAAGGTCAGCGCGGCGCTGGTCGATCTCGAGCAGCGCGCCACCCACGGCCTCGCCTGGCTCGCGACCTACGTCGAGAGCCTTCGCGAGATGGTCGACTATTCCGAGCGCCTGACGGCGGCCGGTCAGTTCGGCGAGATCGAGCGCGACATCGTCTCGATCGCCTTCGGCGAATATCTGGCCCAGGTCTTCGGCGGCATCCCGATGAACCAGGGCGAGTTCGTCCGCCTCGCCGACATGGGCGTTTCGCCCGAGACCGCCGCGGCCGCCCGCGTGCCGGCGGTCGAGACGCTGATCGCCCACGGCAACACGCCGGCGGTGCGCGCCGCGCTGGTCGCCGCCATGACGCGGCTCGAGGGCGCCGGCTCCTTCGGCGAGCTCGGCCTCGACGAGACGCTCAACCAGTTCCGCGACGAGATGCGCAAGCTCGCCGTCGACGCGGTGCTGCCCTTTGCCCACGAGTGGCATCTGAAGAACGAGTACATCCCGCTCGCGCTGATCCAGCAGATGGCGGAAATGGGCGTCTTCGGCCTGACCATCCCGGAGGAATACGGCGGCCTCGGCCTCGGCAAGGAATCGATGTGCGTCGTCTCCGAAGAGCTGTCGCGCGCCTATATCGGCGTCGGCTCGCTCGGCACCCGGTCCGAGATCGCCGCCGAGCTGATCCTGTGCGGCGGGACCGAGGAGCAGAAGCAGGAATGGCTGCCGAAGCTCGCCTCGGGCGAGATCCTGCCGACCGCCGTCTTCACCGAGCCGAACACCGGTTCGGACCTCGGCTCGCTCCGCACCCGTGCCGTGCGTCAGGGCGACGACTACGTCGTCAACGGCAACAAGACCTGGATCACCCATCCGGTCCGCGCCGATCTGATGACGCTGCTGGTGCGCACCAACCCGGACGAGCCGGGCTGGAAGGGCCTGTCGATGCTGCTGGCGCCCAAGCCGCGCGGCGACGATGCGATCCCGTTCCCGGCCGAGGGCATGTCGGGCGGCGAGATCGAAGTGCTCGGCTATCGCGGCATGAAGGAATACGAGATCGCCTTCGACGGCTTCAAGGTGCCGGCGGCGAACCTCCTCGGCGGCGTCGAGGGGCAGGGCTTCAAGCAGCTGATGCAGACCTTCGAGAGTGCCCGCATCCAGACCGCGGCGCGCGCCATCGGCGTCGCCCAGTCGGCGCTCGATCTGGGGCTCCGCTACGCCCAGGAACGCGTGCAGTTCGGCAAGGCGCTGATCCACTTCCCGCGCGTCGCCGACAAGCTCGCCATGATGGCGGTGGAGATCATGGTGGCGCGTCAGCTCACCTATTTCGCCGCGCGCCGCAAGGATCAGGACCAGCGCTGCGATCTCGAGGCCGGCATGGCCAAGCTGCTCGGGGCCCGCGTCGCCTGGGCGGCGGCGGACAACGCGCTGCAGATCCACGGCGGCAACGGCTTCGCGCTGGAATATCCGGTCAGCCGCGTGCTGTGCGACGCCCGCATCCTCAACATCTTCGAGGGTGCCGGCGAGATCCAGGCGCAGGTCATCGCCCGTCGTCTGCTCGACGGCGGCAACTGATTGCCGCGGCCACCCTGATTTTTCAGGGATTGGCCGCAGCCGTCGACCTGCCAAGATGAGCGGGTCGGGAGTTCAGGGGATCTCTCGACGCCGACTCGACGACATTGCCGGCCGAACACGTTTCGGCCGGCCTTTTTTTGTCGTGCCTCGCGATGAAGAGAGCCGGTATTGCTTACGCTACGGCAACGCAAGTTAACCGTCTTTCTTTGTTTCCGTTGATTTCCGGCGAGCAACCTGTCATCCAAGGGGCACACACGGTCATCGAAGCTCACGGGAACCGGTCGACACAGTCGACCGGTTTTCGTTTTCGTGCATTCGCGTCTAGAACTTCGGCGTGTCCGACACCGCGCGTTGCTTCGGAGCGAGAGCGATGACCGATGGTTTCCCCCGCAGCATCCTGATCACCGGCGCCTCGTCGGGCATCGGCCGGGCCGCCGTCGAGCGCCTGGCGGGCGAGGGTTGGCGGGTCTTCGCCACGGCGCGGCGGGCCGACGATCTGGCGGCGCTCGGGGCGATCTCCGGCGTGCGGCCGGTGTTCCTCGAACTCTCCGATCCGGCCTCGATCGCCGCCTGCGCCGATCTGGTGCTGGCGGAGACCGGCGGGCGGATCGAGGCGCTCTTCAACAACGGCGCCTACGGCCAGCTCGGCGCGGTCGAGGACCTGACGCCGGCGGTGCTGCGCGCCCAGTTCGAGGTCAATTTCTTCGGCTGGCACGATCTCGCCCGGCGGCTGATCCCGGCGATGCGGGCGGCGGGGCGCGGGCGGATCGTCCAGTGCTCGTCGGTGCTCGGCATCGTCGGCATGAAGTATCGCGGCGCCTATGTCGCCTCGAAGTTCGCGCTCGAAGGGCTGACCGACGTGCTGCGGATGGAACTGCGCGGTTCGGGCATCGAGGTGGTGACGCTCCGGCCGGGGCCGATCGCCACCCGCTTCGTCGCCCATGCGATCGAGGCCTTCGAACGCAACATCGACATCGCCGGCTCGGTCCATGCCGAGGTCTATCGCCGGCGGCTCGAACGGCTCCGCCGCGGCGGGGCGTCGCGCTTCAAGTTGCAGCCGGACGCGGTCGTCGACAAACTGGTCGAAGCGCTGACGAGCGAACGCCCGCGTGCCTCCCAGGCGATCACCGTGCCGACGGTGGTGATGGGATGGCTCCGGCGGCTTCTCTCCGACACCGCCCTGTCGCGATTGGCGGGGCGGCTTTCCGACCGGGAGTGAGATCGATGACGACCCTGTTCGCCGTGCTGCTCGCCCTCTCGCTCGCCGGTGTGCTGATCGTGCTGGCCCTCGGCCTGACCAATCTGGCGCGGGCCGGCTCGCCGCGACGCTCGCAGATGCTGCAGCGGGCGCGCATCGTGCTGCAGGCGCTGGCGCTGGTCGCGCTCTTCGGCCTGATCTGGTCGCGCGGCTGAGGTTCGGCGTTTCGGGCCGAAAGCGGCATGGACGGACGGGGAGAATCTCGCCATATCCCTTGGCTCTGGCGCGCGCGGAGGCGGAGATGGTCGTTCTCAATCGGATCTATACCCGCAAGGGCGACGACGGCACCACGAGCCTCGTCACCGGCGAGCGGCTGCCCAAGTCGCATCTGAGGATCGAGGCCTACGGCACGGTCGACGAGACCAACTCGGTCGTCGGCATGGCGCGGCTGCACACCGCCGCCGAGCCGGAGCTCGACGCCATGCTCGCCCGCATCCAGAACGATCTCTTCGATCTCGGCGCCGATCTCGCCACGCCGCCCGAGGCCGAGACCAAGTGGGAGCCGCTGCGCGTCGTCGCCGCGCAGGTCGAACGGCTGGAGGCGGAGATCGACCGGCTCAACGCCGATCTCGAACCGCTGAAGTCCTTCGTGCTGCCCGGCGGATCGCCGGCGGCGGCGCATCTCCATCTCGCGCGCACCGTGTCGCGGCGGGCCGAGCGGCTGATGGTCGCACTGACCGAGGCGGAGGAGGGCGCCGTCGGCAAGCCCGCCATCGCTTATGCGAACAGACTGTCGGATTTCTTCTTCGTCGCGGCGCGCTGGGTCAACGACCGCGGCCGCGCCGACGTGCTGTGGGTGCCGGGCGGCAACCGCTGAAGTTCGCGACGCGGACGCCGCACCTCGCTGCGGACGAGGCCTCGCCGACACCCGATCGCGCCCGGAATTCCGGGCTCGCACAGTACGTCAATAGTCTACCGCAATCGTACACTCGGCGCATTGACAAGGTTGGTCGGCGCAGTTAGCGTCCCGCCCACTTTTTGCATCCTCGCCGATCGGTGTGCGCTGCACAACCAATCGGTTCGTATGATCCACCAGACGGTCGGTCGGAAGCCGGCGCCGGAGGCTCGCCCCATGAAGATTCTCGTGCCCGTGAAGCGGGTGGTCGACTACAACGTGAAGATCCGGGTCAAGCCGGACGGTTCGGGCGTCGATCTCGCCAACGTCAAGATGTCGATGAACCCCTTCGACGAGATCGCCGTCGAAGAGGCGATCCGCCTGAAGGAGAAGGGCATCGCCACCGAGATCGTCGTGGTCTCGATCGGTCCGGCGCAGGCGTCGGAGACGCTGCGCACCGGTCTCGCCATGGGCGCCGACCGCGGCATCCTGGTCAAGGCCGAGGGCGCCGTCGAGCCGCTCGCCGTCGCCAAGATCCTCAAGGGCATCGTCGCGGCCGAACAGCCCGGCCTCGTCATCCTCGGCAAGCAGGCGATCGACGACGACACCAACGCCACCGGCCAGATGCTGGCGGCGCTGACCGGCCTCGCCCAGGGCACCTTCGCCTCGAAGGTCGAGGTTTCCGGCGACACCGTCGCGGTGACCCGTGAAGTCGACGGCGGTCTGCAGACCGTGTCGCTCAAGATGCCGGCGATCGTCACGACCGACCTGCGCCTCAACGAGCCGCGCTACGCCTCGCTGCCCAACATCATGAAGGCGAAGAAGAAGCCGATCGACGAGAAGACGCCCGCCGACTACGGCGTCGACGTCACGCCGCGCCTCGCCGTCCTCGAGACGCGCGAGCCCGCCGCCCGCAAGGCCGGCGTCAAGGTGGGTTCGGTCGCCGAACTCGTCGCCAAGCTCGCCGACGAAGCCGGCGTCATCTGAGAGGGATCCGAACCATGACCGTTCTCCTGATCGCCGAACACGACGGCGTCTCCCTCAAGGACGCGACCGCCAAGGCGCTCACCGCCGCCGCCCAGATCGGTGGCGACGTGCACGTGCTGGTCGCCGGCAGCAGCGTCGGCGCGATCGCCGCGGAGGCCGCGACCCTCTCGGGCGTCGCCAAGGTCCTCACGGCCGAAGCCGCCCATCTCGACCATCAGCTGGCCGAGCCGATGGCGGCGCTGATCGTCGCCCTCGCCGGTCCCTACGACGCGATCGTCGCCGCGGCGACGACGACGGCGAAGAACGTGCTGCCGCGCGTCGCCGCCCTCCTCGACGTGTCGCAGATCTCCGAGATCACCAAGGTGGTCGCCGCCGACACGTTCGAGCGTCCGATCTATGCCGGCAACGCCATCCAGGTGGTGAAGTCGTCCGACGCCAAGAAGGTGATCACCGTCCGCACCGCGTCGTTCCAGGCCACGGCCAAGGGCGGCGCCGCGGCGATCGAGGCGGCCACGGTCCCGGCCGATCCGTCGCTGTCGTCCTTCGTCGGCGAAGAACTGTCGAAGTCCGACCGTCCGGAGCTGACTTCGGCCAAGATCATCGTCTCGGGCGGCCGCGCCATCGCCAACCGCGAGAACTTCGGCACCTACATCGAGCCGGTCGCCGACAAGCTCGGCGCCGCGATCGGTGCGTCGCGCGCCGCGGTCGATGCCGGCTACGCGCCGAACGACTGGCAGGTCGGCCAGACCGGCAAGGTCGTCGCCCCCGAGCTCTACATCGCCTGCGGCATCTCCGGTGCGATCCAGCACCTCGCCGGCATGAAGGACTCGAAGGTGATCGTCGCGATCAACAAGGACGAAGAGGCGCCGATCTTCCAGGTCGCCGACTACGGCCTCGTCGCCGACATCTTCCAGGCCCTGCCGGAGCTGGCGGCGGAGTTGGCCAAGCGCGGCAAGTGACGCACTGAGGTGCGTACCTCTCGTCCGACCATAGGACGACGAGAGACGACTTGCCGTCCGCCGCGGACCAATCGAATATGCGCTCGCCCGTTCCGACGGGCGAGCGCATCTTTTCGTGGACGAGCGACCGCGTTCGGCCACGGGTCTCTGCCGCCGGTGCCCTGCTGCATTGCGGAAGAGACGGCACGAGCCTAGAGTGCGCTCGTGTTCCTCGCGGGACGAACGCGGTGCCTGTCGCCCCGCGTCATGAGAAGACCGAGGCCGTCATGGGGTTCGAAATCAAGCGGGTCGGCGTGATCGGCGCCGGTCAGATGGGAAACGGGATCGCGCATGTCTGCTCGATCGCCGGATATGACGTTTCCCTCAACGACATGTCGACGGAGCGGATCCAGCTCGGATTGGCGACGATCAACGGCAACATGACCCGTCAGGTCAACAAGGGCACGCTTCCGGAGGCCGATCGCGTCGCCGCGCTCGCCCGCATCCAGGCCGCCGAGAACCTCGACGCGCTCTCCGACTGCGACCTCGTCATCGAGGCGGCGACGGAGAACGAGCAGGTCAAGCGCAAGATCTTCCAGCAGCTCTGCCCGGTCCTGAAGCCGGAGGCGCTGCTCGCCACCAACACCTCGTCGATCTCGATCACGCGGCTCGCCGCCACGACCGATCGGCCGGAGAAGTTCGTCGGCGTCCACTTCATGAACCCGGTGCCGGTGATGCAGCTCGTCGAGCTGGTCCGCGGCATCGCCACCGACGACCACACCTTCGATCTCTGCAAGGCCTTCGTCCTGCGCCTCGGCAAGATCTCGACGGTGGCCGAGGACTTCCCGGCCTTCATCGTCAACCGCATCCTGCTGCCGATGATCAACGAGGCGATCTACACGCTCTACGAGGGCGTGGGTTCGGTCGACGCCATCGACACCGCCATGCGGCTCGGTGCCAATCACCCGATGGGCCCGCTGCAGCTCGCCGACTTCATCGGCCTCGACACCTGCCTGTCGATCATGCAGGTGCTCTACGAGGGTCTGGCGGACAGCAAGTACCGTCCGTGCCCGCTCTTGGTGAAGTACGTCGAGGCCGGTTGGCTCGGTCGCAAGACCCAGCGCGGCTTCTACGACTATCGCGGCGAGAAGCCCGTTCCGACCCGCTGAGCGAACCCCGCTCGGCAGACCACGACCGACGCGTCCGGACCCCTCCGGGCGCGTCCCGCGTTTCAGGCCCTGTTTTCGGGAGATCCCGGCATGACCGTCCGAACCCGTGCCACGCTCGTCGGTCTGACGGCGATCCTGATGTGGTCGGCGCTCGCCACGCTCGGCACGCTGTCGGGCAAGGTGCCGCCGTTCCTGCTCAACGCGCTGACCTTCGGCCTCTCGGGCACCGCGGCGACGATCTGGCTGGCAGCGACCGGCCGGCTCGGCGTGCTGCGCCAGCCGGCGAAGGTGTGGGCGCTCGGCGCCGGCGGGCTCTTCGGCTTCCACGCGCTCTATTTCGCCGCGCTGCGCCTCGCCCCGCCGGTCGAGGCGAGCCTCGTGTGCTATCTCTGGCCGCTCCTCATCGTCGTCTTCTCCGGCCTGCTGCCGGGCGAGAAGCTGAAGCCGCATCACGTGATCGGCGCGCTGCTCGGCCTCGTCGGCGCGGCGGCGGTGGTCACCAAGGGGCGTGCGTTGTCGATCGATCCGGCCCATGTCGCGGGCTATCTCTGCGCGGCGGGGGCGGCGGTCTTCTGGGCGGGCTATTCGGTTCTGTCGCGCTCGGTCGGCGCGGTGCCGACGGCGGCGGTCGCCGGCTTCTGCCTCGCCACGGCGGCGCTGTCGGCGCTCTGCCACGTCGCCTTCGAGACGACGGTCTGGCCGGCCGGGGCGGTCGAATGGGGGGCGGTGGTGGCCTTGGCGGTCTTCCCGGTCGGCCTCGCCTTCTTCGTCTGGGACCACGGCGTCAAGCGCGGCGACATCCAGGTGCTGGGCGCGGCGAGCTACATGGCGCCGCTGCTCTCGACCCTGATCATGATCGCGGTCGGGCTCGGCCGTTTCGAGCCGGCGATCGCGGTCGCGGCGCTGGCCATCACCGCCGGGGCGGTGGTGGCCTCCAAGGACATGCTGAAGCGCGCGCCCGCCGCCTCAACGCCCGAGGCGTGAGGGCCGCGGCGACGGACGCCAGTCGTCGGGGGCGAGTTCGAAGCCCGAGAACTCGAAGCCCGGCGCCACGGTGCAGCCGACCAGCGTCCAGGCACCGAGGCTGACGGCGGTCTGCCAGGCATGGGCCGGGACGATCACCTGCGGTCGCTCGCCGGTCGAAAGATCCATGCCGAGATGGGCACACCAGGCGTCGTGGCCGTTCTCCGAGACCGTCAGGGCGAGCGGCGCGCCGGCATGCCAATGCCAGGTCTCGACCGCGTCGACCCGGTGCCAGCGCGAGATCTCGTCGCCGGCGAGCAGGAAGTAGATCTGGGTCGAGCGCGCCCGCCCGTCGGGGCCGGCGACGTCACGAAAGGTCTCGCGGAAATGGCCGCCTTCCGGATGGGGCGCGAGTTCGAGGACGCGGATCACCTCGGCGGCGGTGAGCAGGCTCGGGTCTGCCATGGAACCCTCCTTCAGAAGCGGTCCTTGCGGCCGCGGATCTCGGCGAAGACCTCGACGTCGGTGCGATCGGTCATGCCGAGCGCCTTCTTCACGGCGGCGACGTTGGCCCTGAGCATCGGGTTGGTCGCCTTCTCGAGGCCGATGGTGGTGGGCAGCGTCGGCAGGCCCTCCATGCGCAGGTCGCGCACCTCGATCAGGCGGGCGGCGAGGCGCTCGTTGTCCGGCTCGATCGACGCGGCGAAGCGGCCGTTCGCCTCGGTGTATTCGTGACCGCAATAGACGCGGGTCGCCTCCGGCAGGGCGGCGAGGCGGGAGAGGCTCTCCCACATCTCGGCCGGCGTCCCCTCGAAGAGGCGGCCGCAGCCGAGCGAGAACAGCGTGTCGCCGCAGAAGAGTGCGTCCTCGATGACGTAGGCGACGTGGCCGAGCGTGTGGCCGGGCACCGCGATCACCGCGACGGGGACGTCGCCGAGGCGGATCGTCTCGCCGTCACCGACGGTGGCGTCGACCAGCGGCACGCGACCGCGGGCGTGGTCGTAGGCCGACGCGGTGACTCGCGCGCCGAAGGCTTCCTTCAGCACCGGGATCGCCTCGACGTGGTCGTAGTGGTGATGGGTGACGAAGATGTCGGTCAGCCGCCAGCCGGTCTCGTCGAGCGCGTCGAGGATGGCGTCCTCCTCCGGCGCGTCGATCGACGCCGTGGCACCGGTCGCGGGATCGTGGACCAGGACGGCATAGTTGTCGTCGCGGGCCGGAAACATGCGGATCTCGATCAAGGGCGGCTCCTCGGCTCCCGCTCCCGTCTCGACAGGGCGGTCGACCTACGACTAACATCCCTCCGCCCGGAAGGCGACCGCCGACCGGAGCGCACGGATGCCCGCATGTATCTCGACGTCGTCGATCTCCGGAACTTCTACGGTTCGCCCCTCGGCGATCTGGTGCGCCGTTCGATCCGTGGCCGGCTGCTCGACATGTGGCCGAAGGTCAACGGCGACCGGATGCTCGGCATCGGCTATGCGACGCCCTTCATGCGGCCCTTCCTCGGCCGCGCCGAGCGGGTGCTCGGCTTCATGCCGGCGCGCCAGGGCGTGGTGAACTGGCCGGCGGAAGGCCCCTCGGCCACCGCTCTGGTCGACGAGACGGCGCTGCCGCTTCCCGATTCCGCCGTCGACCGGGTGCTGCTCGTGCATGCGCTGGAGATGGCCGACGATCCGGCCGAGGTGTTGCGCGAGGTCTGGCGGGTGCTGGCGCCGGGCGGGCGGCTGATTGCGGTTGTGCCCAACCGCATCGGCCTGTGGTCGCGGGTCGAATCGACGCCCTTCGGCTACGGCCTGCCCTTCAGCCAGGGCCAGCTCGACACGGCGCTGCGCGACACGCTGTTCTCGCCGATCGACTGGCGCGGCGCGCTCTATGCGCTGCCGTCGGCGCGGCCGACGCTGCTGAAGCTGTCACGGCCGGCCGAGAGCTTCGGTCACCGGCTGTGGCCGGCCTTCGCCGGGGTGCTGATCGTCGAGGCGACCAAGCAGCTCTATCAGGGCATTCCGCAGCGCATCGGCAACAAGATGCGCCTCGCCCCGGTGTTCCGTCCGGCCTTGGCGCGGCACTCGCGGACGGACGCCTGAGTCAGGTCCGGCGCTTTTCCAGCACGAAGACGCCCTGTTCGCCGAACAGGTTCCAGAACCACCACGGCGCCTGCGAGAACAGCTTGCGGCCGCCGGCGTCGAGCGCATAGGCCTCGACGATCTCGGCATCGACCTCGCGCGTCAGCTCGACGAAGTCGCGGATGGTGCAGAAGTGGATGTTGGGCGTGTCGTACCAGGAATAGGGCAGATCCTCGGTCACCGGCATGCGGCCGAAGGCGAGGAACTGGCTGCGGATGCGCCAGTGGCCGAAGTTGGGGATCGACACGATCGCCCGCCGGCCGATGCGCAGCAGCTCTTCCAGCACGTGGCGCGGCCGGTTGGTCGCCTGCAGCGTCTGGGAGAGGATCACCAGATCGAAGCCGCCGTCGGGATAGGTCGCGAGGTCGGTGTCGGCGTCGCCCTGGATCACCGACAGGCCGCGGGCGACGCAGGCGTTGACGCCCTTCTGCGACAGTTCGATGCCGCGGCCGTCGATCCGCTTGGTGGCTTCCAGCCATTCGAGCAGGTTGCCGTCGCCGCAGCCGACGTCGAGGACGCGGGCGCCGGGCGGCACCAGTCCGCCGACCACGGCGAGGTCGACGCGGCTGGCGGGGACGGTGGGAACCTTGGGCGAAGCGACGTCGGCCATGTCGTGACCCCTCACAGTCCGCGCGCGCGGGCGGCGCTGTCGATGAAACCCGAGAGGATCGCGTGCATCTCCGGCTCGTCGAGCAGGAAGGCGTCGTGGCCGCGGTCGCTCTCGATCTCGGCGTAGGAGACCTTGGCGCCGGCGGCGGCGAGCGCATGGACGATGGTGCGGCTGTCGCGGGTGGGAAACGCCCAGTCGGTGGTGAAGCTCATGACGCAGAAGCGGGTCTTCGTGCCGCGGAAGGCATTGGCCAGCACCCCGCCGTGGTCGCCGGCCAGGTCGAAATAGTCCATGGCGCGCGAGACGTAGAGGTAGGAATTGGCGTCGAAGCGATCGACGAAGCTCGAGCCCTGATGGCGCAGATAGCTTTCGATCTGGAAGTCGCCGTCGAAGCCGAAGCCGAGCCGGTCGCGGTCCTGCAGGCGGCGGCCGAACTTCTGGTGCAGCGACACTTCCGACATGTAGGTGATGTGGGCGGCCATGCGCGCCACCGACAGGCCCTTGCGCGGGAAGGTGCCCTCGTCGAGATAGCGGCCCTCGCGCCAGTCGGGATCGGCGACGACGGCCTGACGGCCGACCTCGTAGAAGGCGATGTTCTGGGCCGAGTGCGACGCGGCGGTGGCGATCGGCGCGGCGGCGAAGACGCGGTCCGGATAGGCGGACGCCCACTGCAGCACCTGCATGCCGCCCATCGAGCCGCCGGCGACGAGGAACAGATCCGGGATGCCGAGATGGTCGATCAGCGCCGCCTGGGCGCGCACCATGTCGGCGATGGTGATCACCGGCAGGTCGAGGCCCCAGGCGCGGCCGGTCGCCTCGTTGGTCGAGGCCGGTCCCGTGGTGCCCATGCAGCCGCCGAGCACGTTCGACGAGATCACGAAGAATCGATCGGTGTCGATCGGCTTGCCGGGGCCGACCACCAGATCCCACCAGCCCGGCTTGCCGGTCAGCGGGTGGGTGGAGGCGGCATATTGATCGCCGGTCAGGGCGTGGCAGACGAGAACGGCGTTCGACTTCGCTTCGTTCAGCGTGCCGTAGGTCTCGTAGGCGATCTGCCAGGGGGCGAGCGTGATGCCGCCGTCGAGCACCAGCGGGTGCTCGGCGCCGAAACGGGCGACGCGGCTCGCCGGTTCGTCGGCCATGCGGCGGCGGGCGGTCGCGGTGGCCTCTTCCGCGGTCTCGGTCGCGTCGGTGGTCGCGCTCATCTCAGGTCGTCTCTCGTCGAAGCGGACGAAAGGGATGGGCGGGCAGGGCGATCCTGTCAATGTTTTCTTTGATTTCGCCGCGGCGCGCGCCTATGAAGACCCCCGACTTGGAACGATCGCGAGGGGCGGCTTCGGCCATGACCGAGACGATGGACGCGGCGAGCCGGCTCGCCGGGCTGCGCAAGGAAATCGACTCCATCGACGAAGAGGTGCACCGCCTTCTCGTGGCGCGGTCGGCCATCATCGACGAGTTGATCAAGGTGAAGGGCACCGCCGTCACCGGCGCCGCCTTCCGCCCGGCCCGCGAGGCCGACATGATGCATCGCCTCGTCGATCGCCATCGCGGCATCCTGCCGATCGTCACGGTCGAGCACATCTGGCGCGAGATCGTCTCGACCTTCACCTTCCTGCAGGCCCATTACGAGGTCTACATGGACGGCGGTCGCGATCCGGTCGCCATGCGCGATCTCGCCCGCTTCTATTTCGGCTTCACCGTTCCGGCCCATCTCGAGAGCGGCCCCGACGAGGTGATCGCCGCGGTCGCCCGCTCGGTGTCGGATCTCGGCATCGTCCAGCTCGCCCAGCCGAGCTGGGTCGGTCCGTGGTGGACGAAGCTCGGCGGCGACGGCCCGCGCATCATCGCGCGCCTGCCCTTCATCGTCTTCGACGGCCGCGTCGCCGACCTGCCGGCGCTGGTCGTCTCCAATCCGATCTCGGAAGTCGTCGGGCCGGAAGTGCTGACCCATGCCTTCACCGGCGTCGGCGACCGCGATCCGACCGACGCGCTGACGTCCGAAGGCTTCGAGATGCTCGCCCGTCACGACGAGGGACCGCGCGCCGAGTTCCTGGTGGCGGCGCCGGCCGAGACGCCGGTCGAGGCGATCGTCGCGGCCTTTGCCCGCGCCTCGGTCGAAGTGCGCGATCCCCGCCTCGTCGGCGGCTATCCGCGCCCCATTCGACACCGCGGGCCGAGTGCGGCAACGCCCTGAGGCGCGCGCTCGGCGATCGATCGAACCCGACCGTTTTTCCCTTTCGACGAGACATCCCATGACCAACGACAAGATCCGCTCCGAGCGCCCCGTTCCGCGCGCCGGCGTTCTCGACATCGCCGCCTACGTCCCCGGCAAGTCCAAGGCGACGGGCGGGGCGAAGCTGCACAAGCTCTCCTCCAACGAGACGCCGCTCGGCGCGAGCCCGAAGGCGATCGAGGCCTACAAGGCCCAGGCCGGGACCCTCGAGCTCTATCCCGACGGTTCGGCCAGCGCGCTGCGCGAGGCGATCGGCAAGGTCTACGGCCTCGATCCCGACCGCATCGTCTGCGGCAACGGCTCCGACGACCTGCTGCACCTCCTGACCGCGGCCTATGTCGGCGAGGGCGACGAAGGCCTCTATTCGCAGTACGGCTTCCTCGTCTATCCGATCGCCATCAAGGCGGCGGGCGGGCGTCCGGTGGTCGCGCCGGAGAAGAACCTGACGGTCGACGTCGACGCGCTGCTGGCGGCGGTGACGGAGAAGACGCGGATCGTCTTCCTCGCCAATCCGTCGAACCCGACCGGCACCTACATTCCCTTCGACGAGGTGAAGCGCCTCCAGGCCGGTCTGCCGAAGTCGGTGCTGCTGGTGCTCGACGCGGCCTATGCCGAATATGTCCGGCGCAACGACTACGAGGCGGGCGTCGAGCTCGTGTCGTCGTCCGACAACGTCGTGATGTGCCGCACCTTCTCCAAGATCCACGGCCTCGCCGGCCTGCGTCTCGGCTGGATGTACGGCCCCGAACACGTCGTCGACGCGGTCAACCGCATCCGCGGCCCCTTCAACGTCAATGCCGCGGCGCTCGCCGCCGGCGTGGCGGCGATCGAGGACAAGGCCCATGCGGCGGCGGCCGGCGACCACAACGAGATCTGGCTGCCGAAGGTGACCAAGGCGCTGGAAGGCCTCGGCCTCTCGGTCGCGCCGTCGGTCGGCAACTTCATCCTGATCGCCTTCCCCGACCGCGACGGAAAGCGGGCGCCCGACGCCGATGCCTTCCTGCAGTCGCGCGGCATCGTCGTGCGGCGGATGGAGGCCTACGGCCTGCCGAACTCGCTGCGCATGACGATCGGATCCGAAGAAGCCAACGAGGCGACGATCGCCGCGCTGGCCGACTTCCTGAAGGGGTGAGACGATGACCGGTGCCGAACAGGACAAGCCGATCTTTCGCCGTCTCGCCCTGATCGGCATCGGTCTCATCGGCTCCTCGATCGCGCGGGGCGCGCGGGCGAAGGGGCTGGTGGGCGAGATCGTGATCTCGACCCGGCGGGCCGAGACGCTGGCGCGCGCCCGCGAACTGGGTCTCGGCGACGCCTACGAGGCCGATCCGGCCAAGGCGGTCGAGGGCGCCGACTGCGTCATCGTCTCGGTGCCGGTCGGTGCCTCGGGCGCGGTGGCGGCGGCGATCGCCGATCATCTGGCGCCGGGCGCGATCGTCTCCGACGTCGGCTCGGTCAAGGCCGACGTGGTGCGCCAGATGGCGCCGCATCTGCCGGCCCACGCGCGCTTCGTGCCGGCCCATCCGGTCGCCGGTACCGAGCACTCCGGCCCGGACGCCGGCTTCGCCGAGCTGTTCGAGAACAAGTGGTGCATCGTCACGCCGCCGGAAGGCGCCGACGCCGACGCGGTCGAGACGCTGGTCGCCTTCTGGAAGGCGCTCGGCTCCAAGGTCGAGACGATGACGCCGGAGCACCACGACATGGTGCTCGCCATCACCTCCCACATCCCCCACCTCATCGCCTACAACATCGTCGGCACCGCCGCCGATCTGGAGACGGTGACGGAATCGGAAGTGATCAAGTTCTCGGCCGGCGGCTTCCGCGACTTCACCCGCATCGCGGCCTCGGACCCGACGATGTGGCGCGACGTCTTCCTGTACAACCGCGAGGCGGTGCTGGAGATGCTCGGGCGCTTCATCGAGGATCTGTTCGTGCTGCAGCGGGCGGTGCGCTTCGGCGACGGCGAGACGCTGTTCGACCACTTCACGCGGACGCGCAAGATCCGTCGCGAGATTCTCGACATCGGTCAGGACACGGCGGCGCCTGACTTCGGCCGTTCGCCGAAGAAGGACTGAGGCGGAGGCGGGCGAGCGGCCCGCCGTCAGCCCCGCGTGCCGAACTTCTTGCGTGCCTCGGCGGCGGCCCAGGCGGCGCGGGCCTGTTCGTCGGGCATGCGGCCGTGCGAGGCGCACCACAGCATGAAGGAGGCGGCGTCGAAGCGGATGCGCACGACCTTGTCGCCCTTCGCCGTCACGTCGCGCTCGATCTGCCGCGCGGCGACCAGCCACTCGTCGAACGTGTCGAACAGGACGTCGGGGTCGGCCATCAGCGAACGGGCGTCCTGGTAGGACTCGCGGCGGAACCAGCAGAAACCGATGATGCGGGGGCGGTTCGCGTCGTTCGCGGGCTTGGTCATGGAATCGTCCGTCAGGTTGGAGCGCCGAGCGCTTCGCCGGCTTTACCGCTCCGCGCCCGACGAAGCAACGCCCGCGCGCCGTTTTCCGGCGAACGGGCGTCGAAGAATGGGCAGAGATCGGCTCGGTGGATCAGGTCGTCTGCCGATCGGCTCGGCCGATCAGATGGTCTGATTGTAGGCGCCGACTTCCGGGTTCTCGCGCAGCACGGCGTCCATGGCGTGGAACATGTCGCGGTAGCGCGCCTCGGAGACCGGGCTCTCGATGACGACGACCAGCTCCGGCTTGTTCGACGACACGCGGATCAGGCCCCAGGTGCCGTCGTCGGTCGTCACCCGAATGCCGTTGACGGTGTTGACCTCGACGATCGGGTGACCGGCGAGTGTCTCGCCCTTCTCCCTCATCGCCGTCAGCCGGGCGATCACCCTGTCGCAGACGGCGTATTTGATCTCGTCGTCGCAGTGGGGCGACATGGTCGGCGAGGACCAGGTCTTGGGCAGCGCTTCGCGTAAGCCCGACATCTTCTTCCCCGGATTGCGGTCGAGCATGTCGAGGATGGCGATCGCCGAGACGAAGCCGTCGTCGTAGCCCCGCCCGATCGGGGCGTTGAAGAAGTAGTGGCCCGACTTCTCGAACCCGGCGAGCGCGCCGAGCTCGTTGACGCGGCGCTTGATGTAGCTGTGGCCGGTCTTCCAGTAGTCGGTCGTCACGCCGAGGGCCTGCAGCTCCGGATCGGTGTGGTAGAGGCCGGTCGACTTGACGTCGACGACGAAGGTCGGCTTCGCATGGACCTTGGCGAGGTCGCGGGCGAGCATGACGCCGACCTTGTCGGCGAAGATCTCGTCGCCGGCGTCGTCGATCACACCGCAGCGGTCACCGTCGCCGTCGAAGCCGAGGCCGACGTCGGCGCCGGTCCTCAGCACCTCGTCGCGGATGGCATGAAGCATCTTCATGTCTTCCGGGTTCGGGTTGTAGCGCGGGAAGGAGTGGTCGAGCTCGCAGTCCAGCGGGACGACCTCGGCCCCGAGGCCGGTGAGGATCTTCTCGGCGAAGGCGCCGGCGGTGCCGTTGCCGCAGGCCGCGACCACCTTGATCGGGTGCTTCAGCTTCGGACGGTCGGTCAGATCGGCGACGTAGCGGTCGGGGAAGGCCTCGACGAAGCGATAGGCGCCGCCGCCGGTCAGGTCGAACTCGGCGGCGAGCACGATCGCCTTCAGCGCCGTCATCTCCTCCGGGCCGAAGGTGAGGGGGCGGTGCATGCCCATCTTCACGCCGGTCCAGCCGTTCTCGTTGTGCGAGGCGGTGACCATGGCGACGGCCGGCACGTCGAGGGCGAACTGGGCGAAATAGGCCATCGGCGTGATGCAGAGGCCGATGTCGTGGACGGTGCAGCCCGCCGCCATCAGGCCGGTGGTCAGCGCCAGCTTGATCGAGGCGGAATAGGACCGGTAGTCGTGGCCGACGACGATCTCGCGCTTGACCCCGAGGCGGCCGAGCAGCGTGCCCAGACCCATGCCGAGGGCCTGGACGCCCATCAGGTTGATCTCCTTGCCGAAGATCCAGCGCGCGTCGTACTCGCGGAAGCCGGTCGGCTTCACCATCGCCGAGGACTCGTAGTCGTAGGTGTTGGGGACGAGCAGCGGCTTCGGGGTCGGGAACATGGGGCGCGGGGTCCTTGGCGGTCGGAGGCGGACGAAGGGCGGCGGATGGGGCGGGAGGCACCCGTCGGACGACGGAAAACCTCTAGCCGAGGAAGGTTACGATCGCATTGCGCCGGCCCCGCCGGGCAGCGCGATCGCCGTGCCGTCGAGGTGGAGCGCGATGGTGTCGCCGTCGCGCAGCAGGCGCCAGCGACGGAGCGAGGGATGGGCGGGCTCGTCGGGTGCCGGCGTGCCGGCGACGATCACCGGCAGATCGACCGGGCCGAAGGGCGCGACGTCGCGGTGGAGGACCGTCGCGGTGCCGGCGTCGAGCCCGTCGTCGAGGCCGACGAGGCGGCAGGCGGCACCGGCGGAAAGCGCCGCGAGCGGGGCGATCAGGCTCTCGAGCGAGGCCGTGGTCTCGCGCGCGGCGAGCGTGTCGTCGCGGCCGAGGCCGAAGAGCGCCGGCAGTTCGACGAGCAGGGCGGCGAGGCGGCCGTGGTCGACGTGGAAGACGCGGATGCGGCCGTCGTCGGCGTCGCGGGCGACGAGCGCGAGGCAGGGCATGTCGCGATCGATGCGGCGGCGGTCGCGGCCGACGAGGCGGACGGCGGAGAGCCCGTCGAGCGTCTCGTCGAGACGCGGATAGGCCATGTCGTGAGGCCCGTGGACCCAGACCTCGCAAGGGTGCCCCATGTGGCGGGCGGCGGCCTCGAAGAGCGGCAGCAGGGCACCTTCGACCACCAGACGGCGCGGCTTCAGCGCGTCGATCGCCCGGGCGACGTCTTCGGCGTCGAGCGACGGGTCGACCAGCGTCGGCACCGCGGCAACGCCCGAGAGGCCGAGCCAGGCGGCGGTGCGCTCCGGACGGGCGGAGAAGAACAGCGCGACCGGCTCGGCACTGCCGACGCCCTGGACGATGGCGAAGCGGCTCCAGCGGTTGGCGCGCTCGTAGAGCTCGCGGAAGGAGAGGGTTTCCTCCGTTCCGATCAGGGCGGGACGCTCGCGCCCGGCGGCGGCCCATTCCTCGACCTCGTCGCGCAGGGCGCGGCCTTCGGCGGCGGCGGCCTCGAGGCGGCGCTCGACGGCGGCGCGTTCGCGGTCGGCCTTCCAGGCGCCGATCCATTCGCCGATGCGCTTCACGGGCGATCTCCGGCGGGCGATCCGGCCGCATTGCGTGCGGCGCCCGGCTCATCTAGAGGGGCAGGGGCGAGGCGCGAGGAGGCGGCCATGAGCGATGCGACGGAACGGGTGCTCGATCTCGTCGGGCTGCACTGTCCGCTGCCGGTCATCAAGACCCGGCGGGCGTTGGCGCCGCTCGACGTCGGGGCGCGCTTGACCGTCCGTGCCTCCGACCCGCTCGCCGATCTCGACATTCCCCACATGTGCGCCGAGGACGGCCACAGGCTGGTCGCGCGCGAGCAGGACGGCAGGGTGCTGGTCTTCGTGATCGAGCGCGGGGACGGCACCCGCCCGGCGACGGTCACGACGGACGACCGAACGAGCCGCTGAAGCCCGAGATCGACAGCGGGTTGTCGGTCATCGCCTGTCGATCCGGCGTGTCGGGCGCCAGTTCGCCGGCGAAGGCGTCGAACATGCGCTTGACGAAGGCCTCTTCGAGATCGCGGGTGATGAAGACCAGCCGGGTGCGGCGGTCGTCGTCGGGCCAGCGCTCGAGCTGGGCGATCGGGTGGACGACGTGCTGGACGGCGTGGATGACGAGCGGCCGCTCGGGATCCTCGATCAGCCGCACCACGCCCTTGACGCGCAGCAGCTTGGGCCCGTGCGCGGCGCGCAGCAGCTCGAGGAACATGTCGAGGCTCGCCGCCGACAGGGCGCGATCGGTCGCCAGACAGAAGGCGCGGATGTGATCGTCGTGGCGGTTGGCGTCGTGATGGTGGCCGTGATCGTGATCATGGTCGTGATCGCAGTCGGGGCCGCAGACGTGGTCGTCGTCGCCGTGGTCATGCCCGTGATCGTGGTCATGCCCATGGTCGTGATCGTGGTGGCGATGGGCCTTGGCCTCGGCGCGGCGGCGTTCGGCCTCGCGGTCGCGGAAGGCCTCCTCGGCGAGCCAGCGGGCGACGTCGGCGGTCTTGGTGTCGGGGCGCCAGAGGCCGGTCTCGAGCAGGGCGGCGGGCGCCGCCTCGCCCTTGGCGGCGTCGAGCTGCGGCGCGGCGGGGGCGAGGATCCTGAGACGCGTCTTCAGCGCGACGAGGCCGGCGCGGCGCTCGGGCGTGTCGCAGAGGTCGGACTTGGTGATGACCAGCCGATCGGCGACGGCGGCCTGTTTCACCGCCTCTTCCTGGGCGTCGAGCGTCGCCATGCCGTTGACCGCGTCGACCAGGGTGACGACGCCGTCGAGCCGGTAGCGGCGCACCAGATAGGGGTGGCGCATCACGGTGTGGAGGATCGGCGCCGGGTCGGCGAGGCCGGTCGTCTCGATGACGACGCGGCGCAGCGCCGAAAGGCGGCCGTTGTCGAGGCGCTTCAGCAGGTCCTCGAGGGTGGCGACGAGATCGCCGCGGATGGTGCAGCAGAGGCAGCCGGAGGACAGTTCGACGACGCCGTCGTCGGCGCGCTCGACCAGCACGTGGTCGATGCCGATCTCGCCGAACTCGTTGACGATCACCGCCGTCTCGGCCATCGCCGGATCGGTGAGCAGACGGTTCAGCAGTGTCGTCTTGCCGGCGCCGAGGAAGCCGGTGATGACCGTCAGCGGGATCGGTTCGGGCGGTCTGCGCGTGGCGGGCTCGGTCATCGGTCGGGTCCTCGGGTGTGAAGCGGGCTGATCAGTTCGCCGGCTTCTTCTTCGGCGGCTCGAGATTCTGCGGCGGGGCGCCGGGGCCGGCCTTGGGCTTGGCGGCCGTGCTCACCTTGGGGGCCGGCTTCGGCGCCGGCTTGGCCGCGGCGGCCTTGGCGGGCTTCTCCGGTTCCGGTGTCTTCGGCCGCGCCGCGACGGCGGCGGGCTTGGGCGCCGGTTTGGCGGCGGCGGGTTTGCCGGGTGTGCCGAGCGGCAGCGGTTTGCCGTCGGCGGGCGGCAGCGCCGCCTCGAGGCCGCCGGTCGACTTCGGCCGGATCGCGCCCATCGCCGCCGCGGCGGGCATGGCGGCGGTGGCGGTCGGGGCACCGCCGCCGGGCACGGCGAAGAGCAGCGCACGGGCATTGGCGGGATCGGGGGCGAGCGCCAGCATCGAGGTGCCGGCGGGGGCGTCCTCGATGGTGCCGACCCAGACGCGCACCGGCGGGCCGGGCTCGAAGCGTTCGGTGAGGTAGGAGGTGCGCGGCTGGTGCTGTTCGGAGCCGGGGCGGATCACCGCGCCGGGGTCCTGCCGACCGTTGCTCGCCTCGATGCGGCCGAGCTCTTCGGGGTCGGGCGGATCGGCGCGCTTCGGCCCGCAGATCTCCTTCTTGACGTCGCGTACCGGGTTGCCGGCCTCGGCGCCGCGCGCCATGCGATCGAGCGTCTCGTGGGTGGAGAAGCCCCCGAAGAGGCTGCCGCCCGAGCCTTCGAAGCCGCGGGTGAAGAGTTCGGCGGCGAGTTCGGCGCGCTGGCGGGCCGAGCGCGAGCCGAGCACCACGGCGACGAGCCGGCGATTGCCGCGCGTCGCCGAGGCGACCACGTTGAAGCCCGACGAGCAGATGAAGCCGGTCTTCATGCCGTCGGCGCCGGGGAAGTGGTCGATCAGGTGATTGTGGTTGCGGATGACCTCGTTGCCGAGCTGGATGCCCGGCAGGTGCCACAGTTCCTCGGCCTCGGGGAACTCGTGCAGCAGGGCGCGGGCGAGCAGGCCGAGATCGCGGGCGGTCGTCACCTGACCGGCGTCGGGCAGACCGTGCGGATTGTTGAAGTGGGTCGCGTTCATGCCGAGCAGGCGCGCCTGCCGGTTCATCTCGGCGACGAAGGCCTCCTTGGAGCCGCCGACGGCTTCGGCGAGTGCCCAGGAGACGTCGTTGGCCGACTTCACCATGATGATCTTCAGGGCGTTGTCGACGGTCACCACCTGGCCGGCGGCGAAGCCCATCTTGCTCGGCGGCTGACGGGTGGCGGTCGGCGTCATGGTGACGAGCGAGGCCGGGGTGATGCGGCCGGCGCGGATCGCCTGGAGCGTCACCCAGGTCGTCATCAGCTTGGTGACGGAGGCGGGATACCACGCCTGATCGGCGTTGTGGCGGGCGACGACCTCGCCGCTCGAGGCGTCGAAGACCAGCCAGGCGCCGGCGCTCGGTGCGGCGACGGCGGGCATCGCGATACCCATCGTCAGCACGGCGAGAACGACGGCGGCGATGCGGCGCGGCGCGCTCTTTCGCGTCGGGACCGCGGCGGATGCGCCGGTCGTCGTGGTGGGGCTCATCACGGCTCTCTGCTTCTGGCGGCGACGGCGGCCGCAAATCCGGAACTCGTCACTCTCGATAACGCATTCGGCCACGCGGGGCCAAGGCGCGAGCGACATCGGGCATCGTCGAGTGGATACCGCGTCCACAGGTCGCGCCAAAATGCGACGACATCGGGGCGATCGGCGGGCGGGGACGGCGCAGTCCACGGGTTTCGTCCGGCCGCGTCCCGGTGTAACCGGAAGGACGAGGAGCCGCCGATGACCGAACCCGCCCAGACCGTCGAAGAGCCGATCGTGCTGCAGCGCGCCCGCGGACGCGCCGGCGTGTCCTTCAAGGCGGTCGACGGCGTCACCCGGCTCGACCGGCTGTTCCAGGAGGGGCAGGCGAAGATCCGCATCCCCAAGCCGCAGGCCGGCGAGGTGCCGACGGCGGTCGCCATCAACACCGGCGGCGGCATCGCCGGCGGCGACCGGATCGCCTGGCGTGTGACGATCGGCGCGGGGGCGCGGGCGGTCGTGACGTCGCAGGCGGCGGAGCGGGTCTATCGCACCTCTCGGACCGACGGTGAACTCTCCGGCGAGATCGACACCACGATCATGGTCGAGGCCGGCGGCCATCTCGACTGGCTGCCGCAGGAGACGATCCTGTTCGACGCCTCAGCCCTGTCGCGGCGGCTCGACGTGACGCTGGGGGCGGGGGCGACGGCGCTGCTCGTCGAGCAGATCGTGCTCGGCCGCGCCGCCATGGGGGAAGAGGTCGAGACCTGCCGCCTCGTCGATCGCTGGCGCATCCGCCGCGAGGGCCGGCTGGTCTTCGCCGACACGTTCCGCCTCGAGGGCGCGACGCGCACGATCCTCGCGGGGCGGGCGACCGGCGGGGGCGCGCGGGCCTTCGCCACCGTCGTCGTCGCCGATCCGGCGGCGGAGGCGCGGCTCGACGGCATCCGCGCGGTGCTGGAGGCCGGCACCTGCGACGCCGGGGCGAGCGCCTTCGACGGGCTGGTGGTGGTGCGGCTCGCGCATCCTTCCGCGATGGCGCTGCGATCCGAACTCGTCCGCCTGGTTCTGCACATTCGGCAGGCAGAAATGCCGCGCGTCTGGTCTTGCTGACCGACCGCGCTCGATAGACACTGCCCGAAAGACGATCAGTCCCGATCCGCACGCGACGCGGCGGGCGCCCACGAAGGACCCTCCGGCGATGAACCTCACGCCCCGCGAAAAGGACAAGCTGCTGATTTCGATGGCGGCGATGGTGGCGCGACGCCGGCTGGAGCGGGGCGTGAAGCTCAATCATCCGGAAGCGATCGCGCTGATCTCCGACTTCGTGGTCGAAGGCGCGCGCGACGGCCGTTCGGTCGCCGAGCTGATGGAGGCCGGCGCCCACGTGATCGGCCGCGATCAGGTGATGGACGGCGTGCCGGAGATGATCCACGACATCCAGGTCGAGGCGACCTTTCCGGACGGCACCAAGCTCGTCACGGTCCACCACCCCATCCGCTGAGGTGTGAGGAAAGTCGCAGCCGAGGGGCGGCGGGGGCGTCAGACTCGCACCTTCCCCCTCGCAAGACGGAGACCGAGACATGCTCGAACTCAGACCCAACTGCGAATGCTGCGATCGCGACCTGCCGCCGGAAGCGACCGCCTACATCTGTTCCTTCGAATGCACCTGGTGCGCGACCTGCGCCGGCGAGGTGCTGAAGGGCGTCTGTCCCAACTGCGGCGGCGAGCTGGTGCGTCGCCCGGTGCGCCCGGCGGGCAAGCTCGCGAACAATCCGCCGTCGACGAAGCGCGTGCTGCGCGCCGAACCCTGTCCGCCGATCGCCGCCGAGTGAGGAGAGACCCATGATCCCCGGTGAAGTCATCCCCGCCGACGGCGAGATCGAGCTCAACGCCGGTCTTCCCGTCACCGAACTCGAGGTCGCCAACACCGGCGACCGACCGGTTCAGGTCGGCAGCCACTATCACTTCGCCGAGACCAATCCGGGCCTCGCCTTCGATCGCGCCGCGGCGCGCGGGCTGCGGCTCGACATTCCCGCCGGCACGGCGGTGCGTTTCGAGCCGGGGCAGACGCGGACGGTGCGGCTGGTGCCCTTCGGCGGCGCCCGCGTCGTCCACGGCTTCCGCGGCGACGTCGCCGGCGCCCTCTGACAACGCGAACGGACCGCCCGATGTCGATCTGGTTCCTCGTCGCCTTCGTCCTCACCAACATCTTCCTCGATCTGGCGCCGGGTTCGGCGGTCCAGCGGGTGGTGGCCGAAGGCATGGCCAAGGGGCTCTTCGGCGCCCAGGCGGCGATCCTCGGCGTGCTCGTCGCCGACTTCATCTGGTGCTTCCTGGCGATCTCGGCGCTGTTCACGGTGATGGAGACGGTGCCGCTGCTGCTCTACGGGGCGAAGTGGTTCGGCCTCGCCTGCCTCTTGGCGCTGCTCGCCCGGGCGCTCCGGATCGCGGTGGTCGGGCGCGGCGTCCACGTGGTGGCGCCTTGCGACCACGGGCGCGGATCGGCTTTCGACGCCTTCCGCTCGGCCTTCCTGATGCAGATGCGCCACCCGACCACGATGATCTTCTTCTTCGCGGTGCTCTCGGTCTTCGCCGGCTCGCGCGCGGGTTGGGAGATCCGCCTCGCCGATCTCGGTCTCTTCGCGGTGATCCTCGAGTGGCCGGTCTTCGCGCTCTACGCCTTCTGCGGCGCCGAGGCGGCGCGGGCGGCGGGCCGCCGCGGCACCAAGACGCTCCAGGAGGCGATCGCCTCGGTCTTCCTTCTCACCGCGACGGGCCTCGTCGCGACCCCTTCGGTTCCCGTCGAAAACAGGTGATGGCCCCATGTCCTTCAAGATGAACCGCGGCGCCTACGCCGACATGTTCGGCCCCACCGTCGGCGACAGGGTGCGCCTCGCCGACACCGACCTGATCGTCGAGGTGGAGAAGGACTTCACCACCTACGGCGAGGAGGTGAAGTTCGGCGGCGGCAAGGTGATCCGCGACGGCATGGGCCAGTCGCAGGTGTCGCGCGCCGGCGGCGCCGTCGACACGGTGATCACCAACGCGCTGATCATCGACGCCAGGCTCGGCGTGGTGAAGGCCGACGTCGGCCTGCGCGACGGCCGCATCGTCGGCATCGGCAAGGCCGGCAACCCGGACGTCCAGCCGGGCGTGGCGATCGTCGTCGGTCCGGGGACGGAGGCCATCGCCGGCGAGGGCAAGATCCTGACGGCGGGCGGCATCGACACCCACATCCACTTCATCGCCCCGCAGCAGATCGACGAGGCGCTGATGTCGGGCGTCACCACCATGCTCGGCGGCGGCACCGGGCCGGCGACCGGCACGGCGGCGACCACCTGCACCCCCGGCCCGTGGCATCTCGCCCGGATGTTCCAGGCGGCGGAAGCCTTCCCGATGAACCTCGCCTTCACCGGCAAGGGCAACGCCTCGCTGCCCGAGGCGCTGGCCGAACAGGTGGTGGCGGGTGCCTGCGGCCTCAAGCTGCACGAGGACTGGGGCACGACGCCGGCGGCGATCCGCAACTGCTTGAGCGTCGCCGACAAATACGACGTCCAGGTCGCGATCCACACCGACACGCTGAACGAATCGGGCTTCGTCGAGGACACGATCGCCGCCTTCGAGGGCCGGACGATCCATGCCTATCACTCCGAGGGTGCGGGCGGCGGCCATGCGCCGGACATCATCCGGGTCTGTGGCCTGCCCAACGTCATCCCGTCGTCGACCAATCCGACGCGGCCCTACACGCGCAACACGCTCGACGAACATCTCGACATGCTGATGGTCTGCCACCACCTCGACGGGTCGATCCCGGAGGACGTGGCCTTCGCCGAGAGCCGCATCCGGCGCGAGACGATCGCGGCGGAGGACATCCTGCACGATCTCGGCGCCTTCTCGATCATCTCCTCCGACAGCCAGGCCATGGGCCGCGTCGGCGAGGTGATCATCCGCACCTTCCAGACCGCCCACAAGATGAAGGTCCAGCGCGGCCGTCTCCCCGGCGAAGCGGGCGAGAACGACAATCTGCGCGTCCGCCGTTATCTGGCGAAGGTCACGATCAACCCGGCGGTGGCGCACGGGATGTCGAAGCACGTCGGCTCGATCGAGGTCGGCAAGTTCGCCGATCTGGTGCTGTGGTCGCCGGCCTTCTTCGGGGTGAAGCCGGATCTGGTGCTGAAGCTCGGCTCGATCGTGGCGGCGCCGATGGGCGATCCCAACGCCTCGATCCCGACGCCGCAGCCGGTCCACTACCGGCCGATGTTCGGCGCCTTCGGCAAGGCGGTGGCGGCGTCCTCGATCACCTTCGTGTCGCGGGCCGCCTGGACCGGCGGCATCGCCGAGAAGCTGTCGCTCGAATGCATCGTGCTGCCGGTCGAGGACTGCCGCTCGATCGGCAAGAAGGACATGGTGCTGAACGACGCCATGCCGGTGATCGAGGTCGATCCCGAGACCTACGAGGTGCGCGCCGACGGCGAGCTTCTCACCTGCGAACCGGCCGACGTCCTGCCGATGGCGCAGCGCTACTTCCTGTTCTGAGGTCGACCCCGAGGCCGGATGACCGGCCTCAGGCGCGCATGCGTTCGACGAAGGCGTCGGTCTCGGTGCGCAGGCGCTCGGCGGCGTCGGCGAGTTCGTCGGAGGCCGAGACCATGGACACCGCCGCCTCGTTGGCGAGGCGGGTGGCCGTGTCGACGGAACGGACGTTGTCGGCGACCGCCGAGGTGTCGCGGGTGGTGACCTCGATCGATCGGTTGATCTCGCGCGTCGCCGCGGTCTGCTCGGTCATCGCGCCGGAGACGGCGCCGACGATGTCGCCGATCTCGCCGACGGTCGCGGTGATGCCGCCGATCGCCGAGACCGCCGAATCGGTGGCGGCGCGGACGGCCTCGATCTGACGGGTGACCTCCTCGGTCGCCCGCGAGGTCTGGGCGGCCAGCGCCTTGACCTCCTGGGCGACGACGGCGAAGCCGCGGCCGGCCTCGCCGGCGCGCGCCGCCTCGATGGTCGCGTTGAGGGCGAGAAGGTTGGTCTGACCGGCGACCGCCTCGATCAGGCCGACGATCTCGCCGATGCGGCGGGTCGCCTGCGACAGGTCGGCGACGACGGCATTGGTGGTCTCGGCGCGGGCGACGGCGTCGCGGGAGACGGCGTCGACGCGCAGCATGCGTTCTTCGACCTGGCCGATGGCGTCGGCGAGCTGGCCGGCTGCGGTGGCGACGACACCGACGTTGCGGTCGGTGCGTTCCATCGCCTCGTTGGTCTCGCCCGAGCGACGACTGGCGTCGCGGGAGACGTCGTCGACGCGGCGGGCGTCGGTGCCGATGCGTTCGGCGGCGCGGCCGAGATTCTCCACCACCGAGGCGACGCGACGGGCGAAGTCGTCGGCGAGTTCGCGGCGTTCGCGACGGCGCTCGGCGCGCATGCGCTCCTCTTCGAGCGCCTTCTCGGCACGCATGCGTTCGCGCGCATCGATCGCTTCGCGGAAGACGTCGGTCGCCCGTGCCATCTCGCCGATCTCGTCGTCGCGTTCGACATGGGGGACGGTGACGCCGCGGCGGTCGCCGGCGAGGTCGCGCATGACGCCGGAGAGGGCCCCGATCGGGCCGACGACGCCGCGCAGCAGCGCCCAGCCGGCGAAGGCGGTGAGGAGCGACATGAAGCCCATGGCGACGGTGGCGGCGACGCCGGCGAAGAACTCGGCCGAGACCAGAGCGTCGAGGCTGGCGTGGGTCTCCTCGGCGGCCTTGCTCAGCATGTCCGCACGCACGGTCTGGAGTGCGGCGACCTGCTCGGACAGCGCCTCGGCGGCGGCGTCGAAGACCGGCATCATGGCATTGCCGGCGCCGGTGCCCTGGGCGGCATAGGCTTCGGCCATCTTGCGGCCGGTGGCGAAATAGGGCGCGAAGGCTCTGGTGACGTCGTCGAGTTCGGCGACGACGTCCTTGCGGTCGAGCCCCTCGGCGATGGCGCGGGCGGCGGCGACGTGAGCGCGGAAGTCGCCGGCGGACTTCTCCGCTTCCGCGAGCCCCTTGTCGAGCCCGTCCTCGCCGCGCGTGGCGGAATAGTCCTGCAGGAACTGCTGGACCTGGACGACGTCGCGCTCGAGGTCCTTGATCAGCCCGCCGAGCGGGGTGATCCGGGTCTCGATCAGCCGGTTCTGGTCGGCGACGGTTCGGGTCAGGCCCGAGGTCCTCTGCGACAGGGTGGCGAGCAGACCGACGGTGGCGAGATTGCCACAGACGAGGCAGGTGACGAATGCGAGCGTCTTCGTGCGAAGCGACAGGGCCACGGTGGTCCTCCGTCTTGTCCCGGATCACTCATGAGGCCGGCAAAAAAGTTGAAGAATCCTGACCGAGCGACCCGAAACGCGGCGATCTCTGCCGATCACGCCTGCGGCATCGGGCCTTGTCAGCCGGGCCGATCGGGGCGAATGTCGCCCTCCGGCCCGATCGGGCCTCCCCCTTCGCTCGAGGTCTCAATCGCATGATCCGCGCCACCAAGGTTCTTCCCGCCGGTACCTGGCCCTCCGCGCTCGCCCGCGACCGCGTCGTGCTCGACGTCGAGGAGCGCCGCCGCCGCCGCGGCGTGGCGATCGGCGAGAAGGGGATCGAGTTCCTCGTCGACCTCGCCGAGACGCCGGTTCTGGCCGACGGCGATGCCTTCGAGCTCGAGGACGGGCGCCTCGTCGCGGTGGTCGCGGCCCCCGAGAAGCTGGTCGAGTTCCGCGTCGCCGACGCCCATGCCTTCACCCGCATCGCCTGGCACCTCGGCAACCGCCACACGCCGACGCAGATCCTGCCCGGTGCGCTGCGGATCCGCGACGACTACGTGCTGGTCGAGATGGTCAAGAAGCTCGGCGGCGCGACGATCGGCTTCGTCGAGGCCCCCTTCGAACCGGAAGGCGGCGCCTACGGCCACGGCACGGTGACCGGTCACGCGCTCGCCCACGGCCATTCGCACGATCACGACCACGGGCATGATCACGACCACGACCACGATCATGGACACGGACATTCCCATCCCCATGCGCCGGCGGTGAGCGATCCGGAACTGGCGGCGGCGCTCGCCCGTCGCGCCGAACGCCGCGCTCGCCGTGCCCCCCATGTCCACGGTCCCGACTGCGGCCCGGACTGTGGCCACGACCATTCCCATGATCATGATCACGACCACGGTCATGGACACGATCACCACGGCCATGGTCATTCCCACGACCACGACCACGACCACGACCACGACCACGACCACGACCACGACCACGACCACGCGCATGGGCACGATCACGACCATGAGCATGGCCGCTGAGACGGGCGGGCGGGCCGATCCGGTCGGTGATCTCCTGACGTTGCAGGTCTGGCTGTCGCCGGCCTTTCCGGTCGGCGGCTTCACCTACAGTCACGGGCTGGAATGGGCGATCGAGGCCGGCGACGTCACGTCTGCCGCCGATCTCGAGGCCTGGCTCGGCGACGTGCTGGTCCACGGCGCCGGGCGGTCCGACGCGATCGTGCTGGTCGCCGCCCATCGCGCCGCGGCGGCGGACGATCTCGACCGGCTCGCCGAGGTACTCGAACTCGCCCACGCGCTGCAGCCGTCCAAGGAGCGGCGGCTGGAGGCGGGGGCGCAAGGCGCCGCCTTCGTCCGGGCGATCGCCGACACCTGGTCCGATCCGCGTTTCGAGGCGCTGACGACGGCGCTCGCGACGCGTTTCGCCAAGCCGGTCTGGCCGGCGGTGCCGTGGACCCATGCGGCGGCCGTCGGCGTGGCGGCGGCGGCCCACGGGCTCGACCCGGCCGAGGTGGCGCCGGCCTTTCTCCAGGCCTTCGCCGCCAACGTCATCTCCGCCGGCGTGCGCGCCGTGCCGCTCGGCCAGAGCGAGGGGCTCCGGGTGCTGCGCGCCCTCGCCCCCGTCGTTCGACGTATGGCGGACGCGGCGCTCTCGGCGACACTCGACGACGTGGGCGGTGCGGCGGTCCTCGCCGACATCGCCTCGATGCGTCACGAAACCCAGTACACGAGGCTCTTCCGCTCATGATCGTCTCGGGGCTTCTCGTCGTCGCGCTCGCCGCCGTCACCGCGTTGCACGTGCTCTGGGGGCTCGGCGGGACCTGGCCGGAGCGCGACGAGGCGGCACTGGCGCGACTGGTCGTCGGCGATCCGAAATGGGCGGGGATGCCGCCGCGCCCGCTGACGCTCGCCGTGGCGGCGGCTCTGACGGCACTGACCGTCCTGGCGGGGCTGCTCGCGGTGCGGCTCGGCGGGTGGCTCGATGGTCTCGTCACGCTCGTGGCGGTGCCGGTCGGGCTGGTGTTTCTGGCGCGCGGGTTCGTCACCTATACCGCGTGGTGGCGGCGCGTTCACGGGGTGGAGCCCTTCGCGACGCGCGACCGCTTCTTCTACGGACCACTGTCGGCGGCCCTCGGCGTCGGCTTCCTTCATCTCGTCGCGACGAGGATCTGAACGATGGCATCCAGCATGAACGGCCCCCTTCGCGTCGGCGTCGGCGGGCCCGTCGGATCCGGCAAGACGGCGCTGATGGACGCGCTGTGCAAGAAGCTCCGGCAGCGCTTCGATCTGGCGGCGATCACCAACGACATCTACACCCGCTGGGATGCCGACTATCTGGTGCGCTCCGGCGCGCTCGACGCCGATCGGATCATGGGGGTGGAGACCGGCGGCTGTCCGCACACGGCGATCCGCGAGGATGCCTCGATCAATCTCGCCGCGGTCGCCGAGATGCGGGCGCGCTTTCCCGATCTGGACCTGATCCTGATCGAGTCGGGCGGCGACAATCTCGCCGCCACCTTCTCGCCGGAACTCGCGGATCTGACGATCTACGTCATCGACGTCGCGGCGGGCGAGAAGATCCCGTCGAAGGGCGGGCCGGGCATCACCCGCTCCGATCTGCTCGTCATCAACAAGACCGATCTCGCACCGATGGTCGGGGCGAGCCTCGAGGTGATGGCGCGGGATGCCGAGCGAATGCGCGGCAAGCGGCCCTTCGTCTTCGCCAACATGAAGACCACCGACGGGCTCGAGGCGATCGCCGACTTCGTGATCACCCGCGGCGGTCTCGGGGCCTGAGCCTCACGCCGGCTCGGCGATCGGGGGTGCTACGGCGACGCCGCGAAAGGCGGCGGCGATCCGCTCGAACACCGGCGTCAGCTCGCGGTCGCGGGTGGTGTGCAGGACGATCTCGCTCGACGGCAGGTCGGGCAGACCGTGGTCGGGCCCCGCCACGACGACACCCTCGGGCACAGCCGAACGGCCGATGCAGCCGATGCCGATGCCGGCGGCGATCGCCGCCCTGACCGCCGCGAGGCCGCGACTGGCGAAGGTGACGACGAAGGGCAGACCCGCCCGGGTCAGCGCCTCGAGCGCCTGATCGTGCACCCGGCAGGGTCGGGCGAGGAGGGCGAGGGGCACCGGACGCCCCGGCCCCCAGGTGCAGGTCGGCGACATCGCCCAGACCAGATCGTCGGTGAAGAGCACGCGTCCTTCACCGCCGGTCTCGCCCAGCGGGGCCGCGTCGCGGCGGAAGCGACGGGTCACCGCCGCGTCGAGGCGGCCGGCCGCGAAGTCGTCGCGCAGCTCCTCCGAGAGACCCAGGGTCATCGACAGCGTCAGCCCCGGCAGGGCGCCGTGGAGCGACCGCAGGATGTCGGGAAGACGGCCGGCGGTCGCGTGTTCGCTGACGCCGAGGCCGACGCGCCGGAGTGGCACCGTCCGGGCGGCGCGGGCGAGCGCGTCGTCGTGCAGGGCCAGGATGCGGCGGGCGTCGGGCAGGAAGCCCTCGGCGAAGGAGGTCGGGGCGACGGCCCGCGGCGTGCGCTCGAACAGGCGTCGGCCGAGGCGATCCTCGAGTTTCCTCAGGCGGACCGACACCGTCGACTGCGTCGCCCCGAGCAGATCGCCGGCGAGCGTGAAGCTGCGGTGCTCGGCCAGAGCGACGAAGGTGCGCAGGAGTTCGATGTCGAGATCGGCCATTGGCACCCCCGATGATTTCATTTTCGAATGATTGAAATGGTATCAATTCGTTTCAGTAATGCAAGCCGCGGCGCCATCCTTCACGAACCGGCAAGCCCGCCGGACCGCCAAGGAGTGCGCCCATGCCGACCATCCATGCTCTCGTCTCGTCGCCCCGCGTCGATGCCGCCGCGATCGGCGAGATCGCCCGCACCCTCGTGTCGCTCTCCGGCCGGCTGCTCGGCAAGGCGGAGGCGGTGACGGCGACCGTGGTGGAGACGATCCCGCCGGCGCAGTGGTTCGTCGGCACGCGCTCGCTCGCCGACCTCGACGCGGCGTCGTTCCGGGTGGTGATTCGCGTCACCCAGGGCACCAACGACAAGGACGAGAAGGCCGCCTTCGTCGCCGCCGCGTCGGCGGCGATGGCGCGGATCCTCGGACCTGCGCGGCCGGAAAGCTACGTCGTCGTCGACGAGGTGCCGGCCGACGCCTGGGGTTGGGGCGGCGAGACGCAGGAACACCGGGCGATCGCCGCCAAGATCGCGAAGACCGAGACCGAGACGACGGTGTTCGACACCTATCGCCGGTTCGGCATCCGTTGAACGCGCGCGGGGGTGGACGGCAACACTTCCTTTACTCCCGATGCCTAGTGTTCTCGGCGCGGGGTTCGAGAGTCTTGCGTGCCCCCGCCGAAATTCAGGCACTCCACCCGGAGGCGGTCATGGCCGGCATTTCCACCCTGCGTCCCGCGAGTTCGCACGCTACCTCGGCGACGGGGTCGCGCATCAAGGGGTTCGGATCGCTCGCCGCCGTGCAGGTGAGCGCCGCCAAGCAGGCGCAGGAGAACTCGGGCAAGACCTCCATCGCCTCGATGCTCGACGACAACATGTATTCGTTGGCGTCGAAGTCCGGCGTCGGCGCCTCGTCGGTGATGCTCTTCACCAACAGCTGGTCGACCTCGAGCGGCACCTCCGGCACGATGCTCGACTACTACGCCTGAGCCGTCCCGCTTCGTCTCGACACACGGCGCGCCGCGATCCTCCGATCGCGGCGTCTTCGTTTCACGGCTTCGTCACCGTCTCGACGAGGGCCAGCGCCGCCGGGCCGTCCCAGTGGGCGGGGCCGGCCATGGTGCCCAGTTCGCAGCCCTGCCGGTCGACCAGGATGGTGGTCGGCAGGCCGGAGGCGAGCCCGATCTGCTTCAACGCCTTGAAGACGCCGAGCGTCGCGTCGGTGCGATGGGCGAGCGTGGTGGCGCCGATCTCGGCGAGGAAGGCCTTGGGGCGTTCCGGATCGCGGCTGTCGAGATTGATCGTCACCACCTCGAAGTCCTTCGATCCGGCCTTGGCCTGGAGACGGTCGAGGGCGGGCATCTCGGCGCGGCAGGGCGGGCACCAGGTGGCCCAGAGATTGACCAGGACGACGCGTCCGCGCCAGGCGGCGAGGGTGGTCGGGCTGCCGTCGGCGTCGCGGAAGGCGAGGGTCGAGAGGTCGCGCGGTGTGCTCGCCGGCACGACGCCTGCGACGTCGTCACGCAGGGCCGGGGCGAGACGCGCGGCCGCAGCCGGGGCGGCGCTGCATTTTCCCGCCGTCTCGTCGTTGCCACCCGCCCCGCCGATCCCGTATACGCGAACGAGACCGAAGGCCGTGAGGCCGGCGATCGCGCAGGCCGCCACGACGAGACCGAGCCGCGAGCCCGCAGGGGGGCGCGGGGTCGACGGGGCGGCGGCGTCTTCGTCTCGTTCGTTCATCTCGGTCTCCGGGTCTTCGACCGTCGAGAAAGGTTCGTCATGTCCAATCGCATGTGGGGCGGCCGCTTCGCCACCGGTCCCGACGCCATCATGGAAGAAATCAACGCTTCCATCGGTTTCGACCAGAAACTGTGGCGTCAGGACATCGCCGGTTCCAAGGCTCACTCCATCATGCTCGCCGAGCGCGGCATCATCTCGGCCGCCGATCGCGACGCGATCCACGCCGGTCTCGACGAGATCGCCGCGGAGATCGAGGCGGGGACCTTCGTCTTCGAGCGCAGCCTCGAGGACATCCACATGAACATCGAGGCGAAGCTCGCCCAGAAGATCGGTCCCGCCGCCGGCCGCCTCCACACGGCGCGCTCGCGCAACGATCAGGTCGCGCTCGACGTCAAGCTCTGGGTACGCGACACCCTCGATCACCTCGACTCACAATTTCATGATCTGATGAGCGTGACCGCCGCCAAGGCGCTGGAACACGCCGCCGTCGTCATGCCGGGCTTCACCCATCTCCAGTCGGCGCAGCCGGTGACCTTCGGCCACCATCTCCTCGCCCATGTCGAGATGTGGGCGCGCGACCGCGCCCGCCTGAAGGACGCCCGCGCCCGCCTCAACGAATGCCCGCTGGGCGCCGCGGCGCTCGCCGGCACGTCGTTCCCGACCGATCGGGCGATGGTCGCCTCGGCGCTGGGCTTCGACCGGCCGACCGCCAATTCGATGGATTCGGTCGCCGACCGCGACTACGCCCTCGAGGCGCTGGCGGCGGCGTCGATCGCGGCGATGCATCTGTCGCGGCTCGCCGAGGAGATCGTGATCTGGACCTCGGCGCAGTTCCGCTTCGTCAAGCTCTCCGACAAGTTCACCACCGGCTCGTCGATCATGCCGCAGAAGCGCAATCCGGACGCGGCCGAGCTGGTGCGCGCCAAGACCGGCCGCATCGCCGGCTCGTTCAACGCGCTGCTGATGGTGATGAAGGGTCTTCCGCTGACCTATCAGAAGGACATGCAGGAAGACAAGGAGCAGACCTTCGACGGGCTCGAGTCGCTCTCTCTGGCGCTCGCCGCCACCACCGGCATGATGCGCGATCTCGAACCCGAGGTCGCCACCATGCGCAAGGCGGCCGGCTCGGGCTTCTCCACCGCCACCGATCTCGCCGACTGGCTGGTGCGCCGTCTCGGTATCCCGTTCCGCGAGGCCCATCACGTGACGGGTCGTATCGTGGCGATCGCCGCCGATCGCGACACCACGCTCGACAGGGTGACGCTCGCCGAGATGCAGGCGGTCCACGCCGGCATCACCGAGGAGGTCTTCTCGGTTCTGTCGGTGGCCAAGTCGGTCGCCAGCCGCGTCTCCTACGGAGGCACGGCGCCGAAGAACGTGCGTGCCCAGGCCAAGCGCTGGGTCGCCCGTCTCGCCAAGGAAAAGCCGGCCTCCGCCTGAGGTCCTCACGCCCGAAGGGTAGGCAGCCATGACCGTTTCGAACACACTCGAACGTCTCCGCATCCCGGTCCTCGCCGTCGCGCTCGCGCTCGCTCTCTCGGGCTGCGGCCGCAAGGCCGAGCCCGAACTGCCGCGCGCCACCGGGCCGGAGGCGTCGCGCACCGCGTTCCCGATCGGTCCGATCGGGCCGTCGGCGGCGAAGCCGGCGGACCCCGCCAAGACCGAGAAGAAGTCCTTCCCTCTCGACTTCCTGCTCTGATCGACGGTTCCGTCTGCGGGGCGTGATCACGATCCCGCGCGGGCCATTGCCGCCGAGGCGGTGGCGTGGGACGTTCGGGCGACCGCGGCGGAGGTCGCGAGCGTCGACGCGAGACCCGCGTCGGTGACGCCGGACAGGACGATGGACACCAACGACCACGACGCCCCGCCGAGGGGCGAGACCCTCGGCCCCGCCGCGCTCGATCGACGCCTCGGGCGCGCTCGCGCGCGGGCTCGGGCGGTGGTGATCGCCGAGGCGGTGGCGATCGAGGCGGCGCTGCCGGTCGCGCTCGCCCTCCTCGTCGTGGCGCTCGCCTGGATGGGCCTGCGCGACGCGCTGCCGGGCCTCGTCGGGGCGGTGCTCTTCTGGATCTTCGGCCTGATCACCGCCGCCGCCTTCGTCCGGGCGGGGCTGCGGCTTTCCCGCGATCTGCCGGCGCGGTTGGCGCGGGCCGCGGTCGTGGCGCGGATCGAGCGCGCCTCGGGGCTCGCGGGTCGCGAACTCGAGATCGTCGACGACCGTCTCGCCGACGCGACCGCGGATGCGACGACGCGGGCGCTGTGGGCGGCCCATCGCGAGCGTGCGGCGGCGCGGATCGGCCGGCTCTTCGCCGGTTCTCCGCAGCCCGATCTCGGCCGGCGCGACCGTTTCGCGCTGGGGCCGATCGTCGCCATGGCGCTGTTCGTCGGCTGGTTCGCCGCCCCGGGCGAGCACGGCGCGCGGCTCGAGGGCGCCTTCCGCGCGTCTTGGCCGAGCGGCCCGGCCGATCGGCTCGACGTCTGGGTCGAACCGCCCGCCCATACCGGCCTGCCGCCGGTCTCGCTGCTGATCGACGGTCAGCCGCCGGTCGGCGCCAAGAGCGACGCCAAGACCGACACGGGCGACGGCGCGGCACGGACGCTTCCCGCCGGCAGCGTGCTGGTGCTGCGCGCCACCACCGGCGAGGCGGGGCGCGCGCCGATCCCGGTCGAGGCGGCGGCGACGCCGGCCGAGGCGGTGGCGCCGGTCGACGCGGTACCGGCGCGGACCGGGGTCGCCGAGACGCGGCGCCGGCTGGTCGACGACGTCGACGTGATCCTCAGGCGCGACGGCCGCGAGGTCGGGCGCTTCGCCTTTTCGGTCGCGCCCGACGCGGCGCCGACCATCGCCTTCACCGAGGAGCCGGCGCGAGCCGGGCGCAGCGGGCTCGGCCTCTCCTACGAGATCGCCGACGACTGGGGCGTCGTCTCGGCGCGGGCGCGGGTGCTGAAGCCGGCGGTCGGGCGACCGCTGTTCGATCCGCCGGAGTTCGCCCTGACCCTGCCGCCCGGCGCCCGCCACGTCGGCCGGGCGCGGACGGTGCGTGACCTGACGCTGCATCCCTTCGCCGGGGCCGAGCTCGAGATCGAGCCGGTGGCGGTCGACGGGGCCGGACAGGAGGGCGTCGGCGAGAAGGCGAGCGTGCGCCTGCCAGAACGCGACTTCCGCGATCCGCTCGCCCGGGCGCTGATCGACTATCGCCGCCGGCTGGCGCTCGATGCCGGCGCGATCAAGGGCGTCGCCGCCGCGCTCGAGGCGCTGACGCTGGCGCCGGACCGGTTCAAGACCCGCGCCTCCGTCCATCTCGGCCTGCACCATCTCGCCCACCGTGCCGCCAAGGCGCGCGACGATGCGGAGATGCGCGGGCTGGTCGAGGAACTGTGGACGGCGGCGGTGACGATCGATGCCGGCGACACCGCCGAGGAGGCGAAGGCGCTGCAGGCGGCGCGCGAGGCCTTGGCCGAGGCGCTGCGCAACGGGGCCTCCGACGCCGAGATCGAACGGCTGACCCGCGAGCTGCGGCAGGCGATGGATCGCTATCTCCAGGCGCTGCAGGAAGCGGCGCGCCGCAATCCGGAGGCGCGCGACGGCGCCACGGGGCAGGAGCGCCGAATCGACCGCAAGTCGCTCTCCGACATGCTCGACCGCATCGAGAAGCTCGGCCGCACCGGTTCGCGCGAGGCGGCACAGCGGCTCCTCGACGAACTCGGCGACACGCTGCAGGCGCTGCGCGGCGCCAAGCCCGGCCAGAGCCAGGGCATGGCCGGCAGCGACGCGGAGCGGCAGCTCGGGGACATGATCCGCCGTCAGCGCGACCTGATGGATCGCACCCACCGCGCCGATCGCGAGGGGGCGGACGCCGGCGAGCGCGAGCGGCTGACCCAGGAACAGCAGGCGCTGCGCGACGACCTGCGCCGGCTGCGCCGCTCGCTCCAGGGCGGCGAGGGGCGCGACGGGTCGGCCGGCACCGAGCCGGGCGAGGGCGGCGACGGCGAGGAGAACGGTCTCGACGAAGCCGATCGGGCGATGGACGACGCCGGCCGGGCGATCGATCGCGGCGACGGGCGCGGCGCGGTCGGGTCGCAGGGCCGGGCGATCGACGGGCTCAGGCGCGGGGCGCGCGAGATGGCGCGCGGCGACGAGCCGGGCGAGGGGCGCGAGGGCAACGGCGAGGAGGACCCCTTCGGCCGGCAGCGGCCGTCGAAGAAGGCGGACGGACGGCGCGTCGGCATTCCGGAGGAGATCGACGTGGAACGGGCGCGCCGCATCCTCGAGGACATTCGCCGTCGTCTCGCCGATCCCGATCGACCGGGCGCCGAGCGCGACTATCTCGACCGGCTGCTCGAGGTCGAGTGAGGCGAGCCGACGGCGGTGCGCGATGCTTCGAGACGGCGCGCATCGCGCGCCTCCTCAGCATGAGGCGCTTTTCGTTTTTTATGCAAACACATACGCCTCATGCTGAGGAGGACGCCGAAGGCGTCCGTCTCGAAGCATCAAGCACGGTGTCGAGGCTGCCTCGGCCGGTTCGGTTCAGCCCGCGAGCCGGGTCGGCTGGGGCACGCCGGCGAGCGTCGCGGCGACGATGCGGCGGATGTCCGCCAGCGTGAAGGGCTTGGAGACGACGTCGCGGACGATCTGGTCGAGACCGTGGGCGCGCTCGCGCTGATCGGCGTAGCCGGTCATCAGCAGGATCGGCAGATGGGGATGGTCGCGGGCGACGTTCAGCGCCAGCGCGATGCCGTCCATGATCGGCATCTTGATGTCGGAGACCAGGAGGTCGAAGGCGTCGTCGGTCTCGAGCGTCTCGAGCGCGATGGCACCGTCCTCGACCGCCAGCACCGTGTGCCCGTCCATCTGGAGGGCGCGGTCGACGAAGGCGCGGACGGAATCGTCGTCCTCGGCAAGAAGAATTCGAGCCATTGCGGTTCTCCCATCCCCGCGAATCGTCTCGTGGACGAGTGTGTCTCCGATCGGCTTACGCCGGGAGAGGTTTTCTCCGGCGAATCGGGCCGATCACGCGATTTTCATGTCATTCCACGGCGACGACGTGGCCGATGTAGGGCAATTCGCGGAAGGCGTGCCCCATGTCCATGCCGTAGCCGACGACGAAGAGGTCCGGACAGACGAAACCGACGAAGTCGCCCTCGATCGCCGCGGCGCGGTGGCCGGGCTTGTCGAGGAGGACGGCGAGGCCGACCCGCTCGGCACCACGGTCGAGCATCAGCTGCTTGGCGAAGGCGAGCGTGCGACCGCTCTCGAGGATGTCGTCGACGAGGACGACGTTGCGCCCCTTCACGTCGGTCTCGAGATCGCGCAGCACGGTGACGGTGCCGGCCGAGGTGGTGCCGGAGCGATAGCTCGACAGCGACATGAAGTCGACTTCCGGCGAGACGCCGGCGCCGTGCAGCGCGCGGATGAGGTCGGCGGCGAAGACGAATCCACCCTTGAGGACCGCGACGACGAGAAGGTTCTCGCCGAGGCCGGCTTCACGGATTTCGGCGGCAAGGGCAGCGACCCGCGCGGCGATCTCGTCGGCGGGGAAAAGGACGTCGATACGGGGCTTCGTCATGGAAGTCCTGCCTGTCGGTTGCGGCGTTCGGCGAAACGCACCTGCAACTCGGCGGCGCGATCGGGCGGGGCGACGAGGCGGGTGCGGAACTTGACCGTCTCCCCGGCGGCGATGGTGGTGGCCCGCGGGTCGACGGACCAGACATATAGTTCCTGCGCGTCGCCGTCACGCAGTGCGAAGCGAAGGGCCGGGACCTCGCGGGAGGCGGCGGTGGTGTTGGCGATCGAGCCTTCGACGACGAGGACCGGCTTGCCGTCCTCGGTCTCGCGCAGGGTCTCGATCGGGCCGAAGACCATGCCGCGCAGGTTCACCTCGAGCCCGACCATCCGGTAGAAGCCGGCGAGCGAGGGGACGGTGGCGACGACCGGTGCGCGGAAGACGACGAGGCCGACGACCGCGAGGCAGGCGGAGGCGAAGACCGCCGGGCCGAAGAGGGGCGCGAACTTCTCGAGCGACCGCGGCAGATGGAACAGGCGACGACGATAGACCGGCCCGCGCCGGGGTTTCGACGGGCGAGGGGTGGGCGGAGCGGCGGCGGGCGCGGCGGCGACCTCGGGTTCGGCGGTGGCCTCCATCGCGGCGACGGGGTCCGCGGCGTCGACCGCATCGGCCGAGGCATCGACGTCGTCGGTCGCGTCCATGTCGAAGCCGGCGAAGGCGTCGTCCGAAGCGCCGACCGGTTCGGTCGGCTTGTCGCCGGAGAGCGGGCCGAAGAGGTCGTCGACGGCCGACTGGCCCATCGGTGCGCCGCCGTCTTCCTCGACGGCACGGGCGAACTCGGCATCGATGTCGGAGACGATCTCGGGGGCGCGCTCGGCTTCGGCGGCCGGGAAGACGCGCCATTCCTCGCCGCAGCGGGTGCAGCGGACCTTGCGCCCCTTCGGACCGATGCGGTCGTCGGGGATCGTATAGGCGGTTTCGCAGGCCTGACAGATCGTGCGCATGGGTCTTCGGTCGCCGTTCTCTCGAGCATCTTCGCGGGGCCGGTCTGAACGGCGCGTAAACCAAGGGGGGCGCGTGGGGCGCACGAGGGGGTTGCCCATACATTCTTGGTTAACGAATTCTCAACGCGGCGGGACGAGGATGAGGCTGGACCCGTCGGCCTGCCCACGGGCGATGGAGCATGGATTGATCGAATTCGAGAACGTCGGCCTCAGATACGGAACCGGACCGGAGGTGCTGCGCGATCTCAACTTCGCGATCGCCCCCCGTTCGTTCCAGTTCCTGACCGGCCCGTCGGGCGCCGGCAAGACCTCGCTCATCCGCCTTCTGTTCATGTCGCTGAGGCCGACGCGCGGTCTCATCCGCGTCTTCGGCCGCGACACCGCGCGGGTCGGCCGCGACGAGTTGCCGGGGCTCAGGCGCCGGATCGGCGTGGTCTTCCAGGACTTCCGCCTGCTCGACCACCTGACGACCTACGAGAACGTCGCCCTGCCGCTCCGGGTGGCCGGTAAGGACGAGGCGAGCTATCGGGCCGACGTGGTCGACCTGCTCGAGTGGGTCGGGCTCGGCGAGCGGATGCACGCCATGCCGCCGGTGTTGTCGGGCGGCGAGAAGCAGCGCGCGGCGATCGCCCGCGCCCTCATCACCCGACCCGAGATCCTGCTCGCCGACGAACCGACCGGCAACGTCGACCCGCCGCTCGCGCGGCGGCTGCTCAGGCTCTTCGTCGAGCTCAATCGGCTCGGTACCTCGGTGCTGATCGCCTCGCACGACCTGGCGCTGATGGACCAGTTCGACGCTCGTCGCATCGTGCTGGCCGACGGCACGGTCGAGATCTGGGAGTAGGCGATGGCGATGCGGACCAGAATGGGTGCACGCGGCGACGGCCGCGTCGAGGCGCCGGGACGCGAGCCGATGCGGCCGCCGGAGGGCGGCAACGCGCTGGTGCCGCCGCGCTCGGTCGCCGGCCGTGCGCTGGTCTCGGTGGTGGCGATCATGTGCTTCCTCGCCTGCCTCGCGGTGGTGACGCTGGTCCAGGTCAGGACGGCGGCGCGCGACTGGCAGGTCGACGTCAGCCGCGAGGCGACGATCCAGGTGAAGCCGATCGGCGACGTCGGCATGGAGATGCGCCTCGCCCGCGCGCTGTCGCTGGCGCGCGAGACGCCGGGGGTGCGCTCGGCCCGTCTGGTCGACGAGAAGGAGAGCACGGCGCTGCTCGAGCCCTGGCTCGGACCGGGGCTCGACGCCCGCACCCTGCCGATTCCGCGGCTGGTGGTGCTCGAACTGGCCGATCCGGCGACGGCGGACCTCTCGGGGCTCGCCAGGAAGCTCGCCGAGAACGTCGAGGGCGCGGTGCTCGACGATCACGCCATCTGGGCGGCGCGGTTGCGCACCATGGCCGGCGCGGTGGTGCTCGCCGGCGTGGCGGTGGTGGCGCTGGTGCTGGTGGCGATGATGCTGTCGATCGTCTTCGCGACGCGGGCGGCGATGGCGGCCAATCGCGACGTGCTCGAGGTGCTGCATTTCGTCGGTGCCGAGGACACGTTCATCGCGCGCGAATTTCGCCGTCATTTCGTGGCACTGGGATTGGAAGGCGGCGTCATCGGCGGATCGGCGGCGCTGGCGCTGTTCCTCGTCGCGGGCTTCGTCTTCGGCGGCGGGCGCGGCGATCCGGTCGGCGATCAGGCGCAGGCCCTGTTCGGCGGCTTCTCGATCGGCTGGGGCGGCCTTCTCGGCATCGCCTCGATGGTGGCGTTGGTCACGGTGTTGACGGGGGTGGCGTCGCGCGCCACCGTCCTCGGACACCTGTCCCGCCTGGAGTGAGTATCGGCCATGCTCGGGATCGAGGTCGACGAACCGGATTCTGATATGGTCGGCGAAGGATGGATTCGCTCCGGAACGGCGAGAACGATCGCTGCCGGAAAACTCGGGTCTGCGAAGCCGATGAACTGGTACGAGACAGTGTCGCCGGGCGTGGTGATCGCGTGGGTTGCCCGCGCGGTCGGGCTCGCGGTCGCGACCGGCATCGTGGTCTTCGGCGTCGGTTTCTTCGTCTTCGCCTTCGCGGTCGCCTCGCAGGAGGAACCGGCCGACCCGCGCGCCGACGCCATCGTGGCGCTGACCGGGGGGCGCGACCGTGTCACCGAGGCGATCGAACTGTTGGTCGCCGGCAAGGGCCGGCGCCTGCTGATCTCCGGCGTCCATCCCCAGACGCGCGCCGTCGACATCAAGCGGGCGGCCGACGTCGGCGGGCCGGTCTTCGACTGTTGCGTCGATCTGGGGCGGATGGCGCAGTCGACTGCAGGCAACGCGGAAGAGGCGGCGCGCTGGGTCGAGGAGCACGGCTTCACCAGCCTGATCGTCGTCACCAGTGCCTATCACATGCCGCGCTCGCTGATCGAACTCGACCGGGCGCTGCCCAACGTGCGCAAAGTTCCCTTCGCGGTGGCGCGGCCCGAACTCAACCTCGACACCTGGTATCGCCATCCCGCCGCGGCGAAGCTTCTCTTCGGCGAGTACGTCAAGTATATCGTGGCACGGTTCGCGCACTCGGCGCCACGGGCGAGCGCCACGCAGGTGGTGCGGCTCGACGGAACGACGGCGCATTGATCCCTCAGAGACGGGTGCGCGCGTCCCATGCCGATCACGATCTTCCTCAGGTCCCTGGTCTTCAACGCCTTCTTCTACGTCCACACGCTGACGTGGATGCTGGTGCTGCTGCCGACCGTCTTCTTCCCGCGCTCGGCCATGCTCGCCGGCATCAAGCGCTGGGCGAAGACCAACCGGCGGGCGCTCGAGCTGATCGGCGGCGTCCGCACCGAGCTGCGCGGGCTCGAGAACATCCCCCCGGGTGGGGCGATCATCGCCTCCAAACATCACTCGACCTACGAGACGGTGTCGATGCTCGACCTCTTCTCCGACCCGGTCTACGTGATGAAGAAGGAACTGCTCTCGATCCCGCTCTTCGGCTGGTACGCCAAGAAGGCCGAGCAGATCCCGGTCGATCGCGCCGCCGGGCGCACCGCGCTGGTGGAGATGACGCGGCGGGCCCGCGCGGAAGTGGCGCGCGGCCGTCAGCTGATCATCTATCCGGAGGGCACGCGCCGGCCGGCGGGCGCCGAACGGGCCTACAAGCACGGCATCGTCAATCTCTACGAGGCGCTCGGCGTGCCGGTCGTCCCGGTTGCGCTGAATGCCGGCCTGTTCTGGGCGCGCCACGTCTTCACCCGCCATCCCGGCACGATCGTCGTCGAATTCCTGCCGCCGATCCCGGCGGGCGGCGACGGCGAGGTCTTCTTCGCCGATCTGCAGGAAACCATCGAGACGGCGACCGACCGGCTGATCGCCGAAGCCTTCGCCGGCCCCAACCCGCCGCCGATCCCACCGGGGGGTGAGGCGTGGTCCGCCCGCGCGCCGAAGACCTGAGTGGTCGTTCCTCTTCCGTTCCAGAATCCACTTGCGTGATCTATCGGAATGTTCCATCTTTGTTCCGAGCAAGGATGGAGGGTCCGATGGACGTGCGGGGGATGGCCGGCAGTGCCGCGATGCGGCGGCGCGAGTTCGTGGTGGTCGATCGGGCGGCGGGTGACCGCGCCTCCTCGGGCCGTGCCTTCGGCCGGGTGCCGGCCTTCGACGGTCTCGCTGGACCGGCCGGTTGGCTCGCGAACCGCTTCCTCGTCTGGCGCGGCGCCTCGGGCCGGGTGCATGTCTTCTCCCGTTGCGACGACGTCGACGACGTCGCCGGCGATGCGCTGTTCCTGATCCCGCGGGTCGATGCCGCCGGGCGCATCGTCGGCGCGCGCGTCGGGCTGCGACCGGAGCCGGGACACCCCGCCTGGGTGCATTTCGTCGGCGACGACGAGGGCGCGCTCCGGCGTGCGCGGATGGATCTCGCCGCCGCACCGCGCGGACCGGTGCCGCCGACGATCGCCGATCGGGATCTGCCGCGCGCGGCGTGAGCGGCGACCCGGCCGGGTGGTCACCTGGGGCGTCGAGACGACCTCGGGCGTGACGGCGGAGCCTCGCCGACGGGTGGACGTCCGCGGCGATGCGGCCTATCTCGGAGGACCGCCGATCCGATCGAGAGTGGACCCATGACCGAGACCACCGGAACCGACCATCCGCCGAAGCGCCGCAGGGCGCCGCTGATCGCGCTCGGCGTCGTGGTGATCCTCGCACTCGCCTGGAGCGGCTTCTGGTTCTGGGGCCGCGGCCGGCTCGCCGACGAGATGGATCGCCGGCTGGCGGAGCTCGCGACCCGCGGCGTCTCCGTCGTCTGTCCGAACCGGACGATCGGTGGCTTCCCCTTCCGCATGGAGATCGGCTGCAGCGATCCCGGCCTCGAGATTCCGGACCGCGGCATCGGCGGCTCGGTCTCGGCGCTGCGGGTGGTGGTTCAGGTGTGGAACCCGCGCCTGATCATCGCCGAGTTCGACGGGCCGCTGGTCTTCGCCGACGGTCGCGGCGTCAAGGTCGACGCGACCTGGCGCACGCTCAGGGCCTCGGCGCGGCTCGCGCCGGGCGGGCCGGAGCGGGTCTCGATCGCGGCGGAGGGCATCGACGCGCGGACGACCGATGCGGCGAACGTCGTCTCGCGGCTCGTCGCCGAACATCTCGAACTGCACGGGCGGGTCTCGGGCGAGACGGCGCACGATCTCGACGTCGCGGTCTCTGCCGCCTCGGCCTCGCTCGACCTCGAAGGCCGTCACGTCGGCCCGCCGCGCTCCGATCTCGCGGTCGCGACCACCCTCCGGGACTTCCTGCCGCCGCGTGCCGGAGACGTCGCGCGCGGCTTTGCCGAACGCGGCGGGCGGATCGAACCGATCCGGGTCGACTGGTCGGTCGGCGGCATGGCGGTCGCCGGCAAGGGGGCGCTGACGCTCGGCCGCGACGGGCTCCTCGACGGGGCGATCGGCTTCGCCGCGCGCGGGCTCGAGGCGCTGGCGCTGCAGGGCAAGGCGCTCGGCGCCGAGACGGCGGGACTGCTGGGCGGTTTCGTCCTGCTCGGCAAGACGTCGAGCGATCCCGAGCTTCCCGGCCGCCGCCTCGATCTGGTGATCGAGCACGGACGGCCGCGCTTCGGACGGGTGGTCGGTCCGCCGATGGCGCCGCTCTTCGTGCCTTGAGCCGCCGCGAAGCGGCCGCATCGCGGACGTCGTACGGATCGTTCGACGTTTCCGAGCTGGACCTCGGCCCCCGTCCTCGCCAAATGTCGGGGTGACGGGACGGCCTTCGCCGTCCGCCGAGGATGACCGCATGACCGAACGCCGCGTCGAGACCCTTCTGTCCGCCCCCTCCCGCCACTGGGTGGGCGACGGCTTTCTCGTCCGCCCGATCTTCGGGCAGGCCGCCTTCACCCGCGTGGTGAGCCCGTTCCTGATGTTCGACTTCGCGGCGGAGCGCGAGTTTTCGCCGTCGCCCGCCCCGCGCGGCGTCGGGCCCCATCCCCATCGCGGCTTCGAGACGGTGACGCTGGTCTATGCCGGTACGGTGGATCATCGCGATTCGGCCGGCCATGCCGACACGATCGGCGTCGGCGACGTGCAGTGGATGACCGCCGGCTCCGGCATCGTCCACGAAGAGATGCTCGGCGAGAGCGTCGGCCGCCACGGCGGCCCGGTGTCGATGGCCCAGCTCTGGGTGAACCTGCCGGCGCGCGCCAAGAGCACGCCGCCGCGCTACCAGCCGATCCTCGCCGCGGCGATCCCGACGGTCTCCTTCGAAGGCGGCTCGATGCGGGTGGTCGCCGGCTCGATCGGCGACGTCGTCGGTCCGGCCGAGACCCATACGCCGCTCGCCGTGCTCGACGGCAGGGTCGTGGCCGGCGGACGCATCGCCCTGCCGATGCCGACGGCCTGGACCGTCCTGGTCGCGGTGCTCGACGGCGAGGTGACGATCGGCGGCGTGCGGGTCGGGGCGGAAACGGTGGCGGTTCTGGACGACGGTGGCGACACGGTCGAGGTGGCGGGGGGAGCGACCGACAGTCGCATCCTGATTCTCGCCGGCGAGCCGATCGACGAACCGATCGCCGCCATGGGACCCTTCGTCATGAACACGCGGGACGAGCTTTTTCGCGCCGTCGACGATTTTCAGCAGGGACGGATGGGGCGCCTCTGAAACCGGAAGTGGTTCCGCCTCGGAGTCATGCCTGACATGCAAGTGCGTATCTCGGCGGCAACAAGAGCCGTTCGCTTCTTGCTCCCAAAACGTTTTGAAGGAACAATCTCCTCAACGTCGTCGGAGGGTCGGTTCGAATCGGCCGTGTTGGGAACTCCGCTCGACGCCGTCGGCCGTGCATGCCGGCCGACGTTCAATTCGAGGTGGACATGACGAAGGCGGCCGAGACGATCGAAAGTTTGGCGAACTCACTGCGTTCGCTGATGAACTACTCGACGACGGCCTCCGGAGCGACCTTCACCATAGGCGAGTTGTCGTCGCATCTCGGCGTGTCTCTGCGAACGTTGCGCTTCTATGAACAGGCCGGCCTCCTGCAACCACACCGCGAGGGGGCTCGGCGAATCTATTCCAGCGAAGATCGGGCCCGCCTCGAGGTGATCGTCGCGTTGCGCGAGTTCGAAGTGTCGTTGACCGGGATCAAGCAACTGCTGGCGACCGCCGATGCCGGTGGTCCGAACATCGAGACGCGGATCGTCGCGCTCTACGACCAGCTGCTCGAAGACGTGCATACCGCCAACGCGGTGCGCATCGCCGAGCTCGAAGGCATCAACGGCCGGGTCGAACGCGCCCGCCTCGCCGTCTCCGGCTGACACGGCGGGCGCGGGGCGCGCCGCCCTCAGGCGGCGCGTTCGCCGACGATGCGGACGATGTCCGCCATGATGTCGGTGATCTGGAAGTCCTTCGGCGTGTAGACCGCCGCCACCCCCATACCCTTCAGCGCCTCGGCGTCCTCGGTCGGGATGATGCCGCCGACGACGACCGGGACCTCGTCGAGACCCGACGCCTTCATGCGCGTCATGACGTCCTCGACCAGCGCCAGGTGCGACCCAGACAGGATCGACAGGCCGACGGCGTGGACGCCCTCCTCGAGGGCGGCGTTGACGATCTGCGCCGGGGTCAGGCGGATGCCCTCGTAGACCACTTCCATGCCGCAGTCGCGGGCGCGCACGGCGATCTGTTCGGCGCCGTTGGAATGGCCGTCGAGGCCGGGTTTGCCGACCAGGAACTTGAGGCGGCGTCCGAGTTTCTCGGAGACCGCGTCGACGGCACCGCGCACCGAGGCGACGTCGGCACCGCCGTCACGCGCCGCACGGCCGACGCCGGTGGGTGCCCGGTATTCGCCGAAGACCTCGCGCAGCGTCGCGCCCCATTCGCCGGTCGTCACGCCGGCCTTGGCGGCGGCGATCGACGGCTCCATCACGTTGCGGCCCTCGGCGGCGGCGGAGCGCAGGGCGGCGATGGCGGCAGCGACCGCCTTCTCGTCGCGGCCGGCGCGCCAGGCCTCGATACGTTCGATCGCTTCCGCCTCGACATGGGCTGGAACGGTCAGGATCGAGCCTTCGCCGGTCGTGAGCGGCGAGGGTTCGGTCTCCTTGAAGCGGTTGACGCCGACGACGGTCGAGGCGCCGGCCTCGATCGCCTCGAGCCGGCGGGTGTTCGATTCCACCAGCTTCTGCTTCATGTAGCTCGACTCGACCGCCGCCACGGCGCCGCCCATCGCCTCGATCGCGGCGAGTTCGGTCTTCGCCTCGGCGACGAGTTCGGCGACCTTGGCCTCGATCTCGGCGGACCCATTGAAGATGTCGGCGAATTCGAGCAGATCGGTCTCGTAGGCGAGGATCTGCTGCATGCGCAGCGACCACTGCTGATCCCACGGACGCGGCAGGCCGAGGGCCTCGTTCCAGGCCGGCAGCTGCACGGCGCGGGCGCGGGCGTCGCGCGACAGCGTCACGGCGAGCGCCTCGATCAGGATGCGGTAGACGTTGTTTTCGGGCTGCTGTTCGGTCAGGCCCAGCGAGTTGACCTGGACGCCGTAGCGGAAGCGACGGTTCTTCTCTTCCTCGACGCCCCAGCGGTCACGAGTGATCTCGTCCCAGAGGCGGCCGAAGGCGCGCATCTTGCAGATTTCGGTGACGAACCGCATGCCGGCGTTGACGAAGAAGGAGATGCGGCCGACCGCCTCGCCGAATTCGGCCTCCGGGATCACGCCGGTCTTCTTCACGTTGTCGATGACGGCGATCGCGGTCGCGAGTGCGAAGGCGAGCTCCTGGACCGGCGTCGCGCCCGCTTCCTGCAGATGGTAGGAGCAGACGTTCATCGGGTTCCACTTCGGCATCTCCGTGTAGGTCCAGGCGATGACGTCGGTGGTGAGCCGCATCGAGGGCGACGGCGGGAAGACGTAGGTGCCGCGCGACAGATACTCCTTGATGAGATCGTTCTGCGTCGTACCGGCCAGCTTGGCACGGCTCGCGCCCTGCTCGTCGGCGGCGGCGACGTAGAGCGACAGCAGCCAGGGCGCCGTCGCGTTGATCGTCATCGAGGTGTTCATCTTCTCGAGCGGGATGCCGTCGAACAGCGCCCGCATGTCGCCGAGATGGGAGACCGGCACGCCGACCTTGCCGACCTCGCCGCGCGACAGCGCGTGGTCGGGGTCGTAGCCGGTCTGGGTCGGCAGGTCGAAGGCCACCGACAGGCCCGTCTGGCCCTTGGCGAGATTTCCCCGATAGAGGCGATTGGAGGCCTCGGCGGTCGAGTGACCGGCATAGGTGCGGAACAGCCAGGGCTTGTCGGGGGAGGCGAGGGGCATGGACGTTCGATCCCGGTTACATCATCTTATGATCGATTAGATATCGCACCGCACAAGCGTCGTCATCCCACACGAACGTCGGACTGCGACATTCGGTCTCGCGCCGGTGCGGCGCGTACGGGTAGCCGAGGGCGTGTCGGCGCGCCCGATATCGCGAGCGAGGCGGAAACCCGGGCAAAACCCGCGTGACGCCCACTGCGATCCGTCGCTCCGGCCAGTGTCGGCGATCCGGAGGAATTTTGCATTGCGGCAAGATCTGGCCCGAACGGCGCCGATCGGTCGAATTTCAATCCTTTAGTATTATGGAAATCCGCCGCGAACCGGGCCGATAGTGCGGCCATCGTTGCAGTGCGGCATGGGCCCTTCCCCTGGGGCGCGGTCGCGGGCCCAAAGAAGGAAACGGCCGACGCATGCGTCCGGTCGAACGCGGGAAGGAAGACCATGGCTGGGAATGCTGAAGACCGTCCGCTGAAGGACCTCTACGAGATCGGCGAGATCCCGCCGCTCGGCCACGTCCCGAAGAACATGTACGCCTGGGCGATCCGCAAGGACCGTCACGGTCCGCCGGAAGAGGCGATGCAGCTCGAGGTCGTGCCGACCTGGGAGCTCGACAGCCACGACGTGCTGGTGCTCGTGATGGCCGCGGGCGTCAACTACAACGGCGTGTGGGCGGGTCTCGGCAAGCCGATCTCGGTCTTCGACGTCCACAAGCAGCCCTATCACATCGCCGGTTCCGACGCGGCCGGCATCGTCTGGGCGGTCGGTTCCAAGGTGAAGCACTGGAAGGTCGGCGACGAAGTCGTCATCCACTGCAATCAGGACGACGGCGACGACGAGGAATGCAACGGCGGCGACCCGATGCTGTCGCCCTCGCAGCGCATCTGGGGCTACGAGACGCCGGACGGGTCCTTCGCCCAGTTCTGCCGCGTCCAGGCGCGCCAGCTGCTGCCGCGGCCGCAGCACCTGACCTGGGAGGAGTCGGCGTCCTACATGCTGACGCTGGCGACCGCCTATCGCATGCTGTTCGGCCACAACCCGCATCAGCTGAAGCCGAGCCAGAACGTGCTGATCTGGGGCGCCTCGGGCGGCCTCGGCGTGTTCGGCGTGCAGCTGACCGCGGCGGCGGGCGCCAACGCGATCGGCGTCATCTCCGACGAGGACAAGCGCGACTACGTCATGAGCCTCGGCGCGCGCGGCGTCATCAACCGCAAGGACTTCAAGTGCTGGGGCCAGCTGCCCAAGGTGGGCAGCCCGGAATACGACACCTGGTTCTCCGAGGTGCGCAAGTTCGGCAAGGCGATCTGGGACATCACCGGCAAGGGCAACAACGTCGACATGGTGTTCGAACACCCCGGCGAGAGCACCTTCCCGACCTCGACCTTCGTGGTGAAGCGCGGCGGCATGGTGGTGTTCTGCGCCGGCACGTCCGGCTTCAACATCACCTTCGACGCCCGTTACGTCTGGATGCACCAGAAGCGCATCCAGGGTTCGCACTTCGCCCATCTCAAGCAGGCGGCGGCGGCCAACAAGTTCGTGCTCGATCGCCGCGTCGAGCCGTGCATGTCGGAGGTCTTCGAGTGGAAGGACATCCCGCTCGCCCACACCAAGATGTGGAAGAACGAGCACAAGCCCGGCAACATGGCGGTGCTGGTGTGCTCGCCCAAGACCGGTCTCACCACTTTCGAGGACGTCATCGAAGCGTCGGAAGAGAAGTTCGGCGCCACGGCGAGCTGAGCGGGCGCCGCGCCGCCGGCATCGAAGAAAAAAGGAGCCCCGTCGGAGCGATCCGGCGGGGTTCCGCATTTTTCCGACGAGTTTTCGCAAGGATGCGGGCTGTTTGACCCGGATCTCCCAGCCTCAATGCGTCGGCGGCGTCCGCGTTCTCACCAGCGCCACGGCGTGGTTGATCTCGGCGCCGAGCAGGAAGATCAGGCCGACGATGTAGAAGAACAGCATCGTCGCCACCGCGCCGCCGAGGCCGGCGTAGGTCTTGGCGTAGCCCGAGAAGTGGGAGAGGTACCAGGAGAAGACCCAGCCCGCCGTGAACCACAGCGTCAGCGTCACCAGGACACCCGGCAGGACGCCGGCGATGCGCTGGGTGCGGGCCGGCAGCCACATGTGGGCGGAGAAGAGGAACAGGAACACCGCCAGAATGAAGAGCAGCAGCGGCAGGCGGTTGAACCAGTTCCACCACGGCTCGATGTCGGGGACGTGCGGCGCGAGCAGCCCCCAGGCGACCGGCAGGACGACGACCAGGAAGCCGAGCCCGAGGATGACGATCGCTGCGATCAGCATGAAGAACGTGCCTTCGAGCCGGCGGATCAGGAAGTGGCGGCTGTCGTAGGCGCGATAGGCGTAGTTGAGCCCCATGCGCAGGCTCTCGACCAGACCCGTCACGATGATGACGAGGAGCAGGGCGCCGACGGTGAGGACGCGGCCCTGCGAGGTGGTGAGCACCGCCGAGATCTCGGGCTTGAGGATCGCCGCCACCTGCTCCGGCAACACCGCGAAGAGGCCGCCGGTGCCCTGTTCGGCCGCCGCGGTCAGGTCGGCGACGCCCCATTGGCCGGCCGCCCAGCCGGCGACGCCGGTGACCAGGATCAGGAAGGGGAAGAGCGAGAAGATCACCGAGAAGGCGATGTTGGAGGCGTGCGCGAAGCTCTCGTTGCGCAGCAGACCCCAGTAGATCGCTTCCCAGACGACCCATCCGACGGCGCGCCAGCCGCGGGGCGGCTGGCCGGGAAGGGCGGTGACGGCGGTGTCTTCGGTGGTCGGTTCCGACATGGCGCGGAGATTATGTGGCGGACGCGACGGAGACAATCGTCTCGATGCAGGAATGCACGGCGGGCTGCCTTCGCTTCCCTTTTGCCTTAATCTGGGCTCAAGGAAACGGCGACTCGCGCCGCTTCGACGGCCCTTCCCACGATCAGACCACGGACGGCTCCCGGTGATGACGCCCCGCGCCCGCGCGCTCCGATTCGCGATCCTTCTCGTCTCCGGCCTGGTTCTCGGCCCGGTCGCCCCTTCGGGTGCCGCCGAGACCCCGACCGCCAAGCCCGCCGCCGCCGCTCAGGCCCCCGCCGCAAAGCCGGCGGCGGTCCAACCCGCCCCGGCGCCCGCGCCCGCGCCCGCCCCGGCGGTCAAGGCCAAGCCGGACGAGGTGCAGCTCAGGCTCGACGGCTGGAAGAACGAGATCGAACAGATCGGCGCGGCCCTGCAGCGCGACGGTCTGACCGACTGGCGCCTCGCCGAGATGCGCGGCCGCATCGACACGATCCGCGCCGAGGCCGACGTCATCGACCAGACCGAGAGCCCGCGCGTCGCCTCCTTCGAGGCGCGGCTGAAGCAGCTCGGCCCGGCGCCGGACGCCAAGGAGGACGATACCGCGCCGATCGAGGCGGAGGCGGTCAAGGCCGAGCGCGACGAGCAGCAGAAGCTGCTCGCCGAGGCGCAGGGCCGGGTCAAGCAGGCCCAGCTGATCCGCCTGCGCGCCGAGGAGATCGTCAAGGCGATCGGCGACAAGCGTCGCGCCCGTTTCGCCCAGGACATGGTGCAGCGCTCGCGTTCGGTCGCCGATCCGTCGCTGTGGCTCGAGGCCGGTCATGCGGTTCCGGGCATCGTCTCGGGCTTCGGCTATCTGCTCGGCGACTGGTTCGCGCTTCTCGCCAAGCGCGGCTTCGAGACGGCGACGGCGGTCGGCTCGGCCATCCTCGCCTTCCTCGGCATCCTGTTCCTGGCGCGCCGCCGGGTCGCCCAGTTCGCCGATCGCGACCCGGAAGCGGTCGAGCCGACGCGCTTCCTCAAGGCGCTGAAGGCGGCGGGCATCGTCGTCTTCAACGTGGCGGGACCGGTGCTGGCGATCTGGGGCATCCAGGTGGCGCTCGACGTGTTCGAGCTCAACCCGCCGCGGGTCGGCCTGTTCATCTCGGCGATCGCCGCGGGCGTCGGCTCGGCGGCGATGGTCTACGGCATCGCGCTGGCCATTCTCGCCCCCGGCAAGCCGCAGTGGCGGATGGCGGCGGTCGGCGATCACACCGCGGCGCGGCTGCTCGGCCTCTTCGTCGTGCTGGCGATCGTCCACGGCGTCGGCGTCTGGATGATCCGCCTGTTCGACGCGCTGACCGCCTCGGTGGCGGCGCTGATCCTGGTCTCCGGCCTCTTCGCCATCGCCGATGCGGTCTTCGTCATGTTGGCGCTGCGCGTCGCGGCCCGCACCATGGCCGGCGAGGACGGCGACGAGGAAGCGGCGGAGAAGCCCGAGGAGAAGCGCTCCGGCCTGTGGCGCTGGCTGGTGCCGCTCGGCTGGATCCTGGCGATCGGCGCGGCGGTCGCGGCGATCGGCGGCTACGTGGCGCTCGCCGCCTTCGTGACGCAGCAGACGGTCCGCGTCGGCTTCCTGCTCGGCGCGCTCTACATCCTGCTGGTGCTCGCCGACGAGGCGATCCAGCGGACCTTCGACGCGCGCAGCCGCTTCGGCATCGTCATGACGCGGTCGATGGGTCTGGCGCGCGAGACGGTCGAGCAGATCGGCGTGGTGCTGTCCGGTCTCGTCCGGCTGCTCCTCCTGGCACTCGCCGCGCTCTTCATCCTGGCGCCGATCGGCATCGACGGACAGGACGTCGTCACCGACGCCAAGATCGCCTTCTTCGGCTTCAAGATCGGCGGGCTGACGATCTCGCTGTCGTCGATCCTGACGGCGATCGTCTTCCTGGTCATCGGTATCGGGGTGACGCGCGGCGTGCAGGGCTGGCTCGACCAGCGCTTCCTGCCGCGCACCCGGCTCGACGTCGGCCTGAAGAACTCGATCCGCACGTCCTTCGGCTATCTCGGCATCGTCATCTCGGTGGCGCTCGCCTTCTCGGTGATCGGCCTCGACCTGCAGAACCTCGCCATCGTCGCCGGCGCCCTGTCGGTCGGCGTCGGCTTCGGTCTGCAGTCGATCGTCAACAACTTCGTCTCGGGCCTGATCCTGCTCGTCGAGCGGCCGATCAAGTCGGGCGACCTCGTCGAGATCGGCACCCAGAAGGGGTTCGTGCGCAAGATCAACGTGCGCTCGACCGAGATCGAGACCTTCGACCGCGCGAGCCTGATCGTGCCGAACTCGTCGCTGATCACCGGCAACGTCAAGAACTGGATGCACCGGGATCTCACCGGCCGCTGCCTCGTCGACGTCGGCGTCTCCTACGACACCGATCCGGCCGAGATGAAGGCGGTGCTGCTCGCCTGCGCCGAGCGCCACGACAGGGTGCTGAAGTTCCCGGCGCCGCTGGTGCTCTTCACCAATTTCGGCGCCGACGCGCTGGAGTTCCGCCTGATCTGCACGATCGGCGCGGTGACCGACGTCGGCACGGTGGAGAGCGACCTGCGCTTCGACATCGTACGGACGCTGCGCGAGAAGGGGATCGAGATCCCCTCCGCCCAGCGCGACATCAACATTCGCCAGCTCGGCGACATCGGCGAACTCCTCGACCGTTTCGGCATCGCGCCGGCGGCGAAGGCGCCGACGCCGTCCGAGCCTCAGCCGTGATCTGCCGAGGGATACCCCGCTCCATGAACGTCCAGTCGCGCCTTCTCGTCGTCCTGCCGCTCGTCGCCGCCGCGCTCGCGGCCTGTTCGCGCGAGGCCGCCCCCGTCCGCAGCGAGCCGCCGTTCTATCGCCGGCTCGACATGGGCGGTGGCCCGGTCGATCCGGCCTCGTCGCTGTCGATGATCAACCAGTATCGCGGCAACAACGGCCTCGTTCAGCTGCAGTGGGATCCGACGCTCGCCCGCATCGCTCAAGGACAGGCCGACCGCATGGCGGCGGCCGATCGGGTGCATTCGACCGAGGAAGCCGGTCTCGATCGCGAGTTGCAGGCGGCCGGCATTCCCTATGCCAGCTTCCTCGCCAACTTCTCGGCCGGTTACCGCACCTTCGCCGAGGCCTTCTCGGGCTGGCGGGAATCGAAGCAGCACAATGCGACGATGCTCGCCGGTCGCGCCACGCGGGTCGGGCTGGCCACCGCCTATGCGCCGAACTCGAAGTACAAGATCTTCTGGACGCTGGTCGTCGTCGAGCCGCGCTGACGGGGAGCCGGCGCGGCGGTCGGACCGTCGCGAATACGGGTCGCGCGGCCGGGGCGGGAAAAGCCGTCGGCCGCGCTTGACTTGCGGGGGCCGCCCCCCTTATATCGCGGCGTCTCGCAAGAGTGGGCGCGTAGCTCAGCGGGAGAGCACTTCGTTCACACCGAAGGGGTCACAGGTTCGATCCCTGTCGCGCCCACCATCCACTCTTCTTTTCTCATCGATCGGCAACGGCGCCTCGCGCCGCGCCGGCCTTCGGGTCGGGCGATGCCGCGTCTCCGTCCTCCGTCCGGCTTGTGACCCGTCGGCGTTCCGATAGGATCGCGCCTCCCGACCGGTCCCGAGGAGACGGACGACGATGCTGCCCACCGCGTCGACCTACGCCGACATCATGCGCGCGTTCCGCTGGATCGTGCCCGCCGCCTACAACATCGGCGTCGACGTCTGCCACAAGTGGGCGGCGAGCGAACCCGATCGTACGGCGATCGTCTCGGTCGCGCCCGACGGTGCGGTCGACGAATGGCGCTACGGCCGGCTGGCCAAGGCGGCCAATCGGCTCTCCAACGTGCTCGTCGCCCACGGGGTGGCGCGCGGCGACCGGGTGGCGATCCTGCTGCCGCAGTCGCCCGAGACGGCGATCGCCCATGTGGCGATCTATTCCATGGCGGCGATCGCGCTGCCGCTCGCCGATGTCTTCGGGGCGGAGGCGCTGCTGCATCGGCTGATCGATTCGGGCGCACGGGCCGTCGTCACCAGCCGCGCCGGCGCGCGCAAGATCGCCGAGATCCGCGACCGGCTGCCGGCGCTCGCCCATGTCTTCTGCGTCGACGGGGCGGAGGACGGCGGGCTCGACCTCGCGGCGCTGCTGGAGTGGGCGTCCGATGCCTTCGAGCCCGTGGCGACGCTCGCCGACGAGCCGGGGCTGATGATCTACACCTCGGGCACGACCGGGGCGCCGAAGGGGGCGCTGCACGGGCACCGGGTGCTGCTCGGCCACATCCCGAGCGTCCAGTACACCCACGAGTTCCTGCCGCAGGCGGGCGACCGGCTGTGGACGCCGGCCGACTGGGCCTGGGCGGGCGGGCTCCTCAACGTGCTCCTGCCGGCGCTCGCCCTCGGCGTACCGGTGGTGGCGGCGCGGCGCGAGACCTTCGATCCGCAGGCGACCTGGGCCCTGATCGAGACGCAAACGATCCGCAACGCCTTCATCCCGCCGACGGCGCTGAAGCTGCTGCGCAACGCCGGTGGTCCGCCCGGCGGCAGGCGGCCGGGGCTGCGCACGGTCGGCTCGGGCGGTGAGGCGCTGGGGCGCGAGACCTTCGAATGGGCGCGCGCCGAGCTCGGTCTCGTCATCAACGAGTTCTACGGCCAGACCGAATGCAATCTGGTGCTCGGCTCCTGCGCCGCGATCGGCGTGGTGCGCGCCGGGGCGATCGGTCGGGCGATGCCCGGCCACGTCGTCGGCGTGATCGACGGCGAGGGCCGGCAGGTCGGTATCGGCGAGACCGGTCAGATCGCGGTGATGCGGCCCGATCCGGTGATGTTCCTCGGCTACTGGAACAAGCCGGAGGCGACGTGCGAGAAGTTCGTCGGCGACTGGATGACCACCGGCGACCAGGGCATGGTCGACGAGGACGGCTACGTCTATTTCGTCGGGCGCAACGACGACCTGATCACCTCGGCCGGCTATCGCATCGGCCCGTCGGAGATCGAGGACTGCATCGTCGGTCATCCCGCCGTGGCGCTGGTCGCCGTCGTCGGCAAGCCCGATCCGGTGCGCACCGAGATCGTCAAGGCCTACGTCACGCTGGTCCAGGGATGGGAGCCGAGCGAGGCGCTGGCGAAGGACATCCGCGACCACGTTCGAACCCGGCTCTCGGCGCACGAATATCCGCGCGAGATCGCCTTCGTCGACGAGGTGCCGCTGACGACCACCGGCAAGGTGATCCGTCGCTTCTTCCGCGAACAGGCGCGCGACGAGGCGGCCGAGGCGGCGCGCGAGAAGCCGTGAGCGGCCGTCAGTAGGTCACGACGATGCGGCTGTTGCCCATGCCGTGCTGCTTGACCAGATCGAACAGCTGGGCGGCGGCCTGCGGATGCATGCGGACGCAGCCGTGCGAGGCGGGCTTGCCGAGGCGGGCGACCTCGTAGGTGCCGTGCACGGCGATGCCGCCGTTGAAGAAGATCGAGTTCGGCATCGGCGAGTTGTGATACTTCTTCGAATAGTACTTCTTGTGCATCCGCTGCGGCTGGTATTCGCCGACCGGGGTGCGATAGCCCTTGCGGCCGGTCGAGACGGCGTATTCGCCGGCCTTGACACCGTCGACCATGACGATCATCCGCTGCGACGAGATGTTGATGCGGGCTTCGACCGCGGCTTCCGCGTGGCGGGAATGGCCGAACAGGGCGACGAGGGCGAGGAGGGTCAGAGCGAGAAGACGCATCGCAGAGATCCTTTTGTCACGCCAGGACCCGATACTCGTGGGGTGCATGGCAGGGCACACGAAAACGATGGGACACACTACCGTAATCCGCGGTGACGTTGCATCCCTCCACTCGTATTAAGATTAAGCGCAAACCCAAACGACCTCGCGCGCGTCCGCCGCGTCGGTCAGGAGTCTTCGTCGCCGTGAAACGTCTCGCACTGCTTTCCCTCTTCGCCGTTCTCGCCACCCTGCCGGCTCGCGGCGAAGACATGCCGCATCAGCTGACCGGCGAGCTCATCCAGACCGAACACGAGAACTGCAAGACGTCGACCGGATACGGCATGAAGTTCACCCGCTTCGTCGATTTCGACGGCGACGGGCGCAACGACGTGGTGCTCGACTACGCCGACGCCTCCTGCGGCGGCAATCCGGAGCCCTATTGCAACGACGCCGGCTGCCTGCTGAAGGCCTATCGTTCTGAGAAGGGTTCGTGGCGCAAGGTCTTCGACGGCCGCGTCAAGTCGTGGTCGGTGGGCGAGGCCGGCGGGCGCAAGGCGCTGCTGGTCGACGGCAAGCCGGCCTACTGAGGGCTCACGCCGTGCGTTCGAGCGGTGGGCGGCCGGCGAGCAGCCGGCCGTGCAGCTCGCGCACCGAATAGGGCTTCTCCAGCCAGTCGTCGATCGCCGGCGGCAGCTCCGCCGGGCGGGCGCGGCCGGTGACGGCGACGATGCGGGCGCGCCGTGTGCCGCGCGTGCGGGCGAGGTCGTGGGCGAGCCTGTCGCCGGCGACGTCGGGCAGGCCGAGATCGATCAGCACGACGTCGAAGGTCTCGGCCTTGGCCGCGGCGATCGCCTCGCGGCCGTCGGCGACGATGGTCGCGGCGACGCCGAGCGGCTGCATCATCGCCGCCAACAGCGTGCGGCCGATGGCATGATCCTCGACCGCGAGCACGCGCAGACCGGCGAGCGGCAGGCCGGCAAGGGTGGGATCGGTGGAGCGGGTCTCGGTCATCTGGCTCTCCGGACGATCGGATGAGCCTACGCCCCGTCGCTCAACACCCGGTTAAGCCGGTCGATCTCGGCCGCGGTCTTCTCCCAGCCGATCAGGCGGCGGATGTCGTCGGGCGTGGCGCCGCCGGCGCGCAGATCGGCGAGCGCGGTGTCGGCCGCCGACTTCGACAGTTTGCGGCCCTCGGCGTCGAGCACCAGATCGTGATGGCACCAGATCGGCGTCGGCAGGCCGAGCAGGGTCTGCAGGGCGCGATGGACGCTGGTCGACCAGAAGAGATCGCGGCCGCGCACCACGTGGGTGACGCCCTGGGCCGCGTCGTCGACCACCACCGACAGGTGATAGCTGGTCGGGATCTCCTTGCGCGCCAGCACCGGATCGCCCCAGGCGGCGAGATCGACCGGGATACGGCCGGTCTCCCCGTTCGGACCTTCGCCCACCTCGCGCCAGTCGAGCGGCCCGATCCGGGCGGCGGCGCGGGCGCCGTCGAGGCGGAGCGCCACCGGTTCGCCCGGACGCGGATCGCCGTCGCCGGGGGGCGGGAAGGGAGCGCCGTCGGGATCGCGCGGCCAGACCTCGCCGCGGGCTTCGGCCGCGGCGACGGCGGTGCGGATCTCGGCCCGCGTCGCATGGCTCGGGCGCAGCAGACCCTGCGTCTCGAGCCGGTTCAGCGCCGATCGATAGCCGGCGAAGTTTTCCGATTGACGCCGCGGTTCGCCGTCCCAGTCGATGCCGAGCCAGGCGAGATCCTCGAGGATGCCGGCCTCGTACTCGGGGCGGCAGCGCGTCGTGTCGATGTCTTCGAGCCTCAGCAGGAAGACGCCGCCGAGCGCGCGGGCGAGCGCGTGATCGAGGAGGGCGGAACGGGCGTGGCCGAGGTGCAGCCGGCCGTTCGGCGAGGGGGCGAAGCGGAAGACGGGTCTGGACATGGGCGGGGGTGCGAGACGACAGTTCGCGATCCTAACCCGCCGCGCGGCCGCTGTCGCCTCGGAGGGGGACGGGCGACGAGGGAGCGAACGATGCGGCGGATCGAGGGCGACGACGACGTGGCTGCGGGGCTCGTGGCCCTCGCGACGATCGATCCGCGGCTCGTGCCGGTGATCGCGGCGAGCGGCCCGGTGCCGCTCCGGCGGCGTCCGCCCGGTTTCGGCGGTCTCGCCCGGGTGATCACGGCGCAGCAGGTCTCGGCCCAGGCCGCGGCCTCGATCTGGTCGCGGGTCGAGGGCGTGATCGGCGCCGAGCCTCTGCCCGAGCACGTCGCGCGGGTCGACGACGAGACGCTCAGGGCGGCGGGGCTCTCGGCCGCCAAGGTCCGGACGCTCCGGGCGGTGGTCGAGGCCTGCGAAGCCGGGCTCGATCTCGAGGGTTGCGCGAACCTCGCCGAAGAGGACGCCGTGGCGCGGCTGGTGGCGATCAAGGGCATCGGCCGCTGGACGGCGGAAGTGTGGCTGCTCTTCTCCGCCGGTCATCCCGACATCTGGCCGGGCGGCGACCTCGCCCTGCAGGCGGCGATCGGCGACGCCTTCGGCATCGCGGAGCGGCCGAACGAGAAGGCGGTGCGGGCGATCGCGTCGGCCTGGGCGCCGTGGCGCGGCGTCGCGGCGCGGCTGTTCTGGGCCTATTACGCGGCGCGACGGCAGGGGCGCGAGGGCATGGCGCGCTGAAGGCGCGCGGCGGCACGGCGTGTCGTCGCGGACACGCGGTGCGCATCGGCAACAGGGCCGCGCCATCACGCGTCCGCGTCTTCACACGAGCGACATGCGTCCCGTACACTGTCCCCGTCGTTCGTGGTGCCGGCGTTCTCGGCCGATTCGATCGTCGGCGAGGCCCGCACCGCTCCCAGCGGAGAGCGAGGTGCGCCTTGACGATCCACGTGACGCCCCGATCCCATCCCGTCCTGGTGCTGAACGCCGACCATCGTCCGCTCAGCTATTACCCGCTGTCGCTGTGGTCCTGGCAGGAGGCGATCAAGGCGGTGTTCATGGACCGCGTCGACATTCTCGCCTGTTACGACGTCGCCGTCCGCAGCCCGAGCCTGAGCATGGCGCTGCCCTCGGTGGTGTCGCTCAAGTCCTATGTCCGCTCCGAGCGGACGCCCGCCTTCACCCGGTTCAACGTCTTTCTGCGCGATCGCTTCACCTGCCAATATTGCGGCTCGGGCCAGGACCTGACCTTCGACCACGTGGTGCCGCGGGCGCGCGGCGGGCAGACGACCTGGGAGAACATCCTGACCGCCTGTGCCCCCTGCAATCTGCGCAAGGGCGATCGCTCGATGCGCGAGGCGGGGCTCCATGCCCACCAGATGCCGTGGCGCCCCACGGTCCACGACCTGCACGAGGCCGGCCGGCACTTCCCGCCGAACCATCTGCACGAGAGCTGGATGGACTATCTCTATTGGGACACCGAACTCGATCCGTGAGCGGCGGACGGTGGTCGCGGCGATCGGTCGCCCCGCCCTTTTCGCGCGAGCGCGGCGGGGTTCGCCCTATTGTTGATGGAAATCAAGTTGTGCGGCGTCGATGAAATGTTAAGAGACGATCGGGGCAAGGGGTATCCGTTTTGTCGCGTTCCGTCCGCTTCGCGTCGCGTCTGCTCGTCGCACTGGCGTTGATCGTTCAGATCGTCGCGCCGGTGGGTGCGAGCGCGGCCATGATGCGGATGACCTTCGATCCGGCGGCCGAAGCCTCGATCTGTCTCCACGACGAGGACGGCGCCGACCTCTCCGGCAACGCCGATCACGGGCTCGCCCGTCACGGCGAGGCCTGTGGCCTCTGCCAGCTGGTGGCGGCGGGCGGCCATGCGCCGCCGGTCTTCGTGCAGATCCCCGTCGACGTGCCGCCCGCGAGCGCGATCGTCGCCTGGCGCATCGTCGTCGAGGCCGTCGTCGCCGAACGGCACCTCGACCAGATCCGCGGCCGCGCACCGCCCGCTCTTTCCTGACCTGCCCTCAGCCGCCGGCGCGTTTCCGCGCGTCCGGCCGTCTTGGCGCGCGACGCCACGCGTCCGCCCGGCATCAGGAAAACCGTCATGTCCCGTATCGGTCTCATGGGGAGCACCGCGCTCCTCGCCGCCGTCGTTCTCGCCCTTCCCGCCCAGGCCGCGCCGCAGGAGAAGCGGGCCGCGGAGGCCCTTCCCGAAGTCGTCGTCACCGCCGACCGCGCCAAGCCGGCCGCTGCGCCCGCCGGGCTCTCGACCCCGATCGGTGCCTTCACGCTGACCGGCGAGCCGCTGGCCGCGGCCGCCGCCGTCTCCGACGACACCGCCGCCATGCTGACGGCGATCCCCGGCGTCCAGGTGGCCGCCGGCGGCGGCGTCTCCTCGCTGCCGGTGATGCGCGGCCTCGGCGACGACCGCATCAACGTGCTGACCATGGGCATGGCCATCACCTCCGCCTGCGGCAACCACATGAATCCGCCGCTGTCCTATGTCGACCCGTCGCGCATCGGCAAGGTCGAGGTGCTGGCGGGCGTGACGCCGGTCTCCAAGGGCGGCGACTCGATCGGCGGCACGATCATCGTCGAGCCGCGGGCGCCGCGCTTCGCCGGCTCGGTCGGCATCGACGGCCTGCCGGGCCTCCGGCTCGGCAACGGCGTCGTCGCCCACGGTTCGGTGTCGACCTTCTATCGGTCGAACGGCAACGTCGTCGGCGGGGCGCTGAACGCCTCGGTCGCCAATGCCGACTGGAGCCTCGAATACGACGGCGCCGGCTCGCGCGGGCAGAACTACGAGGCGGGCGGCGGCAAGATCGTGCGCGATTCGCTCTATGCGACGCAGAACCACGCGGTGACGCTAGCCCGGCGGCTCGACAGCGGCCAGCTGACCTTCGCCGCCGGCATCCAGGACATCCCCTACCAGGGCTTCCCGAACGTCCGCATGGACATGCTCTACAATCGCAGCGAGTTCATCAACGTCCGTTTCGAGAATGGCTACGACTGGGGCAGGCTCGACGCCCGCGCCTCCTGGCAGGAGACGCGCCACTACATGAACTTCCTCGCCGACAAGATGTCGAACGGCATCGACGCCGCGTCGAGCAAGGGCATGCCGATGTACACCAACGGCACCGACAGCGGCTGGTCGGTCAAGGCCGAGATCCCGATCGGCAAGGCCGACACGCTGCGGATCGGCAACGAGTTCCAGCACACCACGCTCGACGACTGGTGGCCGCCGGTCGCCGGCATGACGACGACGATGTGCTGCTCGACCTTCGTCAACATCAACGGCGCACGGCGCGACCGGCTCGGCACCTGGGCCGAACTCGAGCACGTCTTCTCCAAGGAGTGGTCGGGCCTCCTCGGCATCCGCAACGACACCGTCTGGATGGACACCGGCAACGTCGGCGGCTACAGCGCCGTCGACGTCGGTCCCAACATGATGGGCATGGCGACGCGGGTGAACTATCTGAGCGACAGCACCGCCTTCAACACCCGTTCGCACGCCAAGACCGACGTCAACTTCGATCTGACGGCGCTCGCCCGTTGGAAGCCGCTGGAGACGGCCGAGTTCGAGTTCGGCTACGCCCGCAAGACCCGCTCGCCGAACTTCTACGAGCGCTATTCGTGGTCGACCGGTGCCATGGCGAGCCGGATGATCTCGTGGTTCGGCGATGCCAACGGCTATGTCGGCAACATCGACCTGAAGCCCGAGGTCGCCCACACGCTGTCGACGACACTGGTGCTGCACGATCCGGCGAAGAAGGCGTGGGAGGTCAAGGTCACGCCGTGGTTCTCCCATGTCGAGAACTACATCGACGCCGACCGCAAGACCGGCACCGGCATCAGCTACGGCACGTTCCCGCTGCTGCAGTTCGCCAATCACGACGCCCGGCTCTACGGTTTCGACGCCGCGGTGCGGGCGGAGGTGTGGACCTCGGCGACCTGGGGCCGCTTCGACGTGTCGGGCCGGGCCGCCTACACCCACGGCCGCAACCTCGACACCGACGACGGGCTCTACCGGGTGATGCCGCTCGAGGGCGCGATCGGTCTCGATCATCGCCTCGGCGCCTGGAGCCAGCATGCCGAGGTGCAGATGGTCTCCTCCAAGACCGACGTGTCCTCGACCCGCAACGAGCTGCGCACCGCGGGCTATGCCCTGGTCAACTGGCGGACCGGCTACCAGTGGCGGAACGTCCGCCTCGAGGTCGGCGTCGACAATCTGCTCGACCAGAAATACTCGAGCCCGCTCTCCGGCATCGACTATGGCGAGAACAAGAAGACCGGCGCGATCGGCCCGCTGGCAGGTCCGGGGCGGTCGATCTTCGCCACCGCCAAGGTCGCGTTCTGACCACCGGGGGCGCGGGCGACCCTCGCGCCCCCGTCCGGCATCGTCGGAAGGGTCGATCGGCCGGATCGACCGGGCATTCGGAGTTCATCGTTGGAAACCATCTCGCTCTCCCCGCTGGCGCTCTACGAGAGTGCCGGTCTCGTCGGCCGATCGGTGATGATCGTCCTCGGCCTCGCCTCGGTGTGGTGCTGGGTGCTGATCGTCGAGGCGATCGTCACCATCGTCCGTCTGCGGCGCGCCCTGACCCGGCCCGCCGCGGCCGGTCTCTTCGCGCCGGTCTTCGCCGCCGGGGCTTCGGCCGCGGCGCGCGTGCTGCCCGGCGAGACGACCGGCGAGCGCCGTCATCGGCTCGGCGAGGCGATGGCGGCGACCGGCCGCGCGCTCCTCGCCCGGGCCGAGGGACGGATGCCCGATCTCGCGGTGATCGCCTCGGTCGCGCCTTTCGTCGGTCTGTTCGGGACCGTCTGGGGCATCATGGCGAGCTTCGCCGGCATTGCCGCGGCCCGCGACACCAGCCTCGCGGTGGTCGCCCCCGGCATCGCCGAAGCGCTCGCCGCCACCGCCTGGGGGCTCGCCGCGGCGATCCCCGCGTCGGTCGGCTACAGCCGGCTCGGCGCCGCCTTTTCCGCCATCGCCGCCGATCTCGGCGACCGTGTCGAAGCCCATGCCGTCGATCTCGTCGAAGGAGGAGCCACGCCGTGACCCCCGTCGCTCGCCAATCCGGCCTCGCCCGCCGTCATCGCCCGCTCGCCGACATCAACGTCACGCCGCTGGTCGATGTGATGCTGGTGCTGCTCGTCGTCTTCATGATCACCGCGCCGATGCTGGCGGCCGGCCTCAAGGTCGATCTGCCGCGCGCCTCGGCCGCTCGGCCGCTGCCGCCGGCGGAGCCGATCGTCGTGTCGGTGACGCGCGACGGCGGCGTCGCCGTCGGCCAGGACATCGTCGGCCGCGAGGCGCTGGTCGAGGCGGTGCGGGCGCGGACGCAGGGCGACGACACCCGCGCCATCCACGTCCGCGGCGACCGCGAGGCGGCCTACGGCGAGGTGGTCGGGGTGATCGATCTCCTCGCCGCCGGCGGCTTCTCGCGCATCGCGCTGGTGTCGCAGAGCCGGTCGACCCCGACGGCGGCGTCCGATTCCCGTTCGCCGGCGGCGACGCTCGCCGCCGCGACCACGGTCGACGAGACGATCCGGTGACCACGCGCGCGATCCGACCGGTCTGGCTGCGTCCGGCGGTCGTCGTCGCGGTCGTCGGCGTGCACGCGGCGGTCTTCGCCGCGCATTTCGGCGAGGCGGTGACGCCCGGCTCCGGACCGATCGAGATCGCGGTGGTCTCCGAGCCCGAGCCCTCGCCCGAACCGACGCCGGAGGTGCTGCCGAGCGACGCCTCGCGCGCCGAGGCGCCGCCGCCCGAACCCGAACCGCCGCCGCCGGAGGTCGTCGAGGAGACGCCGCCGATCGCCGTGCCGACGCCGGTCGCCGAGGTGGCGCTGCCCGAACCGCGCCCGGAACCGGTGCGCGAACGGCCGAAGAAGCCGGTCGAGCGCAAGAAGGAGAAACCGAAGCCGCGGCGCGAGGTCGAGAAGCCGACGCGGGTCTCTTCGATCGATGCCTCGGCGCAGGCGGCGGCGCGGGCCTCGGAGGCGGAAGCGCGGCGGGCGGCGGCGGCTTCCTATGCCTCGCTGGTCGCGGCCGAGATCGCCCGCCACAAGCACTATCCGGCATCGGCGCGCGAGCGCGGCATCGCCGGCGCGGTCGGGGTCGCCTTCACGGTGGGGGGCGGCGGCACGATCGTGTCGCATTCGATCGTGCGATCGTCGGGCCACGGCGAACTCGACGCGGCGGTGCACGGGATGATGGCGGCGGTGCGTCTGCCGCCGCCGCCGGGCGGTTCATACCGCTCGTCGATCTCGGTGCGTTTCGACCTCCGGTGAGGGCGGTCGATCAGGCGCGATCGTTCGGGCCGGCGGCGCGCAGGGCGGCGAAGAGCGTGACGGCGATCAGGCCGAGCGAGGTCAGCACGTTCCAGCCGGCGAAGGACAGGCCGAGGATGCGGATCTGCGGCTTGGTGCAGTCGACGACGTGGGCGGCGCCGAGCGAGCCGAGCAGGTCGCCGGCCTTCGACGGCAGGGCACCGAGGCGGGCGCCGGAACAGTCGGCCGGACCCGGCCACCAGCTCCATTCGGCACCGGCCTGATAGGCGCCGACCCACAGGCCCCAGGCGAAGAGCCCGGCGAGTGCCAGCAGCGCCAGGCGCGGCAGGATCGCCGGCAGGCGGAGGCGGTCGAGGCCGAAGGCGAAGAGCGCCAGCGGCGCGCCGGCGTAATAGGGCACGCGCTGTTCGAGGCAGAGCCGGCAGGGCACGAAGCCGCCGATCAGCTCGAAGCCCCAGGCGGTGGCGACGATGCCGACGGCGGCGACCGCGAGGAGGAGGGCGATCGTGTCGCGGCGCAGGAACGGGGCGGGGATGGTCATCGTCGTTCTCCCGCTCGGCTCACCCGAGCAGTTTCACCGCGAGATAGAGGCCGATGATCAAGGCGGCGGCGAGGCCGGCGATCAGGCCGAGGCGGTTTTCGATGAAGTGGCGGATCGGCTCGCCCCAGCGCTTCAGCGCCCAGGCGAGCGCGTAGAAACGGGCGCCGCGGGCGACGATGGCGGAGACGACGAAGAGCCAGAGATCGACCTTCATCACGCCGGAGAGGATCGTCACCACCTTGATCGGCGGCAGATGGGCGAGGCCCGAGGTGATCAGCAGCAGCAGGACCGAATCGCCCCAGTCGCGCTTCAGCCGCTCGAAGGCCTCGGCCTTGTGGTAGAACTCGAGGATCGGCATGGCGAGCGCGTCGAAGGCGTAGTGGCCGAGCATCCAGCCGGCGATGCCGCCGAGGACCGAGGCCGCCGTGGCGATGAAGGCGTAGCGATAGACGCGATCCGGCCGGGCGAGGCCCATCGGCAGGAACAGCACGTCGGCCGGCACCAGGAAGACCGAGCTCTCGATGAAGGCGATGACCGCCAGCCAGACCTCCGCCGTCTTGCGGGCGGCGAGCGACAGGGTCCAGTCGTAGAGGCGTTTCAGCATCGGGGGGTCTCGTCGGCGGCTTCGGTCGGCCGGGTTTAGCGGAGGCCGGCGGGGGCGTCCACCTCCGCCGCGCCGCTCGAGGCGACGTGATCGCCGGTGATGAACTCGGCGGCGACGTTGACGCCCGACCCTGCCCGACTAATATGCGCCGCCGTGCGGCCCCAGTGGCGAAATGGTAGACGCGGCAGACTCAAAATCTGTTGCCGGCGACGGCGTGTTGGTTCGAGTCCGACCTGGGGCACCACTCTCGAACATCGGCGGGATCTCGCGGCGGCGGCCTCGGCGGCGGCCCGCGTCGCCGCGCCCGAACGGCGCCCTCGATTTGTTTCCCGCAGGTGCCCAATCGACACGGAAAACGCTCTAGTGTCGGGCGACATTCGCCGAGGGCCGATTCGATGCTGACGATTCGCTATGCCGCGTTCTTTGCCGCCGACCAGTCGAACCCGAAGCTCTATTCCGAACTGGCGCTGTCGCTCCTGACCATCGACCGCCACGTCGCGCCCTATCTCGACATCACCGTGCGCATCCACACGATCTCGCCCTTCGTGGCGGCGGCGGAGGCGCTCTGCGGCCACTTCTCGTTCCCCTTCGAGGTGGTGGCGCTCGACCGGATCGAGGGCGGCCGCTTCGAGGAGAACGCGGAATTCGCCAACGCGCTCGGCAATCTGACCGAGATCGATCGGTTCTGCGTGATCCGGATGCTGTCCGACTTCGCGCTGCTCGACGACGACGGCTTCCGTCTGTTGATCGGCACCGACGTCTTTTTCCTCGACTGCCCGCAGGAGGTCTTCGCCTTCGTCTGGGGGCCGGGCGACGGCAAGCGGGTCCTCTACATGCAGGACCTGCATTCCTTCTCGGGCGCCGAATACGGCATCCGCTACTATCACCCGCCGGCACTGCCGTCGCTTCTCGGCGACTTCTACTGCCTGGCCCCGGGGGTGAAGCTGTCGCGCTCGGCGATCACCGGGTGTCTGAAGATGATCGACGCCTGGCCGACGACGCCCAGCCGATTCGTGCCGTCGACCGGTGGCGCGACGGCGCCCGAGCAGCAGGCGGCGGCGATTCTGCTGCAACGTTTCGGCGGCGAGGCGCTGCCGGCGGCGCGCTACGCGCACATCCACGCCCATCCGGATCTGGCGGTCCTGCACACCCACAACATCGCCGACGTGTTCCGCCGGCTGGGATCCTGGAGCATCGAGGCGTTTCAGGAGATCACCGGCTTCAAGGTCGAGATCAAGACGGGTGGCGCCTGACGGGCGGCCGGTCGCACGACGCGGACGTGCGTCGAGGCTCGCGAAGACGGCGGTCGAATGTCTCTGGAGGATCACGGAGGAGAACGCGTCTCCGTGAAATGGTGCCCAGGAGAGGACTCGAACCTCCACTCCTTGCGGAACACGGACCTGAACCGTGCGCGTCTACCAATTCCGCCACCTGGGCAACGGGGGGCTTGTTAAGGGGTCGGCGGAGGCTTGTCAATCGGGTCCGTCGCCGTCTTTCGACCTTTCCACCAAGGGCGAGTGTCGAAGCGCTTCACAGGAGCCGCGGCGAGCGCTAAGAACCGTTCCATATCAAGTCGAACGAGACCCGCCACAGTCAGGGGTTCACGCGCATGACCGCTTCCGACGTCGCCTCCAACGAATCCAAGCTGGTCACCGTCTTCGGCGGCTCCGGCTTCGTCGGCCGCCAGGTGGTTCGCGCGCTCGCCGCCCGTGGCTGGCGCATCCGCGCCGCCTGCCGTCGACCCGATCTCGCCGGCCAGCTGCAGCCCTGCGGCGGCCCCGGCCAGATCGTCGGCGTCCAGGCCAACATCCGTCGCGATCACCGCTGGTCGGTCGAACGCGCGATCGAAGGCGCCGACGCCGTCGTCAATCTGGTCGGCATCCTCGCCCCCTCGGGCAAGCAGACCTTCGCCGACGTCCAGGCCGACGGCGCCCACATGATCGCCGAGGTCGCCAAGTCGGCCGGCCTCGCCTCGATCGTCCACGTCTCGGCGATCGGCGCCGACGAGGCGAGCGCGTCGGAATATGCCCGCACCAAGGCGCTGGGCGAGAAGGCGGTGCTGCACGCGCTGCCCGATTCGGTGGTGCTGCGTCCCTCGGTGCTGTTCGGGCCCGACGACGACTTCTTCAACAAGCTCGGCTTCCTCGCCACGCTGTCGCCGGTGCTGCCGCTGTTCGGCGGCGGTGCCACCCGCTTCCAGCCGACCTACGTGCGCGACGTCGCCGAGGCGATCGCCGTGGCGGTCGAGGGCGGCGCCAGGGCGGGTGCCACCTACGAGCTCGGCGGCCCCGAGGTGAAGACCTTCCGCGAATGCGCCGAGCTGGTGCTCGCCGCCTCGCGCCGCAAGCGCTTCCTGGTGCCGGTGCCCTTCTCGATCGCCAAGATCGCGGCGAGCGTGCTGCAGATCCTGCCGAACCCGGTCGTCACCGTCGACCAGCTCGAGCTGCTCAAGGTCGACAACGTCGTGTCCGACGCGGCGGTCGCCGAGGGCCGTACCTTCGCCGGCCTCGGCATCACGCCGACGGCGATCGAGGCGGTGATCGAGAGCTACCTCTGGCGCTTCCGCGAGCAGGGTCAGTTCAACCGCGACCGCACCGCCTGAGGCGCCGCGCCGGGCGCCCACGAGCGGCGGCGACGGGTCGTACCGGGTCCGTGTCGGGGGCGTGCTCGGCTTGTCGGGGGCGCCGACGCGGCCTATAGGAAGGTCTGCGCCGGCGAACCGTCGAGGCGCTGCTTTTCCGGACCGCGATGCTCACGCTCTTTCATCACCCGTTCTCGACCTCGAGCCGTTTCGTGCGGCTGGCCTGTGCCGAATACGGCGTGACGCCCGATCTGGTGGTGGAAAAGCCCTGGGAGCGGCGGCGCGACTTCCTGCTGCTCAATCCGGCCGGTTCGCTGCCGGTGCTGGTCGAGAACGACGGCCCGCCGATCTGCGGCGCCTCGGTCGTGATGGAATATCTCGACGAGACCCGCGGCTACGCCATGGGCGACCGCCGGCTGATGCCGCAGCATGCCGAGACTCGCGCCGAGGTGCGGCGGCTGGTCGACTGGTTCCTCGGCAAGTTCGACGCCGAAGTCGTCGGCTATCTCGTCCACGAGAAGATCTTCAAGCTGGAGATCCCGCGGGCGCAGGGCGGCGGGGCGCCGGATTCGGCGGTGATGCGGGCGGCGCGCGCCAACATCCGCCATCATCTCAAGTATCTCGGCTGGCTGACGGCGACGCGCGACTGGCTCGCCGGCCCGCGGCTGTCCTATGCCGATCTCGCCGCCGCCGCGGCGCTGTCCTGCGTCGACTATCTCGGCGAGGTGCCGTGGTCGGAGGACGACACCACCAAGTCCTGGTACGGGCTGGTGAAGTCGCGCCCGTCGTTCCGCACGCTGCTCTCCGACCGCATCCTCGCCATCCCGCCGGCGTCGACCTACGCCGACCTCGACTTCTGACGAGCCGCACGATGACCGACGCCTCCCGCCCCTTCGTCGTGGCGATCGACGGCCCGGCCGCCGCGGGCAAGGGCACGCTGGCGTTGCGGCTGGCGGAGGCGCTCGGCCTGCCGCATCTCGACACCGGGCTGCTCTATCGCGCCATCGGCCGGCTGATGTTCGATCGCGGCTACGATCTCGACGATCCGGTGGTTGCCGGACAGTTCGCGGAAGCCCTCGACCCCGAGGATCTGAAGCGCGGCGATCTGCGCGGCCGCGAGGCGGGGGAACTGGCGTCGCGGGTGGCGGTGCATCCGTCGGTGCGCTCGGCGCTGGTCGAGTTCCAGCGCGCCTTCGCCGCGAAGGCTCCCGGCGCGGTGCTCGACGGGCGCGACATCGGCACGGTGATCTGCCCCGACGCCGACGTGAAGATCTTCGTCACCGCCTCGCCGGAGGTGCGTGCCCGCCGCCGCACCGACGAACTGCTCGCCAAGGGCCGCGACGTCCACTACGAGATCATCCTCGAGGAGACGCGCGAGCGCGACGAACGGGACAGCAATCGCGCCATCGCGCCGCTCAGGCCGGCCGCCGACGCACTGGTGCTAGACACGTCGACGCTCGACCGCGACGGGGCGTTCGAGGCCGCCATGGCGATGGTCACGGCCAAACGGGCCGCCATCGGCTGATTTTCTCGCGTTTCCGCCCGTTTCGGCCTTGCCGGATCGGGGCGCGTCGGCTATGGAACGCCGGTTCGAACGGGTGTCCCGGCAACGGGGCGCGTCCGTCTTCCGTCGGCGTCCGAAACGCCGGTCGCATCGGGTTTCCGAGGCGAGGGGAGGGCGGGCATCGTTCGAACGACGATCTCGAGCACGTTCGCCGGCGCCGGCACCCGTGGGTGATACCCCGGGCGTTTCCCCAGAGGGGATCCGGACGCGGTCGGGATCGGAAACCAACGCGAACCCAAGCCGGCGCTCGCCGATATTTCGGCATCAGGAGTTTCAATGTCTCAGATGAACCCCACCCGCGACGAATTCGCTGCCCTTCTCGAAGAATCCTTCGAGCAGTCCAATCTGTACGAAGGCTCGGTCGTCAAGGGCAAGATCGTCGCGATCGAGAAGGACCTCGCGGTCATCGACGTCGGCCTGAAGGTCGAAGGTCGCGTCGCGCTCAAGGAATTCGGCGCCCAGGGCCGCGACGGCGGTCTCAAGGTCGGCGACGAAGTCGAAGTCTATCTCGACCGCGTCGAGAACGCGCTCGGCGAAGCCGTCATCTCCCGTGAGAAGGCGCGTCGCGAGGAGAGCTGGACCCGTCTCGAGGAAGCCTTCGGCAAGAACGAGAAGGTCACCGGCATCATCTTCAACCAGGTCAAGGGTGGCTTCACCGTCGACCTCGACGGCGCCGTGGCGTTCCTGCCGCGCTCGCAGGTCGACATCCGCCCGGTGCGCGACGTCGCCCCGCTGATGCACGTGACGCAGCCGTTCCAGATCCTGAAGATGGACAAGCGTCGCGGCAACATCGTCGTGTCGCGTCGTACGGTTCTCGAAGAGACCCGCGCGGAACAGCGTTCGGAGCTGGTGCAGAGCCTGCAGGAAGGCCAGATCGTCGACGGCGTGGTCAAGAACATCACCGATTACGGTGCGTTCGTCGACCTCGGCGGCATCGACGGCCTGCTGCACGTCACCGACATCGCGTGGCGCCGCATCAACCACCCGTCCGAGGTGCTGTCGATCGGTCAGACCGTCAAGGTCCAGATCATCCGCGTCAACCCGGAAACCCATCGTATCTCGCTCGGCATGAAGCAGCTCGAGGCGGATCCGTGGGAGGGCATCGTCGCCAAGTACCCGATCAACGCCAAGTTCGCGGGTCGCGTCACGAACATCACCGACTACGGTGCGTTCGTCGAGCTCGAGCCGGGCATCGAAGGCCTGATCCACGTCTCCGAGATGTCCTGGACCAAGAAGAACGTCCATCCGGGCAAGATCGTTTCGACCTCGCAGGAAGTCGAAGTGATGGTGCTCGAGGTCGATCCGGTCAAGCGCCGCATCTCGCTCGGCCTGAAGCAGACGCTCGCCAACCCGTGGGAAGTCTTCGTCGACAAGTACCCGCAGGGCACGGTCGTCGAGGGCGAGGTCAAGAACAAGACCGAGTTCGGTCTGTTCGTCGGTCTCGACGGCGATGTCGACGGCATGGTCCACCTCTCCGACCTCGACTGGAACCGTCCGGGCGAGCAGGTCATCGAGGAGTTCCGTCGCGGCGACAAGATCAAGGCCGTGGTTCTCGACGTCGACGTCGAGAAGGAGCGCATCTCGCTCGGCGTCAAGCAGCTCGCCGGCGACCCCTTCGAGAAGGCCGGTGATCTGCGCCGCGGCGCGATCGTCACCTGCGAAGTGACCGAGGTGAAGGATTCGGGCATCGACGTTAAGATCGTCGACACCGAGTTCACCACCTTCATCAAGCGCTCCGAGCTCGCCCGCGAGCGTGGTGACCAGCGTCCGGACCGTTTCGCCGTCGGCGAGCGTCTCGATGCCCGCGTCATCACCTTCGACCGCAAGACCCGCAAGGTCGGCGTCTCGATCAAGGCGCTCGAAGTGGCCGAAGAGAAGGAAGCGATCGCCCAGTTCGGTTCGTCCGACTCGGGTGCCTCGCTCGGCGACATCCTCGGCGCCGCCCTGCGCGCGCGCACCGAAGACAAGTGATCGGCCGGCCGGGCATCCCGGCCGACCCTTCCAACGAGACCCGCGTCGGGAAACCGGCGCGGGTCTTCGCGTTTTCCGGGCTCCCGTCTCGGTGCTCACGAGGACGTGACGGGCGGGGCTTGTTTCCGCCGCCCGGGCTCGATAACGCTGTGAAACTGGTTCACCGGAGGTCTCCCCATGCTCCTCGATCCGGACGCGATCGCCGACCGTCGTCGGCTGAAGCGTCGTCTCGGTTTCTGGCGGATCGCCGCGATCGTGCTGGCGGTGGTCGCGGTGGCGGCACTGGCGGCCCGTTTCGGCGGGCTCGGACCGTCGACCGCCCAGCCGCACGTGGCGCGGGTGACGATCAAGGGCATGATGCTGCCCGACCGGCCGCTGATCGCGATGATCGACGAGATCGCCCGCACCGAGTCCGTCAAGGGCGTGATCGTCGACATCGACAGCCCCGGCGGCGCGACCTCGGCCGGCGAGGCGCTCTACGAGAGCCTGCGGCGGTTGTCGGCCAAGAAGCCGACGGCGAGCTGGGTCGGCTCGCTCGCCGCCTCGGCCGGCTACATGACGGCGCTCGGCACCGACCGGATCGTGGCGCGGCGCACGGCGCTGACCGGCTCGATCGGCGTGCTCGCCCAGTGGGGCGACGTCTCCGAACTGATGAAGATGGTGGGCGTCAAGCTCGAGGAGGTGAAGTCCTCGCCGATGAAGGCGGAGCCGACGCCCTTCAAGCCGACCTCGCCGGAAGCCCGCGCCATGCTCGACCGGGCGATCCGCGACACCTACGACTGGTTCGTCGGCCTCGTCGCCGATCGCCGCGGCCTGCCGCGCGACAAGGCGCTGGAACTCGCCGACGGCCGCGTCGTCACCGGCCATCAGGCGCTCGGTCTCAAGCTGATCGACGCGATCGGCGAGGAGAGCGTGGCGGTCGAGTGGCTGCAGTCGAAGGGCGTCGCTGCGGGGCTCCCGATCGTCGACTGGAAGCCGAAGCGGCCCGAGACGGCGCTCTCCTGGGTGCAGTCGACGGCGGAGGCGGCGACCGCCGGCGTCGTCGCCGCGCTGGGGCTCGACGGTGAGATCGCGGCAATGCGCTCGCTTGACGGACTGCGGTCGGACTGGCACCTTGGACGCAACCAAAAATCCGAGTGATTTCGAGGGGATCGGTCGATGATCAAGTCCGAGCTGGTGACGCGGCTGGCGGAGCGCAACCCGCACCTCTACCAGCGTGACGTGGAGCACATCGTCAACGCGGTGCTCGACGAGATCACCGGTGCGCTGACCCGCGGCGACCGTGTCGAGCTGCGCGGCTTCGGCGCCTTCTCGGTCAAGAACCGCCCGGCCCGCACCGGCCGCAATCCGCGCACCGGCGAGAAGGTCTCGGTGACCGAGAAATACGTGCCGTTCTTCAAGACCGGCAAGGAAATGCGCGAGCGGTTGAACGACGGCGTCGACCTCGGCGACTGAGCCGGGATCCGCGGTCCGACCATCTGACATCGAACGGGGACGTCGCGATGAAGCGATTCTTCACCTGGCTCCTGGCGCTGCCGATCGGCGTGGTCGTGGTGGCGCTCGCCGTGGCCAATCGCCGCCTCGTCACCGTCTCGCTCGATCCGTTCCGGCCGGACGATCCGGCGCTTTCCGCCACGTTGCCGCTGTTCCTGCTGCCGCTCGCCGCGCTGATCCTCGGCGTGATGCTCGGCGGCGTCGTCACCTGGTGGCGTCAGGGCGTCTATCGCAAGGCGGCTCGCACCGTCCGGCGCGAGGCGGTGCGGCTCGAGGCCGAGCGGGCGGGTCTCGCCGCCCAGGTCGCCGAGAAGGACGCGGTCGTCGCCGCGCTGACGGCGCCGGCCCCCGCGCCGGGTCCGGCGCTTCCGGCTCCCGGCCCCGCGCGCGCCGCCTGATCTCGGCGGGTCTCATCATTCCATCTTCCCAGACGAGGGTTCCGCGATGATCGGCATCGACGCGGACGCGATCGATCGCGTCCTGACGCGCCAAGGCATGGTCGAGGCGCTGCGCGCCGGCTTTCGCGAGGCGGTGGTGACGCCGGTGCGCCATCACCATCCGATGAAGCGGGCGGGCGAGGACGACGCCATGCTGCTGCTGATGCCGGCGTGGAGCGACACGTCGGGTGCGATCGGCGAGGACGCGGTGATGGGCGTCAAGATCGTCTCGGTGATCCCGGGCAACGCGGCGCGCGGGCTCGCCTCGGTGGTCGGCGCCTACGTGCTCCTCTCCGGCGTCACCGGTGTGCCGCTCGCCGTGCTCGACGGGGCGCGGCTGACGCTGTGGCGCACCGCCGGCGCCTCGGCACTCGCCGCCGACTTCCTCGCCCGGCCCGATGCGCGCCGCCTCGTCATGGTCGGCGCCGGATCGCTCGCCGAACATCTGGTCGAGGCGCATACGAGCGTGCGGCCGATCGAGGAGGTGACGGTGTGGAACCGTTCTCGTGCCAAGGCCGAGGCCTTCGCCGCGACATTCGCCGGGCGGCCGTTCAAGGTGACGGCGACCGACGATCTCGAGGCGGCGGTGCGCGAGGCGGACGTCGTCTCCGCCGCCACCATGTCGACCGAGCCGCTGATCCGCGGCGCTTGGCTGAAGCCCGGCGCCCATGTCGATCTCGTCGGCGGCTACACGCCCGCCATGCGCGAGGCCGACGACGCGGCGGTGGCGCGGGCCCGGGTCTTCGTCGACACCCGCGCCGGCGCGACCAAGGAGGCCGGCGACATCACCCGGCCGATCGCGGCCGGAGCGCTGACGCTCGACGGCATCGTCGGCGAGCTGGCGGAGCTCTGCCGCGGCACGGTCCGGGGCCGGGCGACCGGGCAAGAGATCACGCTCTTCAAGTCGGTCGGCACGGCGCTCGAAGACCTCGTCGCCGCACGCCTCGTCCATCGCGCGATCTCGGCGTGATGGTCAACGATTCGTAAACGCCGCCGGGGCGATGATCGGCGCTCGCCGTCACGCCGGAGTGCGAGCCATGTCGAGAGCACGTCGTCTCATCTCCCTGCCGGGCCTCGTGCTCGCCGTCGCCGCGCTCCTCGCTGCGGGTGGGGCCACGGCCCAGACGACCGGGTCGGACGGACTCTCCGAGATGGAGAGGGCGCGGGCGGCGTTGCCGCCGGACGCCGCCAAGGTTCTGTTCGGCGAGAAGGCCGCACCGGCGCCGCTCGAGGCGCGGTCGATCGGCTCCTATGCCCGCGGCTGTCTCGCGGGTGCGACGGCGCTGCCGGTCGACGGGCCGGCGTGGCAGGTGATGCGGCTCACGCGCAATCGCAACTGGGGTCATCCCGCCCTGATCGCCTTCCTCGAGCGCTTCGCGGCCCGGGGGCGTGCGATCGGCTGGCCGGGGTTGCTGGTCGGCGACATGTCGCAGCCGCGTGGCGGGCCGATGCTGACGGGCCATGCCAGCCACCAGATCGGCCTCGACGCCGACATCTGGTTCTCGCCGATGCCCGATCACCGGCTCTCGGCCGACGAGCGCGAGACGATCTCGGCGGTGTCGATGGTCGACATGGCCAAGCGCGAGCTCGATCGCTCGAAGTGGACCGAGACGCGGGCGAAGCTGGTGCGCGAGGCGGCGCGCGATCCGTCGGTGGCGCGGATCTTCGTCAATCCGCCGATCAAGAAGGCGCTGTGCGACTGGGCGGGGTCCGATCGGGCGTGGTTGGCCAAGGTCCGCCCGTGGTACGGCCACAACTATCACTTCCACGTCCGCATCGCCTGCCCGGCCGGCGACGGCGCCTGCGCCGACCAGGATCCGCCGCCCTCGGGCGACGGTTGCGGGGCGGATCTCGCGTGGTGGCTGGGGCCGGAGCCGTGGAAGCCGAGCGAGCCGGAAAAGCCGCGCCCGCCGATGATGCTCGCCGACCTGCCGGAAGCCTGCCGGCAAGTGCTGCTGATGAAGTGAGGCGCCCGCGCCGTCGAAAGTGGCGCGTGACCGCGCGCCGGCTCGCTCAGTGCAGCGCTTCCTGCCTGGTGTGGGAGCCGTGGATCTTGTCCATCAGCGCCAGCAGGACGCCCGAACCGACGAAGACGACGTGGATGATCGTCATCCACATGATGTCGCGGTCGGTGTATTTGGCGATGTCCATGAAGATCTTCAGCAGATGGATGCCCGAGATCGCCACGATCGAGGCAATCAGCTTGATCTTCAGCGCGGCGAAGTCGACCTTGCCCTTCCATTCGGGCTGGTCCTCGTGGTCGCCGACGTCGATCTTCGAGACGAAGTTCTCGTAGCCCGAGAAGATGACGATCAGCAGCAGGTTGCCGGCGAGCGTCATGTCGATCAGCGACAGGATGGCGAGGACGGTCTGCGCTTCCGATGCCGCCCAGAAATGGAGGGCGAATTCGAAGAGACCCTGGCCGAACTTGAGCATCAGCACGAGCAGCGCGCCGACGAGGCCGACATACATCGGCGCCATCAGCCAGCGGCTGGCGAAGAGACCGCGTTCGATCGTGTGTTCGGCCATGTCCATCTCCCGTTCCGTCCGGTCGCACCGGTCCCGTCTTCCTCGTCCGGCCAGCCCTTAGCAGAGTTCGGCCAGTCTCTCCAGTTCGCGCTCGAAGGCGCGGGTGCGGGCACCGTAGAGGTCTTCGCCGAGCTCCAGCGCCTCCTTGCGCAGCGCCTTGCGGCGGCGGGCGAAGCGGGCGAGGAGGGCGGTGCGGTCGTCCTCGCCGGCCGTCAGTCCGGCATCGTCGACGACCCGCTCGCTCATCACCGCCAGATCGTGCTCCTCGCCCAGGACGTCGCCGAGCCGGCCGAGATCGTCGCGCAGCGACGGCGCGGTGGAGGCGGTGGCGAAGGGCACTAGCTCCGACAGATGGCGGCGGCGGGCGACGTGGCGGCGCCACTCGTGCAGCGTCTCGTCGCCGGCGCCGTCGTCGAGGTCGCGCCAGATGCGGCGGCCGCGGCGGTAGGTGACGACGAGGCCCTCGTGCAGCAGGCGGCCCGCCGGGAAGACGCGCGGCAGCGATTGCGCGTCGGCCTCGCAGGCGCGCAGCCGGGCATCGACGGCGGTGAAGTCCGGCGTCCTGAGATGGGCCTCGGCGGCGCGGTCGGCACAGACGCGGGCGAAACGGGCGGTCTCGTCGTCGCGGCCGTCGTCGGCGAGGCGACGCGCCTCGGCGGCCATGACGTCGGCATCGCGGGCGTCGGCGAGGAGGCGGGCGCATTCGCGCACACGGCGGGCGCGGCCCTCGCGATCACCGGCCACCGGCTCCAGCACGAACCACAGGTTCCGCGCCCGCTTGAGGCAGCGGCGGACGCGATGGACGATCGCCTCGCGCGGCAGGGCGGGGTCGACGAGGGTGGCCCGCGCCGCGGCGATCTCGTCGGCGAGGCGGCGTTTCAGCGCGATCGCCAGCGTCGCCGAGGCGGGGGCTTCGAGCGTCGTCGTCATGCCTGTGCTCCGCGCGGGATCGGGCAGGCGATGCCGGTGCCGGCGAGGCCGCAATAGCCGTCGGGGTGGACGTCGAGATACTGCTGGTGCTCGGCCTCGGCATAGTAGAAGGGCGGCGCGGCGCGGATCTCGGTCGTCACCGGGTCGAGGCCGGCGGCGCCGAGGCGGGCGTCGTAGGCGTCGCAGGCGGCATGGGCGGCGGCGGCCTGCGCCGGCGTCGTGGTGTAGATCGCCGAGCGATACTGCGTGCCGACGTCGTTGCCCTGGCGCATGCCCTGGGTCGGGTCGTGGCTCTCGAAGAAGAGGCGCAACAGGTCCTCCCACGAGACGCGGGCGGGGTCGTAGATCACCTTCACCACCTCGGCGTGGCCGGTGTGGCCGGAGCAGACCTCGGGATAGGTCGGATTCGGCGTCTCGCCGCCGGCATAGCCGACCGCGGTCAGCACGACGCCGGGGGTGCGCCAGAACAGGCGCTCGGCGCCCCAGAAACAGCCCATGCCGAAGAAGGCGGTCTCGCAACCCGCCGGCGCCTCGGCCTTCAGGTCGAGATCGTAGATGCGGTGACGCGTGGCGGTGGGGATCGGCGCGTCGCGGCCGGGCAGTGCTTCGCCGGCGGGCGGCATCCGCAGCTTGGCGTGGGAAAGGCCGAACAGGCTCATGGCGGGTCTCCTCCTGTGGCCGCGCGTCCGCGACCGCCGGCGGGCGGTCGGCGCGTCTCGGCGCGGTCGCGGGAGAGATATGGGGATGCCTCGCGCGTTCGCCAGCCGTCGCGGCGTCGAGCTGGCGATTAGGGGCGTTTCGTCACGAATCGATGACGGCCGTCATCCGCGCGGGGCGATCACCGGGCGTTCGCCCGACCGATCGCGGGCGGACGCGACCAGGAGGAAGCCGACGACGCCGAGCAGCAGGCAGGTCGGAACGATGCCGAGGAGGCCGAAGACCGCGTCGCGCACCCCCGGTCCGGCGCTGGCGGCGAGCGAGGCCGAGGCGCTCTCGAAAGTTGCCGGAAAGACGGATTTCCACGACTGGGCGGCCGAGCTCAGGCGGGGCGCAGAGGCGGCGATCGAACTCATTCCGTCGATCACGGCGGCGGCGAAGCCGCCCGCCAGCAGCCACAGACCGAGCGTGCGCACGAGAAAACGGATCATCGTTCTTCCCTCCGTGTCGTCGCGTTCCATCCGGGTCGGTTCGCCCGTCGCGCGCGTCTTTCGGCGACGATTCGAGCGGAGGCACCCTAACGCGACGGCGGTGCAAAGGCGAGTGCTGCGTTGCAGCATGAAAAGAATTGATTTTTCAATCGATTACGAGACATTTCGTGTCATCGTGAGGGTTGCCCGGCGCCGGCCTCGCGGTTAACGCTTGCGGCCTGTCGTCGCAGGCAGGGTGGAATGTGATCGACCGGTCGCCACCCCGTCGAGACCGCCGGCCGGCGGGGGCCGACGAATGCGCCGACGCGAAACGGGAGTGACCGATGCCGACGACCGAGCCGACCAACGAGATCGCCACGTCCTTCGCCGAACGCAGCCACAACGACGAGCTCTCCGAAGCCGCGCTCTATTTCCACAAGATGCCGCGTCCCGGAAAGCTCGAGATCCAGGCGACCAAGCCGCTCGGCAACCAGCGCGATCTGGCGCTCGCCTATTCGCCGGGCGTCGCGGCCCCCTGTCTCGCGATCCGGGACGATCCGGATCGGGCGGAGGACTACACCGCGCGCGGCAATCTCGTCGCCGTCGTCTCCAACGGCACGGCGGTGCTCGGTCTCGGCAACATCGGGCCGCTCGCCTCCAAGCCGGTGATGGAGGGCAAGGCCGTCCTCTTCAAGAAGTTCGCCGGCATCGACGTCTTCGACATCGAGGTCGACGCGCCGACGGTCGAGCGCATGGTCGACGTCGTCTCGGCGCTGGAGCCGACCTTCGGCGGCATCAACCTCGAGGACGTCAAGGCGCCCGAGTGTTTCGAGGTCGAGCGCCAGCTGCGCGAGAAGATGAAGATCCCGGTCTTCCACGACGACCAGCACGGCACGGCGATCATCGTCGCGGCGGCGATCCTCAACGGGCTCGAGCTCGCCGGCAAGGACATCGCCGCGGTCAAGATCGTCGCCTCGGGCGCGGGTGCGGCGGCGCTCGCCTGCCTCAACCTGCTGGTCTCGCTCGGCGCGAAGGTCGACAACATCTGGGTCTGCGACCTCGAAGGCCTCGTCCACGTCGGCCGCGAGAAGCTGATGGACCGCTACAAGGCGGTCTATGCCAAGGAGACGGACAAGCGCACGCTGGCGGAAGTGATCGAGGGGGCGGACGTCTTCCTCGGGCTCTCGGCCGGCGGCGTGCTGAAGCCCGAACTGCTGAAGTCGATGGCCGAGCGGCCGATGATCATGGCGCTCGCCAATCCGACGCCGGAGATCATGCCCGACCTCGCCCGCGAGGTGCGCCCGGACGCCATGATCTGCACCGGCCGGTCGGATTTCCCCAATCAGGTCAACAACGTCCTCTGCTTCCCCTACATCTTCCGCGGCGCGCTCGACGTCGGCGCGACGACGATCGACGAGACCATGAAGATGGCGGCGGTGCATGCCATCGCCAAGCTCGCCCACGAGGAGGCGGGTGATCTCAAGAACGCCGACGGCAGCCCGGTCGTCTTCGGCCCGGACCATCTGATCCCCTCGCCCTTCGACAACCGCCTCATCCTGCGCATCGCGCCGGCGGTGGCGAAGGCGGCGATGGAAGCGGGCGTGGCGCGCCGGCCGATCAAGGATTTCGACGCCTATGTCGAGCGTCTCTCGCGCTTCGTCTTCCGCTCCGGCCTGATCATGAAGCCGATCACGGCGGCGGCGAAGGCGTCGAAGGTCAAGAGCCGCGTCGTCTATTCCGACGGCGAGGACGAGCGCGTGCTGCGCGCGGCCCAGGTGCTGCTCGAGGAAGGCGTCGCCACGCCGATCCTGATCGGCCGGCCGAAGGTGATCGAGGCGCGCTGCGAGCGCTTCGGTCTGCGCGTGCGCCCGAACGTCGACTTCGAGGTCGTCGATCCCTCCAACGACCCGCGCTACAACGACTATGTCGCGACCTATTTCTCCAAGGTCGGCCGCAAGGGCGTGACGCCGGACGGCGCCAAGACGATCGTGCGGTCGAACACCACGGTGATCGGCGCGGTGGCGGTCGAACGCGGCGATGCCGACGCGCTGATCTGCGGTCTCGGCGGCGGCTTCATCCGTCACCTCAAGGTGGTCGACGACGTGATCGGCCGCGATACGGTCGACACGCATTTCGCCACGCTGTCGCTGCTGATCACCCAGACCGGCTCGTGGTTCCTCACCGACACCTATGCGACGCCGGATCCGACGCCGGAGGAAGTGGCGCGCACGGCGGTGCTCGCCGCCCGCCACATCCGCCGCTTCGGTCTGCCGCCCAAGGCGGCGCTGCTGTCGGCGTCGAACTTCGGTTCGCGCGACCTCGCCTCGGCCAACAAGATGCGGGCGGCGCTGTCGATCGTTCGCGCCATGGAGCCGGACCTCGAGATCGACGGCGAGATGCACGGCGACGCGGCGCTCAACACGGCGATGCGCAACCGGGTGATGCCGGATTCGACGCTGAAGGGCGACGCCAACCTGCTGGTCTTCCCCTCGCTCGATTCGGCCAACATCGCGCTGAACCTGATCAAGGGCATGACCGACGGTCTCCACGTCGGCCCGATCCTGCTCGGGGCGGCGAAGCCGGCGCACGTGCTGACCCAGTCGGTGACCTCGCGCGGCGTCGTCAACATGTCGACGCTGGTGGCGGTCGAGGCGCAGTCGCGTCGCTCCGGCGGGCGCTGATTCTCGTTGGGTTAACTCCGCCTTAAAACGCCCCCAATAGGCTCCCAAGGGGAGACATGGGCACTGCTTCGGTGTCGAAGGGGCGAGGAGAGAGCGGCGTGGCGCGAGGGGCGGATCGGCGACGGGATCCCGTCTTCGACGACGACGAACACGAGGCGGGTGACCGCCTCGACATTCGTCTGTCGCCGGACGACCGCCCGACCGGTGTCCGTGGACCGCGCCGTCCGCCGCAGCGCCCGTCGCGCGCCGAGCCGAGCTTCGAGGGCCGTCGTCCGCAGGCGCGCGACGAGGACCACGACGAGCCGCCGCGCCGCCGTCGCGCGAGCCGCGACGAAGACTTCGACGACTACGACGAGGCCCCGCCGCCGCCGCCGCGCCGGCCCCGCAAGGGCGGTGGCAAGTCGCCGCCGCCGTCGGGCAGCGGCTTCGGCCGATTCGTGCGCCGCGCGCTCTACTGGAGCTTCGTGCTGGCGATCTGGGCCGGCATCGCCGCGGGCGGCGTGCTCGTCTATTACGGGGCGCGTCTGCCGCCGACGTCGGAATGGGCGGTGCCGGAGCGGCCGGCCAACGTCAAGATCCTGTCGTCCGACGGCAAGCTCGTCGGCAATCGCGGCGACACCGGCGGCGAGGCGGTGAAGATCTCGGAACTGCCGCCGTGGCTGCCCGGCGCGATCATCGCCACCGAGGACCGCCGCTTCCGCGACCACTGGGGCATCGATCCGATCGGTCTCGCCCGCGCGGTCGTCGTCAACCTGACGCGGCGCGGCGTGTCGCAGGGCGGCTCGACGCTGACCCAGCAGCTCGCCAAGAACCTGTTCCTGACCCAGGAACGGACCTTCGGCCGCAAGGTGCAGGAGGTGCTGCTCGCCCTGTGGCTCGAGCGCACCTACACCAAGGACCAGATCCTCGAACTCTACATGAACCGCGTCTACATGGGCGCCGGCGCCTATGGCGTCGACGCGGCGTCGCGGCGCTATTTCGGCAAGTCGGCGCGCGACGTGACGCCGCTCGAGGCGGCGATGCTGGCGGGCCTGCTGAAGGCGCCGTCGCGCTATGCGCCGTCGCGCGATCCGGAGCGCTCCAAGGCGCGCGCCCAGACCGTCCTCGCCCTGATGGTCGAGACCGGGGTGATCACCGACAAACAGCGCGAGGCGGCGATCGCCCAGCCGAAGATGATCTTCACCCAGCCGAACGCCGGCTCGGAGAACTACGTCGCCGACTGGGTGATGGACCAGATCCCGAGCTTCATCGGCTCGATCGACAAGGACATCGTGGTCGAGACGACGATCGATTCGTCGCTGCAGATCCTCGCCGAGGCCGCGCTCCAGGCCGGCATGGCGCAGTTCGGCGACAAGAAGGACGTCTCCCAGGGCGCGGTCGTGTCGATCGACTCGACCGGCGCGGTCAAGGCGCTGGTCGGCGGCGTCGACTATTCGAAGTCGCAGTTCAACCGCGCCGTCGCCGCCAAGCGCCAGCCGGGTTCGACCTTCAAGCCCTTCACCTATCTGACCGCGATGGAAGCCGGGCTGACCCCCGACACGATCCGCGAGGATGCGCCCTTCACCTACAAGGGGTGGAGCCCGAAGAACTTCGAGAAGGAGTTCAAGGGGGCGATCACGCTGAAGGAGGCGCTGTCGCAGTCGATCAACACGGTGGCCGCCAAGCTGGCGATCGAAGTGGGGCCGAAGAAGGTCGCCGAGACGGCGATGCGGCTCGGCATCACCTCGCCGCTCACCGCGACGCCGTCGATCGCGCTCGGTACCTCGGAAGTGACGCCGCTCGAGATCACCGCCGCCTTCGTGCCCTTCTCCAACGGCGGCATGGGCGTGGTGCCGCACGTCATCAAGTCGATCAAGTCGGCCGACGGCAAGGTGCTCTATGCCCGCAAGGGCACCGGCATCGGCCGGGTGATCGATCCGGTGCCGCTCGCCGAGATGAACGAGATGCTGGCCGAGACGCTGGCCTCGGGCACGGCGCGCAAGGCGCAGATCCCCGGTTGGCAGACCGGCGGCAAGACCGGCACGTCCCAGGATTTCCGCGACGCCTGGTTCATCGGCTACACCGCCAAGCTCACCACCGGCGTCTGGCTCGGCAACGACGACGGCCAGCCGACCAAGCGCGGCACCGGCGGGTCGCTCGCCACCGTCGTGTGGCAGCGCTTCATGCTCGACGCCCATCGCGGCCAGCAGGCGATGGCGGTGCCCGGCACCGGCTACGCCCGCGGCGTGGCGGGCCTGCCGGCGACGCCGATGGGGACCGTCGAGACGACCGGTTCGGCGCCGGTCGGCCAGCAGCCGATCCTGCCGGTCGCCCGCAACCGGGCGCGCCCGGCCGATCCGGAGACCACCGGCTCGATCGCCGAGGCGCCGGTCCGGCGTCCCTCGCGCGGCGGCCCGGAGGGCCAGACGCTGGGCGAGTTCATCGGCGGGCTGTTCCGCTGGTGAGGGATGCCGCCGCTCACACCGGCGGCGTGCCGTTCTCCGCCAGGACGGCGCCGGCGAGATAGAGCGATCCACAGATCAGGATGCGCGTTGGCGCACCCCCGTCGTCGCGCAGGCTTTCGAGCGCGGCGCGGACGCTTCGCATCGGCGTGGCGGCGAGCCCGGCGCGTGTCCCGACGATCTCGGCCAGCGCCGCCGGATCGCGGCCGGGGTGCTCGCCGCCGTCGATCGGCACCGTCAGTACGCGCGGCGCCAGCGGGGCGAAGGGGCGAAAGAAGCCGATCGGATCCTTGGTCTCGAGCAGTCCGGCGATCAGCACCAGCGGGCGCGGCGAACGGCGGCCGAGATCGGCGAGCGTCGCGGCGATGACTTCGCCGGCGCCGGGGTTGTGGCCGCCGTCGAGCCAGATCTCGGCACCCGTCGGAGCGGCCTCGACCAGGGCGCCTTCGGTCAGCCGCTGCATGCGCGCCGGCCAGTCGGCACAAGCGATGCCGCGATCGATCGTCGCCTCGGGAAGGTCGAAACCGGCCGCCTCGAGCGCGGCGACGGCGGTGCCGGCGTTGACGATCTGGTGGGGGCCGAGGAGACGCGGCGGGGCGAGGTCGAGGAGGCCGCGTTCGGAGCGGAAGATCATCCGCCCGTCGTCGAGCGTCGCGGTCCAGTCCTGCCCGCCGAGCGACAGCGTTGCGCGGGCGCGGGCGGCGGCGCGTTCCAGCACCGCGGCGACGGCGTCGACCTGCGGCGCGGAGACGAGCGGCCGGCCGGGCTCGACGATGCCGGCCTTCTCGGCGGCGATCTTCTCGATCGTGTCGCCGAGGAACTTCTCGTGATCCATCGAGATCGGCGTGATCACCGAGGCCAGCCGGTTCGCCACCACGTTGGTGGCGTCGAGCCTGCCACCGAGGCCGACCTCGAGCAGGGTCGCGTCGGCGGGTGTCTCGGCGAAGAGCAGGAAGGCGGCGACGGTCGCCAGCTCGAAGAAGGTTACGGCCGCGCCGGCGTTCGCCTCTTCCGCCCTTCGAATCGCCGCGGCGAGCGCGTCGTCATCGGCGAGCGTTCCTGCGACGCGGATGCGTTCGGCGAAGCGGACGAGGTGGGGCGAGGTATAGACGTGGACACGGCGGCCGGACGCCTCGAGGATCGACCGCAGGAAGGCTGTGGTCGAGCCCTTGCCGTTGGTGCCGGCGACGTGGATGACCGGCGGGATGGCGCGATGGGGATCGCCGAGCCGGGCGAGCAGGCGGTGCATGCGGTCGAGACCGAGGTCCCAACCGGCCGGCACCGTCTTCTCGAGCCGTGCGAGGAGGGCGTCGAGCGACGACGACATGATGCCCTCCCGGATCGCGATCAGGCCGCGGCGGCGTCGTGGCGCGGGCGATCCTTCTTCATGAAGAGATGCGCCAGCCGCGAGACGGTGTCGCGGATCTCGTGGCGATGCACGACGAGGTCGACCATGCCGTGATCGAAGAGATATTCCGAGCGCTGGAAGCCCTCGGGGAGCTTCTCGCGGATCGTCTGTTCGATGACGCGCGGGCCGGCGAAGCCGATGAGGGCGCCGGGTTCGGCCAGATGGACGTCGCCGAGCATGGCGTAGGAGGCGGTGACGCCGCCGGTCGTCGGGTTGGTCAGCACGACGAAATAGGGCAGTTTCGCGCGGCGCAGCGCCTGGACGGCGACGGTGGTGCGCGGCATCTGCATCAGGGACAGGATGCCTTCCTGCATGCGGGCGCCGCCGGAGGCGACGAAGAGCACGAAGGGCGTGCCGCGGTCGCGCGCCGTCATCATGCCGGTGACGATCGCCTCGCCGGCGGCCATGCCGAGCGAACCACCCATGAAGTCGAAGTCCTGCACCGCGGCGGTCACCGGCAGCCCCTCGAGGCGGCCGTAGGCGACCTGGACGGCGTCGTCCTTGCCGGTCTTGGAACGGGCGTCGCGGATGCGGTCGGAATAGCGGCGCTCGTCGCGGAACTTCAGCGGATCGGCGGCGACCGTCGGGGTCGCGACCGCGGTCCATTCGCCGCGATCGAAGAAGGCGTCGAGCCGCGCCTTGGCCGGCATGCGCATGTGATAGCCGGACGAGGGAACCACGAACTGGTTCGCCTCGAGATCGCGGTGGAAGACCATCTCGCCGGTCTCGGGACACTTGATCCAGAGGTTCTCCGGTACGTCCTTCTTGGTGAGAAGGCTCTTGATCTTCGGACGGACGACGTTGGTCAGCCAGTTCACGGGAGTACTCCACTCAGGCGGCACGGCGCTTTCGGGCCTGCCGGAAAATCTCAGCCGCGGGCGGCGCGGACGCCGGCCGCGAGGTCGGCCACGAGGGCGGTCACGGCCGGGACGGTCGCGGCCGTCGGCCTGCCGTCGACGAGGGTCGCCGCCATCGCCTGGACGATCGCCGAGCCGACCACCACGCCGTCGGCGTTGCGGCCGATCTCACGGGCGGACACCGCGTCGCGCACGCCGAAGCCGACGGCGACCGGCAGCGCCGTGTGGCGCTTGATGCGGCCGACCGCCTCCGCCACCTTCGTCGCGTCGGGCTTCGCCGCGCCGGTGATGCCGGTGATCGAGACGTAATAGACGAAACCGGAGGTGTTCGCGAGCACCGTCGGCAGCCGGCGATCGTCGGTGGTCGGCGTCGCCAGGCGTATGAAGTTGAGGCCGCGGGCGAGCGCCGGGATGCAGAGCTCGTCGTCGGCCTCCGGCGGCAGGTCGACGACGATCAAGCCGTCGACGCCGGCCGACTGGGCATCCGTGAGGAAGCGCTCGGGGCCGTAGATGTAGATGGGGTTGTAATAGCCCATCAGCACGATCGGCGTGTCGGCGTCGGTCCTGCGGAAATCGGCGACCAGCGCCAGCGTCTTGGTGAGCGTCGCGCCGGCGTCGAGGGCACGCTTGCCGGCGGCCTGGATCGCCGGACCGTCGGCCATCGGATCGGAGAAGGGCATGCCCACCTCGATCACGTCGGCGCCGGCGCCGGGCAGGGTCTTCAGGATGGCGAGGCCGGTCTCGTGGTCGGGATCGCCGCCCATCACGAAGGTGACGAGCGCCGGACGGCCCTCGGCCGCGACGGCCGCGAAGCGGCGGGAAATGCGGGTCTCGGTCATCGTCGGCACCTCAGATCTTCTCGCCGAGATAATCGGCGACCGAGAAGACGTCCTTGTCGCCGCGGCCGGAGAGGCACATCACGATCGACTGCGACTTGTCCATGGTCGGCGCCATCTTCAGCACATGGGCCAGAGCATGGCTCGGTTCCAGGGCCGGGATGATGCCTTCGAGCTTCGAGCAGATCTGGAAGGCGTCGAGCGCCTCCTTGTCGGTCGCCGGCACGTAGGAGACGCGACCGGTGTCCTTCAGCCACGAATGCTCCGGGCCGACGCCGGGATAGTCGAGGCCGGCGGAGATCGAGTGACCCTCGAGGATCTGGCCGTCGGCGTCCTGCAACAGATAGGTGCGGTTGCCGTGGAGCACGCCGGGGCGGCCGCCGGTCATCGAGGCGGCATGGCCGTTCGGCACGTCGATGCCGTGGCCGGCGGCCTCGACACCGACGATCTTCACGCCGCTGTCGTCGAGGAAGGGATGGAAGAGGCCGATGGCGTTCGACCCGCCGCCGATGCAGGCGACGACCGCGTCGGGCAGACGGCCCTTGGCGGCGAAGAACTGCTCCTTCGTCTCCTTGCCGATCACCGACTGGAAGTCGCGCACCATCGCCGGATAGGGATGCGGACCCGCCGCCGTGCCGATCAGGTAATAGGTGTTCTCGACGTTGGTCACCCAATCACGCAGCGCCTCGTTCATGGCGTCCTTGAGGGTGCCGGCACCGGAGGTGACCGGCGTGACCTCGGCGCCGAGGAGCTTCATGCGGAAGACGTTGGGCTTCTGCCGCTCGACGTCGGTCGCGCCCATGTAGACCATGCAGGGGTAGCCGAAGCGGGCGGAGACGGTGGCGGAGGCGACGCCGTGCTGGCCGGCGCCGGTCTCGGCGATGATCCGCGTCTTGCCCATGCGCTTGGCGAGCAGGATCTGGCCGAGGCAGTTGTTGATCTTGTGGGAACCGGTGTGGTTCAGCTCCTCGCGCTTGAACCAGATCTCGGCGCCGAACTTGCCGCCCGTCTGGGCGCGCAGGTGCTCGGTCAGGCGCTCGGCGTAGTAGAGCGCCGAGGGGCGACCGGCGTAATGGGTCGAGAGCGACGAGAGCTCGGCGGCGAAGCTCGGGTCCTTCTTCGCGTCCTCGTAGGCCTGTTCGAGCTCGAGGATCAGCGGCATCAGCGTCTCGGCGACGAAACGGCCGCCGTAGAGGCCGAAGAAGCCGCGCTCGTCGGGACCGTTCCGAAGCGAATTGATGAGCGTGTTCAAGGGCGGGACCTCGGGTTTCGCGCGCGGCGGGCGGCCGCCTCGCGGGCATTCTTCACGAAGGCGCGGATCCGCACGGGATCCTTGACGCCGGGAGCGCTCTCCACGCCGGAGGAGACGTCGACGGCGGAAACACCGGTGACGGCGACCGCCTCGGCGACGTTTTCCGCCGTCAGGCCCCCCGATAGCATGATCGGCAGAGCCGGGTCGAGATCGGCGACGAGCCGCCAATCGAAGGAGAGGCCGTTACCGCCGGGCAGCGCATCGGGCGTCTTCGGCGGCTTGGCGTCGAAGAGAATGCGCGCGACATGCGGCAGGACCATGGGCAGCGCGTCGAGATCGGCGGCCTCGGCCACCGGCAGCGCCTTCATCAGGGGCGTCGCCGTCAACCGTGCGATCTCGGCGACGCGCTCGGTGCTCTCGTGGCCGTGGAGCTGGATCAGGTCGGGCGTCAGGCGAGACGCGATCGCCGAAAGGCTCGCGTCGTCGGCGTCGACCACCAGGGCGACGATCTTCGCCCGGCCGCGGGCCGGCGCCGCGAGGCGGACCGCCTCGTCGAGGGTGACGTTGCGCGGGCTCTTCGGAAAAAAGACGAAGCCGATCAGATCGGCGCCGGCGTCGAGCGCGGCGGCGACCGCCTCGTCCGTCTTCAGGCCGCAGATCTTGATCTCGAAAGCCATCGGCTCGTCGTTTCGTCCGGGTTGCGCGGGCGCGCGGGAAGGGTCGTCTCTGCCACGACGCCACGCGGGAGTCCATGGCCAGGGCTTCTTCTTCCTTCTCCCCTGCGTGGGAGAAGGAAGGGACGGCGGCCGTTCACCGCAGGCGCGGCTTTGCGTGGCGGCGTCGCGGGTGTCCTGCTAGGGTGCGGCGCCGCGCCGGGATCGGCGTCAACGAGGGAATTTCGGGCCCATGCTCGCCGAAAAGCGCATTCTTCTGATCATCGCGGGCGGTATCGCCGCCTACAAGTCGCTCGATCTGATCCGTCGCCTCCGCGAACGCGGCGCGCGCGTGCGGGTGGTGATGACGGAGGGGGCGACCAAGTTCGTGACGCCGCTCTCCGCCGGTGCGCTGTCGGAGAACCGCGTCTTCACCGATCTCTTCGACCTGACCGGCGAGAACGAGATCGGCCACATCCGTCTGTCGCGCGAGGCCGATCTCGTCGTGGTGGCGCCGGCGACGGCCAATCTTCTCGCCAAGGCGGCGAACGGGCTGTGCGACGACCTCGCCTCCAACGTGCTGCTCGCCACCGACAAGCCGGTGCTCGCCGCCCCGGCGATGAACCCGCGGATGTGGGCGCATCCGGCGACCCGCCGCAACGCCGCGCGGCTCGCCGCCGACGGCTGGCGTTTCGTCGGGCCGAACGTCGGGTCGATGGCCGAGCGCGGCGAGGAAGGGGCGGGGCGGATGTCCGAGCCGCTGGAGATCGTCGCGGCGATCGAGGCCTACTTCGTGGAAGCCGCGGCGCCGAAGCCGCTCGCGGGCCGCAAGATCGTGGTGACGGCGGGGCCGACCCACGAGCCGATCGATCCGGTGCGCTACATCGCCAATCGCTCGTCGGGCAAGCAGGGTTATGCGGTGGCCGCCGCCCTCGCCGAGGCCGGGGCGACGGTGACGCTGGTCTCGGGACCGGTCGGGCTTTCCGATCCGGCGGGGGTGACGGTCGTGCGGGTCGAGACGGCGCGCGAGATGCGCGACGCGGTCGAGGCGGCGCTGCCGGTCGACGTCGCGGTGATGGCGGCGGCGGTCGCCGATTGGCGGGTGGCCTCGGAAGCCGCCGAGAAGATCAAGAAGGGGCCGGGCGGCGTGCCGACGCTGGCCTTCGTCGAGAACCCGGACATCCTGGCGGGCGTCGGGCGTCACCCGACGATGCGGCCGAAGCTCGTCGTCGGCTTCGCGGCCGAGACCGAGAACCTGCTCGCCAATGCCCGCGCCAAGCTCGACAAGAAGGGCGCCGATCTCATCGTCGCCAACGACGTCTCGCCGGAGACCGGCATCATGGGCGGCGACCGCAACACGGTCCGGATCGTCGCGGCCGACGGCATCACCGAATGGCCGGACCTGCCCAAGGACGAGGTCGCGGCGCGGCTGGTGGCGCTGATCGCGGAGCGGCTCGGCTGACCCCGGCGTCCGTCGCGCCGCCGTCATCGAACCGTCTCGTTCGTCGGCCTAGACCGGGCCGAGAAGCGATCGGAGCGAGGGGCGAGCGGCGATGCGTGCAGAGGGAACGGTTCGGCTCGGGCGATGCCATTGCGGCACGGTGCGCTTCGAGGCGACGCTCGTCGACGATTTCGAATCGATCCGCCGCTGCACCTGTTCCTACTGCCGGATGCGCGGCGCCGTCGTCGCCATGGCGGAGACCGGGGGGATCCGGATCGTCGAGGGCGAAGCGGCGCTGACCAGCTACCGCTTCCACAGCGGCACGGCGCAGCACTTCTTCTGCTCGCGCTGCGGCATCTACACCCACCATCAGCGGCGATCGAACACGGCGCTCTTCGCCGTGAACGTCGCCTGTCTCGACGGGGTCAGCCCCTTCGACTTCGCCGAAGTGCCGGTCATGGACGGCGTCGAACACACCAGCGACACCGGTCGGCCGACCCGTCGGGCCGGGACGCTGCGCTACGAGCCGGCCGACCGGGACGGATGACGGCGGGGCGGCATCACCGAATGGCCGGACCTGCACAAGGACGAGGTGGCGGCCCGGCTCGTGGCGTTGATCGCGGCGCGGCTTTGAGAGGAGAGTTGTTCCGAATCGCTCTACATGCCAAGGATTGAATTCTCGGGCTGCCACGGCATTGGTTCTTGGCACTCTCGACCCGTTGATCATCGGGAGGGCGAGAGATTGGAGCTTCGGTTCACCAGGCGCAGGGCACACGAGCGCCAGCTGTCTTCGGGTCGGAAGATCCACGTTCGCGAATGCTGGGTTCCGATCGCGGATGCGGCGTCTGAACGCAGCAACAGTTACCGACATCCTTGTCCGACCTGTGGTGCCGAGATCATCAGCGTCCACATGCCCAATGGCGGATGGGTTCACTTCAACGGTGCCCCGGGATCGGAGACGATCAAGCACCCGTGCTTTTATTTGGGCGAGCATCTTTCCAAGAAGCGCGACCCGGATACACCCGACCTGTTCGACTACGCCGACCGTCGGAAGCCGTGATCGGCCCGTCGCGTGAATGGGCCGATCCTTCGCCGGCTCAGTGATGCGAGTTCCGCATCAGGCGGATCATCTTCATGTTGATGACGAAGAAGCGCACGATCTGCCAGGGCAGGAACTTGCGCAGGAAGATCGTCGCCCAGGTCGGCTTCGGCGGGTAGTAGGCCTGCTGGTAGGGCTCTTTGTTGGTGACGGTCATGGCGTCTCTCTCCGGTCTCTGATTTCGCGAGGGTGGTTCGGCTGCCGATCGATCGGGTGATCAATCGGGCAGCAGGGACCAGCCGAGCTTCATCTTGGCCTGGTAGATGAAGGTGTAGTGCAGCATCGCCTTCATCCAGTGGCCGGCGAGACCGATCTCGCCGAAGGTCAGCGACAGATCGCGTCCGTATTCCGGATATTTCTCGTAGTCGGGCACCACCGGGAAGACCGTCATCGTGGCGGCCGAGCCGGTGAAGAAGTTGCGGCCGGTCGAGGCGACGCAGGCGGCGCCCATCTTGGCCATCGAGGCCGTCCTGGTCGGCGCCGGGGCACCGTCGAGCATGTCGCGGATGCTCTCGGCCACCGCGATCGCCATGGCGGCCGACGGCATGCCGGTGCGCGGCGGGGCCGGGTTGATCGGCGTGCCGTTGACGCTGGTCATCGGCTTGGAGATCAGGTGCGGCGGGGCGAAGGCGATGCCGACGGCGAAGAGGTTGCCGTATGTCGGGTTCTGGTAGGTCGAGGGCCAGTCCTTGGCCGACCATTCGGCATAGGGGCGGGGGGTGTAGTCGCCGTCGACCTTCATGAAGCCGGAGGGCGCGAAGATCTTCGCGGTGATGTCCTCGCCGGCCTTGTCGAAGGCCTTCAGGCCGACGCCGGAGAAGGGCGGGATCAGCATGGCGAAGTCGAAGTCGAGTTCGCCGCGGGTGCCGTCGAGTTGCTCGTAGTGGAGCTTGCCGGCCTCGACCTTGTTGACCGCGGCGCGGGTGATCCACTCGATGTCGCGCTCGACCATCAGGCTCTCGGCGAAGACCTTGCCGTTGGTGATGTAGCCGCCGCGTTCGATGTGGACGCCGCCCATGCCGAAGTCGCCGAGCTCGTATTCGTTGGAGATCCAGACCATCCGCGCCTTGTCGCGGACGCCGGCTTCGCGCAGCACGTGGTCGACGTTGTAGATGTATTCGAAGGCCGCGCCCTGACAGGTGCAGGTGCCGTGACCGGTGCCGATGACGATGGTCTTGTTCTCGCCGCGGCGCATGGCGTCGATCGTCGCCTGCAGCTTGTGGTTCGCCTCGATCGCGTGATCGGCGGTGCACACCGACACGGTGTGGCCGTGGTCGGGGCCGAGGCCCTCGGTCGCGCCGAAGTTCAGCTTCGGGCCGGTGGCGTTGATCAGGTAGTCGTAGGGAACCTTCGCCGTCTGACCGACCTTGGCGCCGCCGGTGTACTCGACCGTGACGAAGGGCGTCGGATGCTCGGCGTCGCCCTCCGGGTGGATCGACACGGCGCGCGCCCGGTGGAAGGGGATGCCGACGCGGGCATAGAGCGTGGCGAGGTCGAAGGTGACCTGTTCCTTGGTCATCTGGCCGACGCCGACCCAGATGTTCGAGGGGATCCAGTTCCACGCCTCGTTCGGCGAGATCACCACGACCTCGTAGGGCGTGCGGGTCTTCGGCCGCCCGCGCAGCAGGTAGCGCGCCGCGGTGTGGCCGGAGATGCCGGCGCCGAGAATGACGATCTGCTTCTTGTCCAGAGTTGCCATGAGACCGGCTCTCCCCCCTCGCTGTCGCCGCTTGTCCTTGCGGATCGGATGTCCGATGCGTCGCCGCGGCTTTATATGAGAACATACTTATATTATGAATTATGGCTTCCCCTCAATAGGTCGGGGAGTAGCGCTTTGGTCGTTGTTCGCCGGGCGTCGGCGCATCGCCGCGCGGGCGCGCGGAGGCGCCCACGAGTGGCATCGGACGACGTGGCAGGAGAGGGGCGATGGCAGCCGGCGGACGAAGCCGGATCAGCCCTCGAAGTCGCGGACCGCGCGCAGGAAGACGTCGGCGAAGCGTTCGAGCTTGGCGGCGCCGACGCCGTGGAGGGCGGCCATCTCGGTCCGCGTCGTCGGCCGGGCACGCGCCATCTCGATCAGGGTGCGATCGGCGAAGACGACGTAGGCCGGGGCGTTGAGCTCGCGGGCGAGGTCGGCGCGGGTGCGCTTCAGTGCGTCGAGGAGGCGCGTCTCCGCCTCGTCGAGGCCGGAGACGGCGAGCTTCTTCTCGATCTTCGCCGATTTCCTGCGGCCCTCGGCGCGGGCGGCCTCGACCACGTCGCGGCGGAAGACGACCGGGCGGGCGCCCTTCAGCACCTCGCCGCCGGCTTCCGTCACGTACCACGCGCCGTGGGCGGTCATGTCGACGTCGGCGAGGCCGGCGGCCAGCATCTGGCGGAAGATCGCCCGCCACTGCGGCCGGGTGAACTCCTTGCCGACGCCGAAGGTCTTGAGCTTTGCGTGGCCGAACTTCTCGATGCGCTCGGTCGTCTCGCCGAGCAGGATGTCGACGAGATGGGTCTCGCCGAAGCGCTGGTCGGTGCGGACCATGGCGGAGAGCGCCTTCTGGGCGGCGAGGGAGCCGTCGAAGGTCTCCACCCCGTCGCGACAGACGTCGCAGTTGCCGCAGGGCTCGCTCTCCTCGCCGAAGAAGGCGAGCAGCACCTGGCGGCGGCAGCGCGGCGTCTCGGCCAGCGCGACGAGCGCGTTGAGGCGCTGGCGCTCGACCCGCTTCTGCTCGTCGCCGGCGTCCGATTCGTCGATCTGACGGCGGCGCAGGATGATGTCGTCGGTGCCGTAGAGGGTCAGCGTGTCGGCGGGCAGGCCGTCGCGGCCGGCGCGGCCGATCTCCTGGTACCAGGCCTCGATCGACTTCGGCAGCGCCGCATGGGCGACGAAGCGGACGTCGGGTTTGTCGATGCCCATGCCGAAGGCGACGGTCGCCACCATGACGACGCCGTCCTCGCGCAGGAACGTGTCCTGCGCCACCGAGCGCGCCTCGCCCTCCATGCCGGCATGATAGGCGAGTGCGCGGTGGCCGGCGCCGCGGAAGGCCTCGGCGAGTTCCTCGGTCTGGCGGCGCGAGGAACAGTAGACGACGCCGCTCTCGTCGCGATGGCCGTCGAGGAAACGGACGAGCTGGCGCCGCGGATCGGCCTTGGGCCGCATGGCGAGGAAGAGGTTCGGCCGATCGAAGCCGTGGACGAAGGTGACGGGCTCGCGGACGAAGAGCCGTTCGCGGATCTCCTCGCGGGTGGCGGCGTCGGCGGTGGCGGTCAGCGCCAGGATGCGCGGATTGCCGAGCTTCTCGGCGAAGGCGCCGATGTCGCGATATTCGGGGCGGAAGTCGTGGCCCCACTGCGAGATGCAGTGCGCCTCGTCGACCGCGATCATCGCCACCTCGGCCCGGGCGAGACGCTCCTGCGTCTCCGGGCGGGCGAGGCGTTCCGGGGCGAGATAGAGGAGCCGCAGGCGGCGGGCGGCGAGATCGTCCATGATCCGGCGCCATTCCTCGGCGTCGGTCGTGGAGTTCAACGCGCCGGCGCAGATGCCGTTCGCCTGCATCTGGGCGACCTGGTTGCGCATCAGGGCGATCAGCGGCGAGACGACGACGACCAGTTCCTCGCGCACCAGCGCCGGCAGCTGGTAGCACATCGACTTGCCGGCACCCGTCGGCATGACGGCGAGCACGTCGGCGCCGTCGAGCACCGCGGCGACGATCTCGTCCTGGCCGGGGCGCAGGTCGGGATAGCCGAAGACCTCGCGCAGCACGGCGCGGGCACGGTCGAGGCGGGGCGAAGACGCGATCATCGGCGGGGAACGACTCCGTGGGGCCTCAGGGCTAACGGGCCGGCGGTCCCACGTCAAACCGTCGCTCGTCCTTCGTTAACCAGTGGCATTGGCGAAGTCTTTGCAACTTGCGGCGATGATCGGCGACAGGGAACGTTGCCGCGTGTGGCGGCGAGGGGCAGAGGACGCATGGCGGTGACCGGCGCGAGCAAGAGCGCGACGGAGATCCTGAAGGGTCTCGGCTTCGTCGATCCGCCGGGACTGGCGCCCGTCCGGCCGCAGCCGCTCGACGCGACGCTGCCGGCGGCGGCGAGCGTGGTGGCGACCCGGGCGCGGGTCGAGCAGATCGACGCGATGCGTTTCGTCGCCTTCTGCACCGTGACGACCATCCACGTCATCGCCGTCGACACGCGGGAACTGAACGCCTACGGCGTGCTGCTGATGGTGCTGCGCTATTCGCTCGCGTTCTTCTTCATGACGTCGGGCTTCATGGCCGGGCTGAAGGCGACCAACGGGCTCGACTACGGCTGGCGCGTCTTCAAGCGGCTCTTCGTGCTCTTCGTCGCCTGGGAGCTGGTCTACAACGGCGTGCACTTCCTGGTGCACGACCTCGGCTATCATCCGCCGCCTTCGTCGATCCCGCAGCCCTACCGGCATCTCGTCGCCACGCTCAACGGCGGCGGCGTCGCCTTCCATCTGTGGTTCCTGCCCTGGCTCGGCGTGTCGATCGCGATCTTCCTGGCGCTCCGGCCCTTCGGTTGGCGGGTGGTGTGGACGGTGTCGCTGGCGCTCTACGCGATCGGGCTGGCGGTCGGGCCCTACAACGAGATGACCGGCGCCTTTCCCTGGGTGGCGCGGATCTATCCCGACGCCGTCGCCTTCACCGGGCGCAACGGGCCGTTCTTCGGGCCGCTCTTCGTCGCCATGGGGGCGTGGTTCGCGGCGCGGCGCGACGAAGTGCCGGCGGTGCCGGTCGCGGCGCTCGCGGTCTTCGTGGCGATCGGGCTCGCGCTCTTCGTCTGGGAGGCGCTGTTCATCTCCGCCCACGGGGTGAAGCCGATCTCCAACTTCAACTTCCTCCTCGGCTCGGCGATCTTCTCGCCGGCGCTGTTCCTCCTGGTGCTGCGGGTGCCGATGGGCCGGATGGCGGCGCGGATCGCCCGGCTCGGCCGTTTCGCCGTCGGCATGTACTGCATCCACGGCCTGTTCACGCTCGGCTGGTGCCTGATCGTGCCCTCGACGAGCCGGCTGTCGGTGCCGATCGCGGCGTCGCTCGCGGTCTCCGCGGCGATCGTCGTCGTCTCGGCGGTCTGCGCCGTCGGGCTCGCGAAGGTGCCGGGGCTCCGGCGCCTCGTCTCGTGATCACGCCGGCCGCGGCGACACCCTTCTCAGCGTCAGATTGATCCGCCCGCCGCGCGGCAGCAGCGTCGAGGAGGCCGGCAGCACGCGGTCGATGCCGTGGAAGGCGAGACGCATCGGCGGGGCGAGCATCAGCACGTCGCCGCTCTCCAACGGAAACGACCGGGTCGGATCGCCGCGCTCCGGCCCGCCCAGGCGAAAACGCGCGGTGTCGCCGAGCGAGATCGACAGCAGAGGCGCGGTGAAATCGGCCTCGTCGCGGTCCTGGTGCAGGCCCATCTTGGCGCCTTCGTCGTAGAAGTTGACGAGGCAGGCCTCGGGCGCGAGATCGTAGCCGGTCACCGCGTTCCACAGATCGAGGAGCACCGGCGGCATCGCCGGCCAGGGCCGTCCGGTCGTCGGATGGGTCGGCTGATAGCGATAGCCCGCGCGGTCGGAGACCCAGCCGAGCGGGCCGCAGTTGGTCATGCGCACCGAGAAGGGCCGCCCGTTTCCCGGCATCACCGGCGTGAAGAGCGGCGCCTCGCGGATCACGCCGCGCAACGCCTCGACGAGGGCCGTCTGGGCGCTGCGGTCGAGCCGGCCGGGGAGGAGCGTGACGCCGTCGGGCAGGGGGGAGGCGGAGCGTTTGGGCATGGCGCGCGGCTCGATCGGGACGGCGGTCATTCTAGGCCGGTCGGCCCGCGCCCGCCACGGCGGAGGCGAATTCGCCGGAAAAGCCGAGCGGCCGCGTCTTGCGGCGCCGAAACGCGCCTCTTATATACCCCGGCGAAGCATGACTTCCGGTCTTTCCCGGAGGTCTTCACAGGTTGAAACCATGGGGTCCCGAGGGGCCCGTCAATCGGGGGCCGTGGGCGAACGCCCTTCCCGAAACGCCCGACAGGGGTTCGGACGGCCCGCCAGAGGAGAAGCATCATGGGCAAGGTGATCGGTATCGACCTCGGCACGACCAACTCGTGCGTCGCCGTCATGGACGGCAAGACCGCCAAGGTCATCGAGAATTCGGAAGGCGCGCGCACCACGCCGTCGATCGTCGCTCTGACCGACGACGGCGAGCGTCTGGTCGGCGTCGCCGCCAAGCGGCAGGCCGTGACCAATCCGGAGCGCACCTTCTTCGCGGTGAAGCGCCTGATCGGCCGCCGCTACGAAGATCCGATGGTCGAGAAGGACAAGCATCTCGTCCCCTACACGATCACCAAGGGCGCCAACGGCGACGCCTGGGTCGAGGCGGACGGCAAGCCCTATTCGCCCTCGCAGATCTCCGCCTTCACGCTCGGCAAGATGAAGGAGACGGCCGAGGCCTTCCTCGGCCAGCCGGTGACGCAGGCCGTCATCACGGTGCCCGCCTACTTCAACGACGCCCAGCGTCAGGCCACCAAGGACGCCGGCCGCATCGCCGGTCTGGAAGTCCTGCGCATCATCAACGAGCCGACGGCTGCGGCGCTCGCCTACGGCCTCGACAAGAAGACCTCCGGCACGATCGCGGTCTACGACCTCGGCGGCGGCACCTTCGACGTGTCGATCCTCGAGATCGGCGACGGCGTCTTCGAGGTGAAGTCGACCAACGGCGACACGTTCCTCGGCGGTGAGGACTTCGACATGCGGCTGGTCGGCTATCTCGCCGACGAGTTCAAGAAGGAGACCGGCATCGATCTCCGCAACGACAAGCTCGCCCTCCAGCGTCTGAAGGAAGCGGCCGAGAAGGCCAAGATCGAGCTGTCGAGTGCCACCCAGACCGAGATCAACCTGCCGTTCATCACCATGGACGCGACCGGTCCGAAGCACCTCAACCTCAAGCTCACCCGCGCCAAGTTCGAGGCGCTGGTCGACGACCTGATCCAGCGCACCATCGAGCCCTGCAAGGCGGCTCTGAAGGACGCCGGTCTCGCCGCCGGTCAGGTCGACGAGGTGGTGCTGGTCGGCGGCATGACCCGCATGCCGAAGGTGCAGGAGATCGTGAAGTCGTTCTTCGGCCGTGAGCCGCACAAGGGCGTCAACCCGGACGAGGTCGTCGCCATCGGCGCCGCGATCCAGGGCGGCGTGCTGCAGGGCGACGTCAAGGACGTCCTGCTGCTCGACGTGACGCCGCTGTCGCTCGGCATCGAGACGCTGGGCGGTGTCTTCACCCGCCTGATCGACCGCAACACCACGATCCCGACCAAGAAGTCCCAGGTCTTCTCGACCGCCGAGGACGGTCAGACCGCGGTGACGATCCGCGTCTTCCAGGGCGAGCGCGAGATGGCGGCCGACAACAAGATGCTCGGCCAGTTCGATCTCGTCGGCATCCCGCCGGCGCCGCGCGGCGTGCCGCAGGTCGAGGTGACCTTCGACATCGACGCCAACGGCATCGTCCAGGTCTCGGCCAAGGACAAAGGCACCGGCAAGGAGCAGCAGATCCGCATCCAGGCCTCGGGCGGTCTGTCGGACGCCGACATCGAGAAGATGGTCAAGGACGCGGAAGCCAACGCGGCCGAGGACAAGAAGCGCAAGGAACTGGTCGAGACCAAGAACCACGCCGAAGGCCTCGCCCATTCCGCCGAGAAGGCGCTGAAGGACTACGGCGACAAGGTCTCGGCGGCCGACAAGTCGGTCATCGAGGCGGCGATCGCCGACACCCGCAAGGCGCTCGAGGGCGACGACGTCGAGGCGATCAAGGCCGCGGCCAACAAGCTCGCCGAGGCCCAGATGAAGCTCGGCGAGGCCATGTACGCGGCCGGTCAGGCGGATGCGGGCGCGGCCGAGGCCGGCCATGCCGAGCCCAAGCGCGAAGACGTGGTCGACGCCGACTTCGAGGAAGTCAAGGACGACCACAAGAAGCACTGATCGAGGTGTTTCCCCGTGACGTGACGAAGCGCGACCCGGTGTGATTTTCCACGCCGGGTCGCGCCGTATCTCCCGGGCGGCATTCGGACCCGCGAACGACGGATCGACCATGGCCAAGCGCGACTACTACGAGGTTCTCGGCGTTTCCCGGACCGCCGACGAGAAGGAGCTGAAGAGCGCCTTCCGCAAACTCGCCATGCAGTATCACCCGGATCGCAATCCGGGCGACGGAGCGGCGGAAGCGGCCTTCAAGGAGATCAACGAGGCCTACGACTGCCTCAAGGACGGCCAGAAGCGGGCCGCCTACGATCGCTTCGGCCACGCCGCCTTCGAGGGCGGCGGCATGGGCGGGGGCGGCGGCGCCGGCTTCAACGGCGACTTCGCCCAGACCATGTCGGACATCTTCGAGAACTTCTTCGGAGGCGACTTCGGCGGGCGCGGCGGCGGTGGTCGCGGCGGGCGCGAGCGCGGCGCCGACCTGCGCTACAACATGGAGATCTCCCTCGAGGAGGCCTTCGCCGGCAAGCAGATCGAGATCAAGGTGCCGACCACGGTCACCTGCGAGGTCTGTTCCGGCACCGGCGCCAAGGCCGGCACCCAGGCCCAGACCTGCCGCACCTGCGGCGGTCACGGCCGGGTCCGTGCGGTGCAGGGCTTCTTCACCATCGAACGCACCTGCCCGACCTGTCAGGGCCGCGGTCAGGTCATCCCCGACCCCTGCAAGGCCTGCGGCGGGTCGGGCCACACGTCGGTGGAGAAGACGCTCGCCGTCAACATTCCGGCCGGCATCGAGGACGGCAACCGGATTCGGCTCGCCGGCGAGGGCGAGGCGGGGACGCGCGGCGGCCCGCCGGGCGACCTCTACATCTTCGTCTCGATCAAGCCGCACGCCTTCTTCCAGCGCGACGGGGCGGACGTGTTCTGCGCCGTGCCGATCTCGATGACCACGGCGGCGCTCGGCGGCATGATCGACGTGCCGACGCTGTCGGGCGAGACCGCCAAGGTGAAGATCCCGGAGGGCACCCAGTCGGGCAAGCGCATCCCGCTCAAGGGCAAGGGCATGCCGATCCTCCGGACGCGCGGCTACGGCGATCTCTACATCCAGGTCGGCGTCGAGACGCCGCGCAACCTGACCAAACGCCAGCGCGAGCTGCTCGAGGAGTTCGAGAAGGACTGCTCCGGCGACACCCATCCCGAGTCCCACGGATTCTTCGCCAAGATGAAGGGCTTCTTCGACAATCTGGGGGGGTGAGCCGGGTCGCATTTCAGCCGGCGCCATTGTAACGTCACGGGAGTGCCGCAGGGTCGCGGCGACCCGATCTCATCGAGCCGGAGCCACCCATGGGACACCCCAAGTTGCGCGAAACCACCGGCGACCTGCGCCACAAGGTTCTCGACGAGGTCCGCTTCCTCAAGAACTGGATCGACAAGCCGCTGATCACCGGCGCGGTGGCGCCGTCTTCGCCGCAGCTGGCCCGCGCCATGGCCGCCTATGTCGATCCGGCGCGGCCGGGCTTCGTGGTCGAGCTCGGACCCGGCACCGGCGTCGTCACCCAGGCGCTGATCGAGCGCGGCATCGCGCCGGAGCGAATCGTCTCGATCGAGTACAACGGCGACTTCTGCTCGCTGCTGCGCCAGCGCTATCCCGGCGTCCACTTCGTCCACGGCGACGCCTATCGCATGGCACAGTCGATCGCCGGCCTCGTCGGCACCGAGGCGCGGCCGCTGGCGGCGGTGGTGTCGAGCCTGCCGCTCTTCACTCGGCCGCTGCCCGAACGCGTCCGCCTGCTCGACGATTCCTTCTCGCGGATGGAGCCGGGAGCACCCTTCATCCAGTTCTCCTACGCGCTGGTCTCGCCGGTTCCGCACGGGGCGACGCGTTTCGACATCGAACGGTCGAACTGGGTGGTGCGCAACCTGCCGCCCGCCCGCGTCTGGGTCTATCGCCGCTTCGACTGAGCCCTCCCACCGCTTGGCCGAACGGCCCGACGCGGCTATGACGGGGGCGACCAGACAGGGAGCTCCGACCATGGCCTTCACCGCCGCCCATCCCCGCGATCGCCTGATCCTCGGCCTCGACCTGCCGTCGGTTTCCGACGCGGAGGAAGCCGTGCGCCAGACCCGCGGCGCGGTCGGCGTCTACAAGATCGGCTATCGGCTGGTCTTCGCCGGCGGTCTCGGACTGGTCGAACGGCTGGTGGGCGAGGGCGAGAAGGTCTTTCTCGACGTCAAACTGCTCGACATCGACAACACGATCGAGGAAGGCATCGAATCGATCCTGAAGCTCGGGGTCGACTGGGTGACGCTGCACGCCTACCCGAAGGCGATGCGGGCGGCGGTGGCCGCGCGCGACGCGCATGGGGCGGGGCGCACGAAACTCCTCGGCGTGACGGTGCTGACCTCGATGGACGACGCCGACCTGAAGGCGGCGGGCTACGGCACCGCGGTCGCCGATCTGGTCGAGGCGCGGGCACGCGACGCGGTCGCCGCCGGCATGGACGGCATCGTCTGTTCGGCGGCGGAAGCGGCGCGGCTCCGCGCCGCGGTCGGACCCGATCTGGCGCTGGTCACTCCCGGCGTCCGCCCGGCGGGGGCGGCGGCCGGCGACCAGAAGCGGGTGACGACGCCGGGCGACGCGATCCGCGCCGGCGCCGACCTCCTCGTGGTGGCGCGGCCGATCCTCGGCGCGTCCGATCGGCGTGCGGCGGCGGAGAGAATCGTCGCCGAAATCGCCGAGGCATGCGAAAAACGCTGACCCGAAATCGTCATGTATTACTGAAGCGCCGCAGCAATAATATTGCTGCGTTGCGATAGTTCGACCGCGAGTCCGACGATCTGCGTCTTAAGTAGCTATACGAAGGACGGGCTATCGCCAAAGATTGCGCAAAGGCAAATTTCTGCCATGGCAGATCGCATTCCGGGGCGAGTCTGCTCAGGACCGGGGGGAGACCGTAGTCCGCTCTATCTGCGAGCCGATGGTGTTCGTTCATCTGGGGATGGACGGCAGGCTTCGCGGTTCGGGCTCGACGGATCTCCCCGAAAAAAATCAGAATCCAAGGGAGGTATTCATCGTGAGTAACGATGTCATCCAGAAGGTTCGGGCCAACCCGAAGTTCGCCGAGCTGGTGCACAAGCGGAACAGCCTGGCGCTGACGCTGACGATCACCATGCTCGTCATCTACTACGGCTTCATTCTCCTCGTCGGCTACGCCAAGCCGTTCCTGGCGACGCACATCGGGTCCAACCTGATGACCTACGGCGTGCCGATCGGCATCGGCGTCATCGTCTCGGCCTTCGTGCTGACCGGCATCTACGTCCGCAAGGCGAATGCCGAATTCGACACGCTCACTGCCCAGATCGTCGAGGAGACCAAGTGATGAACCGCATTCTGACGCTCCTCACGACGGCCGCGGTCACCGCGCTGCCGACGCTCGCCATGGCGGCCGGCGTCGACGCCGCCGACATCAAGCAGCAGGCGACGAACTTCCCGGCGATCATCATGTTCGTGATCTTCGTCGGCATCACGCTCGGCATCACCTACTGGGCGGCGCGCAAGACCAAGTCGGCCGCGTCCTTCTACACCGCCGGCGGCGGCATCACCGGCTTCCAGAACGGTCTGGCGATCGCCGGCGACTACATGTCGGCGGCCTCGTTCCTCGGCATCACCGGCCTCGTCTACGGCTCGGGCTACGACGGCCTGATCTTCTCGGTGGGCTGGCTGGTCGGCTGGCCGATCGTGACCTTCCTGGTCGCCGAACAGCTGCGCAATCTCGGCAAGTTCACCTTCGCCGACGTGGCCTCGTTCCGCTTCGCCCAGACCCCGATCCGCACGCTCGCGGCCTGCGGCTCGCTGGTCACCGTGGCCTTCTATCTGATCGCCCAGATGGTGGGCGCCGGCAAGCTGATCCAGATCCTGTTCGGCCTGCCCTATCTCTGGGCCGTCATGATCGTCGGCGTGCTGATGATCGTCTACGTCACCTTCGGCGGCATGACCGCGACCACGTGGGTGCAGATCATCAAGGCCTGTCTGCTGCTCGGCGGCGCCACCTTCATGGCCCTCATGGTCATGATCAAGTTCGGCTTCTCGCCGGAGGCCCTGTTCAAGGCGGCCGTCGACATCCATCCCAAGCATGCGGCGATCATGGGCCCCGGCTCGCTGATCACCGATCCGATCTCGGCGATCTCGCTCGGCATGGCGCTGATGTTCGGTACCGCCGGTCTGCCGCACATCCTGATGCGCTTCTTCACCGTGAAGGACGCCAAGGCCGCGCGCAAGTCCGTGTTCTACGCCACCGGCTTCATCGGCTACTTCTACATCCTGACCTTCATCATGGGCTTCGGCGCGATCGCGCTGATCGCCGGCAACACCGCGTCCCCGGCCACCAACCCCTTCATGGACCAGTCTCTGGTCGCGGCGGGCAAGGACGTGATCGCGGCGATCCGTGGCGGCTCCAACATGGCGGTCATGCATCTGGCCAACGCGGTCGGCGGCGAATACTTCCTCGGCTTCATCGCCGCGATCGCCTTCGCCACCATCCTGGCCGTCGTCTCGGGCCTGGCGCTCGCCGGTGCCTCGGCGATCTCCCACGACCTCTACGCCTCGGTGTTCCGTCGCGGCCGGGTCAACGAGGTCGACGAGATGCGCGTCTCGAAGATGGCGTCGGTCGGCCTCGGCATCCTCGCCGTCGGCCTGGGCATCGCCTTCGAGAACCAGAACGTCGCCTACATGGTGGGCCTGGCCTTCGCGATCGCCGCGTCGTGCAACTTCCCGGTTCTGCTGATGTCGGTGTTCTGGAAGGGCATGACCACCCGCGGTGCCTTCATCGGCGGCTTCCTCGGCCTGATCTCGGCGGTGGCCATGGTGGTCATGGGTCCGACCGTGTGGGTCGCGGTGCTCGGCAACGTGAAGGGCTCCAACCCCTTCCCGTACGACAACGTCGCGATCTTCTCGATGCCCATCGCCTTCATCGGCATCTGGCTGTTCTCCGTGCTCGACGGCTCGGCCCGCGCGCAGGAAGACAAGGACGGCTTCGAGGCTCAGTACATCCGCTGCCAGACCGGCATCGGTGCGTCGGGCGCCGCCTCGCACTGAGTTCGATCCCGGACCGGGGCGGTCTCCGCTCCGGTCCACCTTCCGACGGTCGGGGCCTTCCCGATCGTCCGAGTTCCGAACGGCCGGGCGCTCGAGAGGGCTTCCGGCCGTTCGTCCCTCGATCGGGGCGGGACGAGGGGCCCGTCCGGATCGCCGGTCCCGTCACGACCCGCGGCCCGCGGGCAACGATCACGCGCGGCGCCCGCCGGGGGTCGCGATCGCCCGGTGATATCCATGCCCAGATCCTTCGACACCAAGAGCCCGCCCTTCGATCGCCTGAGCGAGGCGGAGGCGGCCGAACTCGTCGCCTCTCTCGACATCGGCTACTGGCCTGAGGGCGAGACGATCCTCGCGCGCGGCGCGCCGTCGGAGCACTATCACGTCGTCCTCAAGGGCGCGGTGGAGGAGCACGACGACGACGGGCACGTGGTGGCGGTGCTCGGGCCGAAGGAGACCTTCGGGGCTCGCGCCGTGGTCCACGGCGGTGCCGGTGCGCGCTACGTCGCCTGCGAGGAGACGCTGACCTATCTCGTCCCGCGGGCGACGCTTCTCGACCTCATCCACCGCAATCCCGGCTTCGCCGCGTTCTTCTACCAGGACATCTCGCGCAAGCTCGCCGAAGCCGCCAAGGGCGACCGGGGCGAGGGTCTCGAAGGTGTGCTGCGCACCCGCATCTGCGAGGCGCGGCTGCGTCCGCCGGTCTTCATCGACGCCTCGGCGACGATCGAGGAGACCGAGCGGCGGATGACCGACACCGACACCAACAGCCTCCTGGTGCTCGGCGCCGATCAGGTCGGCATCGTGACGCGGACCAATCTGTCCAAGGCGGCGATCCTGTCGAAGCTGCCGCTGTCGACGCCGGTCGGCGAGTGCACCAGCTGGAACCTGATCACCGTCGGTGACGACGAGTTCGTCTTCGACGCGCTGATCACCATGACGCGCCACAACAAGCGACGGCTGGTGGTGACGCGCGACCGCGACACCGTCGGCGTGCTCGAGGACATCGACATCCTCGGCCTCTTCGCCGGCAACTCGCAGCTGATCCCCGGCCGCATCGACCGGGCGCGGTCGATCGACGATCTGGCGGGGGCGGCGGCCGACATCCAGTCCCAGGTCGAGCGGCTGCATCGCCAGGGCATCAAGGTCCACGACATCGCGGCGATCACCTCGGACCTCAACCGCCATCTCTTCCGCAAGCTGTTCGAGACGATCGCGCCGGAGAGCATCCGCGAGAGCGGTTGCCTGATGGTGATGGGCTCGGAGGGCCGCGGCGAACAGACCGTGCGCACCGACCAGGACAACGGCCTTCTCCTGGCGAAGCCCGTGCCGGCGGAGGACCTCGAACAGTTCCGCAGCGAGTTCCAGGGGGCGCTCGCCCGGTTCGGCTTCCCGCCGTGTCCCGGCAACGTGATGGTGTCGAACCCGATCTGGTCGCAGACGCTCGACGACTTCCTCGTCCAGCTGAAGCGCTGGGTCCACCTGCCCGACGAAGACAGCCCGATGAATCTCGGCATCTTCTTCGACGCGGTGGCGGTGGCCGGCGACGCCGAGCTGCTGGCGAAGGCCAAGCGGGCCTTCATCGAGATGATGGCGGGCGAGACCGCGGCGATCGCCCATTTCGCCAAGGCGATCGACCAGTTCCCGGGGCCGGGCGGCATCGTCTCGTCGATCCTCGCCACCGTCGGCCGCGAGGAGGCGATCGACCTCAAGAAGTCGGGCACCTTCCCGATCGTCCACGGCATCCGCAGTCTCGCCATCGAGAAGGGGCTGACCCAGACCTCGACGGTGGAACGCATCCAGGCGATCGCGGCGACCCATCTCTTCGACGAGGCCTTCGCACGCGACCTCACCGAGGCCTTCGGCTGGTTCGTGCAGCTGCGCCTGCGCTCGCAGCTCCGGGCGCATCTGGCGGGCACCACCGAGGGCGAATCGCTGCTGCGTCCGTCCGATCTGACGACGCTCGAGCGCGACCTGATGCGCGACGCGCTGCGGGTGGTGAAGCAGTTCCGCGAGATCGTGCGCAACCACTTCAAGCTCGGCATGTTCTGAGGGGGCGGCCATGTTCGACTGGGCGAGACGCCGCCTCGACCTGATGCGGCTCAAGGACGAACGCTGGCGGACCCTCTTCGCCGAGGATCCCTCCGGCGAGGTGGTGTCGGTCGATTGCGAGACCACCGGTTTCGACACGAGACACGACGACATCATCTCGATCTCGGCGATCCGTATCGCCGGCAACCGGATCCTGACGTCGCAGTCCTTCGACGCCTATGTGCGGCCGGAAGCCGAGATGCGGGCGGATGCCATCCGCGTCCACCAGCTGCGCGCCAAGGACGTGGCGGATGCCCGGCCGATGCGCGAGGTGCTGCCGGAGTTCCTCGACTTCCTCGGGGGGCGGCCGCTGGTCGGCTACTGGATCGACTACGATGCGGCGATGATCGGCCGTTACGTGAAGGACTACTACGGCTTTCGCCTGCCCAACCGCCGCATCGAGGTCTCGGCGCTCTACTACGAGCGCAAGTACGGCGATGCGCCGCAGGGTACCCAGATAGACCTCTCCTTCGCCGCGATCACCCGCGACCTGGGCCTGCGGACCCTGACGCTGCACGACGCCTTCAACGACGCGCTTTCGGCGGCCGAGATGTATGTCCAGTTGAAGGACATGCAGAGCCGCGGGGTGCGCATCGCGCGCGCCAGGACCCACGACGCGACGGCCGGAATCACCGCCGGATGACGGCGAAAAGCGTGACTTCCGCATTGCGGGACTTGCGTCCGGAAGCGGGACGGGCGAAGGTCTTCGCCCCCGGTCGCACGACCGGACGGAATCCCTCCATCCGCGCATTTCGCGCGGGCCACAGCCGGACCTTCGGAACACATCGATGAAAGTGACCGTCGAGCGCGCGCAGCTGGTGAAGTCCCTGACCCACGTCCATCGGGTCGTGGAGCGCCGCAACACCATCCCGATCCTCTCGAACGTCCTCCTGCGCGCCGAAGGCGGCGAGTTGAAGCTGAAGGCGACCGATCTCGACATCGAGATCTCCGAGGCCATTCCGGCGGTCGTCTCCGAGCCGGGCGCCACCACGGTGCCGGCGCACATGATCCACGACATCGTGCGCAAGCTGCCGGACGGCGCCCAGGTGGAACTCGCCACCCGTCCCGACGGCGCGACGCTCGACATCCGCTCGGGCCGGTCGAAGTTCTCGCTGCAGATGCTGCCGGAGAGCGACTTCCCCGACCTCACGGCCGGCACCTTCAGCCACACGTTCACGCTGGCGGCCGCCGATCTGAAGCGTCTGGTCGACCGCACCTGGTTCGCGATCTCCACCGAGGAGACGCGCTACTACCTCAACGGCATCTATTTCCACGCGGTGGAGAACGGCGGCGGGCTGAAGTTCCGCGCGGTCGCCACCGACGGCCACCGGCTGGCGCGTGCCGAGATCGAGGCGCCGCACGGGTCGGAGGACATGCCGGGCGTCATCGTGCCGCGCAAGACCGTCGGCGAGATCCAGAAGCTGGTCGAGGACCCCGAGGCCAAGGTCACGGTCGAGCTGTCCGACAGCAAGATCCGCCTGACCTTCCTGGGCAAGGACGGCGAGAACCCGTCTGTCGGCATCGTGCTGACGTCGAAGCTGATCGACGGCACCTTCCCGGACTACGGTCGCGTCATCCCGCAGGGCAACGACAAGCTGATGCGCGTCGACCGCGGCGAGTTCGCCACCGCCGTCGACCGCGTGTCCACGATTTCGTCCGAGCGCGGCCGCGCCGTGAAGCTGACGATGAGCGAGGGCAAGCTGGTGCTCTCCGTCACCAACCCGGACAGCGGTTCGGCGACGGAAGAACTGCCGGTCGAGTACGATCAGGAGACGCTCGACATCGGCTTCAACAGCCGCTACCTGCTCGACATCGCCGGTCAGCTCGAGACCGAGAGCGCGCTCTTCCGCTTCTCCGATCCGGGGTCGCCGACCCTGATCTCGGACGACGCCGAGCCCTCGACGGCGCTCTACGTGCTGATGCCGATGCGGGTGTGACGCCCATCTCGCGGAATTCATGAAAACGGCCGGCGGAGCGATCCGCCGGCCGTTTCGCATTTCGGGGTCGGGCGTGTCACGCCTCGACGAACCGGGCGCCGAGGCCCTCCATCAGGCCGCGGAAGGACGGGAAGGACGTCGCGATCATGGCCGTGTCGTCGACCGTCACGGCCGCGTCGGCGGCCATCCCGAGGACCAGGAAGCTCATGGCGATGCGGTGGTCGAGGTGGGTCGCCACCTTTCCGCCGCCGATCTTCACGCCCGCCCTGCGGCCGGCGACGACGAGGCTCGCCGCGCCCTCGGTGCAGGCGATGGCGTTGGCCTCGAGGCCGCGGGCGACGGCGGCGAGGCGGTCGCTCTCCTTGACGCGCAGTTCCTCGAGCCCCTCCATCACGGTGGGGCCTTCGGCGAAGGCGGCGGCGATCGACAGGATCGGGTACTCGTCGATCATCGCCGGAGCGCGCTCCGGCGGCACCACGACGCCCTTCAGCGTCGAGGCACGGACATGGACGTCGCCGATGCGCTCGCCGCCCGAGAGGCGCTCGTTCTCGATCGTCAGGTCCGCGCCCATCTCGATCAGCGTCTGGAAGAGGCCGGTTCGCAGCGGGTTCAGCAGCACGTTCTCGACGGTGACGTCGGAGCCCGGCACGATCAGGCCGGCGACGACCGCGAAGGCGGCCGACGACGGGTCGCCGGGGACGACGACGTGTTGCGCCTTCAGCTCCGGCCTGCCCTTCAGACGGATGACGCGGGTGCCGTCGGCGTCGATCTCGACCGAGAGCTCGGCGCCGAAGCCCTCGAGCATGCGTTCGGTGTGGTCGCGGGTGGCGACGGGTTCGATCACCGTGGTGGTGCCGGCCGCGCCGAGGCCGGCGAGCAGCACCGCCGACTTCACCTGCGCCGAGGCCATCGGCACGCGGTAGGTGATCGGCAGCAGGCTCTTCGGCCCGCGCAGGGTCAGCGGCAGGCGGTCGCCGGCGCGGGCGATCACCTCGACGCCCATGGCGCGCAGCGGATCGAGCACGCGCCCCATGGGGCGGCGCGACAGCGAGGCGTCGCCGACGAAGGTGGCGGCGATCGCATGGCCGCCGACGAGACCCATGGTGAGGCGCGAGCCGGTGCCGGCATTGCCGAAGTCGAGGACGCTCTCGGGCTCCAGCAGGCCGCCACAGCCGAGCCCCGAGACGCGCCAGGCGCCTTCGCCGTCGCGGATGACGCCGGCGCCCAGCGCCGCCATGGCGCGGCCGGTCGCCAGCACGTCGTCGGCCTCGAGCAGGCCCTCGATGCGGGTCTCGCCGAGCGAAACCGCGCCGAACATCAGCGAGCGATGGGAGATCGACTTGTCGCCCGGCACACGAATCCGGCCCTTCAGGCTCGCGCCCGCGCGGGCGGAAAGCGGCATCGGCGTGGCGGCGTGGCTCATGATCGTCCTCGTATGTCTCGGCCGGATCTCGTTCGGGCGCCCCTCCTAGCACGCGCGCCGACGGGCGTCATCCGACGGAAGGGCCGGAATGCGGCGCTCCGACGCGAAATCGGGTTTTGACACTCATGGTTTCTCGGACTAGAGGGGAAGACCTTTCCATCTCCAATGAGCGAGACGATCCGTGGCGAAACCCGAACTCGGCACCAAGCGCCTCTGCCAGAACTGCGGCACCAAGTACTACGACCTCAACCGCGATCCGATTCTGTGCCCCAAGTGCGGAACGGCCTTCACGATCTCGGCGGTGGCGCTGCGCGCCAAGGCCGCTCCGGTCGAGGAAGAAGAAGAGGTCGAGACCGAGGAGGCCCAGGTCGATTTCGTCAGCCTCGAGGAGGCCGATGCCGAACAGGGCGGCGGCGAGGACGTGCCGGAGATCGAGGACGAGGAGATCGCCGACATCGGCGACGACGACACGTTCCTCGAAGCGGACGACGAGGACGAGGACATCGACGGCATCGACATCGACGTCGAGACCGAAGACGAGGAGCGCTGAGGCGCTCCCACCCCGGAAATCCGTCACTCTCGGACGGATTTTCCACAGTTCTGCCCGTGACTTCGAAAAAAAAGTGACGGTCCGAGCGAAAGGGGCTTGATCAGGGGCGGCGATGCCTTTAGAGATCGCCGCCGTCGCCGGGGTTACCCAAGCCCGGCCGGAGACAGTGGGGCCATAGCTCAGTTGGGAGAGCGCTTGAATGGCATTCAAGAGGTCAGGGGTTCGACTCCCCTTGGCTCCACCAAATCTCCTCCGAAAGGCCCCGGTTCGCCGGGGCTTTTTCGTTTTCGGGACCCTGCCGCCGATCTCCGAGGCCTTCGCCGTCGCCCGCCCCGCCGGCGATCAGGCGGAGGCGGCGTTCAGCATGGCGACGACGGCGTAGACCTGCAGCACGATGCCGAGGACGAGGGCCACGGCGAAGAGCTTCCACAGGAGGCCCGCAGAGGCCGCGAAGGCGAGGGCCGCGCCGCCGAGGGGGCCTGCGACGGCCATCAGCGCCTCGCCGACCATCATGGTGATCAGCAGGCGGGCGTGGACCTCGGAGGCGACGGTGCCGGCGTCGTTGGCCATGGCGCCGGCCATCAGCGACATGACGAACCAGACGGCCGCCAGGCCCAACCAGACGACGGTGAAGACGATACCGAGAATCACACGACGTCCCTCCGTCGGAAGACGCCGCCCGATGCGGCACCTCTCGCCCATCCTATTGGGGCGGACCGGGACGGCAAGAGGCGGCGTCGCCAGCCTTCGTTAAGCATTCGCGGGCAGGATGAACGGATGTCGCCGCCAGCCGTCGTTGGGAGTATCCGGCCATGCTGCCTCGCGTTCTCGAACGTCTCGAAGTCCTGAAGGCCGAAATCTCGGCGATCGATCCCGAAGGGCGCACCGACGCCGCCGACCGGGTGGCCGAGATCGCCGTCGCCCTGCGGGCCGAACTGGCGGGTCTCACCGCGGTGACACAGGCGACGAAAGACCATCGTCCAGAAGCGGTCTCGACCTCCACGGCGGCTTGATTCTTCTCGATTTTTCGTGCGACGCTGACGTTCCGTGACCGCGGAGGCGGTCGCGTGTACGTGCGTCTCCCGGGGAGGGGAAGTGTCATGCCGACGGAAATCCTCGAGCAACTGAAAGTTCTGCGTGCCAACGTCGCCGAGGCCTTGAAGAAGGATCCGCGCTATCTGACGCTGCAGGCCCTCGACAAATCGATCGCCGAGATCGGCGGGGTGCTGTCCGCCTCGGGTCTCCTGCCTGCCGAGAAGACGTCCGCGGCGGCGCCGCAGCCGCTCGCCGGCCTCGACGCGCCGGCCGCCGCGGCTCCTGCCAAGGCCGCGCCCGCCAAGGCGGCGCCGGCCGAGGCGGAGGACGAGGGCGAGGACGGCGAGGGCGACGAGGAGCCTTCCAGACCGGCGGCGGCCCTCGCCGCGTCACCCCCGGCTCCGGCCGTTGCCCCGACCAAGGGCTCGGGCTCCGGTCTCGCCAAGGCCGCCGGCCTCGCCGCCGCGGCCGGGCTCGCCGCCCTGGCGGTCGGGGTCGCGGCCTCGTCGTCCGCTTCGGCGCACGAGAGCGACGCTGCCGCCGACGAGGGCGAAGCCGACAAGGGTGAAGCCGACGAGGGTGACGGGGACGAGGCCGAGGAGAAGGCCGAGGCCGCGGGTGAGACCGACGTCGCCGAGGCGGGCGACGACGGGGTCGACGAGGCGCCCGAGGCGGCTGCCGATGCCGAAGGGGACGACGTCGAAGGCGACGAGGTCGCGGACGGCGACGAGGCCGAAGAGGCGTCCGCCGACGCCGGCGACGACGAGCCGTCCGACGAGGCGGGCGAGAGTGTCGAGGCCGACGCCGACGATGCCGCCGACGCGAAGCCCGCGCCGCTCGCGTCCTCGGCTGCCGGTGCCGGGTCGAGCGTCGTCGAGGGACGGTCGTCGGGCTATCGGGCGATGGCGGCGCGCGCCGAGGCGCCGGAATATGCGCCCGGCATTTCGATCAAATACGCCAAGCTGCCGAACCGGGTCGACCTGCGCTCGCTGATGACGCCGGTCGAGGACCAGGGGCAGACCAACTCCTGCGTCGCCAATGCGGTCGCGGGTGCCTGGGAGTACTGGGTCAAGCGGGCGACGCGGCAGCAGACCGACGTGTCGCGGCTCTTCGTCTACTACAACGCCCGCTGGCGCGGCGGCGATCAGGACAAGGACGAGGGTGCGGTCATCCAGCTGGCTATGGAGAGCCTCGCCAAGTTCGGTGCCTGCCCGGAGAAGGCCTGGCCCTTCGACAAGCGACTGATCCTGAAGAAGCCGGGCCAGGAGGCCTATCGCGAGGGCTACGGCAATCGCGTCCAGGACATGGCCAAGGTGCCGCTCGAGCTCGACGCCTGGAAGCAGGCGCTGGCGGAAGGCCGGCCGATCGTCTTCGGCGTGGCGCTGTTCAAGTCGTTCGACGAGGCCTCCAAGCGCGGCGGCGTCGTGCCGATGCCCTCGCCCGAGGACGTCGGCCGCGCCTCGCACGGCGGTCACGCCATGTGCGCGGTCGGCTACAACGAGGCCGAACGGGTCTTCATCGTGCGCAATTCGTGGGGTGGGGAGTGGGGCGACAAGGGCTATTGCTACATGCCCTACGACTACCTGATGAACCCGAAGTTCAACTTCGGCGACAGCTGGGTCTTCGTGCCGCGCGTGCCGCTGCCGCCGCCGCGCGAGGTGTGGTCTGACACGCTCGATCCGGTGACCAACGACGGTCGCGGCGTCGACTTCCCGATCTCGCCCTTCCGGATCGAGGACTACGCCAGCATCGTCATCGATCTCTTCGCCGACACGATCCTGCCGTTCCAGACCACGGTGTCGGAGGAATGGTCGAGCTACGTCTCCTGGGCCTCGGAAGGCCGCTGGAGCATGCTCGAGACCTTCGACGTCACGACCTATCTCGAAGAGACCTCGATCGAGGAAACCACGATCGAGGAGACGACCGAGGAGAGCCTCGAGGAGTCCTCCGAGGAGACGGTCGAGGAGGAGGAGATCTCCGAGGAGGAGACCTCGGAAGAGGAGGAGACGTCCGACGACGAGGATGACGAGGACGACTCAGAGGACGACGACGACGATTCCGACGAGGAAGGCGACGACGAGTCCGAGGACGACGAGGAATCGGACGACGAGGACGACTCCGAAGAGGCGGACTCCGAAGACGACTCCGAGGATGACGAATCCGACGACGAGGCCGACGAGGACGACTCAGAGGACGACGGCGACGACGAGGAGTCGGACGACGACGAGTCCGAAGAGGACGAGGACGACTCGGACGGCGAAGACGAATCCGAGGACGACTCCGAAGACGACGACGGCGGTGACGACGACTCCGGCGACGATGACGACGGTGGCGACGATGACGGCGGCGACGATGACGGCGGCGACGATGACGGTGGCGACGATGACGGCGGCGACGACGACGGCGGCGGGGACGACGAGGAGGAGTGATCGCCGCAGGCGGTCGATCGACGGGATCGGGGCGACGGGAAACCGTCGCCCTTTCTCGTCTTCGGATCGTGTCGGGAAGCGGTCGTGGTCGGCGCGGGCGCGCGGGCGGCGTCAGTCGCCGCCGCCGTCTCCACCGTCGCCGCCGTCATGGCCATGGTGGCCGTCGCCGTCGGGGGTGACGGCATCGCCGCCGGTGCGTCGACGGTCGCGGGCCTCCTCGTCGCCGACGTCGACCGCGGCGAGGCCGGCAATCCACCACAGGAAGGCGCTGCCCACGACCGCGCAGACGAGGATCGTCACGGGCAGCTTCTCGCCGCTCCACAGGCTGTCGAACCACTGGGTGAAGCGTGCCGCCTCGACGGCGAACTTGCCGCCCATGCGCTCGAGCTGCATCTCCTGCACGCGGGTGCGCTCGAAGGTGGTCGAGGCCTCTTGGCCCAGATCGCCGAAGAGGCGCAGCCAGCCGGCGGCGCCGAGGCCGGCGACGAGGGTCGCCGCGGCGGCGAGGCGCAGGCGGCTCGCGACGGGCGGAACGGTCGTCGCGACCGGGCTTCCCGAGCGGTTCGAACGGCGAAGGGTCGCGGCGGGATCGGGCTTCATCGGCGACCTCGCTGTTCGTGTCAGGTACGGTCGGGGCGTTCGGCGACCATCAGGTAGTTCACGTCGAGATCGCCGCTCTTCAGCGACCACGACCAGCGCAGCGGGTCGAAGACCATGCCGCAGGCCGCCTGGACCTCGAGGCCGGTCGCCTCGACGCCGCGTTCGAGTTCGCGCGGGGTGACGAACTTCGACCAGGTGTGGGTGCCCGGCGGCAGCCAGCGCATGATGTACTCGGCGCCGACGACGGCGAGGGCGAAGCTCTTGGGCGTGCGGTTGAGCGTCGCCAGGAACAGGAGGCCGCCGGGGCGGACGAGGCGGGCGATCGTCTCCAGAAAGAGCCGCAGGTCGGAGACGTGTTCGACGATCTCCATGGCGACGACGACGTCGAAGGTGGCGCCCTCGGCGGCCAGTTCCTCGGCGGTGCCGGCGCGCCAGGCGACGTCGATGCCGTCCTTCTCGGCCTGGACGCGGGCGGCCTCGACATTGGCGGCGCCGGCGTCGACGCCGGTCGCCACGGCGCCGAGGCGGGCGAGCGGAATGGTGAGGAGACCGCCGCCGCAGCCGACGTCGCAGACCGTCAGGCCGTCGAGGGCGCGGGTGTCGTCCTCGGAGCGGCCGAAATGCCGGCAGATCTCGCGTTTCAGCCAGGAGAGGCGGACCGGATTCATCTCGTGCAGTGGCCGGAGACGGCCCTTGGGATCCCACCACTCGGCGGCCATGGCCTCGAAATTGCCGATCTCCGTCTCGTCGACGGTGGCGCGGGCGTGGGGGATGGTCATGGGGTCTGGTCCTCGTCTGGCGTTCCGGAAGGTAGCCGGCGGGCGGGCGAGGTCAAGCGCGGCGAGGGGGCGGAGGGCGCGCCGTCGGCGAAACCACGGAGAAAACGCGGCGTTGCGCCGCGAAAGCCTTCGATGTATCAAGCGCCCGACCCGTGACGCGGGGCGCCGAGGTGCGCCGCGTCGCATCTTTCGGCATCGATCGCGAGTGGCACGATGGCCCGTCTGGTCCTGAAATTCGGCGGCACGTCCGTCGCCAACGTCGAACGCATCCGCAACGTCGCCCGCCACGTGGCGCGCGAGGTGAAGGCCGGCCATCAGGTCGCGGTCGTCGTCTCCGCCATGTCCGGCGTGACGAACCAGCTGGTCGCCTATGTCCAGGACGCCGCCAAGAGCGGCGAGGCCAAGGCCGGGCTCTACGACCAGATGGAATACGACGCGGTGGTCGCCTCGGGCGAACAGGTGACGTCCGGACTGCTCGCCATCGTGCTGCAGTCGATGGGCATCCCGGCGCGCTCGTTCCAGGGCTGGCAGATCCCGCTGGTCACCGACGACGCCCACGGCGCCGCCCGCATCATGGACATCGACGGCGCCCGGCTGATCGACGTGATGAGCGGCGGCGAGGTGGCGGTGATCGCCGGCTTCCAGGGCATCGGCCCGACGGGGCGGATCGCCACGCTGGGCCGCGGCGGCTCGGACACGTCGGCGGTCGCGATCGCGTCGGCGGTCTCGGCCGATCGCTGCGACATCTACACCGACGTCGACGGCGTCTACACCACCGACCCGCGCATCGTCTCCAAGGCGCGGCGGCTGGAGAAGGTCGCCTTCGAGGAAATGCTCGAGATGGCCTCGCTCGGCGCCAAGGTGCTGCAGGTCAGGTCGGTCGAGCTGGCCATGGTCAAGAAGGTGCGCACCTTCGTGCGCTCGAGCTTCGAAGATCCCGACACCGTCGGGGTCGACGCCAACGGCAACCCGCCGGGAACTCTCATTTGCGACGAGGACGAGATCGTGGAAACTCAGGTCGTCACCGGTATCGCCTACTCCAAGGACGAGGCGCAGGTCTCGCTGCGCCGCGTCGCCGACAAGCCGGGCGTCGCCGCCCGCGTCTTCGGTCCGCTGGCGGAGGCCAACATCAACGTCGACATGATCGTGCAGAACACGTCGCCGGACGGTTCCACGACCGACATCACCTTCACCGTGCCGGAAGCCGAACTCGCCCGCGCCACCGCGGTGCTCGAGGCGGCCCAGGCCGACATCGGCCCGACGGTCATCGAGTCGTCGTCGGACGTGGTCAAGGTGTCGGTGATCGGCATCGGTATGCGCTCCCACGCCGGCGTCGCCGCCCAGGCCTTCCAGGCGCTGGCCTCCAAGGGCATCAACATCCGCGCCATCACCACGTCCGAGATCAAGATCTCCGTGTTGATCGACGCGGCCTATACCGAGCTGGCGGTGCGCACCCTCCACACCGCCTACGGTCTCGACAAGGCCTGATCGGCCGACTGCCCGGGCGCGACCGCCGGTCGCGCCCGGCGGATTCCCCATGGTGACGGCGATCCGATTGATTTCGGACGCGGATCGGTGACATGGTGGAATCGGATTACGGGGGATCGGCCCCCGCGTGCCGAGCCTTCGGAGAGGAGAGAGCGGAGATGCGAGGATCTCTGGGCGCACCGCGCATCCTGCTCCGCAAGCTCCGCGAGTTGATGGCGCAGCCGATCGACGCGCAGGAGCGGCTCGACCACATCGTCGAACAGATCGCCACCAACGTCGTCGCCGAGGTGTGCTCGGTCTACGTGCTGCGCGACGACAACGTCCTCGAACTCGCCGCCACCGTCGGCCTCAAGCGCGAGGCGGTGCACCAGACCTCGCTCAAGGTCGGCGAAGGTCTGGTCGGCCTGATCGCCTCCGAGGCGCGCTGCCTCAACCTGCCCAACGCCCAGTCGCATCCGGCCTTCGCCTACAAGCCGGAAACCGGCGAGGAGATGTTCAACGCCTTCCTCGGCGTGCCGATCCTGCGCGCCGGCCGCATGCTCGGCGTGCTGGTCGTCCAGAACAAGGCGCATCGCACCTATCAGGAAGACGAGGTCGAGATCCTCCAGACGACCGCCATGATCATCGCCGAGATGATTGCGGCCGGCGGGCTCGACCACCTGATGCTGCCGGGTTCGGCGCTCGACGTGAAGCGGCCGATGCATCTGGACGGCGTCGGGCTGGGCGAGGGCGTCGGCCTCGGCCACGTCGTGCTGCACGAGCCGCGCATCGTCATCTCCGCCCTCATCGCCGACGACGCCAGCCGTGAGGCGCGGCGGCTCGAGGCGGCGATCGAGAAGCTGCGCATCTCGGTCGACGACCTGCTGTCGTCGAGCGAACTCGATCAGGTCGGCGAGCACCGCGACGTGCTCGAGGCCTATCGCATGTTCGCCTACGACCGCGGCTGGGTGCGCAAGATGGAAGAGGCCGTGAAGAACGGCCTGACGGCGGAAGCGGCGGTCGAGAAGGTCCAGTCGGACACCCGCGCGCGCATGCTGCGCCAGACCGACCCCTACTTGCGCGAACGCCTGCACGACTTCGATGCGCTGGCGAACCGCCTGATTCGCGAACTGATCGGCAAGCCGCACGGACCGATGGCCGGCGAGCTGCCGAAGGACGCGGTGATCGTCGCCCGCAACATGGGCGCGGCCGATCTCTTCGACTACGATCGCGACCGCATCAAGGGTCTCGTGCTCGAGGAGGGCGCGCCGACCAGCCACATCTCGATCGTCGCGCGCTCGCTCGGCATTCCGGTCGTCGGCCAGATCGAGGGCGTGGTCTCGCTGGTCGAGGACGGCGATTCGATCATCGTCGACGGCGAACTGGGCATCGTCCATCTCCGCCCGGCGCCCGACGTCGAGGCGGCCTTCGCCGAGAAGGTTCGCTTCCGCGCCCGCAAGCAGGCGCAGTATCGCCGGCTGAAGTCGAAGCCGTCGATCACCCGCGACAACCAGCACGTCCAGCTGCTCCTGAACTCCGGCCTGTTCCTCGATCTGCCGCATCTCGAGGAATCGGGCGCATCGGGCATCGGCCTCTTCCGCACCGAACTGCAGTTCATGGTGGCGACGTCCTTCCCGCGCGCGGCGGAACAGGAATCGCTCTATCGCAAGGTGCTGGAATCGGCCGGCGGCAAGCCCGTCACCTTCCGCTCGCTCGACATCGGCGGCGACAAGATCCTGCCCTATGCCCAATCCTTCGAAGAGGAAGAGAACCCGGCGATGGGCTGGCGGGCGATCCGCATCGGTCTCGACCGGCCGGGTCTGCTGCGCATCCAGGTCCGGGCGCTGCTCAAGGCGGCGGCCGGGCGCGAGTTGCGGCTGATGTTCCCGATGGTCGCCAGCGTCTCGGAGTACGAGCGGGCGCAGGCGCTGGTCGAACGCGAGAAGAACTTCCTCAAGCGGCTCGGCTACGAACTGCCGGAGACGATCAAGCTCGGCGTGATGATCGAGGTGCCCTCGCTCCTCTTCCAGCTCGACGAGCTCTTCTCCAAGGTCCACTTCGCCTCGATCGGCACGAACGACCTGTTCCAGTTCACCTTCGCGGCCGATCGCGGCAACAACCGCCTGTCCGGACGTTACGACCCGATGTCGCTGCCGTTCCTCAGGATGTTGAAGCTGATCCAGGACAAGGCGATCGAACACCATGTGCCGGTGACGCTGTGCGGCGAGCTGGCGGGCAAGCCGCTCGAGGCGATGGCGCTGGTGGCGCTCGGCTATCGGTCGCTGTCGATGTCGTCGTCGTCGGTCGGTCCGGTGAAGTCGATGCTGCTCGATCTCGACGTCGCCAAGCTGCGCGCCCGCGTGTTGCCGCGGCTCGAGGCCGGCGGTCGGCCGAACGAGGATCTGCGCGCGGTGCTGAAGAAGTTCGCGGAAGAGCAGGGCCTGCCGATCGTCCCCTAGCGGCGATCCCGTCACGCTCCGCCGCCCGTCTTCCTCCCGCACGCCCGATTTCCCATGTCCCTCTCGGCCAAGCTCGATGTGGTTCTCGACCGTTTCGCCGTCCTCGACGCGCGGATGAACGCCGGCGTCGACGGGAGCGAATGGGCGGCGTTGTCGCGCGACCGCGCCGAACTCGAACCACTGGTCGAGGCGATCCGGGCGCTGCGGGCGGCGGAGACGGAAGTCGCGGGGCTCGATCAGCTCCTCGCCGATGCGGAAACCGACGCAGAGATGCGGGCAATGGCGGCCGAGGAACGGCCGCAGGCACTGGCGCGTGTCGCCGACCTCGACCGCGCCGTCCGTCTCGCGCTGCTGCCGAAGGATTCGGCCGACGATCGCAGCGTCATCCTCGAGGTGCGCGCCGGTACCGGCGGCGACGAGGCGGCGCTCTTCGCCGGCGATCTCTTCCGCATGTACACCCGCCACGCGGCGCTGCACGGCTGGACGGTGACGGTCCTCTCGGCGAGCGAGAGCGAACTCGGCGGCTACAAGGAGATCGTCGCCGAGATCTCGGGCGCCGGGGCCTACGGCCGGCTGAAGTTCGAATCGGGCGTCCACCGGGTGCAGCGCGTGCCGGTAACCGAATCGGGTGGGCGCATCCACACATCGGCGGCGACGGTGGCGGTGCTGCCGGAGGCCGAGGAGGTCGACGTGGCGATCGCGCCGTCCGATCTCGTCTTCGACACGTTCCGCGCCTCGGGCGCCGGCGGTCAGCACGTCAACAAGACCGACAGCGCCGTCCGCGTGACGCATCTGCCGACCGGCATCGCGGTGGCGGTACAGGAGGAGCGCTCGCAGCACCAGAATCGCGCCAAGGCGATCGCCCTGCTGCGCACCCGGCTGTTCGACATCGAGCGCGAACGGCAGGCGGCGGCACGCGCGGCGGATCGTCGCGGACAGGTCGGTTCGGGCGATCGCTCCGAGCGCATCCGCACCTACAACTTCCCGCAAGGCCGCGTCACCGATCACCGTATCGAGCTGACGCTCTACGAGCTCGACCGGATGATGGCCGGCGAGGCGCTCGACACGATCGTCGACGCGTTGGTCGCCGACCATCAGGCGACGCTGCTGGCGGAGGCGGAGACATGAGCGCGGGTGTCGCCGAACGGCTCGCGGGTCTCGCGGTGAAGACCGTCGACACGGTCGGCCGGACGCTGCGTGCGGCGCTCGCCGGATCGGGCGAGGGGGCGGTCGCGGAGGCGCGGCTGATCCTCGGCCACGTGCTCGGGCTGGACCTGACCGGCCTGATCGCGAAGGGCGATCGACCGGTCTCGGACGACGAGATCGGCCGCATCGCGACGCTCGCCGAGCGGCGGATCGCCGGCGAACCGGTACAGCGAGTGATCGGCGAGGCGTGGTTCCGCGGTCTGCGCTTCGCGCTGTCGGAGGCGACGCTGGTGCCGCGGCCGGACACCGAGACGCTGGTCGAAGTGGCGCTTTCGCGCCTCGCGGGCGTCGAAGCGCCGGTCTTCGCCGACCTCGGCGTCGGCTCGGGCGCGATCGTGGTGGCGGTGCTCGCCGAGCTTCCCGATGCGCGGGGGGTGGCGAGCGATCTCGCCGAGGAAGCGATCGTCACGGCGCGAGCGAACGCGAGAGCGAACGGCGTCGTCGATCGGGTGATCTTCGTCGCCGGATCGCAGGGCTCGATGCTGGCGCCGGGGCTCTTCGACGCCGTTCTCTCCAATCCGCCCTACATCGAGACCGCGGACATCGACGCGCTCGACGCCGAGGTGCGGCTCCACGACCCGCGGCTCGCGCTCGACGGCGGCGCCGACGGGCTCGACGCCTATCGCGAGATCGCGACCCAGGCGATCGTCGCGCTGAAACCGGGGGGATTCCTCGCCGTCGAGATCGGCTGGCGGCAGGGGGAGGCGGTCTCTGCGCTGTTCGCGGCGGTCGGTCTCGAGGGCGTTTCGGTCGTCCCCGACCTCGCGGGACGAGACCGCGTAGTGGTCGCCCGGCGCCCCCGCGACACGGCTGCCTCAAAATAAGCCTTGGAAACCGGGCGAGAAATCGTTACGGTCCAAGCACCGAAGCAAATCGTCGACGGACGTGGACCTGCGATGCGCTCTTGTAGCGCCGCTGGGAAGGGGCCTCCCGATCGGGAGAGACCGTCGTACGTGGTGGCCGCATCTCGAGGGGGGACGGCCGTCGGACTTGCGGTTCGTCCAACACTTTCAGGGGCCGTAATGCCCGTTCGTGACCGTATCGCTTCGATCCACCGGCAACGGTGACTTCGTCTCGCAGGGATTCCTCCCTCGGAACGGAGCGGATCGGACGGCGCGAAAGCTGGAAGGACGAGAGTCTGCGCGCGGAGCGGGGGCCCGTTGCGCATTGTCCGGCACGCCCTCGCACATGGGCCTCGGCAGAGGAGGCCCGACAGAGGACGAGACCTCGAAACATGTTCCTCGGCAGAGATCGCACGGGTATGAGACAGGGTAATTCCAACAAGCGCATGCGTGGCCGCGGTGGCGGTGGCGGTGGTGGCGGCGGTGGCAACAACGGTGGTGGTGGTCGCAAGGGTCCCAATCCGCTGAGCCGCAGCTACGAGTCGACCGGTCCCGACGTCAAGATTCGCGGTACGGCCCTCCACATCGCCGAGAAGTACGTCGCCCTGGCGCGCGATGCGCAGTCGAGCGGCGACCCGGTGCTGGCGGAGAACTATCTCCAGCACGCCGAGCACTACTACCGCATCATCGCCGCCGCGCAGGCCACCATGCCGCAGCCGCAGCCGATCGTGCGCTCCGACATCCAGTCCGACGAGGACGAAGAGGATTTCGACGAGAACACCGGCGAGGCTCGGGTCGAGCCGCGCGGCGAGGCGCGTCAGGCGGTCGGCGACGACGGCTTCATGTCGCCGGATGCGCCGCAGCCCTTCCTCGACGATCTGCCGGTCGACGGCCGCGGCGAGCGGGTGCGTGACGACCGGGTTCGGGATCGCGGCCGTGGCCGTGAACGCACCAACTTCCGCGACCGCGGCGATCGTCCCGAACGGGGCGACCGGCCGGAGCGCGTCGAACGCGCGGAACGTCCCGAACGTGCAGAACGCCCGGAGCGTGCCGAACGCCCCGAGCGGGCGGAACGTCCGGAGCGTGCGGAACGTCCCGAGCGGGCCGAGCGTCCGGAGCGTGCCGAGCGGGCCGAAGGCCGTCGCGAAGGTCGCTTCGAGGGCGAGCGTCGCCCGCGTCGTGCCGAGGCCGCCAAGCCGGAGGCCGACGACGTCGCCGATCTCTCGGCGCTGCCCGCCTTCCTGACCGCCGCGCCGACCCGTGTCGCGCCGCCGGTCGAGGCGCCCGTCGAGGCCCCGGCCGTCGAGACGGCGGAAGCCGTCGGTGACGACGAGGCGCCGCGTCGCCGCACCCGTGGCGGTCGCGGTCGTGGCCGCCGTCCGGCCTACGAGGCCGGCGAGGGCGAGACCGAGGCTCCGGCGGCCGAACCGGTCGCCGAGTGATCGGATCGATCATTTCATGACGAAGAGGCCCGGATCGCGAGATCCGGGCCTCTTTCGTATGCGGCGTCGGTCGGATGTCTCACACCACCAGCGCGTCGCCGAGCGACAGGCGGCCGGGTTCGAGCACGCGGACGTAGATGCCGCAGTCGGTGTGGCCGAGCGTCTGCATGAGATGACGCGGGATCTGGAGATCGCGCTCGGCGGTCGCCGGGTTGACCGTGGTGGCGGCGCAGCGCTCGGTGCGCTTGACCACCTCGAAGGGGATGCCGCCGATGGTCAGGCGCATCTCGCGCGGCCAGTCGAGTTCGGCAAGCGCCTCGAGACCCTCGACGACGATGTTGGGGCGGAAGCGGACCGGATCGACGGGCACGCCGAGGTCGCGCTCCATCCGGCGGATGGTCTCGGCATTGACCAGATGCAGCACCTTCTTCGCCACGTCGGAGAAGGAATGCCCGGGCGCGCGCAGGAGCTTCGGCGCGCCGCGCAGCTCGTCGGGGAAACGCTCGGTGACGAAGGCCTCGACGGCGGTGCGGCCCGCTTCGGTGTCGAGCCGGGCGACGAGCCGGGTCTCGCCGCCTTCCGCGATGGTCAGCTCGTTCGTTTCGGGATCGAAACGGGTTCGGAGCTTCACCAGCGCGGCGTTGCGCATCAGGCAGAGGAACTTGATCTTGGGCAGATGGGTGGGTGCCGCGGGATCGAAACCCGAGGGGCCGTTCTCGATGGCGAAGGCGCGATCGAAGGGGATGGTCTCGCCGGCTTCGAGATCGACGCTCTCGAGGGTCTCGGGCGAGAAGCCCTTCAAGGGGTAGCGCCAGAGGGTGGCGACGCGTGCGGTCATAGGGTGGCTCCGTTTCGGTCGTCCGGGCCGTCCATTCGGACGATCGGCGCGCGAACGTCAAGCGGGGGTGTCGCAAAGCTGCGTTTCGCCTCTTCACAGCGGGGTGATCGCTCCCCACATTTGCCCTCGAAGACGAGATCTCGGTCCAGGGCCGGGGTCCACCCATCGATCCAGACGTCGTGTGGCCGTGCCCGATCGGGGCGGCGGGGCGACGGGCCAGGAGGGAAGTCATGAACATCGAGAAGATGACCGAACGCGCCCGCGGGTTCCTGCAGTCGGCGCAGACCATGGCCCTGTCGCGGGGCCATCAACAGTTTCTCCCCGAGCACCTGCTCAAGGTGCTGCTCGACGACGACCAGGGGCTCTGCGCCGGGTTGATCGATCGCGCCGGCGGCCGTTCGCGCGACGCGCTGAAGGCCGTCGAGGCGGCGCTCGACAAGCTGCCCAAGGTTTCGGGTGGCGCCGGCCAGCTCTATCTGGCAGCGCCGACCGCGCGCCTCTTCGATCAGGCCGAAAAGATCGCCGAGAAGGCGGGTGACAGTTTCGTCACCGTCGAGCGGCTGCTCGTCGCCATCGCGCTCGACAAGGACTCGGACGCCGGCAAGATCCTGGCGGCGGCCGGCGTCACGCCGAACGCGCTCAATGCCGCGATCAACGACATCCGCAAGGGCCGCACGGCAGACAGCGCCTCGGCCGAGAACCAGTACGACGCGCTCAAGAAATACGCCCGCGACCTGACCCAGGCGGCGCGCGACGGCAAGCTCGACCCGGTCATCGGCCGCGACGAGGAGATCCGCCGCACCATCCAGGTCCTGTCGCGCCGCACCAAGAACAACCCCGTGCTGATCGGCGAACCCGGCGTCGGCAAGACGGCGATCGTCGAGGGGCTGGCGCTGCGCATCCTCAACGGCGACGTGCCGGAGAGCCTCAAGGGCAAGAAGCTGATGGCGCTCGACATGGGCGCGCTCATCGCCGGCGCGAAGTATCGCGGCGAGTTCGAGGAGCGCCTCAAGGGCGTGCTGTCGGAGGTGCAGGCGGCGGAGGGCGGCATCGTCCTCTTCATCGACGAGATGCACACGCTGGTCGGCGCCGGCAAGTCGGACGGGGCGATGGATGCCTCGAACCTCCTGAAGCCGGCGCTCGCCCGCGGCGAGCTGCACTGCGTCGGCGCGACCACGCTCGACGAGTTCCGCAAGCACGTCGAGAAGGACCCGGCGCTGGCGCGGCGGTTCCAGCCGGTCTTCGTCTCCGAGCCGACGGTCGAGGACACGATCTCGATCCTGCGCGGCCTCAAGGAGAAGTACGAGCTGCATCACGGCGTGCGGATCGCCGACTCGGCGATCGTCGCCGCCGCGACCCTGTCGAACCGCTACATCACCGACCGCTTCCTGCCCGACAAGGCGATCGACCTGGTCGACGAGGCCTCGGCGCGGCTGCGCATGCAGGTGGATTCCAAGCCCGAGGAACTCGACGAACTCGATCGCCGCATCATCCAGCTGAAGATCGAGCGTGAGGCGCTCAAGAAGGAGACCGACCAGGGTTCGCGCGATCGTCTCGTGCGGCTGGAGAAGGAGCTCTCCGAACTCGAGGAAGAGTCCGCCGGTCTCACCGCCAAGTGGCAGTCGGAGAAGGACGAGCTGGCGTCGGCCAACAAGATCAAGGAGAGCCTCGATCAGGCCCGCCTCGAACTGGAACAGGCGCAGCGTGCCGGTCGCTTCGACCGGGCGGGCGAACTCGCCTATGGCGTGATCCCCGGGCTCGAGGCGCGGCTGAAGGAGATCGAAGCCAAGGGCGAGGGCGAGAAGGTCCAAGAGGCGGTCACCGCCGACATGGTGGCGCAGGTCGTCTCGCGCTGGACCGGCGTGCCGGTCGACCGCATGCTCGAGGGCGAGCGGGAGAAGCTCCTGCGCATGGAGGACGAACTCGCCCGCCGCGTCGTCGGTCAGGCGGAGGCCGTCCATGCGGTCTCGACCGCGGTGCGCCGGGCGCGCGCCGGCCTGCAGGATCCGAACCGGCCGATCGGCTCGTTCATGTTCCTGGGGCCGACCGGCGTCGGCAAGACCGAGCTGACCAAGGCGCTGGCGTCGTTCCTCTTCGACGACGACACCGCGATGGTGCGCATCGACATGTCCGAATACATGGAGAAGCACTCGGTCGCCCGGCTGATCGGCGCGCCTCCCGGCTACGTCGGCTACGAGGAGGGCGGGGCGCTGACCGAAGCGGTGCGTCGTCGGCCCTATCAGGTGATCCTGTTCGACGAGGTCGAGAAGGCCCATTCCGACGTCTTCAACGTGCTCCTCCAGGTGCTCGACGACGGGCGGCTGACCGACGGCCAGGGTCGTACGGTCGACTTCCGCAACACGATCATCGTGCTGACGTCGAACATCGGCGCCGAGTTCCTGGTCGAGCTCGGCGAGCACGACGACGTCGACAAGGCGCGCGACAACGTCATGGCGCTGGTCCGGGCCCACTTCCGGCCCGAGTTCCTGAACCGGCTCGACGACATCCTGCTGTTCCACCGGCTCAAGCGGGCCGACATGGGGCGGATCGTCGACATCCAGTTCGCACGGCTGACGAAGCTCGTCGCCGACCGGCGGATCGAGCTGGCGCTCGAGCCCTCGGCGCGGGAATGGCTCGCCGATCGCGGATACGACCCGGCCTACGGGGCGCGGCCGCTGAAGCGGGTGATCCAGCGCGAGGTGCAGGACCCGCTGGCCGAGAAGATCCTGATGGGCGAGATCGGCGAGGGTGTCCGCGTCGAGGTGACGGGCGGCGGCGACCGGCTGTTCTTCACCGTCGCCGGCCCGGCGCTCGAAGCGGCGTGACGTCGCCTGCGCGATGCCGAGAAACGACGAGAGGCCGCCTTCGGGCGGCCTCTCGCGTGTCGGCCCTCGACGCGGGCGCGGCCTTCGCATAGAGGATCGATCGTAACGAAAGTCGAAGGTCGATCGATGGACGCGCCGGACGAGACGATCCCCCATACGCCGCTCGAGGACCTGCTCGCGCTTGTGACCGGCACGTTGATCGTGGCGGTCGGGCTCGAGCTGTTCCGTCGCACCGGCATGGGCACCGGCGGCGCGCCGGGCCTCGCCTTCCTCGTCGGCTACACCACGGCGATTTCGCTGCCGGTGGCGCTGATGGTCGTCAACGCGCCGTTCTATCTCTTCGCGCTGTGGCGGATGGGCTGGCGCTTCACGTTGAAGACGGTCGCCGCCGTCTCGCTGCTCGCGACCGAGACCTGGGCGGTGCCGCGGCTGATGGAGGTCGGCCGGCTCGATCCGTTCTTCGGCTCGGTCTTCGGCGGCCTGATGATCGGCGTCGGCCTGCTGATCCTGATCCGCCACCGCGCCAGCCTCGGCGGCGTCGGCATCGTCGCCTTCTGGCTGCAGGAGACGCGCGGCTGGTCGGCCGGCAAGGTGCAGATGGCGTTCGACGCGGCGATCCTCGCCGGCACGCTGCTGGTGCTCGACGCCTTCCACGTGATGCTGTCGATCCTCGGCGCGGCGATGATCAATCTGGTGCTCGCCACCAATCACCGTCAGGGCCGCTATCGCGGTTGGTGAGCCGGCTTCAGTTCGCCGCGGCGGTCTTGGTCGTGCCGGTCTTCGCCATCAGCGCGTCGATGCGCGAGCGCTCGCGGCCGAATTCGGCCAGCATGCCGCCGTTCAGTTCCTTGCCGCGCGGCAGCTTGACGCGCATCGGATCGACGAAGGCCGAATTGATCAGCACCTCGTAGTGGCAGTGCGGACCGGTCGAGACGCCGGTCGAGCCGACGTAGCCGACGATCTGGCCCTGGCGCACCTTGGTGCCCTTCTCGATGCCCTTGCCGAAGCCGGACATGTGGCCGTAGCCGGTCTCGTAGCCGTTGGCGTGCTGGATGCGGACGTAACGGCCGTAGCCGCCCTTCCATCCCGCTTCCGTCACGGTGCCGTTGCCCGAGGCGAAGATCGGCGTGCCGGTCGGCGCCGCCCAATCGACGCCGGTGTGCATGCGGTAGTAGCCGAGCACCGGGTGGCGGCGGCCGCCGAAGCCGGAGCGGAACACGCCGCCGTCCATCGGTTTGCGCATCAGGAACTTCTTCGCGCTCTTGCCGGCCTCGTCGTAGTAGTCGACGGTCCCGTCGTCGGGCGAACGGTAGCGGTAGTAGCGCTTGGGCGTGCCGTTGGTGGTGATCGAGGCGTAGAGGATCTCCTGCGGCGCCTTGGCGTCGGCATCGTCCTCGGCGGCGTAGAGCACCTCGAAATGGTCGCCCGGCTTGACGCGCTGATTGAAGTCGACGTCGAAGGAATAGACCTCGACCAGCTTCTTGATCAGCGCTCGGGGGATCTGGTTGTCGATCGCCGTCTGATAGAGGCTGTAATAGAGCGACGGCACGCCGCTGGCTTCCGCCACGGTCTCGTCCTCTTCGGCCCCGACGTCGTCGTCGCCGAGACCCGGCTCCTGGGCGGTGACGAAGTTGCCGTAGTCGTCGAGCGCGATGGTGGCGACGTGGGCGCCGTCCTTGGCATAGACGGTGACGCGCACCGGCTTCAGCTTGTCGGTGGTGTCGACCTTGGCGGTGCCGATGCGCAGGCGATAGCCGCTGTCGATCGACTTGAGGTCGAAGGTCTTGGCCAGCGCCTTGAGTGCGTCGGCGATCGCCTTCTCGTCGCCGCCGGCGTCGCGCAGCAGGGTGCGGATCTGGTCGGCGCGATCGATCGTCGTCGTCTTCTCGTCGAGGCCGTTGCCGGTCGCGGCACCCGCGCGGTCGTTGTCCGACTTGGCGAAGAAGGTGACGTTCTCCGGCACGATGCGCATGGCGAGCGCCGAGGCGACGCCGCTGCCGCCGGCTCCGCCGAAGAACCCGCCGTCGGAAGCGGTGATCGGCAGGGCCGCGACCTGGATCGAACCGTCGGAGAGGAAGCGCGCCTGATCGCCGACGATCATCTGCACTTCGTTGGCGGTCATCACCACGTCCGGATCGAAGCCGGCGACGTCCATCGGCATGTCGCGGGTGCGCAGCGTGATCTCGCCCTCGACCGTCGCGTCGTAGAAGGCGGGGTTGCGCGCCGTCGAGGTACGCCCGGCGAGGATCTCGGTGTCGGCGAAGACCTTCAGCGGATTGAAGGGCGGGATGTCGGCCGTCGCCTCGGTCTTCTTCAGGCTCAGCGCCGAGGCGATGCGGACGAAGGGGCGGACGCGCACCAGGTCGCGGTCGCCGATCCGCGTCATCGTCGACAGATTGAGCACCTGGCGGGTGGCGGCCCGGTCGGGGCCGACGCGCAGGCGGTCGCCCTTCGACAGGACACCGGTCTCGGCGTTGACGGTACGGGCGAGCGGTTCGGGTGCATCGTCGGCACCGGCCGCGATCTCGCGCGGCACCGCGGCATAGGTATGGCGGCCGTCGAGCGCGACATAGAGCGCGCCGCCCATCAGGAAGGTCGAGGTGCAGGCGGTGAGCAGGGTGCCGGCGAGCCACCGGAGCGACAGGGCGCGCCGATCCAGCCGTCCGAGCCCGCCGTCCACGAGGAGCGGCAGGTCGGGCCCGAGATCGATGGCGTCACGCCGGTCGGAGGATGAATGTCGCATCGAAGTCCGTGCTGGCCTTCCGTCGCGAAGGCGTCGTCTTCCCTGTCCGCGTCGCCAGATGCCGCGGCGATGCGGCGAAGTCGTGGCGAAGCAGCGGACAAGGGTGGCCCTCGGGGGCGCAAACGTCAATCCGCGGCGGCGGTGCGACCGAAACGCCGGAGGCGAGCCGCTATGTCGCATCCCGATCGCCGCGGCGATCGGGAGAGGGATGAGGCAACCGCGGATACGCGCGCGCTCGCGTACGCGCGAGGGCTCGGGAAGGCGGGAGAGACGCGCCTCGCCGACGTGCTTCTGCGGGGCCGACAGGCCGAATTCGCGGTCGCAAAACTTGTCCACAGGGCGCGAAGTATCTGAAATCGGCGGAAAATCTGGCTTTTGCGAAAAAACACGGATGCAGCGCAAAAAAGTGCGAGACGGGTGTTGACGGGCAAAAGAGGTGGGCCTATAACCCGGTCCAACGACGGCGGCCAACGCTGCTGACGACGAAATCCTTCGCTCTGGCGAACGGCTTCGGGTTCTGAAAAAGGGACTTGCCAAGTTGTTCGAAAAGGTGTTGAAGGTCGCTTCATTCGGTTGATCCGAAGGAATGTGAAGCCGCCGGGACGCGAGTTCTGGCGCACGAAGCCTGCGGGCTTCGGGTTGTTTGACAATCGAATAGGAAGAAAGAGAAACGTGGACGGCGTGATCCCTGCGAGGGATC